>JBIKWZ010000022.1:0-40501 GCA_044356035.1 Cyanobium sp. | reverse complement strand
CACACCGAACCAGCCCACGTAGAGGCGGTTGTTGGTGGAGGTGACCCAGTCGCAAAACTGGTTCCACGCAGAAGCGCCTTGGCGCTGCTGAATAGTGGTTGTCATGAGAACGTTCGGGGAAGGGCTTGCCTTACGCAGCCAGAGGCTTTGTAGGAAAGCAGTATGTAGATGCGGGGCGGGAAACCGCTCGCTCATTTCAGCTTAACACCTATTCACACATGTCGACCAACTCGGCGGTGCAATTGTTTAGCAGCAGAGCTGATGGCACCGCAATGCCATACCTGCCCTCAAACGGACCCTGCAGACTGCAGACCGCCGCATCACCCAGCACGCAGCAGTAGATCGAGGTAGTGCCAGCCGGTTCGTCGTAACCGAGCACCGCATGGCCCTCGGCGTCCTCCTCCACCAGCAGGATCTCGATGCCCTCGAAATAGTGGCGGCCGTCTATCACCTCATACAGCTCCCCGCCGGCCTGACGGGAGGCGGTACTGATCTGACGGCGGGCGGCCTTACTGGCGATCAGCACCTTGTCGCCGCCGTAACCGATCACGCTGTCACTAAATGCCTCCAGCGCCAGCAGGTTGAGCGTGCTGCCGCCGTTGTCGATCGTTTGCTCGTCTCCAGGTGCCAGCCGCTTGCTCAGCCCGTTGAACGCCCGTGTATCAATGGTGTCATAGCCGTTAATTATTGCCGCCTCAAGTGTGAGGCGCATGGAGCGCACCTTCATCTCGGTCTGGGCAGCACGGGCCTCCGGGCCCTGCAGATCAACGATCGAGCGATCCACAACCAGATCACCGCCAAAGAGGTGCACAAACTCCGAATCGGAGTTGATCACGCCATAGCTCTGGCGGTAGCCCTCATTCACTGCCCGGAAACCAACGCTAGGCAGCTTGGTTTCTGCCGGAAAGCTCAATGAGCCACCAACAAGGTTGCGGAAGGGCAGGCGGCGCAGCAGCTCCCCTTCCGCAAAGGTCTTGAGCACCGCCAGCTGTTCAGCGCGGCGGGCATATTTCTGCGCCTCGATCAAGGTCAGGCCCAAGGGCACTCTCCCGGGGCCTTGCCCCAGTGACAACAGGATCTGTTGCCAGGTGCGGCTGGACCGTTGGATGGTGGAGTGATCAGCGACCAAATAAGCCGCTTAGCCTGAACACATGGCGACATCCCGCATCACCCACAACCCTGAGCAGTGCGGCGGTAAGCCCTGCATCCGCGGTATGCGCATTCGCGTGCGGGATGTCCTGGAGCTCTATGCCGCGGGGTTGAGCAGCGAGCAGATCCTTGCCGACTATCCGGATTTGGAGCCGGAGGACCTCAGCGCTGCACTGGATTACGCAGCTCGGGAGATCGACCATCCGGTGTTGGTGGGATGACGCTGTGGCTGGATGCCCAGCTGCCGCCTGCCCTGGCCCGCTGGATCGGTGAGCAGCCATGGGGTGTGGACGCTGTGGCTGTGCGGGAGATCGGGTTGCGGGATGCCAGCGATCCGGAGATCTTCCGGCGGGCACGGGCCGCGAATGCGGTGGTGATGACCAAAGACCGGGGCTTCATCCGCCTGCTGGATGAGCAAGGACCCCCTCCCCAGGTGATCTGGCTGCGGCTGGGGAACAGCAGTAATGCGGCGCTGCAGCAAGTCTCACCACCACTGTTCCGCAGGCTCTGGAGCTATTGCGTAGCGGCGAACCTTGGGTGGAAATCAGGCCGCAGGCCAACTCCGGCACCTGATTCCTCTGCCTCAGGCATGGTCCGTCCATGCAGGGGTGGCAGGCCCTGATGGTTAAACCCAGGCCACCAAAGCAGCGCCGATAGCCATCAGCACAACCCCGAGCCAGGCCTTGAGATCGAGCTGCTCACCTAGCAGCAGCAGCGCCAGCAGGGCAATCAGCACAACACTGAGCTTGTCTAGCGCCGCCACCCCAGCGACGGGCCCCAGCTGCAGGGCTCGGCTGTAGCAGAACCACGACACCCCTGTTGCCAGAGCGGAGAGGGCGAGAGCTCCCAGGCTGAGAGCGGGCAGCTGACGCAGCTCCTGCCAATCGAGCCGGCCGCTTACCAGCAGCACCAGAGCCAGCACAATCGCCACGGCCAGGGTGCGGAACAGGGTGGCCATCCCCGCATCGACCCCCTGCACGCCCACTTTGACCAATAGAGCGGTGACGGCTGCGGAGAGCGCGGCCGCTACGGCCCACAGCTGCCAGTTCTGCACGGGGCGTCTTGCATTGGGAAGCTGTGAGAGGAGGCTATTCGCGCTGGCATGCCTTCTGCTCACCAACCCACTGAAAAGTGTTGGGGGCTAGGGGCGCCTTGCGCTTGCGGGGGGGCGGCAGCGGCGCCAAGCACCCGGCCCTGTTGCAACAACCAGCGGTTCGAGATCCGCTGGTTGTTGCGGTCGTTGGAGGTTGATTTGCAGAGCTCTTCTAGACAAAGCAGCGTGGAGACGCTTTAGCGGTAATAAACAAAGCCACTGCACAGCACGATGTCCGTTTGGTCATATAACAAGTCAGACCATGTAGCTGAGAGTTGCCGCTATCTACTGATGGCGAACCACAAAATGCGCTACACCTTCCAGGGTTAGGGGAGCCCCCTTAGGCTTGAAGGATGAAGCAATTGCCGGGTAGGGCGAGACCAAAGTGGTTGGCAGTCGCCGGCCAGGTGCTGGCAGCGGCATTGTTCGTAGCGATGACAGTCAGCGTCCTGCCGGTGCTGTTGATGACAAGTCTCGTCACTGCCCTGATCTTGATTCCGGTTTTGCGTCAACTCAGGAAGGAGGCGGAACGCACCGGGTCTGTCGTGAATGTGCCGGCACGGGAGCAGATGGTCGACATCACACCCCTTCACGAGCGCCTCCGGCAAGAGTTTTTGGCATTTCGCAGGCGTGGTTGGCGCCGATAGGGGTGAGCTGGGCGAAGTGGCAGCAATCAATCCAGCATCCGGATCCAGACCCACCACAGCAGAGCCACCGGCACCATCGCCATTGCCAGCACAGCAAGGCCTTGAAGCTGTTCTGAGTTCATTGGCCCCACTTTGTGCGAGCAGCGCGCAGGCCCGACACCAGCTGCTGCGCGCTCAGGGGGGAGGGGTGAAGGGGTGCGCCTCCCGCGCGCTTTTTCGCCATATCTGCTCGAAATCGCAGGCAGAGCCGGCTTTAGCGCCTGAAGATGGCGACGGAGCTTTGCCCACATTTTGCCCACGCCGTCGTGGGTCAATTCCTAAAAAGTCAATCGGGGCGACAGGATTCGAACCTGCGACCTAGTGCTCCCAAAGCACCCGCGCTACCAAGCTGCGCCACGCCCCGTTACTTCGGTATAGTAGGGGAGTGCATGCCAGCACTGGATTCTTGCTGTGCCAACGGATTTGGGACTTGTAGCGGTTAGGCGCAGATGGCAGCATGTTTGGGCTGAGCGTCACTCGTCTGTCACTCGCTGGGTTGGGCCATGCCCCGTCGATCCGACTCTCCAATTTGGGTACAGGGCTTAAAGGCTCAGCTGCGCAGCACAGTTGGACCTGCTACCGGTTGGTTGAACAATGCGACAAGGCCAAGCTGGATTTCCGCTAAAGTCAACGCAGTATGGGATCGGCGGCCCTTCCCGTTCAGTGGGTTCCTGCACAGGCGCGGCAAATTCAAGAGTCTGTGGAGCGTGTCGCTTAGCAACTCTCAATGGGCCGCACTCTGCGGCAATCACTTGAACTGATAGAGGGGGCTTCCGCACCCGCATCTGCCACCGGTCCAGCGGGGCAAGAGTTACTTGCCGATTGGGAGGCTTTCGGAAAGTACAAAGTTAATAGAACTGGTCAGTTTAAGGCCAGTACCTGGCTTGTCGATTACTGCAAAACGGCCAATAGATTGCAGGTAGTGGCTGCTAAGGCAGTCGATGCCAAGTCGCTGCTGATACTTGCGGGAGAAGCCTGGTCCCCAGTATCGCGATGGCGACAAGTGGTTTTGCAGTACCTCTCTGCAATGTGCCGCTGGGCTGTTGAAGCAGACCTTTTGCCTCACGACCGTTGGACTTCCCCTCCAATCCTGAAGAGCTATGTCGGCGAAAAGTTGCCAGCCGTGTGGACGGTGTTCCCCTTAGTGACGAACAAATTCTCACCTTGATCGGAGGATTGCCGCAAGACTCGGCAGGTCAGAGGTGGCGGTATGCCTTGAAGCTGATGGCTGCTTACGGATTGCGTCCCGTCGAGGTTCTTCACCTGCGGTTTGAGCTAACGAGTTCTCTGTGGTGTGACTACGTAAAACGAAGTGGAGGGGGATCCACCAGGCCGCGAAAGCTGCGGGCCCTGCATCCTGAGTGGGAGGCTGATTAGCAGCTGCGTGAGCGGCTCGAAGCGGATGAAAGATTGCCTCCTTTTGGTGGTGGAGTAGCTGATGCCGCCCGTCGCTACCTAAGCAGGCATAAAGGCTGGGTAGAGCTAACCGCCTTAGGAGCTGACGTGCCCCCCCTTGCTGCTCCAGCTCCTATGAGAGCTGGTGGGTTAGTCAGGCCGCTTTCCATTGCTGAAGGACTTCCAGGGGCATACGCCCCTGGAGAGCCGAATACGGTCTATAGATGTTGTACTCGATTCGGTGCTGTTCTGCCAATAATTTTGCCTCTGGTAAAGATGAGAAGAGCTCAATATGTGGTCTCCGGCCGACTTCGTCTACAAGAATTCATCCCTAAGCCTGCTGTTAAACGACTACACAAATGGATTCTCCCAGGGTGAACCTGGCGGGATGTAGGCAGTTGCTGAACCGCTGCCTGTGCACCATTGCTGCAATGCGTGGGCAATGAACTCAGGGCCATTGCCCATGCGCATATGGGTAGGTGCTGGATACAGCTTGATTAGCTCCTCGATCGTTTCGATCACTTCAAAAGCCCTGCAACGTCGACCTACACGGATCGCCAGGCAAACCCGGCTAAATTCACCCACCACGTTCAAGAACTTCAGAGTGCGGCCATCCATCGTCTGATCGAACTGGAAGTCGATTGCCCAGACGTGATGCGGGTATTCAGAGCGCTTGCGCCTGCGAGGCAGGGGCCTTTGGAGTCCGTCCTCACGCCAGATCCGTTGCACTCGCTTGTGATTGATGCTCCAGCCATCCAGTCGTAGCCGCCGGTAGACGAGCCGACTGCCCCAACGCACATGGCGCCGGGCCAGCTCCCGGATCCGCCTGCGCAGCTTCTGCTCCTCGATGTCTGCCAGCGGCACAGGGCGCCGCTGGGTATTGCGATGTTGACCTGTCAACCGGCATGCACGCCGCTGGGAAACCAGGAATCGATCTTCCAGAACCACGACGGCCCTGCGACGACGCTCCGGGCTTAGAAGTTTCCCGTCGCACCGGAAGGTGCGCCTCACGGTGCAACAAACTCCTACGGCTTCGCCGGGCCTGCGGCTAGAGCATGGCTCTATCAAGCTCAGCATCTGCAAGGAGGCGCTTAAGGCGCGTGTTCTCCAGCTCAAGCTCCTACTGCTTCGCAGAAGCCTTACGGCTAGTGGCGTTTGGCATCTGTGGCTTTCATTCCCCCGTACAGATGCTGCCAGCGGTGGTAAGTCGCCGGAGAAACTTCCAGGGCTCGGCAAACGTCAGCAACGATCTGGCCCTGGTTCAAAAGCTGCTCAGCGGTCCGCAACTTGCGGATGATCTACTCGGGGCTGTGGTGTTTGACTTTCATGGGGCTTCTCCTGGCCAATTATGGCCGGTAGGGAAGCTCTCATAAGGGCTGGCTCAGTTTCTGGGGTCCACGTCAATCCGGACCGGCCACCACCCTGTGGCACGTTTTGCCACAGTCGAAGTAGGGAGGAGCCAATTCGAATATTCGATTACAGGGAGCCAGATCGCATAGGGATTGAACCCCTTCCCATCCTGGAGATGCCCCTCGGCCGGTCCAACCATCGGAGGCTCCTGAGGACCAGGAGAAAACTCCCCGTGCCGCTCAAGATACGTCAAAGGAGTCCTGAGCTGGAGCGTGGCGTGATAACGCCAGCCAGAGATCAGCTCTGAGTCGTCAACGCTCACCCCTTACCAACCAGCTGGTCTCCTCTCAATATTCGCACCCGTACAGCAAAGCGGTAGCCATGGCTCAGCCTGCTAGCTAAAGCACCATCAGCTGACCACTAAGACATTGAGCCTGCTGTTAGACGTAGTAGCCGACCTACCCGAGGGCATAGCGGTGACGCCCGTCTTCGCTGCTGATAAGGCCGAAGCCCTGAAGGCTGCCAAAGAGCTGTTTCCTGGCCATCGGGTAACGCTTGTGCTCAAGGAGGGTAAGCCGGGCGCTTGCCCAGCCATGTAATCGGCACAGCGGCTGAGCGCTTACCTAGATGCCACTTGGCCAGCCCCACCATGGTCAGGCGATCAGGTGACAACGCTAGAGCTACACCTTTAGATGGCTAGTTGTTGCTGTATTGGGCGAGACATTAGGTCAGTAACGCTTGAAGTAACAGCTATTACGCTGGGCAATCAAGCAAATGTGCCAACACCTCCAGAGTCAACAATGAGCGTCCCATCCTTGAAGGCAAAGAGGCCGCCATTGGCGCCACCTATGGTTTCAAACTCATTGACGTTCATCGTCACCCCGTCAGAAACAATGGTGGTACCAGAGACAGTGTATGTACCTTGACCGAAAAGTATCTTGTCAATGCCAGTGCCACCATAAAAACTACCAGTTCCAAACCCTTTCAAGGTGTCATTGTTGCCGCCAAGAAACGTATTTCCGTTCCCGCCGAATCCACCTTTAAGAGCATTAACGAGGTCATTCCCCTCGCCGGTATTAATAGTACCGACGTTGTAGATGCCGTCGTCGCCGATGGAGGTCCCTGTGATGGTGTCATCACCTTTGCCGGTATTAATAGTACCGACGTTGTCTATGCCGTGACTGCCGATGGAGTTCCCTGTGATGGTGTCATTACCTTTGCCGGTATTGATAGTGCCCTCGTTGCTTAAGCCGAATTCGTAGGAGGAGCCTGTGATGGTGTCATTACCCTTGCCGGTATTGATAATGCCCTCGTTGTCGATGCCGTCGTCGCCGATGGAGGTACCCATGATGGTGTCATCACCTTCGCCGGTATTGATCGTGCCGATGTTGTCTATGCCGTCATCGATACCGTCGGCACGGATGGCTGTACCTATGATGATGTCATTACCTTTGCCGGTATTGATAGTGCCGACGTTGTCGATGCCGTCGTCGCCGATGGAGGTACCTATGATGATGTCATCGCCTTCGCCGGTATTGATCGCGCCGACGTTGTTTATGCCGTCGCCGATACCGTCGTCACGGATGACCGTACCTGTGATGATGTCATTACCTTTGCCGGTATTGATAGTACCGAAGTTGTCGATGCCGTCGCCGATACCATCTAGGCTGGTGACGGTACCTGTGATTTTGTCATCGCCGGCAAGTGCATCAACGACAACCCCCGCCTCGACATACCACCCAACGCCAGAAGTGGCTATATTTGCACGATTGTTAAACGGAAATAACGAGAGATTTCTGGCCACGAATGTTAACCGCTAGATATACCTGTGATTGTACATCCTTCCAGGGCCAAATCTCAGCGGGGGTAATCAGCATATTTCACATGGCTCGGCAGGTATCGCTACTAGCCATTATCCCACCCTCAAGCTGCTGGAATCCGCCGGATTGCGGGATACGCGGGCCCCGTGGCCCCGAACGGGGAGCAGACCGCTGTGCAGCCCGATCAACACGCATCACCTTGCCAACCCTGGCCACCACTCCGCAGTTCGCCATGTTCTTCGCTGACGGTGTTGGCTTCGGCATGGAGATGATACAGGCGCTGGACGCCGCCCACGCTCAAGACATCGCCCGAGCGCAGCACCCGAAGTTGAGGTTGTCGGCAATACAGGCTGAGCCAGTGGACGGCCGGGAACGTCACAAGCGGCTGGCGGCGATGGGCTCAGCTCTGCGGATCTGCAACCATTCGTGTCATCGCCACGACTTGACCTGTGCGCGTTGCCTCAACGATCGCTTCTGCAAGGCGGAGACCTTCGATCGCCTGGTCCAGACTCGCGGTTCGCGAGGGGATTCCCGTACGTGCAGAGTTGGTGAAGTCAGCGAGTTCACGCTCCAAGGCCCCATGGATGTGCCCCTGGTGAAGGGGCCAAAGCTGGGTATCTGGATGACGCTGTTGGTCCTGACCCCAGATGGTCAAAGGCGAATCGAGAAGCCTCAGCTGAGCCGTTTGCCAGGTGCCGACTATAGCCAACTCGGAGTCGATCGTGCCCGCCCAGGTTTCGGTCATCACGTTGGCAGGGGCCTGGGGCGGTACAAACCAACTGGTTTCCGCCATGGCAACACAACCGCTGGCCAGCTCAATCAGGGCATAGCAACCCTCTGGGGACTGATGGGTTCCGAAGCGGCGTTCCATCGCCATCACCCGCGTGGCCCAACTTCCGCTCAACCACAGCAGCAGGTCGAGGTCATGGATCAGGCTTTCAAACACCGTATGGGTCCGGTCCGCCACGGCACTGAACCAGGCGGCGCTGAGGTTGCGCTTCACGCGGATCGAAACCAGGTCACCAAAGTGGCCCGCGGCCAGTTCCTCCTTGAGGAGAGCATGCTGCAGCTCATAGCGAAGGATCAGCCCCGTCTGCAGAAGGCTGCCTGAGGCGGCAGCTGCTGTCTTGAGGGCCATTGCCTGCTGGAAGGACGAGGCCAGCGGTTTTTCGATGAAAACCGGTTTCCCCGTGGCCACTGCCGCCAGTCCCTGATTGCCATGCTGTTCATCGGGCGTCACCAGGACGAACGCATCCAGGTCGGCATCGCAGAAGAGTTCCTGCGTCGAGTCATAGCGACGCGCGACCTGATGGCGATCCGCGACGTTTTGACATCGCTCTGTGCAGGGATCGGCGATGGCTGCCAGGGTGACGTTCGGTAGCACTGACAACACAGCGGCGTGCAGTTGACCAAAGCGCCCTGCTCCGGCAAGCCCGAGGCGTAGCTGACTCATAGCGTTCGTTCCACTGGCATGGTCTGCCGTTTTAGAGGCCACCATCCGGTCGCGAAGGCTCGAATGATGCCATTTTCGCTCGTGGGCTCAGGAGGGATCACCGATCAAGCTCCTCACGATTGGTTCAAGAGCTATGGCCAGCTGACGATGGCCCTGCTGATTCAGATGAATGCCATCCTCCCCCACGCTCACCACTGGGTTGAAATCAACAAAGCTGCAGCCCCATTGAGCGCAGGCGTCCTTGTAAACCATCGGTAGCTCCGCGGAGCGCGCCACCGAACCCTCGAAATGACGGGCCATGAGCTCCGACAGGTTGCCAAACTTGGGTGGCACAACAACTAAAATTTTGGGCAAGTTTTTGTTAAAGTTACTTCCACTGTTGGTGGCAATCTGCAAGAGGGAGCTCAATCCCCTCGCAGATTCATGGGCAGACACGTTGAGATGGTGCTTGAAATCGTTGGTGCCGAGCATAATGATGAGCAGATCCAGTGGCGCATGACTGTCTAAAACAGCAAGCAGCATTTTGCGTGCATTGCGTCCCTCTCTGAAAGGCTCATCGAACGCTGTTGTTCTCCCATTGAGACCCTCTTCAATCACGTTGCAGTCAGCTCCCAGTGCCTGTTGCAAGATCCCGGGCCAGCGTTCTATCCGAAGCAGCCGCTCGCCGGTGAGCGGTGTGTATCCCCATGTGTTCGAGTCACCAAAGCAGAGTATCGCACGTTCTTTTGTCACCAGCATTGAATTTTGGAACCTAGCCTTGGCTAGCTCCACTTGCAGCACTTGGCAATGCTCGCTTCACAGTTGCGTACTTTGTTGCTGTTTGAGTCGCTTGGAGTGTGGCCCTCTCCAGAACCCATGGGCGGGAGCAGATAGCGATCCAGATGCCAAGCTGTGGTTGATCCGCTTGGATCAGATCCGCTGAGCTGATCACCTGTCTAGCGGTTCTGTCTCAGCAGGTTGTTCAGCTGACAAGGGGGTGTACTGCATCACTACGGCTAAGTTGGTGATGGCCGCCCGAATGGTGGCAGAGGCGCCGTCTTTTCTGTGAGTCATCGTGCCATGTAAGAGCGCACAGCTTCCTTTAGAGCAGCACTCCCCAAGACTAATACACTAAAACGAACCCTATTTCTTCTGCTCGGACTTAACAATATGAGGTCCCAGAACTGCCCAGTAAAATGTTCCAACCTCACATCGGCGCAGCTTCACGGACTAGCTGCAATCGGTTTTCTGAACGTTAGAATGCGGTAGCCCATCCATCCCCATCGGCTCAGCTGCTCGATTCGGGCTGTGTCACGCACTGCACAATCAGCACCCATGGCCCTAAACAGCTCGCGCACCACCGCGTAGGTGGGCAGGGTATGGACCGTGATGTCCATATCGTTGCTGAGCTCCAGGCCGAGGCGCTTGGATTGGCTTGCATAGCGGCGTTGATCCCAGCTGCAATCGATCGGTCCGTAGGTCTCGTTGCTGAAGGGAGCACCGTGCAGGCTCTGTAGCGCACGCAGCAGGATCGCCAGGGGACTACAGGGCACAAAATCACTCAGCACAAGGCGCCCTCCTGGGCGAAGCACCCGCTGAGCTTCCCGCAGAAAGGCCTGCCGGCTTGGGAAGTGAAAGATGCACTCCACAGCGAGCACCACATCCAGACTTTCTGCGGTCAGGGGCAGAGCACAGGCGTCAGCCACGATCCAGTTAATCGTGTTGGAGGCTCGCGGTTGCACATGCTGGCGGGCCCGCTCGATCTGGCGAGCATCCAGATTGAGGCCCGTAAGGGCAATGCCATCCCAGTGCTCGTTGATGCTGGCGATGGTTCCACCAAACCCGCAACCGACATCGAGCACTTTGTGGCCGGTCTGGATGTGGGCCTGGGCCAGCATCAATCGGGTTAGGGCCTCAGCGGCCTGCGGAAACTCCTGAAGGGCAGACCGTATGGATGGGTTGGGATCCTTCCAGTAACCCCAGTGCACATGGTTGCCAAAGCAGCGCTCAAGTTGGGTATCTCCCGCCGCAAGTCGCTGCAGAACCTGGTCGAAATAGGGGAGGACAGGGTCTGGCATGGGCGATTGAAACGATATTTCGCAGGGAAAGGGGGCTCTCGACGGGAGTCGCTGTAGAGCGTGGCCTTCGTCGGGCATCAGCTGCTTGTGTGGGCAGCAACGAACGCCCGTGCTGAGTCGAGATCGATGCCTAGTGCTACTGCATCCTCAAGTTGCTCCTCGAGGCCTATGGGAGGAACGCACCCCAGCGCAGCACCCTACGGGGCGGCTATCAGCAGTGGTGGGGGGGGTGAAATTGGCGGCCTTGGACACCCCTTGGCTTTTATCACTCGCTGTCACTCGCCAGGAGGAGTAGTGAGAATTAAATCAAGACTGTGACTATGGTTTGGCTTGCTGCAACCGGGAGTCCAAAGCACCCCTGCTACGAAGCTGCACCACTCACCTCTTAAAGAGATTTTGGGAGTGTGTGGGCGCCATCAGGCAAGGCTCAGCGGCCTAGGGATCGGATCAGGTCCAGGAGGTTGCCACCAGCGGCTGGCGGTTCGACGCCTCGATCGATAAACCACAGATAGCCGGCTAGGGCATTCAGCCCAATAACCAGCAGCCAGACCCGCCAACCCTCTGGCAGTTTCATCTCAATCGCGGACAGGCAAGCCCATCATCCTGGTCAAGGCAGGCCTAGGCAGGTCCGGCCAGGGCAGTTGACAAAGCAATTTATCGTCTATAGTACGGGTGTATTGATAGCTACGGGTCATGGTTTCCACTTCAGCCTCCACCCCAGCCTCCTCCCCGTACGCAGTCTTCCGCGCCGCAGACTGGTCGTCGCTTTTGCTGCCCGTTTGCGCCGCTCCGGTCCGGGATAGGCCTAAAGTCTCTTGGCCTTGCCCGAGCTCGGCGCTGGTGCAGGGCGACTTGTTTGAATTCCTGCTCCCCGCGCCTGGCTAGTGTTGAAATCAACATGCGGGGACCCGGTCATGGTGATGAGCTCCGGCAATGGCGACTCCACTGATATCGGTCGCTCGGTGATGAAGTGGGGCCGAGATGGCGAGTTGTCCGTCCTCGACCTGCGCTCAATCCTGGAGCGACTCAGCGCCGTAGACGAGCAAGCTGCCGGGCTGATGGATTGCCCCTTGAATCCGCCCACCTAATTCCTTTGCAATCAGTTGCTAAGCAGCTAGGGCAATGCAGTCGATTTCCACCCGAGCCCCCTTGGGAAGAGCCGCTACTTCGACGCAGGCCCGCGCCGGCGACACCCCATCGCTAAACAGCTCCGCATAAATCGCATTAACCCGAGCGAAATCGCCCAGGTCTGCCAGAAATACCGTGGTGCGCAGCACCTGACCAGGGCTACTGCCGCCGGCTTCCAGCACGGCCTGCAAGTTGCTGAGCACCTGGCGGGTCTCGGCCTCCACATCGCCAGCCCCCACCATTAAGCCAGTGGCAGGATCCAGGGCGATCTGACCGGAGCAATACAGCACTCCCCCCGCCCTCACCGCCTGGTTGTAAGGGCCTACTGGCGCAGGCGCGCTGGCGGTGATTACGGCTTCGGGCTGCATCGGGTGACTCATGCCAGGTCAGGATGGTGGCTGAGCCTATGGCCCTTGCCGGTCCTGCGCCGATCGCCAGCCCCCTTGCCGAGCTGATGCCTGCCGAGTTGCCGTTGCGCGAACACGTGCAGCTGCAAGGCCTGTGGCACCGCTATGCCAATGCCACCGCAGGCGACTGGACGCTGCAGGGCATTGATCTAGCCCTCCATCAGGGCGAATTGGTGGGCTTGCTTGGACCCTCCGGTTGCGGCAAAACAACCCTGCTGCGCTTGATCGCGGGATTTGAGCGTCCAGAGCGCGGTTCAGTACTGATAGATGGCCGGGCCGTGGCTGGTCCCGGCCGCTGGCTACCACCGGAGCGCCGCGGCGTTGGCATGGTGTTTCAGGACTACGCCCTGTTCCCCCACCTCGACGCCTGGCGCAATGCTTGTTTTGGCCTGCGGCGCGGTCAGGACAGCAGCCGGGCTAGTTGGTTGCTGGAACTGCTCGGGCTCAATGGCTTGGAGGGCCGCTATCCCCACGAGCTTTCGGGCGGCCAGCGCCAGCGGCTCGCATTGGCCCGGGCCCTGGCGCCGGGCCCCTCCGTCGTGCTCCTCGATGAACCCTTCTCGAACCTCGATGTGGAGGTGCGCCTGCGGCTGCGCAGCGAGCTACCCGCCGTGCTTTCGCGCTGTGGTGCCAGCGGCCTGATCGTTACCCACGATCCGGAGGAAGCACTCGCCATCTGTGATCGGGTGGCGGTGTTGCGCGATGGGGTGCTGCACCAATGCGCCAGCCCTAGGCACCTCGTACAGCATCCCGCTACCTCCTTTGTGGGGCGCTTTGTGCTCCAAGGCAACCTTCTGCCGGCCCAGCGGTGTGGTGATCAGGTGATCACAGCCCTAGGCAGCCTGCTCGCTACAGCCGGCTCCTCCCTGCAGCCCCAAGGGGGAGCTGCAGGCGATAGCGAGGAGGTGCTGGTCAGTCCGGACGCGATCGGTCTCCATCCAGATGCGGAGGGCGAGGCCTGGGTGCAGGGTCGCGAATTCCTGGGCCGGGAATGGCTCTACAGAGTGCAGCTCGGTGATCTGAAACTGCGGCTGCGCTTGCCTTTGGAGGCCGAATACAGCCGGGGCCAACGCTGCCGGCTAGCCCTGCGCTCCGGAGCCCTCGGTGTGCTCTTCCCATCCCAGCAGGCCCTGCAGGTTGGCCCCCCTGCCCAGCTGCCCTAGCTGGGCCAGTGATCCTTGCTACGCCGCAGCTCGGCAAACTGCTCCGGGCTGCTGGCTCGCACAAACAAATTGGTGGCCCGCTCCAGCTCCACGCTGCTGGGGATGGTGGCTTCCCCCCGGGCCCGCGCCGCCCCAACCGCCGCCAGCCGCGCCTCGATAGCGCCGGCGCAGGGATCGCTGGCTGCCACCACCGCGGCAGCCCAGCCCAAATTGGCTTGCGTGTATTCGTGGGCGCACCACACCTTGGTGGCTGCCGGTAGTTGGGTCAGCCGCTGCAGCGATGCATGCATTTCGGCTGCGCTGCCCTCAAACAATCGCCCGCAACCGCCAGCAAACAGGGTGTCGCCGCAGAACAGGTGCCCGGAAGCGGGCAGGTAGTAGGCGATGTGGGCGCAGGTATGCCCCGGCACGGCGATCACCTGCACCCGCTCACCAAGCAACTCAAAGCTGTCGCCATCTCCCACCCCCTTGGTTTGCAGCGGAATTCGCAGCAAGTCGTCGCGGCTGGCCAGCACCGCCGCCTTGGGCCAGCGGGCCAGCAGGCTGGGGGTGCCGCCGATGTGGTCGCTGTGGTGGTGGGTGTGCAGGATCGCCACCAGCTCCAGCCCCTGCTGCTCGAGGGCAGCGATCACTGGCTCTGCCACCGCAGGATCGACCACCACCGCCTGCCTCTGGCGTTGCAGCAGAAATATGTAGTTGTCGCGCAGTACCGAAATCAGCCCGACGCTGAGTTGCTGCATCGTTAAAGTCCAGTTTGTGGCGCCTTTCCATGATCACCGCTGCAGCCCCGGCATGATCACAGTCGCCCTCGCTAAAGGAGCCCTGCTGAAGGATTCGGTGGCTCGCTTTGCGGCCGCTGGCCTCGATTTCGCTGGCCTACTTGAGCCCGGCAACCGGCAATTGATGGTGCCCAGCGCCTGCGGTCAAGCCAGGGCCCTGCTGGTGCGCAATGCCGATGTGCCCGTCTATGTGGCCTATGGCCAGGCCCAGCTCGGCGTGGTGGGCTACGACGTGATCCGCGAACACCAGCTGCCGGTGGCCCAGCTGCTCGATCTGGGTTTCGGTGGTTGCCGCATGAGCGTGGCGGTGAAAGCAAGTAGTGGCTATCGCCGCGCTTCCGAGCTGCCCGCCCACTGCCGCGTTGCTAGCAAATTCACCGGCTGCGCCCAGGCCTTCTTTGATGCCCTCGACCTACCGGTGGAGTTGATCCATCTGGCTGGATCGGTGGAGCTGGGACCGATTACCGGCATGAGTGAGGCGATCGTCGATCTGGTGGCTACCGGTCGCACCCTGGAGGAAAACGGCCTGATCGCCATTGAAGATCTTTTCCACTCCACCGCCAGGCTGGTGGGCCACCCTTTAGCCCTGCGACTAGACGATGGTCCCCTACAGGGAATCGTCGACCGCATCGCTCTGGTTGCCACCCCCCGAGGTCGTTGATGGCAGGCCTCGACCGGCAACGCCTAGCCCGCCTGCTGCCCTACCTCGGCCGGGACCGCCGCCGCCTCGGCCTCACCCTTCTGCTGCTTATCCCGGTGGCCTTCGCCGCTGCGGTGCAGCCGCTGCTGGTGGGCCAAGCGATCGCCGTGCTGCGGCGCGAGCCCACCCTGGGCTGGCTTGATGGCATGGCGGTGTCGGAGGCAATGCGCTTGCTAGTGCTGTTGCTGGTTGGCGCGGTATTGGTGCGTCTGGGTTTGCAGGGCATCCAAACCTTCAACGTTCAGCTCGTTGGCCAGCGGCTCACCGCCCGCATCCGCGATGAACTTTTTGCCCACGCCATGGCGCTGTCGTTGCGCTTCCACGACCGCACCCCCGTTGGCAAGCTGCTCACCCGGCTCACCAGTGATGTCGATGCCCTAGCCGAGGTATTTGGCAGCGGCGCCGTAGGTGTGCTGGCCGATCTGGTCACCCTGCTGGTGATTGCGATCACCATGCTCTCAATTGAATGGCGGCTTGGCCTGCTGCTGTTGGTCAGTCAGGTGCCGGTGGTGCTTGGCATTCTTTGGTTGCAGAGTCGCTTCCGTAAAGCCAACTACCGGGTGCGTGAGGAGCTCAGCCAGCTAAATGCCGATCTGCAGGAAAACCTCCAGGGCTTGGAGGTAGTGCAGATGTTTCGGCGAGAGTCCGCGAACAGCGCCCGTTTCGCCCAGGTCAACGCCGCCTATCGCGAGGCCGTCAAAGGCACAATCCTGTTTGACAGCGCTATCTCGGCCTTCATCGAGTGGGTGGCCCTGAGCGCCGTTGCCGTGGTGCTTGCCCTGGGCGGCTGGATGGTGCTTGGTAGCTCCATGGGTCTAGGCACCCTCACCACCTTCATCCTTTATTCCCAGCGGTTGTTTGATCCCCTGCGCCAGCTGGCGGAGCGCTTCACCCAGATCCAGGGAGGCCTCACCGCTGTAGAACGCATCGGCGAGCTGCTTGAGCAACCGATCGAGATCGCTGATCTACCCGCTACTGAATGCTCTGCTGCAGCCATACAGAGCGGCAGCAAGCGGGCCAGTCCGGGTGAAGTGATCTTCGACCACGTGTCGTTTGCCTATCGAGAAGACGACCCGATCCTCACCGATCTTTCCTTCCGCATTGCTCCCGGTGAACACGTGGCTCTGGTGGGCCCTACCGGCTCAGGCAAAACCACCGTGATCCGGCTGTTGTGTCGGCTCTATGAGCCCCAGCGCGGCCGGATCCTGCTCGATGGCATTGACATCCGCCAATTGCCGATCACCACCCTGCGCCAGCGGCTTGGGGTGGTTCTGCAGGACACCTTCCTGTTCAGCGGCAATGTGGCTGACAACCTGCGCCTCGACGCCCCGATCAGCAGCGAAGCCCTTCATCGGATCTGCGCTGAGCTGGGCCTAGAGCCCCTGCTGCAGCGCCTGCCTGATGGGCTGGCCACCGAGTTGCGGGAGCGCGGCGGCAACCTCTCTTCCGGTGAACGCCAGCTTCTATCGGTAGCCCGGGTGGCGATCCGAGATCCCTCAGTCCTGGTGATGGATGAGGCCACGGCCTTCATGGATCCCTCCACCGAGGCCACCCTGCAGCGGGATCTTTCGCGCCTGCTGCAGCAGCGCACCGCCATCGTGATTGCCCACCGCCTTGCCACGGTGGAGGCCGCAGATCGCATCTTGGTGTTGCGCAAGGGGCACTTGATTGAGCAGGGCAGCCACAGCGAGTTGCGCTTGGCCGGCGGCGTCTATGCCCAGTTGGCCGACCTGCAGGAGCTGGGCCTGGCGGCGCTCTGAATCAATCTTCAGGCCCTGGCAACTTGCTCAGCCACTGCTGAATCGGCGCCGCTAGTTGCTCCGGCATCTGGCCCATCGGCAGGTGGCCAGCTCCAGCCAGCTCAATGAACTCGTGCTGGGGGGCGTACCCGGCCAAATGGCGCACGTAGCGAGATGCCATCACCTGGTCGCGTTCGCCGGCAATCCATAGGCTTGGCGCTTGCAGGCGGGCGGTGAGCTGGGGCAGCTGGCGCACCGCGCCTCGGCCGGTGCTACAGGCCAGCAGTCCCTGGGCTGCCCGGCGCTCGGCGACCAGGGGGCTGCGCACCGGATCGCTACCCGGCAGCTCCGCCAGCCAGCCAGGCCGCCAGCGCAAAAACAGGGCGCCGCCGCGGCGCACCTGGGCAAAGGCTCGCGGCTGATACACGCCACCACCGGCGGCGATCTGGATCAACCCCACCAGTTGCTCGCCCAGTAGGGGCGCCGCATGCAGGGCGACGCTGCCCCCGAGCGAATGGCCCAGCAGCACTATTGGTCTACCTTCCGCCTGCTCCTGGGCCGCTGCGGCAAGCCAGCGGCCGTAGCTGGCCAGGTTTGGCTGCAGCCCCCGGGGCCTAGGCCGCTGGCCGAAGCCGGGTAGATCCGGCGCCCACAGCTGCCAGCGTGGTGCCAGAGCGGTGGCCAGGGGCGTCCACAGCCTGCCGGCCAGCAGCCAGCCATGCAGTGCCACCAGCAGGGGGGAGGGGGCTTGGTGCACCAGCGCTCGGCAATCCGGGCCCCCAAGGCTGGCGCAGCGATCGCAGCTCGAACGACCATCGGGCAGGATCGTTCCATTGCGTTGCACCCGCCCCTGTGGCTTCGGCCGAGCTCCTCACCAGCCTCTACGGGGACCAGCACCGGCTCTGCCCCACGCCCAATTCCCAGCTCAGCCTGGTGCTCAGCCGCGATCGGGAAATCGACTTATTCGAGCTTGAGCGACTTTGCGATGCCGTGGGCTGGAGCCGCCGTCCCCTGCGCCGCGTGCGCAAAGCCCTGCAGCACAGCCTGCTGCGGGTGGGTCTGTGGCGCCACGATGCCCGGATGCCCAAGCTGGTGGGCTTCGCCCGCTGCACCGGCGATGGCGTCGTCGAGGCCACCGTCTGGGACGTGGCAGTACATCCCCTCTATCAGGGCGCTGGGCTGGGCAAGCAGTTGATGGTTTACGTCCTCGATCAGCTGCGCTTGATGGAGGTGGATCGGGTCAGCCTGTTTGCCGACCCAGAGGTGGTGGCCTTTTATGTCGCCCAGGGCTGGGAGCTTGAGCCGCTGCAGCGCCGTTGCGCTTTCTGGTACTCGCCCTAGGTCCAGAGGCTGGGATCCTGAGAGAGCGGCAGGCGGGCCAAGGGATGGTCAGGGCCCAGCAGATCGGAGCTGATACGAGCGCAGATCAGGTCCAACGGCAAGCTGAAACTGCTGCCGTCACGATCAAATGGTCCTTCCACATAGGCACCGACGCGTTCAGCTACCAAAAAGGCCAGGAACAACAGAATTCCCGTAATCGCCGACTGGTTGGAGCTGAAATCCAGGAAGATGGCATAACCAAAGAGCCAACTAATCAGCCTGATGAAGACATCATAAACCGGAGGCAGTGGTGTATTCCGAACCTTCTCCAACCCCCCAACCGCATCGGTGAAGGATTCGGCGCAGCGCAGCAGCACATCCCGGCCCCAGGGGCTGATGGCCCGGAGCTGGCGCAGGCGGCCGATGGCAGCAGCCCGAGCCCGGTAGGAATGATTCAGGGTTGTCTCCGCTGGCAAACCAAGGCTTGCGCAGAGGCGGTTAACCGCTTCGCGGGCATCCTGGCGCCAATAGCCACGCAGCTCGAAATTCAGCAGCCAAACCTGCAACACCTGCAGGGCTATTAGGCGGTTTTCCTCTCCCCGCCAGACACTGTCACTGCAGAGCAGGGTGTGCAGACAATCGCGCCAGTGACGGCTCACATTGGTTACTGCTCCCCAGAGGGTGCGGGCCTCCCACCACCTACTGATCGCCTGGGTACTGCGGAAGGCCAGCAGGATGGACACGGCTGTGCCCATGATCGCCAGCCCTCCCACATCGAAGATGTGGATCCGCTTGATCAACCCCTGCGGTTCAAGGGCAAGGGTGATGCCGCACATGAGTGCGACGAGCAGCAGATCCAGCTTCATGCGCAGCACCAGCTGGCTCAGAACGCGAGGGATGTGACGCCGGGCCAGGCGAGGGGGTAAGGAAGTAGTAGCCATGGCGGCGATTCTGCTCGATGCCGTAATAGGCCGCAGCAAGCTGCTCGGCGCTGTGGCCCCGCCGCCAGGCACGCCGCAGGCGGGCATTGGCCAGGGTTGTCTGCCAGATGCCCAGGGCCCGCCAGCGGCGCCCATCCACCCGCAGCGTTGCCCCCAGGGAGCGCAGGCGGGTGTGCTGGCGCAGGCGCTGCACCAGTTCCAGATCTTCCATCAGGGGGATGGGCGCCACACCCCCGGCGACGGCCAGCAGGCTGCGGGGCAGCAGCAACCCCTGGTCGCCATAGGGAAGCTGGCGCCAGCGGCTGCGTAGCGCCACCCCCAGCTCCACCAGCCACAGGGCGGGGCTGGTGGCGTCGATTGCCAGGTTGAAATACCAGGCCGCCGGCGGGCGCCCCAGGGCGGTGACCAGGGCCGCCTGCCACCCTGCCCCCAGGCGGGCATCGGCGTGAAGCAGCAGCAGCCAGGCCCCACTGCTGCGGGATATCCCTAGGGCCAGCTGCCTACCCCGTCCCGGGCTGCAGGCCAGCACCCGTGCTCCCGCCAGGGCCGCCAGCCGAGGTGTGCCATCGCCACTGGCCCCATCCACCACCAGCACCTCGGTCACCAGCTGGGGCGCCGTCGCCAGATCGGCCAGCAGCAGCGGCAGCCGCGCCGCCTCATTGCGGGCCGCGATCACCACCGAAATCCCAGCCGGGCTCAGCGCCATGGCCCCAGGTCCTCCCCCCTATCCAGGTCACTGCGCCAGGGCAGTAGGGCCGGCTCCAAACCCCGGCGCGCCAGGGCGGCGAGGGTTTGCTCCAGCACCTGCTCGCTGCCCCAGGCGATCCCCTCCATCAGGGCCGGCTCGGGCCTGCGCAAACCGATCAGCCAGTAGCCCCCGTCGCAGGCGGGGCCGAGTACCGCTGCCTGGTAATCCAGCGCCGCAAAGGCCGAGGCCAGATCGGCCCGCTCCAGCTGGGGCAGGTCACTGCCGATCAACACCACCCGCCGGGCCCCTTCGGTGGCCGCCCGCTGAAACTGGCGCTGCATGCGAACCCCGAGCCCCCCTCCCCCCTGCAGCACGATGCGGCCCACCCCAAGCTGGTCTCCCAGGCGCCGGGCGGCCCGGGGGGCGAGCCCCTCGACCGCCAACACCAGCTCAATGCCCAGCTCGATGCCCAGCTGGCGTGCCACCGCCAGGGTGTGGCAGGTGAGCCGGGCCTGGATCCGTGCCGCCGCCGCCGCCCCGAGGCTGGAGGCCAAGCGTCGCTTGCAACGGCCCGGAGCTGGCCAGCGGGCCATCACGATCAGCTGGCGGCTGCAGGTAGCGCTCACCCCTGGCGAGGCAGTTCTGCTGGCTTGAGCTGCAGGGTCAGCCGCCCGTCGCCGCGTCGCAGGGATACGGCCAGGGGCTGACCCACCCGGCCCTGGTCCACTGCCAGCTGCACCTCGGAGGGGTTCTTTACGGCCTTGCCGCCCACCTGGTCGATCAGGTCGCAGGGCTTGAGGCCACCCTCCGCGGCTGGGCTGCCGGGCATCACCTCCACCACCACCACCCCGTTCACCTCGGGTAGCTGGCATTCATCGGTGCTGGCGTTGATCTCTCTGGCCAACTGGGGCGTGAGGGCCTGCAGGCGCACGCCGATGTAGGGATGGCTGGCGGAGCCCTTCTCGAGGATCTGGGCGGCGATCTGGCGAGCAACGTTGATTGGGATCGCAAAACTCAAGCCGGCGCCTGGGGCCTGACGGATGGCTGTATTGATGCCGATCACCTGACCCCGGTCATTGATTAGGGGGCCGCCACTGTTGCCGGGATTCACGGCAGCATCGGTCTGGATGTAGGGCACGCGCTGGCCCTCACCCACCGCATTGGTGCGCTGGATCGCGCTGATGATTCCAGCTGTGACGGTGTTGTCGAGGCCCAGCGGATTGCCAATGGCGATAGCCCATTCGCCGGGTCTCACTTTGGCGGAATCACCCAGCGGAGCCACCGGCAGCTTGGAGGCCACCACCTTCACCACCGCCACATCGGTGAGCGGATCGCTACCGAGCACCTTGCCGGTGAAGCTGCGGCCATCGGGCAGGGTCACGGTCACTTCACTGGCTCCTTCCACCACGTGGGCATTGGTTAGCAGCACTCCGTCAGAGCGGGTAATGAAGCCCGAGCCCTGGCCCTGCTGCTGCTGAATCGTGGGCCCGCGCCCAAACAGCCCGCCCAGGGGATTCACCACCCGCTTGACGGTGTCGATTCGCACAACGGCTGGCCCCACCTTGGCTACCGCATCAACGATCAGGGTGTTGCCCTGCTGCAGCGGCGGCGCTGGGGGCGCATCACTGATCGGTGTCTGGGTGCTCTGGCGGCCTGGTAGCCCAGGTAGCCCTTGGCTGCAGCCCACCAGCAGCAGCGCCGCAGGGGCGATCAGCGCAGCTCGATAGCGGGGGGAGAGGCGGAGCATGGGGATGGAACTGGGCCAGGTCTGAATCCGTTTCATTAAAGACGGCTCTGCCGCGCAACCATGCGTAGATTCGACACCTTCGAGAAGGCGGAGTTCGGTGCAGCAGGGAGAGGAGCTGTGGCACCAGGTTCAACAGGCCCTGCAGGCCAACCTCAGCAAGCCCACCTTTGAAACTTGGATACGACCGGCTCGCTGTCAGGGATTTGAGGCCGGCCAGCTGCAGCTGGAAGCCCCCAACAGCTTTGCCTGTGGCTGGTTGCGCAAGAACTACCTAGGCACGATCGAGGCGGTTGCAAGTGAGATTGCCGGCCGCCCGGTTCAGGTTCGGGTTTCAGCAGCCAGCGGTGACGACGTGATTGCCGCCGCCGCCAGTGGTGCGGAGACGGCCATGGCTCCGGTGGCCTTGGCGAGTCGTGATGCCGCGCCGCGGGCAACGGGCGAAACGCCCCAGAAATTGGCCCCAGGCCTCAACCCCCGCTACGTGTTCAACCGCTTCGTAGTGGGGCCCAACAGCCGCATGGCCCATGCTGCGGCCCTGGCTGTGGCTGAGGCACCGGGCAGGGAGTTCAACCCCCTGTTCCTCTGCGGTGGCGTGGGGCTAGGCAAAACCCACTTGATGCAGGCGATCGGCCACTACCGGCTGGAGATCAACCCCGACGCGCGGGTGTTTTATGTGAGTACCGAAACCTTCACCAACGACCTGATTCAGGCGATCCGCAAGGACGGCATGCAGGCCTTCCGCGACCGCTACCGCGCCGCCGACCTGATCCTGGTGGACGACATTCAATTTATTGAGGGCAAGGAATACACCCAGGAGGAGTTTTTCCACACCTTCAACGCCCTGCATGAGGCGGGCCGCCAAATCGTGATTGCCTCCGATCGGCCTCCCAGCCAGATCCCCCGGCTGCAGGAGCGGCTGATCTCCCGCTTCTCGATGGGCCTGATTGCCGACATCCAGGTTCCGGACCTGGAAACCCGCATGGCGATCCTGCACAAGAAGGCCGAGCAGGAGCAGATGGTGCTGCCTCGCGACTTGATCCAGTTCATCGCTGGCCGCTTCACCTCCAACATCCGCGAGCTGGAAGGGGCCCTAACCAGGGCGGTGGCTTTCGCTTCGATCACCGGCCTGCCGATGACGGTGGAATCGGTGGCCCCCATGCTCGATCCCGGTGGTGGGGATGTGGAGGTGAAGCCAGGTCAAGTAATTGAGAAGGTTGCCGAGGTGTTCGGTGTGGGCGTCGAAGAGATGCGCAGCGCCAGCCGCAAGCGAGCCGTCAGCCAGGCTCGCCAGGTGGGCATGTATTTGATGCGCCAGAGCACCAATTTGAGCCTGCCGCGCATCGGTGAAGCTTTTGGCGGCAAGGACCACTCCACGGTTATGTATGCCGTTGAGCAAATAGACCGCAAACTTAATAGCGATCCGGCCCTTTCGCGTCAGGTGCAGCAGGTGCGAGACCTGCTGCAGATTGACTCCCGCAAGCGTCGTTAAGCCCTTGGTTAATTATATTAAGTTCAGCGGCAGCCCTGCACCGAAATCCTGTAGCTGAAGCCCAGGGCAGCGGGATCATTACTTGCCCCTACCTTGAAATTCATTTGGGTTGCCTGCTTGCCGGGCACCCTTGCAAAGGGGCCAAACATTTTTCCTGTGCCCATCGGCGGATTCATTAGAGTATTGAACATCTGCAGGCTCGAACCATCGCTGAACTTCATATTCCCCTCCACTGGGTATTGTGCTTGGGCATCTGAGGAGTTAGCTGTGAAGAAAAACTTGAAGCTGGTATAGGGCTGGGTGATGAAGAAATCGGTATTCCAGTTGGTCTTACCGATCAATTTGCCCCGTCCTACCGACTTGGACACGATCGGTGAGCTGCCATTTCCCCCAACCGGTTGCAGAAAGGTGCAGGTTGGGGCCGCGCCGGCACTGGCGCCCCAAAGGGCAACTCCCAAGGCGAATCCGGCTGTGGCAAGACGTGTCAGGGACATGGGGCGATCAAATCAGCCCAGACTTTAGGTGAGGGGCCGTGATGGGTCTAGTCCCTCTACCTCACCATCAAATACACGGCTGGCTGTGATGTCTTCAGCCTCAATCGTCATCAGGTCGAGTTTGGTTAGGGGGCTGCCGATGCAGTTGAATAGGCGGTTGGCCTGGCGCATTCGCGCTCTGTCAATGGCGTTGCGAATGGAGCGAGCATTGGCGAAGAAGGGCAGCTGCATGCGCCGATGGGTGTAGTCGGCGAAGGCTGCAGTGGCCTCCTGGCTGAAGCGGTAGTTCTCGGCGGCTAGCACCAGTTGGGCAATGGCAAGCAGCTCCTCGGCGCTGTAGTCCGGGAAATCGATATGGTTTGCTACACGGGATGAGAGCCCTGGATTGGATTGATAAAAAATATCCATTCGATCTTTGTAGCCGGCAAAAATTACTACTAAGTCGTCGCGATTACTCTCCATTACCTGTAGCAGGATTTCGATGGCTTCGGCGCCGTAATCCCTTTCGTTTTCTGGTCGATAGAGGTAGTAAGCCTCATCTATAAAGAGCACACCGCCCATTGCCTTCTTGAGCATTTCCCGGGTTTTTGGCGCGGTATGGCCGATGTATTGCCCCACCAGATCGTCGCGGGTAGCGGTCACCACATGGCCTTTGCGCACATAGCCGAGACCGTGCAGGATTTTGCTCATCCGAGCGGCAACTGTAGTTTTGCCCGTGCCCGGTCGCCCCGTAAATGACATGTGCAGGCTGGGCGGATTGGTCTCGAGCCCCACTTGCTGCCTGGCCCTGTCGACCACCAGTAAGGCCGCAATCTCTCGGATGCGGGCCTTCACCGGCCTTAGACCGATCAGCTCCAAGTCGAGCTGATCGAGCATCGCCTGAATACCGGCTCCTTCATAGGCCGCCTGTAGATCGATCACCGTGTCGTTGCCGGGGGCTGGGAGTGTCAACAGACCAGAGCATCAATTGCTGCGGTGAAGGCCCAGTCCGCTGCTTCGATTGGGGCGTCTTCGGTTTCGGCGCGCAGAGTCAAGTTCACGTAGGTGCGCCCGAAGCTGATATCAGGGAAGCGTTGCTCGGTTTCGCAGAGGGCATTGAGCCTCTCCAGAAAGTCTCTGGTGCTGGCGTAGTCGCCAAATTCAACGCGCCTCTCCAGCCTTTCGGCCTGCTCGGGTTTGGGGCGCGGGGTCCAGGGTTGGTCCATTACTTGAAGCTAGAACAGGTCATTTTGGGCAGTTCAGTTAAGGCAAATTCAGTCAAGGCAGGCTTAGTCAAGGAAGGCTTAGTCAAGGCAGTCGGTGCGGGCAGTGGCCAGGCGGGAAGCCCAGGCTGCTGCATAGGCTCGGTTTGCTGCCTGGGCTGCTGGTTCGCTGCTGTTGAGCGACTGGGGGAAGGTGCCACGGATAGCCGCATTGGTGACACAAAACATCGACTTTTGGAAGCTCATGCAGATTTTCACCCGCACATCCCCCTCCCCCCGAGTGCGCACGCGATACCACTGGTGTAGCCGCTCCGGTAGGTGCCGGAACATGTCTTGCATCAGCAGGCTGGGGGGAATGCCGGCGCCCATGCTCGGGAGGGGGTCGGCAAATAGGGCGCCGTAGGCAAACTGCGCTTGGTCTGGTGAGATCTGCTGGGCCTGGGCGTTGAAGCTCACCGTGCCCAGGAACGGCATGCCCCGTAGAAAGACCGCCTCCACATAGGGCACGGCCACATCCACCAGGAAGGTGAGACCGGCCTCCGGTGGCAGCACCCAGTAGTGTTCGCTGTCGACCTCCACTCCGTAGGTGATCGGGTTGGCAGCGGCGGCGACAAGTCCGTCCTTGATGAATTCGACTACAGCATCGATAGACCCCACCCTGCCATCTGCCTCAGCCTCGGCCAGATCGATAAACAGATCGCTCATGACCCGCCAAAACTGACCGAGAGCGTGGGTGGTGGCAGCGGTACGAATCAGCTCGGGCAGGAAGCCTCTGAAAATGGGGTTAAGCAGGGCAAGAAGGGGATCAATTCTGGTCTTGCGGCGAATGATCGCGGCGCAGTTTGCCGCAAACGCATCGGAATCCAGATAGGCATCAAGTCCGCCGGTGCCATGCCAGAGCATGGCCTTCATGCAGTATTCGGCGTATTCAAAGTTGATCCGGTCGTGGATCAGGTGGCGCCAGATCTTGGCTGGGTTTTTGTCACCGTCGAGGTATTTGAACAGTGGAAAGGGCAGCAGGAATTGCTGCTCGGCTTGGAAGATAAGGTTGATGCTGTAGGCATCCAGCACCTCTCCATAGCTCTTGAGCACATCCACCACTTCGATTAGGTGGTCTGCGGATTCACTGAGCAGGGTCTGGCCGCTGAGCAGCTGCTGTTCGAGTTCTAGGGCAGCAGGCCTACCCCCAGCGTGGACCAGTTCGGCAGAGATGATTGGCATCAGCCCACCCCCCATGGATGCAGGGCTGCTAGTTGCATTGCTGCCACCAGAGCTGGCAGTTGGGCCATGGAGGTGGAGGCAGCCTCACTCAACTTGCCGAGGCCCGAGGGCAGCAGGCCGATGGCCACTACGGCAAGGGCCAGGCCCATGGCCGGGATGGTTTCGCGGGGCGCCACGGCGGCCAGGCGCACATCGAGGCGGCCATCAGCTACCGCATCGGTGGCCGGTGTCACTGCCAGGCGGCCGAAGAAGGCACGATTAACTAGCAGCAGAAAATAAACCGCCGTAAGGCCCGAACCAACCATTGAAAGCAAGGTCGCAAGGGGGAAGGAGGTGATGCTGCCGCGGAACACCATGAACTCCGAGATGAAGCCGGCCATGCCAGGCATACCGGCACTGGCCATCACCCCCAAAATCATCAGCGTGCCTGTGAATGGCAGACCCCGTTCTGGGTTGAGCAGACCATGCAGCACCGAGAGATCCCGGGTGCCCGTCTTGCGATACACAATGCCGACCAGCAGAAACAGCAGGGCTGAAATCAGGCCGTGGCTGACCATCTGGAACACCGCCCCGAGCAGGGCTACCGGTGTGGCAGCGGCAGCTGCTAGCAGGATGTAGCCCATGTGACCCACGGAGCTGTAGGCCACCATCCGCTTCATGTCCTGCTGGGCGATCGCTGCTAGGGAGCCAAACAGCACAGATACGGCTGCCCAGATGGCCAATCCCGGCGCCAGTAGGGCCCAGGCTTCCGGGAAAAGACCCATGCAGAAGCGCAGCAAGCCGTAGGTGCCCAGCTTCAGCAGCACCCCTGCCAGCAGCACTGACACTGGTGTAGATGCCTGGGTGTGGGCATCGGGTAGCCAGTTGTGAAATGGGAATAGGGGCACCTTGATGCCGAATCCCACCAGCAGTGCCCCGAGCAGCACCAGCTGTCCTCCCATCGCCAGCCTTTCACTGGTGACCGGGGTGAGGCTGAAATCCACACTGCCGGTTAATAGGGCCAGGCCCAGGAAGGCTCCGAGGATCAACATCCCCGAAACCGCTGTAAAAATCAGGAACTTTGTGGCCGCATAGGCCCGGTTGGCGCCGCCCCAGATGCTGATCAGAAACCAGAGTGGGATCAGCTCCAGCTCATAGAACAGGAAAAACAGCAGCAGGTTTTCGGCTAAGAAAGCACCGTTAACAGCGCCGCTGATAACCAGCAACAGGGCGAAGTAGATGCGGGGTCGCTGGTTGATGTCCCGGGTGCAGATCGCTGAAACCAAGGTGAGGGCACAATTAATCAGCACCAGAGGCATTGACAAGCCATCGACCCCGAGCCGGTAGTCGAGGCCGATGCTGCCGACCCAGACAAATGACTCCTGCAGCTGCATGCCACTAAGGCCGGTGTCGAAGCGGAGCAGCACCAGCAGGCTCCAGATCAATTGCAGGCCCAACACCACCAGGGCCACGGTGCGCATACGTCCCGGCGAGGGGTTGCCGGGCCATAGGGCCAGGGCAAGGGCACCCAGCAGAGGGATCAGTAGAAGCAGGCTCAGCATCAGGAGCTCCTCATCCTTTCAACCACTGCAGCGAGGTGAGCAGCAGCACAATCGCCAATAGGACCGTTAGGACATAGGTCTGCAGCTGGCCGCTCACCGAGAGCTTCAGCCCTTCGGCGCTCGCCAAGGAAAGCCTGCCGATGCCATTCACAAAGCCACTAACCAGGGCCTGGTCGATCCAGTTGCTAAATCGTGCCAGACCGGCCACCGCCGCCACAATCGTCACCCTGTAGATGCGCTCGGTGTAGAAGTCGTAGGCAAGTAGATCCTGCAGCAACCGCAGGGGCTTGAACATGGATCGGGACCAGAACTTATGCAGGGGCACCAGGCAGCCGCCGATTACTCCAGCTACGCCGCTTGCCACCACTGCAGTGGCTAGGGGCAGGGGGAAGGAGGCCAGGCCCGGCACCGGATCTATCCGGGCCATCAAAGCAGGCAGGAGGGCTACCAGCACGGTCAGACTCACCATCGGTAGGGCCATAAGCCAGTTGACCTCAGGGGCCCGCTTTGTCTTTGGCAGTGGCGCTCCCATAAACACCTGCCGGAAGACCCGGGTGAGGTTGAAGGCTGTCAAGGCATTGGTGATCAGCACAACTGCGGCAAAAAATGGTGCAGTGCGGCCTAGCGCCTCCACCAGCAGGCCGAAGCACCAGAAGCAGCCGAGGGGCAGCAAACCCACCAGTCCCGCTCCCCCCACCAGGTAGGCTGTAGTGGTGGCAGGCATGCGGGAGCCCAGGCCACCCAGCTCGGTGAGGTCCTGGCAGCTGGTGGTGGCGATAACGCTGCCCACACTCATGAACAGCAGGGCCTTGGCAAGGCCATGGGCAAACAACAGCAACAGGGCAACAGCAGGCTGTTGCAGGGCGATTGCAATGAAAACCAGGCCCAGATAGGAGGTTGTGGAGTAGGAGAAAGCCCGCTTGATATCCACCTGGGCGATCGCTACCAGGGCACCTGCCAGGGCGCTGATGGTGCCCACCACCAGCAACACATCAACCGCTAGCGGTGAAAACCGCAGCAGCGGCATTACTTTCAGAAGCACAAGGGCTCCAGCGGTCACAACTACGGAGTTGCGCAGAATCGAGGCTGGGTTTGGACCCTCCATGGCCTCGTCAAGCCAGAGGTGCATGGGGAACTGGGCGCACTTACCCATGGGGCCGGCGATCAGGCCCAGCCCGAGCAGGGTGCCCGCAAGCGGGGTTAGCGAACCATTGGCATGGGCTTCAGCTGCCCACACGTAAAGGTCGTCAAATTCCATCGAACCAGCCCAGGCTGAGAGCGCGACTACGCCCATCAGCAGCAATACATCGCCAACCCGCTTGGTCAAAAAGGCGTCTCTGGCAGCCGTAACCACCAGTGGTTGGGCGTACCAGAACCCCACCAGCAGATATGTGGAAAGAGTAAGCATTTCCAGCAGGAAATAGCTCATGAACAGATTGCTGCTCAGTACAACTCCGGCAAGGGCGCCTTCAAAGAAGCCCACCAGGGCATAAAACCTCGCCAGGGCCCACTCCTTATCCAGGTAGCCCAGGGCAAATACCTGACCCACCAAGCTCAGTCCGGTCACCAGCTCAAGGGCGGCCAGATTGGTCAGGGATAGGTCGAAGCCAATGCGCAGGTCGAGATCGGCAGCCTGAAACCAGGGCAGCTCGATGTGCTGGGGACCCAGCAGCCATACCTGCTGCAGGATCAAGGTTCCATGCACCACCGCCAGCAGCGTGACGATCAGGTTGAGATAGGCCGCAGGGCGAGGACCGTGACGCTTGATCCAGCCAGCAGCCCACGGCAGGGACAAAACCATGCCGCTGAACCCATATAGGGGGATCAACCAGGCCAGCTGGATCGAAAGTGGCAGGGGTGGGGCGAACAAGGGGGAATGGGCGTCGGTCGGCTCAGAATGTGGCCCGTTCCATCGAGGGGTTTGGGCTGGATCCAAGGCTGCGCAGCCAGGCCCCCAGCTGTTCGCCGTGCTGCTGTTCGTCGTTCCAAAGACTCCTGAACAGGGCTTCGTTAGCGCCATCACCCACCAAAACGCAAAAGCGAACTGCCTCGGCGTAGTGATGGATCAGGTCGTTTTCGAGGGCGAGATTTAGCCGGAGCAGTCCGACCAGGTCGGCGGCATGGGCAACGGGCCTCAACTGGGATGCAGCAGGAGCAACCCCGAGAGCAAGCAGGCGCTGCACGAGGCGTTCTGCATGCTGCATTTCTTCCACGGTTTCGCGTCGAAACCGGGTAGCCGAATCACCATCTCCCCAGAGCTCCACTAGGGAGGCCTGGGTCATGTACTGCTGAACTGCGGAAAATTCCAAGCTCAGGGCGCGGCCGAGGTAACCCAGGACGCGCGGATGAACGGCGCCCATGGCCATCAGAGGCGACGGGTGGTAGCAGTTGCGATCAGGGCAGGCTCCACTTCGCTGTGGGGACGGGCGATGATGTGGGCAGCAACCAGGCCGTCACCGACGCGCTCACAGGCATCAGCGCCGGCACGCACTGCTGCATTCACCGCACCTGTTTCGCCGCGAACCATCACGGTGACATAGCCACCGCCAACGAACTCACGGGCGATCAGGGTCACTTCAGCGGCCTTGGTCATGGCGTCTGCGGCTTCAATCGCCGGCACCAGGCCACGGGTTTCGATCATGCCGAGGGCGATGCCCTGAATGGAAGGAGCCATGGCGTTGCTGCGAGAAGGTGTGGTTGGGGGGGTGGTACCAGCGCCCTTGCCGGCACCGGTACGGGCGCCGGTTGAGCTGGCGCTAGATCGGCGTGTCGTGCTGGAAGCACGGCGCGCTGTCGAGGCAGGTGGCTTGGCTACGGCTTTCGCCGCAGGGGACTTGGCAGCCGCCGCCGGTAGGGCCTTGGGGGCCGCTGCAGGCGGGGTCGAGCTGGCCGCCGCCGCTGCAGCCACCGGTGTGGAGCTTGCTGCCGCAGCCGCAGGGGCGGATTTGGCAGTAGCAACTCCGCTGGTGGTTGATTTAGGGGTGGGGGTGGCCATGGCTCAGGAGTATGGGGGCTGGAGTGATGACAGGTCGATCGGGCAGAGAGCTACCCGGTCCACCTAGCCGTCGGGCTCCCAGAAATCAATGATTCCGCCGATCGTCAGATCGGTCTGCACCTCGGGATTACCGCAGGCGAAGCGGGCCGCAGAGCCACTGGCGGTGAATACCCAGTTACCTGGGGATGCACCGACTGGGTCCACAGCAACGCTCAGCTTGCCCTTGGCGGTGCGCAAGACGCGCAGGTTGGAATGATCTAATCCGGCAACCCGCTGGCTGCAAACCAGAGAGCCGGTGACCTGCATGATTTCCATTAGCTGGCCCCTCCTGGCGGAACTTGAGCCTTGCCAGCATCAGGATCCCAGTGGTCAATGATTCCCACGATCGTTAGATCGCTCGGGTACGACTTGCTTCCAGCGGCCTCGCGCGCAGCTGAGCTGCCGACGCAGATCACCCAGTCGCCTGGTATGCAACCCACGGCATCAACTGCCACTTTCTGAGTGCTGCCATCGAGCACCACCTGCAGGTGCTTGTGCTCAAAATCTGGAATGCGATTGGTAGACACCAGTGGTTTAACCACCTTGCAGATCAACATGTCAGTGCCCTCTTCCGCTCGCGAATGTGATGGTGGAACCTACAGCTTCAGCTGGGGTGTGACGGTCTTGATCCCGCACCGTAAGCAGAGCATGCAATAGCCCATGCTCAAATAACTCGGGATAGCGGTTTTCCATGGCGGCTTGCACCCGCTGGCAATTGCGGATCGCTCGCTGCTTCGCCCCGGGCACCTGGCCGTTGTAGTCAAAGCGCACTACCACTGGCACAGGCAGGCCCCGAGAGACGTTCAAGCCCTTGAAAATCTTGATGCCTACATCCAGATCGGGGGCTCCCTCCTCCACTGTGTCCATGTAGGCGAAGTAGGTGAGGTTGCGCAGGTGGATCTCCTTGAAGCCTATGCCCACACCGATAAAGCGCTCCGCATGGCCAGCATCACCGTAGCTGCCACGATGGTACTGGCGCACATAGTCGATCTGGGAGATGTTGTTCTCGATCAGGCGGGCTATCAGCTTCACCATGCCCGGGTCGGGACTGCTGGCCGCTGCCTGCTCCACCAGCGATTGAATGCGCGCCCGGCCCTCAACCGCATTGAGATGGCGGGTGGCCTCATAGGCAGCTTTGGCATCTAGCCAGCTCTCAAGATTGGTGCTGCCATCAATGCCCGGCACATGCACACGGATCGTGTCGGTGTCGGTGTCGATGCCTAGTAACAACAGATCTACCGAGGCACCACAGCAGAAGCTATTTTCTACGGCCTGCTGGAAATCCTTGAGTCGGGCTAGGCCACAGGAGGCTGCCAAGGCGTCATCACTGCCATGGGCAGCACAGCCCTCATGCAGTGGATCTTTTGAGCTGAAGTGGTAAAGCACCACCTTGAGGTAACGGGTGTCATCGTGAGCAGAATTGGGCTGACCTTCCCGGTAGCGACGATGTTCAGTTTTGACCCAGCGGTTGACCGTGTTTTCGACGTCAAATAGGGCACCAGCATGGGAGCGACGCCGCACCGAACTGAATGGAATTCTCAGGGCATAGGCCATGGCATGGGCCAGGCGCCCGTCAGCGCATGGGGTGGCGTCGATTAGGTGAAATCCACAGGCCAGTAGAAACTCATTGAAGGCTTCGGCAGCGGGACTGCCAGGCTTACCTCCCAGGGGGTCGTGCTGAAAGAAGGAGTCGCTGGTTTGTTCGTAGGTTTCAAATACACACCAGGCGAACAAGGTGCGCATGTCGAGCTGGCTGACCCAGGCCTTCTCGAGAATGGGCAGCGGCAGCTCAAAGCCCAGTTCGGCCCTTGCTAGCAACTGGGCCTGCTCGATGAAATCAGCCTCGTGTTGCAGGGCTGAAAGGCGCTTGAGCAAGGGCACAATGCGATCAAATGCGTCTTTGACCTGGTCTTCGTAGGCCCTCAGGACCCCATTGAGCTGGCCATCGCTAAGCGGATGCAAGCCAGTCGCCACTAGCTCGCTCGCGGCAGCGACGCCTGGCCGACGGCGGGGAGCCGTCGGAGCCAGCGGGCGATAGGCAGTGGCGAGCGGGCGTCGGGGCATCAGGGGTTCAGCCGCGGGCCCCGCCAGACACGGTGATCAGGGAGCCGGCTGTGGTGTTGCCGCTAGAACCGGTGACACGGCTGACTGGCTCGGGACGCTCCTCGTTGCGCTTCGGCTGGAGGGCGGCTGGCATCGAGGTCTTCGATCCTGGCCGGGTGGGGTTGCGGCGCCGGGCTGAAACCCCCTCGGTGCCGGTGACTCGTTCACCCCGATCCCAGTCATCACCAGTGATCTTCAAGCCAGCAGAGATGCCTTCGCCGGTAACCCTGGAGGTTGGATGGGCATCGGCGTCAACGTTTACAGGAACCTCAATGGCCCCCCGGGCGATTTGGCTGCTGCCGCGACGATCGAAGCGGAATTGCTCGGTGCCGGTGACCATGTCACCGGCCAGGTCAAAAGGGCCGGTAATCCTGCTGCCCTGCTCGTAGCTGGTGCCGGTTACGGCCCCCGCAGGTTCTCGCCCCACCTGGGCTGAGCGAGCCGGGGATTGGATGCTGAATTGCTGCCAGGGCTGGCTGCCCGCCAGGGGTTGGGGGTAGTCGGAGTCTTGGGCTGCGGCGGCACCGCAGACCTTGGCGAGTTGATCGCCACCGATATAGGGAGTGCCGGTAACGGCTTCACAGGCCCCGCGTCCCGCACCAGTGAGGACACCGCCAATGCCTGGCTGTATGCCACTCATGCGGTTAGAGCCCCGCACCGGAGTGCGCTGACGGATTTCGGCAACAGACTTGCTGTTGCAGAAGTCCCCTGCCTGCTCAAGGCCGGCGTAGGGCGTGCCGGTTACGACCTTGCAGGTGCCGGGCTCATCACCGGTGACATTGGAGGAGCGGCCAGTGTGGGTACCGCTTACGACTTGGGCCCGATTGGTGACGCTGAAGCCCACCTTGGCAGACTCTGGCTCGGGCTTGCTGCCGCAGAAATCAGCGTATTGCTGGCTGCCGACGTATTCATCACCAGTAACCATGCGGCAGCTGCCGGGTTCATCACCGGTGACATGCTCGCTGCGGCCCACATGGGTGCCAGTGATGCCCGTGCCACGAAGGGTATGCAAGCTTGCAACCTTGGTAGGAGCCCGTCCAGTCACCTGGCCTTGATCGGATATGTACTGGGAGCCGGTGAGCTGCTTACCGGAGCCGGGTTCGTCACCCGTGACAAGGCTTGAGCGACCAACCATCACACCTGAAACTGCCTGCCCTCCCTGGGTCTGGCTGCGTCCAACCTTGCGTGGGCTAGGGCTGGGGCTGGAGGTGCCGCAGAAAGCTGCTGACTGATTGGCGGAAACGTATTCGGTGCCGGTGACGTTTTTGCAGGTACCGGGCTCATCGCCGGTCACCTTTTCAGAGCGACCAACCTCATTACCCGTGACCCGGTTGCCATGGGTAGTGGCGCTGACTCGCACCTTGGCAGGTTGACTTGCCACTGGACCGCTCTGGCAGAAGGCCTGGAAAACCTCGGCGCCCAGATATTCGGTGCCCGTAATGGCGCGGCAGGTAGCGGCTTCGTTACCAGTGGTTTTCTCTGAGCGATTGGCCTGGGTTCCGGTGACCACCTGACCAGAGCTGGTTTCGCTCACTCCTACCTTCCAGTGGGCTTCTGCGGCGGCTGCCTGTTTGGCGCCGTGGCGGTTTGGGCCAGAGGGGCGGGTGCCGGCGACTCTGCTGGAACCAGCGCTGCCAACCTTGGCGCGCAGTTCACGCACCTTCTGGGAAAGTTCGCGGGCGCTCATATCAGGATTTCCTTGGCGGGATACAGAAGCAGCTGTAGTGCTCTTAGGCGCATTAGCTGATTTGCCACGCTTAGAGAGAGCTTCTCTCCGGGCGAGCACAAGGGCCCGGCTGGGATCTAGTTGGGAGAGGCGCTTGGCTGTGGCACGGCGATCTCCACCACTTCCACTTGTATTGCTAGAGCGATTAGTGAGGCTCAATTGGGCCGGTGCAGCAGCTGTCTCGCCTTGACACTTGCACTTGGCTTCCGCTACCGGCGCTTGGACTTTTGGTGCAATTTTTGCCAGATCCGTGCGCGTGCGGTCGCTGGAGGTGTCGGCACGTTTGCCGCGTTTGGAAAGGGCTTCCCGTCGGGCAAGCACCAAATCTCTACTGGGATTTGCGATTGGACGGGCCTGGGTGGTCCGGCTGGAGCCGGTTGGTGCAGCAAGGCTGCGGTGGGAGGCAGCCGCCCGGGCGTTCACAGCCGGGGCAGCAACTGGAGCGGCCTTGGCCACCGATGCTGAGGACTCTTGCGCTGCGGCTGTGCGGGTGGGGCGAGCGTCTTCAACCGAGCGCACACGGCTCGCACCGGAGGTGAACCGGCTGGCGGCTTTTTTGCCGCCGTTGGTGAGAGCCCTGCGGCGCTCCAGAGCTGCTTCCCGGCTGGATGTGCTGGCCATGTCCGCCCGTCGAATGGAATATCTGAAAAGGTGCCGACCAGTCCGCAGCGCGAACTAGCCAGCAGAGGAAAGGGGTTGGGGCCCAGGCCAATGGCGCGAGCCCCGGAAGGGCTGGGATCAGCGTCCTTCGAATACCACGAAGCAGGAACCCTGGCTTTGGGTATAAGCGTCGTAGCCCACCAAGCGAACGTGGTGGTCGGGGTAGGCGCGGTGACAAGACTCGAGCTCGTTTACGATCACACCCAGATCCTTCTCGCCAAAGAAGGGCAGCTTCCAATAGGACCAGTAGGTCGCCATGGAGTTGCTGGGATGGACATGCTCAACGAGCGGGCTCCAACCCTGGGCAATGATGTAAGCGATTTGATCGTAAATCTCGTCCTGGGTCATCGGCGGCAGGAAGCCGAATGTCTCCAGGGTGGCGACTGTTTGGTAGTCACCCACGGTGCTCTTGAAAGGCATGGGGATCCTTATGTGGATGGAATGTTTGAACCTTGTACAAAAGGCTCTTAATCTCATTTGCAGAGATTAATTTAATCTCAAGTTCTGAATATTCCGTTCAGGGAGGTGAGTAGGCAAATTATTTGCCCCACTCACCAACTCAGACTGGCGATTTCAGGTGTCGAGCTTGTCGACGGTGTCGAACTCGAACTTGATTTCCTTCCAGGTCTCCAGGGCGATAGCTAGCTCAGGGCTGTGCTTCGCTGCTTCCAGAAGGATGTCGCGGCCTTCGCGCTCGATTTCACGACCGGCGTTACGGGCTTTGACGCAGGCTTCGAGAGCCACGCGGTTAGCAGCAGCACCAGCAGCCGAACCCCAGGGGTGACCGTGGGTACCACCACCGAACTGCAGCACGGAGTCGTCGCCAAAAATGGCAACCAGTGCGGGCATGTGCCAGCAGTGGATACCGCCGGAGGCCACGGCGAACACGCCGCCCATGGAGCCCCAGTCTTGGTCGAAGAAGTTGCCGCGGCTGCGATCTTCGGGGACGAAGGATTCGCGCAGTTGGTCGATATAGCCGAGGGTCGACTGGCGGTCGCCCTCCAGCTTGCCGACCACCGTGCCGGTGTGCAGCTGGTCACCACCGGAGAGACGCAGGCACTTGGCCAGCACTCGGAAGTGGATACCGTGCTTGGGATGGCGGTCAATCACAGCGTGCATTGCACGGTGAATGTGCAGCAGCATGCCGTTCTTACGGCACCACTTGGCAAGACCGGTGTTAGCGGTGAAGCCACCAGTGATGTAGTCGTGCATGATGATGGGCTGGCCCAGTTCTTTAGCGAACTCGGCGCGCTCATACATCTCTTCAGGAGTTGCAGCGGTGCAGTTGAGGTAGTGCCCCTTCTTCTCGCCTGTTTCCTGTTGCGCCAAGTTGGTTGCTTCAGCAACGAACTCGAAACGGTTCTGCCAACGCTGGAAAGGTTGGGAGTTGATGTTTTCGTCGTCCTTGGTGAAGTCCAGACCGCCGCGTAGGCACTCATAGACAACCCGGCCGTAGTTCTTACCGCTCAGGCCGAGCTTCGGCTTGATGGTGCAGCCCAGGAGAGGACGGCCGTACTTGTTCATACGGTCGCGCTCAACCACGATGCCGTTCGGGGGACCCATGCAGGTTTTGATGAACGCCATCGGGAAGCGGATGTCTTCCAGACGCAGGTGGCGCAGGGCCTTGAAGCCGAACACGTTGCCGACCAAGGAGGTCAGCACGTTGGTGATGGAGCCTTCTTCGAACAGGTCGAGTGGGTAGGCGATGAAGGCATAGAAGGCTTCCTTGTCGCCAGGAACGTCTTCGATGCGGTAGCAGCGGCCTTTGTAGAAGTCGAGGTCGGTGAGGAGCTCGGACCACACGGCGGACCAGGTGCCGGTTGAGGATTCAGCGGCCACAGCAGCGGCAACTTCTTCGCGGGGGACGCCTTCCTGGCCGGTGCATTTGAAGCACGCCAGCAGATCGGTGTCGAGGGGGATGTAATCAGGAGTCCAATACGTGTCGCGGTACTCCTTAACCCCGGATTCGTACTTCTTAGCCATGAATGATTCTCCGGTTGGGTCGGTAAGGGAAATGGGTTGGTTAACGCCTCAGACGTTGGTCAACTCAGTCCTTCTGACCGGCGTAGTTGCCGTTGCCCAGGGCAGGCTCCACTTCGCGGTGGGGGCGAGCAATGATGTGCGCGGCCACTAGACCGTCGCCCACGCGCTCGCAGGCATCGGCCCCGGCGCGCACAGCTGCGTTGACGGCGCCGGTTTCACCGCGCACCATCACCGTGACGTAGCCGCCGCCGACGAATTCACGACCGATAAGGCGCACTTCGGCGGCCTTGGTCATGGCGTCAGCCGCCTCGATCGCGGGCACCAGCCCCCGAGTTTCGATCATGCCTAGGGCGATGCCCATGGATTCAGTTGCCATTACCTGCTCCTGGTGGAGGTGGGGTTGAATGTTCGCTCGCAACCATGGTCGGCAGCCAAACCCCCCGTCAAGCCATTTGGCCGGAACCGACCATCACTGTTGCGTCGCCTTTAGATAAGGCAGGCTGATCAGTGCATCACAAAACGTTAGGCAATACTTGCCGTTGTAGTGCTGGCAAGGGGTTTTGGCCCCGCCACTCTCGTTTTGATCAAAATTTGCTTGCCCAGCACCTAGAGGGCCTCGGCGTCTGTGACGTACGCCACTCCGCCGTAGTAGGTCAAAAGGGGGCGTAGAGCTGCGCGTAATCCATTCAGCAAATCCGCTTCGCAGAACACGATCACATGGGCATTGGCGCCTAGACCGCTGAATTCCATGCCCTCGGACACGGAGCCATGCGGACCCTTGCCGGTGACGTGCCTGACGACGGAATAACCGGGCACACCCGCGGTTTCCATTGCCTGGATCACCGCATCCAACTCCCGCTCGCTGAGGATCAGTTCGAGGCGTTTCATTGATTTATCCGGCGGCGGGAAGTAGAGCGTTAATCATGGCCATGTAGAGGGGAATGCCAACAATGATGTTGAAGGGAAAGGTGACTCCCAGGGCTGTCGATATATACAAACTGGGATTGGCCTGCGGCACTGTCATCCGCATCGCTGCTGGTACCGCTATGTAGGAGGCGCTAGCGCACAGCACCACAAACAGCAGGGCATTACCAGGCCCGAGGCCCAAGCCTCGGGCGAGCAGGGTGCCTACTAGGGCATTGAAAAGTGGCATCAGCACAGAAAAGCCGATCAGAAAGGCTCCCGCTTGTCGTAAATCTCGGATCCGTTGGGCCGCAACGATCCCCATATCCAACAGAAAGAAGCTGAGGGCTCCATAGAAAAGTTTGTCGGTGAATGGCAGCATTTTGTCGATGCTGGCTGGACTGAATGCTGCGACCAATAAGCCAATCGCCAGACTCCCTACCAGCAGAAATACCGAGCTATTTAAAAATGATTCCCGCAGCACCGAGCTCCAGCCCATCTTCGGTTCAGCTACTTGCTGGCTAGGGGCTGCCAATTTGACCAGCAGCAGGCCCACAATGATGGCCGGCGATTCCATCAGGGCCAGGGCAGCCACCATGAAGCCATCGAAGGGCAGGTTCTGGGTTTCCAAAAAGCTCTCGGCGGTGATGAAGGTCACCGCACTGATCGATCCGTAGGTGGCGGCAATGGCGGCGGCGTTAAAGCCATCCAACCTGGTTTTAAGCACCAGGTAGCTGTAGAGCGGCACCAGTAGCGACATCGCCATGGCGGCGGCGATTGTGGGCAGCACCTGGCCACCGAGGCCGCTGTGCTGCAGCTCCAAGCCACCTTTGAAACCGATGGCGAGCAATAAATAGAGGGAGAACAGCTTTGGGATTGGGGCTGGGATTTCCAAATCCGATCCAACCAGTACGGCGGTCACGCCAAGGAAAAAAAACAGCACCGGTGGGCTGACCAGGTTCTGCAGAATCAGGCTTGGGTCCATCGATTACCCCTGGAACCCAATCAGGCGGGGGCCAAGGCATTTACCAACCGTAGGTCTGCTGCAGGAAATAAGACACCTCCTTGGGGGACAATGACTTGCCCCGATTCCTGCTGAATGCCGATCCTGGTCGTCGCCAGTGGCAACCCCCACAAGGTGGCCGAAATCGGCGCGATGCTTGAGCGGGTTGAGCTGGATGTGCTGCCCCAGCCGCCCGGTCTTGAGATTGAGGAAACCGGAGCGACCTACCTCGCTAACGCCCGTCTCAAAGCCGAGGCTGTTGCTCGCCTCACCGGCCACTGGGCTCTCGCCGACGACTCAGGTATCGAGGTGGATGCACTGGATGGGGCTCCGGGTATTTTTTCGGCCCGCTATGCCCCCAGCGACCACGAGCGGATCCACCGTCTGTTGAAAGAAATGGGCGACAGCCTTTATCGCGGAGCCAGCTTCCGCAGCGCCATGGCGCTGGCCGATCCATCCGGCACCACCAGGGCCGAGGCTGAGGGCATCTGCCGCGGCCAGATATTGCGCGCTCCCCAGGGTCATGGACCTGGTTACGACAGCCTTTTTTATGTGCGCGAGGCAGGCTGCTCCTACGCCCTAATGGGCCCCCACCTCAAGGCAAAGCTCGGCAGCCGCGGCAAGGCAGCCCGGGCGCTTGCCCCGCAGTTGCTCCGCCTGCTGGAGCTGAGCAACTAATGCTCAACTGCCAGTAGCTCAACTGCCAGATCAAGCCCCTGGTTCAGCTGGCCTTGTTGTTGATGTGACTGATCGCCCGCATCGCGGCGGCGGCGGCCTCCTCTACATCACCCTCTCGCCCCGCCAGGGTTAGACGGCCAAAGGCGCCCACGGCTTTCACGTCCACCACAGTGATGTTGGAAGCCTTTTCTGCCTCATTGGCTGCGATTAGCACGTAACCGGCGGGCTCGGTTTCCAGGATGAACATGCTCATGCCAGCTTGAATCATCGATCCGCGCCTGTTCTGCCGGTTGATCAGCACGGCGTGGTCAGGGGTGATCGCCCGAATGATCTCGGTCCAGCTGACCTCGCAACGGCTGCGGAGCTCCACCCGGCTGCCGATGGCCTCGAGCACCACGTCGCCAGAGTGGAGCACGTTGCTCTGGTCGCGGTGGTAGAGCGCCAAGGAGCCGAAGGCCCGCTCCACGATCATCTGACCAAGACGCACCGTGCTGGCCTTGAGGGCAATGTCGGTGACCCGGTGCACAGCCATGCCAGGCGATACCTCCAGCCACAAGCAGGCGTCACCGGGAATGGGCAGGAAGCCCTGGCTAACCGTGCCCATATAGGCAGCTAGCTGGGGCTGCAGCGAATCAAGAAATACGTATGTGCGCAGCTCAATCGACTGCACATGGCTGGATTGGCGTGCCAGCCGGGAGCCCTCGCTGTCGGTGGTAATCACACAACTGGCGCCCGAGCTGTCGTTACCCACCCGGGTGCCAGTGATCAGGGCGCTGCTACTAGAGCTGGAGCCAAGCGCCATCTCCCGACGCCGGCGTAGCGCCTGTTCGTCTCGGGAGGGAAGGCGGG
>JBIKWZ010000021.1:0-40946 GCA_044356035.1 Cyanobium sp. | reverse complement strand
CCTCTAGGTAGGAGCTGGCAATTCCGTGGGTGTACCAGGAAGTGACAAAGGTGGTGCCGGTGAGCCAACCACCCAGGGCCAAATAGGCCGTGGGGAACAGGAGCAGACCAGACCACCCCACAAATACGAAGCGGTCGCGCTTGAGCCAGTCATCGAGGATGTCGAACCATCCCCGCTGCGGCGCGCGGCCTAAGGCGATCGTCATGAGAGCGGCTTCATGAAGCGTTACAAGGAAATACTACGGGTCGTAACCGCCAGGCGCGCAGGCCCACGGCAACGCTGAGCAGATTTACCTAGGGGTCGCCAGTTGCGTTTTGCGCCTATTGGGTCTTGCACCATGGGGGACGGGATTCGCCACAGTGGGGCCAGCCCAACCCCCATCCATGTACGTAGTCGAGCTCTCCCTCAAGCTCAGCCCCATGCCTGTTGCCGTTCAGCGCAAGGAGCTGAACGATGCCCAGGTCCTCTACAACCAGGTGCGGCAGGTCCTCGAAGGCGATGGCCCCCGCCTGCTGGAACTCACCTGCGAGAAGGAGGAGGACAAGAGCATCACCTTGCTTTGCAGTGAAGTGGTGGCCGTGCAGCTGTACGAGAAATCAGCCACGGGTAGCGGCGGCAAGCGCCCCGGTTTCAGCTTCGACAGCTGAGCTGCCACGGCATCGCGCTGGAGCCACCCGGTCATGACGACTCCTCTCACCGTTGAGCGCCTCAGCTTCGCCTGGCCCAACGGCCGTCCAGCCCTGCGCCACTGCACCCTGCAGATCCCGAGGCCAGGGCTATGGATGCTGGTGGGCACCAATGGCAGCGGCAAGAGCACTTTGCTGCGCTTGATCGCCGGCCTACTGGAACCCCGCAGCGGCAGCATCCACGCTGCCGGCAAGGCCGCACTCGTTTTTCAAAATCCAGACCATCAGCTGCTGCTACCCAGCTGCGCAAGCGACCTGCAACTAGGCCTGCCAGCAGATTTAGGCGGCGATAAGCGGCGCTCGAGAGTCGCCCAATCCCTTGTCCAAGTGGGTTTAGGCGGTTTTGAGGAGCGGCCAATCCACACCCTCAGCGGCGGCCAGAAGCAGCGCTTGGCCATAGCCGGCGCCCTGGCCAGCGACGCCGATCTAGTGCTGCTTGACGAACCAACCGCCCTGCTAGACCCCGACAGCCAAAGCGGTGTTTTGCAGTTGCTCTGGCAGCTAACCCACCGGCCCGCAGCCCCACTCACTGCCCTTTGGATCACCCACCGGCTTGAGGAGCTGCAGCACTGCGATGGCGCCGCCTTGATGGAGCATGGCTCCGTGGGGAGCTGGCAGAGCGGACAGCAGCTAGCCCAGCGCCTGGCCCCCTTGCAGGGCGGCAGGGCCGAAGGGTAAGGTCATCGGACCGGTTTGACCGGCTTTTTCCTCGGTAGCTCAGCGGTAGAGCGATCGACTGTTAATCGATTGGTCGCAGGTTCGAATCCCGCCCGGGGAGCTTATTCACCAAACCGCAGCCCCTGGGTTGCGGTTTTTTAGTGGCCACGCCACAACAAAAAACCGGGAAGAAATCCTGAAGATTCCCGCCAAAGATGACAGCTGCAGGGCTTGCTGCCACTGGACTGAGTCAGGCAAAAGGGTTTGATTCGGCTCGATCAGCCCAAAAAAAGCGTTTCAGCAAGCCTTAAATCAGCGCCAGAGCTCGCCCTTTCGGGCAAAAACGGAGAAAATGCGTTGAAGTTCGCTGCTGCAGTAGCGATTGCTCCACCACCTCATTCCATGAAGCCTTGCATCCTGCTGATCGAAGACGACAGCGACATGCGCGAGCTGGTGGCAGGCCACCTAGAGCATGGCGGCTTCGATGTACAGCGAGCTGAAGACGGCATCAAGGGCCAGGCCCTTGCCCTGCAATACAGCCCTGACTTGATCCTCCTGGATCTGATGCTGCCCAAGGTGGACGGCCTCACCCTCTGCCAGCGCCTACGGCGCGATGAGCGAACTGCCAAGATCCCGATCCTGATGCTCACGGCCCTCGGCAGCATCAAAGACAAGGTGAGCGGTTTCAATTCCGGCGCCGACGACTATCTCCCCAAGCCCTTCGATCTCGAGGAGCTGATGGTGCGGGTTAAGGCGCTGCTGCGCCGCAGCGACCATGCCCCCCTCTCCACCAAGCACAACGAAATCCTCAGCTACGGCTGCATCACCCTGGTGCCGGAGCGCTTTGAGGCCATCTGGTTTGACGAGCCGGTGCGCCTCACCCACCTGGAATTCGAACTGCTGCACTGCCTGCTGCAGCGCCACGGCCAAACCGTGGCCCCTTCCCTGATCCTCAAGGAGGTATGGGGCTACGAACCTGACGACGACATCGAGACCATCAGGGTGCACGTGCGCCACCTACGCACCAAGCTCGAGCCCGATCCCCGCAAACCCCGCTTCATCAAAACGGTGTACGGCGCCGGCTACTGCCTGGAGCTACCCAGCGAAAGTCAAGCCCAGGCCAGCTGATCAGATCCCAGCCAACTCCAGCAGAGCCACTTCCCAGGCCAGCCGCGGCTGCACGTAGGCGCGCAGCTGGCTGCCCAGGCGCTCCAGGCGCTGGAGCTGGGCCACCGGTGCCTGCCGCCGCCATAACGCCAGCTGCCACCAGCCAAGCAGCCATAACTGTTGTTCAGCATCGAGGGCCTCGGCCAGATCCCTTGCCAGAGCCAGGGCCTGCAGGGGCTCCGCAGTTGCTGCCAAGTCCAGCAACCTGGCCGCCAGCCCCTCGGGAAGGTCTGCCCAGGCCTGGCGGCATCGCAGCAGGGCCCCCGGCGAACCTGCAGCCAGCTCCAGCAGTTCAGGTGGATCGGCCGTTGGGTCGGGCTCACCGCAGCGCTCCAGCACCACCGCCAGCTGCTCCGAGCTGAGCCGGGTGAAGGGGATCTGCTGGCAGCGGGAGCGAATCGTGGTGAGCAGCTGCTCTGGCTTCGCCGCGATCAGGATCAGCAGGCCCTCGCCGGGCTCCTCCAGGGTTTTGAGCAAGGCATTGGCTGCCCCCTCGGCCATCGCCTCGGCGTCCTCCAGCACCACCACACAGCCCCTGGCTTCCACGGCCCGGCGGGATAAAAAGCGCGAAACGTCGCGAATCTGCTCAAGCCGCAGCTGGGGTGCAGCCCGCCGCGCCAAGCCCAGCTCCTCGGCCTTAGAAGCCGGCACCAACTGGCCTTTGTCCTGATAGGTGGGCTCGACCCAGAGCAGATCCGGGTGGTTTCCCTCCTGCAGGCGCCGGCGGATACCGGCATCGCCCTGAAGCCCTGCCAGCACACCCTCCAAAAAGCGCAGCGCCGCCAACCGCCGCCCCACGCCATCAGGACCGGCGAACAGATAGGCCGGCGCCAGCCGCCCCTTAACCAAAGAAGCCTCGAGCAGGGCTACGGCCCTGGTCTGACCAAGCAGGTCGTCGAACAGGGCCGTCATGGGGGCGAACCAGCCGCAAGCTCGGCCAGCAAGCCGCAGCAGGCTGCCGCCACCTGCTCCGGTGCCCCGGTGGCATCAACCCGCTGCCAGCCCTGTGCTGCCGCCAATTCCGCAAAACCATCGATAACCCGCTGCAGAAAAGCCTCACCGCTGGCCTCGATGCGGTCGGCAGTGCGCTCACCGCGACGGCGCAGGGATTCGGCCAGGGGCAACTCCAACCACAGGGTGAGATCGGGTGCCAGGCCTCCAGTAGCCAGCTGCTCCAGCTGGGCGATACGGGCCAGGTCGAGGCCGCGGCCATAGCCCTGATAGGCCGCCGTAGAGCCGCTGTAGCGATCGCTCAGTACCCAATGGCCGGCTGCCAGAGCCGGCCGAATGCACTGCTCCACATGCTGGGCCCGGTCGGCGGCATAGAGCAGCAGCTCGGCCATTGGCTCCGGCGCCGCCTCACCCGGGGGGTGCAGCAGCAGCTGGCGCAGGGCGGCCCCCAGGGCAGTGCCCCCCGGCTCCCGGGTCACCAGCAGCTCGGCGCCGGTTGCCAGCAAGCCACTGGTGGGCAACCAGCGGCGCAGAGCTTCGATCTGGGTGCTCTTGCCGCAGCCATCGATGCCCTCAAGCACCACAAACCTGCCCCGGGGAGCCACGGGATGCGCCGCCACCTGGCAATCAGCTGGCATCATCCCTCCCATCCTGCAGCAACAGGGCATTTGCCACCACCGTGATCGAGCTAAGAGCCATCAGCAGGGCAGCCAGCGGCGGGGTGAGCAATACCCCAAAGCCCGGCAGCAACACACCGGCCGCCAACGGCAGCACGATCAGGTTGTAACCAAAGGCCCAAGCAAGGTTTTGGCGCACCTTGGCCATGGTGCGGCGGGCCAGCAGGAGGGCCCGCACAATGCCGTCGAGCTGCTCGCCCATCACCACCAAATCGGCGCTGTCCTGGGCGATCTGGGTGCCCGTGCCGACGGCGATGCCAAGGTCTGCCGCAGCCAGGGCCGGGGCGTCGTTGATGCCATCACCCACCATCGCCAAGGCGCCGTAGGCCGGATGCTGCAGGATGCGCTCCAGCTTCTGCTCGGGCCGCAGTTCCCAGGCCAGCTCCGCCGGCTTCAGGCCCAGCCTGCTGCCCAGCTGCTGCACCGGCTCACGCCGATCGCCACTGAGCAGTCCAAGCTCCAAGTCCATGCCCCGCAGGGCTGCCAGCACCGCCGCCGCGTCCGGGCGGGGCTGATCATTGATTGATACCAATCCCAGCAGGCCCAGCTGGTCGTCGGCCACAGCCAGAACACTGGCCCCTTGGCACTCCAGCAGTGCCTGGCGGGCGAGCAATGCGGCTGAAGGCACCGGTTCGACCCAGGCCAGCCGTCCGACCCGCAACCGCCGGCCATCAACCAAGCCCGCCACGCCTTCACCGGCTGTGGTGTGGGAATCACCCAGCTCAAACAGAGCCAGATCACGGCGTTGGGCTTCCTGCAGCAAGGCCTGGCCCAGGGGATGGCGACTGCCCGCTTCAAGGCTGGCAGCCAGTTGCACCAGCCGATCGGCATCAAGATCAGCCAGGGGCTCCACCGCCGCCACCAAGGCACGCCCCAGGGTGAGGGTGCCTGTTTTATCGAAAAGCACGGCCTGGAGCCGGGCCGCGGTTTCAATCGCATCACCACCGCGAAACAGCAAACCCTCCCGAGCAGCCCTGCCCGTGCCCACCGTGATGGCGGTGGGGGTAGCTAGGCCCAGGGCGCAGGGGCAGGCCACCACCAACACCGCAATTGCTAATTGCAGGGCCAGGGCAAAGGGGGTTTCGGCGCTGGTGCCAAGCACCCCATGGCCGGCATGGCCTGCCGCATGGGGGGAGTTGAGCACCTGGGGCCAGATCTCGGTGCCCAACAACCACCAAAAAAGCAGCGTCGCCACCGCTAAAGCCAGCACCACCAGGGTGAAGCGCCCGGCGATCCGGTCCACGAGGGCCTGAATGGGAGCCTTGCGGGCCTGGGCCCGCTCCACCAGATGGATGATCCGGGCAATGGCGCTATCGGCCCCACGGCGACTCACCTCCAGCACCAGGGGCGCCTCCAAATTGAGACTGCCGGCGGCGAGCTCGCTGCCGGCAGCTGCCTGCAGGGGCAGCGGTTCGCCGGTAAGACCTGAAACATCCACCGCCGAGCAGCCCTCCAGCACCACGCCATCAACTGGCACCCGGTCTCCAGGCAGCAACCGAACGCGGTCGCCCGGGCGCAGGCCGCCAACCCGCACCGGACGCGGCGGTCCATCGCCAAGCAGCAGCAGGGCGGTGTCAGGTTGGAGCTCAGCGAGCTGCTCGAGGGCACGGCCGGTGCGAAAGCGGGCCCGTTCCTCCAAAAAGCGGCCCAGCAGCACAAAGCCGAGCAGCATCACCGGCTCATTGAAAAAGCAAGGCCAGCCGGTGTGGGGCCAAAGGAAGGCAACCAAGCTGGCCCCGTAGGCGCTGAACACCCCCAGGCCCACCAGGGTGTCCATGCTGGGCAAGCCGGCCAGGGCTCCCTGGATTCCCCGCACCAAAATCGGCCGCCCGGGCCCTGCCAAGGCTGCAGTGGCCACCAAGGCATGAATCCAGAGGGCACCTAGTCCCACCCCTGGCAGATGGCCGAGCACGGACACCAGCAGCAGCAACAGGGCCACCACCAGCTGGCGCCACTGCTGCCACCAGCTGCGCGCCCGCAAGCGCTCCCGGCGACTCGACAACTCGACTTCACTGGAGCGCAGTCGTGCCTGGAAACCCAACTCTGCCAAGGCCTTAAGCAGGTTGCCTTGATCCGCTTCCGCAGAGGCGAGATCGACCCAGGCAGTGCGGGTTAAGAGGTTGACGCTGGCCTGGCGCACCCCGGGCTGATCCAGCAGGCGCTGCTCCACGGCCCGCACGCAGCCGCCGCACTTCATCCCCTCGATCTCCAGGAGGAGGGGCTCCAGCGGAGGCGGCTCCTGGAGCGAGTGCAAGGCCAAGTAGGTAAAGGAGTCGGCCCAGGCTAGGGACATCCGCCAGGATGGGTCCACGAAGTCCGCAGCCCCAGCCCGTGCCCCGCAGTCAGCGCAACGACAACTTCATCGATAAGAGCTTCACGGTGATGGCCGACTTGATCCTCAAGGTGCTGCCCACCAACCGACGAGCTAAGGAGGCCTTCGCCTACTACCGCGACGGCATGAGCGCCCAGGCCGACGGCGAATACGCAGAAGCCCTTGAGAACTACGAGGAGGCGCTAACCCTCGAGGACGACCCCAACGACAAGGCTTTCATCCTCTACAACATGGCCTTGGTGTTTGCCTCAAATGGTGACCACGCCAAAGCGCTTGACTTCTACGGCCAGGCCCTGGATCTCAACAGCAAGATGCCGCAGGCCCTCAACAATATTGCGGTGATTCACCACCACCTGGGCTCAATCGCCGAGGAAAGGGGCGATGCCGATGAAGCTGATCGCTGTTTCGATCAGGCCGCCGACTTCTGGGGCAAGGCAATCCGCCTGGCACCAAACAACTACATCGAAGCCCAAAACTGGCTCAAGACCAGCGGCCGCGGCAGCGTAGATGTGTATTTCTGAACCGTGTATTTCTGAACGTTTATTTCTGAGGCTCAGAGATCGGCGGGATTGAGCCAGCGCAATTCTTTGAAACGGCTAAAGCCGCGATCGAAGGACACCCAGGTGGCATTCACTTCCAGGGCCGCGGCCGCCAGGTAGACATCGGTCATGTCAACAGAACTGGGCCGGTAATCGAGAACCAACCGGCGGAAGAGGCCCCAATGTCTCGGCCCGGGGTCGAGGATGGATACCGCTGGAGACGCCAAAAGGCTGTCGACAAAGCCCACGGCCCCAGCCGGATCGAGGGGCTCACTAAAAACGCGGCGGTCCGTGGCGACCCGCAGAAAGCCGCTGACCACAACGGAGAACAGGCCCAGTCCTTCCGGCTCAGCGCGATGGTCCAATAGCCAGGAGCGGGCTAGCGCATGGCGAGGTGAAGCAGCCACACAGGCCTGCACCAGGACATTCACGTCAACGCAGTGCATCTGGGTCAGTGCAACTGATCGAGGGGCAGCCCTTCGTCGAGCAGCTCCCGCACGGTGGAGAGATCGTCGAGGTCAACACCTGGGCGCAGAACGCCACCGGCATGGACTGGCAGCAGGGGCAACTCCGCCTGTTTCAGCAGGTGGGCACGGTTGAGATAAGCCTGCAGCGCCGCCTCAAACACCGATCCCACCGTGCTGCCTTCTCGAGCGGCCTGGACCTTCGCCTGCTCGTAGAGGGCGTCGCTGATGGTGAGCGTGGTGCGCATGGTCTCATCTTAATGCGCGAGCTACGCATCTTGATGCAGAACCTGCCACTCAGCCCCGGTCATCCGCCGGATTCACCCCCAGGGCGGCCACCAATGCCTCGGCCACACCACCGGCCTCCAGCAGCTGCAGACCAAGCCCGGCAGCCGCCTTGGCCAGGCCCGTGCCCTTCGGCACCACCGCCCGGGTGAAGCCCAACCTCGCCGCCTCCTGCAGCCGCAGCTCCAGCTGCCCCACCGGCCGCAGCTGACCGCCCAGGCCCAGCTCCCCCACCAGCACCGTGCCAGGCGGCAGGGTGAGGTCGCGGTAGCTGGCAACCACCGCCGCGGCCACGCCTAGATCCGCCGCGGGCTCCTCCACCTCCAGCCCGCCTGCCACCGCCAGGTAGCAGTCAAAGCGCGACAGGGGCAGGCCGAGATGCTTTTCGAGCACGGCCAAGATCTGGTGCAGGCGATTAACGGCGATGCCGGTGGCGCTGCGCCGCGGGCTGGCGTAACTGGTGGTGCTCACCAGGGCCTGCATTTCCACCACCAGGGGTCTGGTGCCCTCGCAGGCCACGATCGTGGCGGTGCCGGCGCTGGGTTCATCGCTGCCGAGAAATAGCTCGCTGGGGTTGGTCACCTCGGCCAGGCCCCGATCACGCATCTCGAAAACGCCCAGCTCATGGGTTGCCCCGAAGCGGTTTTTCACCGCCCGCAGCAGCCGGTGGCTGGCAAAGCGGTCTCCCTCAAAGGTCAGCACCGCATCAACCAGGTGCTCGAGCACCTTCGGGCCCGCCAGGGCGCCCTCCTTGGTCACGTGGCCCACCAGCAGCAGGGCGGTGTCCTGGCGCTTGGCGATGCGGGCCAGGGCGGCGGCACATTCCCGCACCTGGGACACCGAACCAGGGGCGCTGCCCAGTTCGGCGTCATGGAGGGCCTGAATGGAGTCAATGATCGCCACCGCTGGCCGCAACGCCTCCAGCTCCTGCAGCACCAGCTCCAGATCGGTTTCGGCGAGCAGCTGAAAATCCGCCCCTGCGTTGGATTCGCCTGTTTCGGTTTCACCAGTGCTGGCCTCCGCTAGGCGACGCCAGCGCAGCTTCACCTGCTGGGCCGACTCCTCCGCACTCACGTAGAGCACCGACGCCCGAGCCGCCATGGCGCGGGCGCTCTGCAGCAGCAGGGTGCTCTTACCAATTCCCGGGTCGCCGCCCACCAGCACCAGGGAGCCGGGCACCAGGCCACCGCCCAGCACCCGATCGAATTCGCCGTAACCGCTGCTAAGCCGCTGCAAGGCCCTCTCGCCCACCGCTTGAATCGGCTCGGAGCGTCGCGGCTGGCCAGCGACAACGGCTTCAGGCTCGGCCACCGGCCGCCGGCGGCGACTGTCGGCCGCCGGAGCAGCTTTTTGCTCCACCAATGTGTTCCAGCTGCCGCAGCTGGCGCACTTGCCAAAAAACTGGCGGGCCTGGGCTCCACAGCTGGTGCAGACAAAAATAGTGCTGGGCTTGGCCACGAACTAAGGGCGAACGAGAGAGGGCTATATGAAGAAAGGTGGCATTGAATGAAATTTCGCCCCCTCCCGCCTTTTCAGTGGGGGCTATCTGATGTAGCAGCCCGGCTGCAGTGATGACGGCCTCCGCCCCCACCACCCTCGGGAACAATCACGGCAAGGAAGTAATCCTGGTCGTTGACGACGAAGCAAGCATCCGGCGGATCCTGGAGACCCGGCTATCAATGATCGGTTATCAAGTGGTCACGGCCTGCGACGGCATCGAGGCCCTGGAATTGTTCAAGACCACTCAGCCGGATCTGGTGGTGCTCGACGTGATGATGCCGAAGCTCGATGGCTACGGCGTCTGCCAGGAGCTGCGCAAGGAATCGGATGTGCCAATTGTGATGCTAACCGCCCTAGGCGATGTGGCAGACCGCATCACTGGCCTCGAGCTCGGCGCCGACGACTACGTGGTGAAACCCTTCAGCCCCAAGGAGCTGGAAGCCCGCATCCGCTGCGTGCTGCGCCGGGTGGAGAAGGAGTCCATCGCCGGTTCTCCCAATTCCGGAGTGATCACGGTGGGCGAACTGCGCATCGACACCAACAAGCGTCAGGTGTATCGAGGTGATGAGCGCATCCGCCTCACCGGCATGGAGTTCAGCCTGCTGGAGCTGCTGGTGAGCCGCAGCGGCGAACCCTTCAGCCGTGGTGAAATTCTCAAGGATGTGTGGGGTTACACCCCGGAGCGTCACGTGGATACCCGGGTGGTGGATGTCCACATTTCCCGTCTGCGCTCCAAACTGGAGGATGATCCGGCCAACCCCGAGTTGATCCTCACAGCTCGCGGCACCGGTTATTTGTTCCAACGCATCGTTGACGCCGTTGCCTCCGAAGGGACCTGACAAGCGCGCCAAGCCCAGCCGGGCCATCCGCCGGCTGGTGATCTGGTATCGCCGCAACGCGGCGGTAACCAGCCTGGTTGATAGCGCAACTTCTGCCGCCAGCTCCGCCGCTAACACGGCTGGCAATGTGGCTGGCACCGCCACCAGCGTGGCCGGCAACATGGCCAACACGGTGCTGCAGCCGCTGGTGTTCGACCCACTACGCCGCCTGCAACGGGGCCTGGGCGGACCGGGCGAAGACACACCGATCAAAGACTCCGACCGCCTTTGGGTAGCGGTGGATGGCATGGGTGGGGACCACGCCCCTGGGCCAATTCTGGAGGGCTGCCTGCGGGCCGTGGAATTGTTGCCCCTGCGGGTGCGGTTCGTGGCCGAAACGGCCCTGCTACAGCCCGCCGTGACCGCTATGGGCCTCCAGGACGAACTCAACGAAGCCGTAGCCCGCGGCCTAATCGAGCTTGTGGCCAGCGGCCCCTCGGTCGGCATGAACGAAGAGGCCACGGTGGTGCGCAAGAAGCGCGACGCCAGCGTCAACAAGGCCATGGACCTGGTGAAGCAGGGCGAGGCCACGGCGGTCTATTCCGCTGGCAACTCCGGCGCCGTTATGGCTGCGGCGATCTTCCGGCTGGGCCGACTCAAGAGCATCGATCGCCCCGCCATCGGCGCCCTATTCCCCACCAAAGACACCGAACAGCAGGTGCTGGTGCTGGATGTGGGCGCCAACATGGATTGCAAGCCCGCATACCTGCACCAGTGGGCTCTGCTTGGCCACATCTACAGCCGCGATGTATTGCAGGTGGCCCAGCCCCGCATCGGCCTGGTGAATATCGGCGAAGAGGAGTGCAAGGGCAACGAGCTCTGCCTGCGCACCTACCCCCTGCTGGCAGAAGAGGAGCGCTTCACCTTCGCCGGCAACTGCGAGGGGCGCGACATCCTCTCGGGTCAGTTCGACGTGGTGGTGTGCGACGGCTTCACCGGCAACGTGCTGTTGAAGTTCCTGGAATCCGTGGGCAGCGTGCTGCTGGATGTGATCAAAGAGGAACTGCCCAGGGGCCGCCGCGGCAAAGTGGGCTCGGCCTTCCTGATCAACAACCTGCGCCGCATTAAAAAGCGCCTCGATCATGCCGAGCACGGCGGCGCCTTGCTGCTTGGCGTTGATGGGGTATGCGTAATCGGCCACGGCAGCAGCAAGGCCCTCTCCGTGCTCAGCGCCCTGCGCCTGGCCCACTCCGCCGCCAGCCACGGGGTGATGTCCAACCTCCACGCCCTCAGCGAAACGGGCAGCCCCGCAGAGCCAGTCGCCTGTGATTGACTGAGCCAACTGTGGGCCTTTCCCGGTGTCGCTCGGCGGAGTCAACACACCAGCGCCAAAATCATCTTGTCTGCTGGGCATGGCCCTGGTGGGTTGCGGTAGCGCCGTGCCGGCAGCCAGCATCACCAATCAGCAACTCAGCGAGCGGGTTGACACCAACGACGAGTGGATCCGCACCCGCACCGGCATTGGCGCCCGCCGGATCTCCGGCCCCAGCGAATCCCTCACCTGCCTGGCCAGCCGCGCCGCCCAGGCCGCCCTCGACCATGCCGGCTGGAGCCCAGAGGATGTCGACCTGATCCTGCTGGCCACCTCAAGCCCCGACGATCTATTCGGCACGGCGCCACGGGTGCAGGGGGCCTTAGGCGCCAGACGCGCGGTGGCCTTCGATCTCACCGCCGCCTGCAGCGGCTTTCTGTTTGCCCTGATCACCGCCAGCCAATATTTGGGCAGCGGCGCCATGAAGCGGGCCCTGGTGATCGGCGCCGACCAGCTCAGTCGCTGGGTCGACTGGGACGACCGCAGCACCTGCGTGCTGTTTGGCGATGGTGCCGGAGCCGTGGCGGTGGAGGCCTCCGAAGGGGGCGAGAGCGGCCTACTGGGTTTCCGCATGCGCTCCGACGGCAGCCGCAACGGCTGCCTAACCCTTGCCCAGCTCGATAAACACACGCCCCTGCTCGGGGAGCTCACGGCCCAGCAGGGCGGCTTTGCGCCGATCCAGATGAACGGCCAAGAGGTCTACAAATTTGCAGTACGAGAGGTGCCGGCAATCCTCAGCGAGTTGCTGGAAGCCACCGGCACCGCCCCCGAGCAACTCGACTGGCTGCTACTGCACCAGGCCAACCAACGCATCCTCGACGCCGTTGCCGACCGCTTCGCCATAGACCACAGTCAGGTGCTGAGCAACCTGGCCCTCTACGGCAACACCTCGGCCGCCACGATTCCATTAATGCTCGATGAAGCCGTCAAGGACGGCAGGGTGCAGCCGGGCCATCTGCTGGCCAGCAGCGGCTTCGGCGCCGGCCTGAGCTGGGGTGCAGCTCTCCTGCGCTGGCAGGGCCCCACCGACTGAGACCTAATCTCCTGCCGACTCAGTTAGAGGGTGAAGGCATGGGCATTGCCTGGGTGTTTCCTGGCCAGGGCTCGCAGAAAGTGGGCATGGCAGAGCCGGTGCTGCAGCTGCCTGGAGCGCGGGAGCGTTTCGAGCAAGCCTCAGCCCTGCTGGGCCGGGACCTGCTGGCGATCTGCTCGGGCACGGGGGGTGGCGGCGACCTAAGCGATCTCAACGACACCCGCAACACCCAACCGGCCCTATTTGTGATTGAAAGCCTGCTGGCAGAAGCCCTGCAAGCCCAAGGCCGCGCGCCCCAACTAGTAGCTGGCCACAGCCTGGGCGAACTGGTCGCCTTGCATGTGGCGGGGGTATTCGACTTCGCCACCGGTCTGCAGCTGATGAAAAGCCGCAGCACCTTAATGGCTGCTGCCGGCGGCGGCGCCATGACGGCGGTAATGGGCTTCGAGCGCAGCGAGCTGGATGACCTGGTGGCAGCCACCTCAGGGGTGGTAGTTGCCAACGACAACAGCGACGCCCAGGTGGTGCTCTCCGGAAGCCCCGAGGCGGTGGCAGCCGTCAGCAGCAACTTGAAGTGCAAACGGGCGATTCCCTTGGCCGTGAGCGGTGCCTTCCACTCCCCCTTTATGGCGGCAGCCGCCACCGCCTTTGCCACCGAGCTGGAATCGGTGGCCTTCGCCGATGCGGCGATCCCCGTGCTCAGCAACACCGATCCCAGCCCCGAAACCAACGCAGCCGCGCTCAAGGCCCGCCTGGTGCATCAGATGACCACCGGCGTGCGCTGGCGCGAAACCATGGCGCAGTTTGGGGCTCTAGGCATCGATATCGTCGTGGAGATTGGGCCTGGAGCCGTGCTCAGCGGCCTAATCAAACGCAGCTGCCCTGGCATCCAAACCGCCCAGATCAGCAGCGCCGCCGACCTGGCCCTATGAGCCAATCCAGCCAGCTCCCGGCCCTGATCCGCACACCGCGGCCCAGCCTCACCTACCGGCTGATCAGCTATCTGCTGGTATTTCCGATTTACCGGTTGTTGTTTCGCGGCCGCACCGCTGGCAACGGCAACGTGCCAAGGCAAGGGGCTTTGGTGGTGGTGGCAAACCACGGCTCCCACCTTGATCCCCCCCTACTGGGACACGCCCTTGGCCGGCCAGTGGCCTTCATGGCCAAGGCGGAGCTGTTCAGGCTGCCGATACTCGGTGCCATCATCCGGGCCTGCGGCGCCTATCCGGTGTCCCGTGGTGCCAGCGACCGCGAGGCCATCCGCACCGCCACCAACCGCCTGCTCGAGGGTTGGGCCACCGGCGTATTCATCGACGGCACCCGCCAGGCCAATGGCCGGGTCAATGATCCCCAGGCTGGCGCCGCCCTGCTGGCGGCCCGAGCCGGCGTGCCCCTGCTGCCGGTGGCGATCATCAACAGCCACCGGGCCCTGGGGCCTGGGCAAGCGGGCGCACGGCTACTGCCCATTCACATCCGCATTGGCACGCCAATTGCACCACCCGCCTCACGGCGGAGAGCCGACCTAGACGTCGCCACGGCCGCCTGTCAGGCCCAGATCAATGCTTTGCTCGACCAGGGGCTGATCAACGGCCAACAGCTGGGACCGTCCAGCCCTTGAGATCTCGGCCACTCAGCACCCACACGGCCGCCCGCAGTCCGTCGCCCCACACCTTGCGCAGCCCCTCCGGCTGACAGAGATCAGCACAGGAAACCGGCACCGGCGTGAGGTGGATGCCGCGGCTGCCGGCCACGATCCGACCCACCAGCAGAGCCCGGTCCATGTGGTCACTGCTGGTGACTAGCAGGGCGTGGCGGATCCGCGCTTGGCGCAAATCGTCCACCAGGGAGGTGAAATTGGAAAGGGTGTCGCGAGCTCGGTAATCGAGCTGCACCTGGTGGGAAGGCAAGCCCTGGCGTTGCTCAAACAACCAATGGGCATATTCAGGATTACTGCCGCCACTCACCACCACCGGCAGCCCCTGGCGGGCCGCTAAAGCCGCCGCCGCCCGCTCCCGCGCCACATCGCCACCCAACACCAGGATCATCTGGGCGGTTGGGGGCGCCGGCAACCACCAGCCGCGCGACAGCCAAAGCAGGCCACCAGCCAGCAGCAGTGCCAAAACCCCCCAGGGGCTGGGGCGAGGCCGGCGGGAGCGCCCCTGAACGCGGCGCAGGCGAGGGCGCTGCAGCGGATCGGGTTGGGACACCATCAAAGCCCCGCTACCGGCGAAGTGGGGTAGGAGGGCAACACGGTCTGCCAGGGAGCTGCCAGGCCCTGATCTGCCGCCTGCACGCTTAGCTCCAGCAATTGCTCAACGTCGTTGGGCAGCAGGGCCGCGGCGGACAGCTGGGGACCCGGCGGCAAGGGCGTATCTGGGGCAAACAGTCGGGGCGCCTGCAGCTCGGTGATGGCTCGATCTGGGCCAGCAGGGGCATAGAGCCCAGCTACAACGCCACGGCGCGGCAGCTCCTGCACCAGCCAGGTTGGCTCGCCAATCCCCAGCCGCCGGGCCACCAGCAAAAAGCTGCCCACCCCATCGAGGGGCAACTGCAGCTGCTGGGCCAACGTGCGGGCCAGCACCACCGTGAGCCGGGTGCCGGTGAATCCGCCTGGACCAGTGGCCACCGCCAGGCGGCTGAGCTGGGGCCACTGCTCAGCGGGCAATAGCTGCTCAATGCAGCTGAACAGCTGATTGGAGAGCTCGCGGCCGAGGGGAAAGGCGCGCACCACAGTGCTGCCCGCCAGAGCGCTTGGCCCGTCTAGCCAGCGGACTCCTACGCCGAGCACTTCACTGGAGCTGTGCAAGGCCAAAACGGCAGCCATCAGCTTGTCCTCATCGCGGCAGGGCTGCGCCTGGGCAGAGACGCAGCCAGCGGCCCGCATCCCGCTGAAAACTGCCGCAGGCGCGCACGTCCCACTCCACTCCCACCCCACCGGCGGGAAGATCCTGCACCTGCACGTGAATGCGTGGCTCGCTCGGGCTGAGATCGGGCTCCAGGCAGAGGTGGGGTGCGCCGTGCTGGCGCTCCACCGCGTGGTAGGCCTGACAGCGGTCGACCCAGTGGCAATCCACGCAGATGCACATGCTGCCCAGGCTGAGCCAGGAGCCCATTGTGACGGCTCACCGCCCCGCTGGCGAGGTGGCAGAGGAGCTGTGGCGACGCCTGCTGGCCGAGCCCTGGCCCCTTCCCCGAGAGGCCCTGCCGCCTGGCACGGCCCTGGTGGGCGGCGCCGTGCGCGATGGTCTGCTGGGGCACCTCGAGCGCCAGCCGGACCTAGACGTGGTGGTGCCTGGAGACGCCCTAGCCCTGGCCCGCCAGCTGGCTAGGGACCATGGCGGCACCTGCGTGGTGCTGGATGCGGAACGCAGCATCGCCCGGCTGGTGCTGGGGGGCTGGAGCCTCGACCTGGCCCGCCAGGAAGGCGAAAGCCTGGAAGCAGACCTGGGGCGCCGGGACTACACAATCAACGCCATCGCCCTGCCCCTGCCCGCCGCCGGCGCCGCCGCGGCAGCCCTGGTAGACCCCACCGGCGGTCTCAGCCACCTGGACAGCCGCCAGCTGGTGGCAGTTAGCGAAGCAAACCTGCTCGCCGACCCCCTGCGCCTACTGCGGGGCATCCGCCTGGCCTGCTGCCTGAACTTTGAACTAGAGCCAACCAGCCGCCGCTGGATCAAATCCCATGCCAGCCAGCTGGCCCAGGTAGCCGGCGAACGGGTGCTTGCGGAGCTGGAGAAATTGGCCAGCGCTACCTGCGGAGAAGCGGGCCTGGCCCTGGCCCTGGAATGCGGCCTATTACGCAGTTGGGGCGCCGATGCCACCCCCAGGAGTGCAACCGCCCTGAGCGCCCTGGGCCTAGATCAAGCCCAGGATCGGGGCCTGCAAGCCGAAGAAATCTCCTGGGCCCTGCCACTGGCCCGCCTAAGCGCCCTGCTCCCCCCCGAAGCCCTGGCCGGCCTGCGCAGCAGCCGGCGCCTGCAACAACGCTGCCGGGCCCTGCGCCACTGGCGCCAGGAGCTGAGCTCAGTGGGTGGCTGGGATGGGCTGCCGGAGGCTGGACGCCTGGCCCTGTGCAGCGAATTGGAGGCCGATCTGCCCGCCCTGCTGCTGCTACTACCCCAGTCGGCAGCAGGCCTGCTGGAGCGCTGGCGCCTGCCAAGCGACCCCCTGTTCCATCCTGCGCCGCCCCTAGATGGCCTCAGCCTGCAGCAGGAGCTGGCGATTCCCCCAGGGCGCCTGCTGGGGCGCCTGCTCGCACACCTCACGCTCGAGCGAGCCTTCGGGCGCCTGGCTGCAGGGCCTGAGGCCCACGCTGAAGCCCGCGCAGAAGTGCTGGCTGCGGCACAAAGCTGGTGGCAGCAGCACGGGCAGGAGTGAGGAGCAGGCCGGCGGCGTGATTAACTTTCACATGCAAAGGCGCATCGAGAGGCTTCTCCTCGCCTGCAGAAAGTTTTTCTTCCCTTCCCCATGAGCATTCGCCTCTACGTCGGCAACCTGCCGCAGACCTTTGATGCCAAGGAGCTCGAGGCTCTGTTCAGTGCCGTAGGTGAAGGAGTGCGTTTCAAGGCCGTCAACGACCGCGACACCGGTGCTTGCCGCGGCTTCGGCTTTGCCAACGTCGAAGATCAAAAGACTGCCGAAACGGTGATCGAGCAGCTCAACGGCAAGGATTTCGGCGGCAATGCCATGCGCATCGAAATCTCTGAGCGCAAGGACAGCCGCAGCCCTGCCCCCGGCGAGCGTCGCCCCGGCAGCGCGGCTCCCACCGCTGCCCGCAAGGCCGTCAACAAGGTTGTGCACGCCGACAACGTCGATAGCGAAGCTCCCGATCCCCGCTGGGCCGGCGAACTGGCGAAGCTCAAGGACCTGCTGGCCAACCAAAAGGCTGCTGTCTGAGCCAAGCACCTACTGATACGGATCCGATCTCCAGCAACTGGAACTGGCAGGGACATCGGATCCACTTGCTTACAGCCGGGTCGCCCAGCAGCACCGACCGGGTTGTGCTTACCCATGGTTTTGGGGCGTCTGTGGGCCATTGGCGCCACAACCTGCCGGTCCTCGCTCCCCATGCCCGGGTGCTCGCTCTCGACCTACTTGGTTTTGGCGCCAGCGATAAGCCTGGTTCCCGATTAGCTCAAGAGCCGTCAAGGCAGGGCGCTGTTCAGTACTGCTTCGACCTCTGGGGCCGGCAGGTGGCCGACGCGGTGCGGCAGCTGCTTCTAGCTGAACCCGGCAGCGGCTCTGAGCCCCCCCGCGTGCACCTGGTGGGCAACTCAATCGGTGCCATGGTGGGCCTCACCGCCGCCAGGTTGCTCCTGGCAGAGGGTTTCCCACCCTTTCAGGTGATCCTGATCGACTGCGCCCAGCGCACCCTCGACGACAAACGGGCGGCCCAGCTGCCGGGCTGGGAGCGCACCAGTCGCCCCCTGGTGAAGCAGCTGGTGCGGCAGCGCTGGGTGATCGTGCCCCTGTTTCGCCTACTGGCCCAGCCGGCCTTCATTCGCAGCGTGCTCGCACGGGCCTACCCAAGTGGTGCCCACGTCGACGACGAGCTGGTAGCCCTGCTGCACCGGCCCAGCACCGATCCAGGGGCCACGGAAAGCTTTCGCGGCTTCGTCAACCTGTTTAACGACCACCTGGCCCCCGAGCTGCTGGCCGACCTAAGCGCCGCCACCCCGCCGCTGCCGGTACGCATGATCTGGGGGGAAGCTGATCCCTGGGAGGATCCAGCCGAGGCACGCCGCTGGGCCGAGCAATACTCCTGCATTCAGGATCTACGCGTGCTGCCGGGGCTGGGGCACTGCCCCCACGACGAAGCGCCTGAGCTAGTGAATTCAATTCTGCTGGAGTGGATTAAAGACGGCGCTACTCAGCGCACCTGAGCGACCAGATAGGAAAAAGGTAAATCGAATAGCTTGCCGGCCCTAGGCACAAACGCTCGCTTATTAAAAACGTCGTAGTGGTGCTCCTCAATTACATCAAGAATGCCCCTATAAAGCCTCAACGAGGCCCATACTGGCCATCGAGCGTCGGGAGCAAGCCAGCGCACTCCTGCCTCTGAGCGGGCAAACCACATTCGGGCTCTCTCTAGCTGGAATCGCATCAGCGCACGCCAGTTATCATTCACCGTGCCCGCAAGTAATTCGGCTTCGCTATAGCCAAATCGCTCCAGATCTTCCTGAGGAAGGTAAATGCGCCCTCTAGATCGATCTTCGCCCACATCGCGAAGAATGTTGGTGAGCTGGTTGGCGATGCCGAGGGCTACAGCTGCGTGGGAGGTATCCGGCCGATCACTCCAAGGGGCGCTTGTATAGGCAGGATCTAGTCCCATCACCTCCTGAGTCATCAAGCCAACGGTGCCAGCCACCCGATAGCAGTAGAGCTCTAGATCCTCGAAAGTGGGGTAACGGTGCAGGCGCAGATCCATCCTCTGCCCCTCGATCATGTCTAAGTAAGCCTGCAGGGGCTGGGGGTAACGCTCCATCGTGTCCCGCATAACTAGGTCGAGACCATCACAAATCTCGCCAGCAAACAGGGCCCTGGTGCGCGCCTCCCAGGCATCTAGGCGATCTGCCAGCTCGGCCACAGGACGGGCCTGGGCCTCCGCACTATCCATCAGCTCATCTGTGCGGCGGCACCACACATAAATCGCCCAAATCGCTCGGCGCTTAGCCGGCGGCATCAACAAGGTGCCTAGATAAAAGGTCTTAGCCCACTCGGCCGTCTCCTGCCGGCAGGCCTCATAAGCCTCCTCCAAATTTGGGAGCGAGGACACCACCACGACTAGACCGCCGCACCAATCGCCTGGGCACACTGCTTACCGCTCAGCACCGCCCCCTCCATTGAGGCCAGGTAGCGCTGCATGGTGTAGCAGCCTGCCAGGAAGAAGTTTGGGATCGGTGAGGCCTGATCGGGACGCAGTTGCTGGCAGCCAGGCACGGTTTTGTAAACCGACAGCGGTGTTTTGACCACGATCGACTTGCGCAGCGTGGCCTGGTCGTTGCCGGTGAAGTGCATCGGGAACAGGCGCTTGAGCTCCTCCAAGGTGGCCGCGACGATGTCCTCGTCTGAGCGACCAATCCATTCTTTAGCTGGGGCAAACACTAGCTCCAGCATTGAGCGCTCCGGATCCTCGTATTCCTTGCAAGTATTGCTCATGTCTGCATAGACGCTCAGCAGCGGGCTGCGGCTGAACAGCAGGTGGTCGATATCGGTGAGCTTGCGATCAAACCAGAGGTGAATATTGATCACCGGCACCCCATTGAGGCCGTCGAGCTTCTTGAAATAGGGAATCTCCTTCCAAGCCTCAGGCAGCAGCAGCTTGAAGGGATCTACCGGCATGGCGCTCACGTAGGCGTCGGCCGTAAGCCTGCGGGGCTCCTGGCCCTTAATGCCCCCAATCTGGAAAGCCTTCACCGTGCCATCGGCATTGAGCTCGATCTGGCGCAACGGGGAATTCAGGTGAACTTCCCCGCCACGGGCCTCGACGTAATCGACGATCGGCTGGCACAACCGCTGCGGTGGGTTGCCATCAAGGAAAGCCATCTTGGAGCCATCACCCTCCTGCAGGAAGCGATTGAGGGCGGTGAGCACCACCGTGCTGGAGATTTCATCAGGATCAATGAAATTCAGCGCCTTGGCCATGGCGATGAATACCTCGTCATTGACCCGCTCGGGAATGTTGTGCAGCCTCAGCCACTCAGTCCAGGAATACTTATCGCATTCTTCTACATACTGCTGGCCGCGCAAAATTGCCGGCACCAAGCCCATGCCGAAGGCAATCTTCTCGGGCCAGGTGAGCAGGTCGTTATTGCTGAGGATGGCCGCCAAACCATTGAATGGGGCGGGGATGTCAGGGAAGTCAAAGCGGCTGTAGGTGCCTGGCGTCTCCATTTGGTTGAAGATCATCGAGTGGCTTTTCCACTGCAGACGGTCTTCGATATCCAGCTCCTTAAACAGCTGGCGCATGTTGCGGTAAGCGCCGAAAAAGATGTGCAAGCCGGTCTCATACCAGTCGCCGTCTTCGTCTTGCCAGGCCGCCACCTTGCCGCCCAGCACGTCGCGGGCTTCCACCACCACCGGCGTATGGCCGGCATCACAGAGGTACTTGGCGCACGACAGCCCGGCGAGCCCTGCTCCGGCAATGACGACGCGCATAGCCCCTTTCAAAATCCAGATGCAACCTTAAAGGGGGCGCCTGACCCCTGCGGCTTGGGGGGGTTTCTAGAGTTGATGCATTGGGTGCCCGCAATCCCCTCCCCATGGCCGACTCACTCCCTGCCGAATCCCGCCCTGCAGAGACCTTGCTGAAGTCCACCACCCGCCACGTGCGGCTGTTCACCGCCCGGGTGGAGGACGGCAACCTGCTGGCTGATCCCAGCCAGCTCACCATGGATGTGGATCCCGACAACGAGTTTCTCTGGGACGCCCCAGTGCTGGCCAAGGTGCAAGACCACTTCCGCGAGCTGGTGGCCGCCCAAGCCGGCGCCGACCTCACCGAATACAACCTGCGCCAGATCGGCTCGCAGCTGGAAGGGCTAATTCGCCAGCTGCTCCAGGCCGGCGAGCTTCGCTACAACCCTGATGCCCGGGTGCTCAACTACTCCATGGGCCTGCCCCGCAGCACGGAAAGCCTGTGAGCCGCTCCCGCTACAGCTCAGATCGCTACGCCGGTGAGCGCCCGGATGAGGGTCGCCCTCCCGGAGGGCGTTACGCAGATGATGCCTATGAGCGGGGCGGTCGCCGCAATGAGCCCAGGCGGCCAGCCGGGGGCGGCAATAAAGGCGGCCCTGGTGGTCCTGGCGGCACTGGTCCTGGCGGCACGGGCCCCTTTCAGTTCAACGTGGGCACCCTGGCGATCCTGGCTGGGGTTCTGGTGGTGGGCATCGGCATAGGCACCGCCATCTCCAGCACCACCCAGGGCGACCAGGGCAACATCGCCAGTAGCCAGCAGCTCGATATGGCGGTGCCCGATCCGGAGTTCTGCCGCCAGTGGGGCGCCAGTGCCTTCGTGATGGACATTGAGCTGTACACCACCATGAACCCCAGCTCGAGTTTTGTGACCCAGCCGGAGCTCAAGGCCGGCTGCGTTATCCGCCGGGAAAACTGGAGCGTGTTGCAGAAGGAAGGCGCCGTAACCAACGAACAGATGCGCCAGTGCAAGCAGCGCATGAACACCTTCGCCTACATCGGCTCAGTGAAAGACAAGCCAATCGTGCGCTGCGTCTACCAAACAGACACCAGCCAAAACAAATTCCTCACCAAGGGCGTAGCCGATGACACGGTGGGCGTCACCCCCGAAGCCGATCAGTTCTGAAGCTGATCAGTTCTGAAGCAGATCAACTCTGAACCAGATCAGTTCTGAGTAAGAGCCTCCTGCTGCTGCAAGGGCCGGCGCAGGGGGCTATCGGGGCTGGCAAACACGGGCAGCACCTCCTTGCGGAAGGCATCGGCAGCCCGGGAGCAGTAGCGGGCTGGATGGGTGATCAGCTTCAGCTGGCGGCGCACGAGCAGGTCGGCCACCTGGGGGCGATGCAGGCTGCCAGCCGAGAGCTCCCGCTCAATTGAGACCACCGGCAGAAAGGCGGCCCCTAGCCCCGACTGAACAGCATTTTTAATCGCCTCAAAGGAATTGAGCTCCATCTCGATCTTGAGCCGGCCCACATCCAGCCCGGAGCGGGCCAGCAGCTGGTCGACCATCTTGCGGGTGGTCGACTGGGCATCAAGGCAGACAAATCCCAACCGGTAGAGGTCGTCTTTGGTGAGCTCGGGCAGGCGGGCCAGCGGATGCTTCACAGGCAGCACCAGGGCCAGCTCATCGCTGGCATAGGGCACCACCTGCAACAACTCACAGAGCTCGGTGGGCAGCTCGCCGCCAATGATCGCCAGATCCACCTGACCATTGGCCACGCTCCAGCCGGTGCGACGGGTGCTGTGCACCTGCAATTGCACCGCCACTTCGGGGTACTTCTGCCGAAACAAACCAATCATTCGCGGCATTAAATAAGTGCCGGTGGTCTGGCTGGCGCCAACGATGAGCGAGCCGCCGCGAAGGTTGTGCAGGTCTTCTAGAGCCCGGCAGGCCTCCTGGCACTGGCTCAGGATTCGGTCGCAGTAGCTGAGCAGCAGGTGACCGGCCTCGGTGAGCTGGGCCTTGCGCCCGCCCCGATCAAACAGGCTGACGCTGAGCTGCTTCTCCAGATTCTGAATCTGCAGGCTCACCGCCGGCTGAGTCACATAAAGGCTGTCTGCGGCCTTCTTGAAGCTCCCCTCAGAGGCGATGGCCCGCAGGATGCGGAGCTGATCAAGAGTGAAAGGCAGGTCTGCCATTGGGTTGCCTGGATCGGCCGGAGCCTGCCAGCTGGCGAGTTCGAACTCTAGGGGGGAAGACTGGCAGCGAGAATCGAGTGCTTCACAACTCCCCATCCTGCCCGTGCCCCCCAGCTCTTCGCACCACAGCAGCTGGGTAATGCTCGCCCTGTTGCTGGCTTTCGCCGTAGTTCACAGCGGCGGAGCCTCCCTGCGGGTGTGGGGCGCAGAAAAAATTGGCGAGCGGGCCTGGCGACTGCTGTTTGCCGCGGTGAGCATCCCCTCAGCCGTGGTGGTGATCGGCTACTTCCTGGCCCATCGCTACGACGGCGTGCGCCTCTGGAATCTCCAGGACCAGCCCTGGATCGTGCCCGTGGTGTGGGCCGGCACCGCGATCAGCTTTTTGTTTCTTTATCCAGCCACCTACAACCTGCTGGAAATCCCAGCGGTGCTCAAGCCCCAGGTGCGGCTTTATGCCACCGGCATCATCCGCATCAGCCGCCATCCCCAGGCGGTGGGCCAGGTCCTCTGGTGCGCCACCCACCTGCTCTGGATCGGCAGCAGCTTCATGGTGGCCACCTGCGCCGGCCTAATCGCCCACCATCTCTTCGCCATCTGGAATGGCGACCGGCGCCTAGCCAGGCGCTTCGGTAGCGCCTTTGAGGAGCTGCGGGCAAGCACCTCGATCCTTCCCTTTAGGGCGATATTGACCGGCCAGCAGCAGCTGGTGCCCAGCGAATTTCTACGGCCAGCCCAGCTGGGCATTGCTATTGCCGTAGGGGTGTTTTGGTGGGCCCATCGCTTCATCGGCCTCGGCGCAACGAGCTTCGCTCGAACAGGCTTGGCCCACCTGCTGGGCTGAGTACCGCTAGCCGCCAAGCCCCCGCCCATGGGCGAGCCCGCACAGGCCTGGATAAGCAACTGTTTGGCTGCCTACACTTGCGCCAACCAGCTTGCAGCGCATGCCGTCAGCCGCCGAACTCGCCTGGTTGATTCCGGTGCTGCCCCTGGTCGGGGCTTGTATTACCGGGCTGGGGCTGATCAGCTTCAACCGCACCGTCAATCGGCTGCGCAAACCCGTGGCCTGGTTGCTGATCAGCTGCGTGGGAGCGGCTGCGGTGCTGAGCTACGCCGTATTGGCCCAGCAACTGGCGGGTGCACCGCCCACCGAAGTGCTGTTCAACTGGGCCAGCGCCGGCACCTTCAATCTGCAGATGGGCTTCCGGGTGGACGCCCTCGGCGCCGTGATGCTGTCATTGGTGACCACCATCGCCGTGCTGGTGATGGTTTATTCCGATGGCTACATGGCCCATGACAAGGGTTATGTGCGTTTTTTCACCTACCTAGCCCTCTTCAGCAGCTCGATGCTGGGCCTGGTGATCAGCCCCAACCTGCTGGAGATTTATGTGTTCTGGGAGCTGGTGGGCATGTGCTCCTACCTGCTTGTGGGCTTCTGGTACGACCGCGATGGCGCCGCCAATGCCGCCCAGAAAGCCTTTGTGGTGAACCGCGTGGGCGACTTCGGCCTGCTGCTGGGAATCCTGGGTCTTTTCTGGGCCACCGGCAGCTTTGGCTTTGAGGAAATTGGCAGCCGGCTGCAGGAGGCAGTGGCCGGCGGCAGCGTTTCCAACGCGGCGGCGATCCTGCTGTGCCTGCTGGTGTTCATGGGACCGATGGCGAAATCGGCCCAATTCCCCCTGCACGTCTGGCTGCCGGATGCGATGGAGGGTCCGACCCCCATTTCCGCCTTGATCCACGCCGCAACCATGGTGGCCGCCGGTGTGTTCCTAGTGGCCCGGTTGCAACCCGTTTACGAACCCTTCCCGGCAGTGCAGGCCACGATCGCCGTGGTGGGAACCATCACCCTGGTGCTGGGGGCCTCGATTGCCCTCACCCAGATGGATCTCAAGAAAGGTCTGGCCTACAGCACCGTTTCCCAGCTTGGTTACATGATGCTGGCCATGGGCTGCGGCGCTCCGGTGGCCGGCATGTTTCACCTGGTGACCCACGCCTTCTTCAAGGCGATGCTGTTTTTGGGATCCGGCTCGGTAATCCACGCCATGGAAGAGGTGGTGGGCCATGAGCCCGTGCTCGCCCAGGACATGCGCTTGATGGGCGGGCTGCGCAAACACATGCCGATCACCAGCACCACCTTCCTGATTGGCTGCGTCGCGATCGCCGGCATTCCGCCCCTGGCTGGCTTCTGGAGCAAGGACGAGATTCTTGGCGTGGCGTTTGGTTCATTCCCCGTGCTCTGGGTGGCTGGCTTCATCACCGCCGGCATGACCGCCTTTTATATGTTCCGCCTCTACTTCCTCACCTTTGAGGGGGAGTTTCGCGGCAATGATCAGGCCATGCGGGCCCAACTGCTGGCTGAAGCAGGGAAAACCACCGATGAACAGGGCGATAGCCACGGCGACGACCATGGCCACGCCAGCCATCCGCACGAATCCGGCTGGCAGATGGCCATGCCCCTGGCCGTGCTGGCCGTGCCCTCTGTGCTTGTAGGCCTGCTTGGCACCCCCTGGAACAGCCGCTTTGGCAACCTGCTCGACCCCAAGGAGGCGGCCGAGGTGGCCGAACACTTCAGCTGGAGTGAATTCTTGCCCCTAGCCGCAGCATCCGTGGGCATCTCGATCGCCGGCATCACCTTGGCCGTGCTGGCCTACGCGCTGCACAAAATCGATCTGGGCAAAGCCGTAGCCGCCCGTTTTCCCGCACTTAATGCCTTCCTGGCCAACAAGTGGTACCTCGATGCGATCAACGACAAGTTGTTCGTGCAGGGCAGCCGCAAACTGGCCCGCCAGGTGCTGGAGGTTGATTCCAAGGTTGTGGATGGAGTCGTCAACCTCACCGGCCTGGTGACCCTGGGCAGTGGCGAGGGTCTCAAATACTTCGAAACCGGCCGGGCCCAGTTCTATGCCCTGATCGTCTTTGGCGGTGTCATCGCCCTAGTGGTTTTATTCGGCTCGCTGGGCTGAGCGGTTCGGCCGCTCAGCCCAGCGAGCCTCACACCGCGCGCCCATACCCTGTCGCGCCAGCGAGCCTGAAGCCGCGCCCTGCCGCACCAGCTCCTGCCCCTGCTTCGCTGATCCCCTGGCGTTAGCGCAAAGCGCGTGCCAGGGGATCAGCGAAGCAGGGTGCAGGACGCACAACTCTGTGTGACATCCACCATCAGCAGAGTGCCGGGCCCGACTGCATTTCTACACTCCGAACAAACGGTGAGGCCTGGTTCGTGCCCTTCCCATGGTTGAGCGCGGCGATCCTGTTCCCGATCGCCGCGGCCCTGGTAATTCCTTTCATTCCGGATGCCGGCGACGGCAAGCGGATTCGCTGGTATGCACTTGGCATCACCCTGATCACCTTCTTGATCACCGTGGGGGCCTACCTCAACGGCTATGACCCAGCGGTCGAAGGGCTGCAGCTGGTGGAGCGGGTGCAGTGGCTGCCCAGCCTGGGGTTGGCCTGGTCGGTGGGGGCGGACGGCATCTCGATGCCCCTGATCCTGCTCACCAGCTTCATCACCTCCCTAGCGGCTCTGGCGGCCTGGCCGGTGACATTCAAGCCCAAGCTCTTTTATTTCCTGCTGCTGGCCATGGATGGCGGCCAGATCGCCGTGTTCGCGGTGCAGGACATGCTGCTGTTCTTCCTGGCCTGGGAGCTGGAACTGCTGCCGGTGTATCTGCTGCTAGCCATCTGGGGAGGCAAAAAGCGCCAGTACGCCGCCACCAAATTCATCCTCTACACAGCCGGTAGCTCCCTGTTCATTTTGGTGGTGGGCCTGGCGATGGCCTTCTACGGCGGTGGCACCCCCAGCTTTGAGTACACGGACCTGATGGCTAAGGACTTCTCAACGAAGTTCCAGCTATTCGCCTACGCAGGCCTGCTGATCGCCTTTGGGGTGAAGCTGCCGATCGTTCCCCTGCACACCTGGCTACCAGATGCCCACGGAGAGGCGACGGCTCCGGTGCACATGCTGCTGGCCGGCATCTTGCTGAAGATGGGCGGCTACGCCCTGCTGCGCTTCAACGTGCAGCTGCTGCCAGAGGGGCATGCCCAATTTGCGCCGCTGCTGGTGGTGTTGGGGGTGGTGAACATCATCTACGCCGCCCTCACCTCTTTTGCCCAGCGCAACCTCAAGCGCAAGATCGCCTACAGCTCGATCAGTCACATGGGCTTCGTGCTGATCGGCATCGGCAGCTTCAGTGCCCTAGGCACCAGCGGCGCCATGTTGCAAATGATCAGCCACGGCCTGATCGGCGCCAGCCTGTTCTTCCTGGTGGGCGCCACCTACGACCGCACCCACACCCTGCAGCTAGACGACATGGGTGGGGTTGGCCAGAAGATGCGCAAGATGTTTGCCCTCTGGACCATCTGCTCCCTGGCCTCCCTTGCCCTGCCTGGCATGAGCGGCTTCGTGTCCGAGCTGATGGTGTTCACGGGCTTCGTGACCAGCGAGGCCTATTCGCTCAGCTTCCGCATCGTGATGGCGGCTCTAGCGGCGGTGGGCGTGATCCTCACCCCGGTGTACCTGCTCTCGATGCTGCGGGAAATCTTCTTCGGCAAGGAAAACACCGAGCTGGCCTCCCACACCCACCTGGTGGATGCGGAGCCGCGGGAGATCTACGTGATCAGCTGCCTGCTGGTGCCAATCGTGGGCATCGGCCTCTATCCCCGGGTGATGACCGACACCTACAGGGCCTCGATCGAAGCACTAGTGCAAAGGGAGACCACCGCCCTGGCCAAGGTGATTCAGCCGCCGCCGGGCGATCTGATTCGCCAACCGCTGCTTTCGGCGCCAGCCCTGCCGGCCTGATCAGCCGCCCTGGGTAACAAAGTTGTGCAGATAGCCCGCGGTGAGTTCACCCCTGGGTTGCCCTAATTACGCTCCTGAGATGAAACAGCTGAACTTTCTGCTGATCTTCAGCTTTGGCCTAGCCATGGTGATGTTCACCCTGGAGAACACAGCGCCCACCACGGTCCACTTCCTGCCGGGTCTGAGCGGCACCCTGCCCCTAGCCGCCCTGCTGCTGCTAGTTGGAGGCATCGGCGCCACCGCTGCCTGGGTGTTTGCCGTGTGGACCGGGGTGGTGCGCAAGGTGGAAGCGGTGCAGAGCCAGGGCGAATTCGCCGCCCAACAGGTGCGCATCCAGGAGCTGGAAAACGACCTGCAGCGCTACCGAGCCACGGTGGATGCCCAGCTGGGGCTGCTGCCAGCGGCTGGGCAAAGCTCGGCTCCCGCCATCCCGATGCCGCTGAAGCCATGACCGTGTCAGTTGGCTGACCCCAGTGGTGGTGCTTTGGCAGGGGTAGTGGTGCGAAACGGCCAACACAGGTAGCGTGCGACCAACGACTCAGCGGAGGCCGCGGGGCACGATTGGCTGAAGCAGGCGCAAGATTGGCCATACGCCTGCTCCAGGACGCGGCGGAGCGGGGCGATCTAGACCCATGGGATGTGGACGTGATCGCCGTGGTGGATGGTTTTCTCGACCAGCTGCGCCAGCGGATGGTGGTGCCCCGCCTGGTGCTAGCAAACGCACCAAGCCGGGGCGGCAGCTACGAACAGGACCTGGCTGAAACCAGTGAGGCCTTTTTGGCGGCCTCGGTGTTGGTGAGCCTCAAAGCCGAGGTACTGGAAGCGGCAACCTTTGCTCAGGAAGCGCCAGACCAGGACGACATCGGCTTTGATTTCGATGCCGATGGCCAAGGCTGGCTGGTGAACCCCGCCCTGGCCCTACCTCAGCGACCAGAAAGGCACCTCTGGCGCCGGCCCGTAGCGCCGCCCCCCCTGCAACGACCCGTGACCCTGGGGGAATTGATCCGCCAGCTCGAGGACATCGCCGAGCGACTAGAAGCGGACGAGGGTCGGATTCGGCCGCGTCACCGCCCCAAGCGCTATAGCGAAAGGGCAGCGATTGAGCAGGTAGCGGCCCTGGCGCACCGCGAGAAGTTGCCGGAAACCACCGCCGCCCTCAGCCAGTTTTTACTCAGCTGGGAGCCGGCCCATGCCTGGGCCGGCTTCAACGAGCTGGTGCGGGACTGGGCTGCCCACGTGGAAGCCAAGGCTGCGGAAGCCGAGCTGGACCGGGATCGGGTGGGGGTTTTCTGGGCCCTGTTGTTTCTTTGCCACCAGGGCAAGGTGGAACTCGACCAGCAGGGCGGGCTGTTTGGCCCTCTGCACCTGCGGCGCCTGCTCCACCCTGGCGAGACCCGCCAACTACCCCTAGTGCCGGCCCTCGGTGCGGCGGAGCAGGTGCTGGCGGCTTAAGCGGTGCGTCTAGGCTGGCGCCCATGAAGGCGATGATCCTGGCTGCTGGCAAGGGAACACGGGTGCGGCCCATCACGCACACGATCCCCAAGCCGATGATCCCCATCTTGCAGAAACCCGTGATGGAGTTTCTGCTGGAGCTGCTGCGGGAGCACGGCTTCACCGAAATCATGGTGAACGTCTCCCACCTGGCTGAGGAGATCGAGAACTACTTCCGCGATGGTCAGCGCTTCGGTGTTGAAATCGCCTACAGCTTTGAAGGCCGCATCGAAGACGGTGAGCTGATCGGCGACGCGATGGGATCAGCGGGAGGGCTAAAAAAGATCCAGAATTTCCAGCGCTTCTTCGACGACACCTTTGTAGTGCTCTGCGGTGATGCCCTAATCGACCTTGATCTAAGCGAAGCGGTGCGTCGCCATAAGGCCAAGGGAGCCATGGCCAGCATGATCACCAAGCGAGTACCCAAGGATCAGGTGAGCAGTTACGGCGTGGTCGTCACAGACGACGACGGCAGGGTGCGCTCCTTTCAGGAAAAGCCGGCGGTAGATGAGGCCGCCAGCGACATGATCAACACCGGCATTTATATCTTCGAGCCAGAGGTGCTCGACTTTGTGCCAAGCAACCAGGCCTTCGATATCGGCTCAGACCTATTTCCCAAACTGGTGGAGGCCGGCGCAGCTTTCTATGCCCTGCCGATGGAGTTTGAATGGGTTGATATCGGCAAGGTGCCGGATTACTGGCAGGCGATCCGCAGCGTTTTGCAGGGTCAGGTGCGCCAGGTGCAGATCCCTGGCAAGGAAGTGCGGCCAGGGGTATTTGCCGGCCTCAACGTGGCGGCAAACTGGGATCAGATCAATATCACCGGTCCCATTTATGTGGGCGGGATGACTCGCATTGAAAATGGCGCCACAATTATTGGCCCGGCGATGATTGGCCCCAATTGCCACATCTGCGAAGGGGCCACAATCGACAACTCGATCATCTTTGACTACTCCCGCATCGGGGCCGGAGTGCGACTGGTTGAGAAGCTGGTGTTTGGCCGCTACTGCGTTGACCGCAACGGCGATCACTTCGACCTGCAGGAGGCCGCCCTCGACTGGCTGATCACCGATGTACGCCGGCAGGATGTGTTGTCTCCATCGCCACAGCAGAAGGCGATGGCCGAACTACTTGGCACCGACCTGGCCTTGAGCAACGTCAACTAGACAGGCGCCAAAGGCTTCAGGCCGGCCTGCTGCAAGATCGCCGGAATTCTCTCCTCCGCCTTAATGGCCATCAGATGAACCCCCTGGGCAATCTGGAGATAGGCGCCCACCTGTTCCGCTGCGATAGCTACGCCCTCAGCCGCCGGATCTGGTGCCGCAGCCAGCCGGTCGATGACGGCCTGGGGAATGTGGGCGCCGGGCACCACCCGGTTGATGAAGGCGGCATTGCGGGCCGATTTGAGTAGAAACACACCCGCCAGCACGGGCAGATCAAGCGGTGCGGCGAGGTCACCGACAAAGCGCTTGAGGGCTTCGGCGTCCATCACCATCTGGGTTTGAACGAAGCGGGCACCGGCCTGCTTCTTGCGCAACAGCCGGCTCTTGAGACCACTCCAACTAGCCGACTGGGGATCGGCAGCGGCACCGGCAAATAGGTCGGTGGGTCCATCGGGCAGTACACCTTGCACCGGATCCTGGCCGCCATTGAACTGCTGCACCAGCTGCAGCAACCGCACCGCCTCCAGCTCATTCACCGGGCGAGCCCCCGGCTGGTCGCCGGCCCGCACCGGATCGCCTGTGAGGCAGAGCAGGTTGCGCACGCCCAGGGCATGGGCACCGAGTAATTCGGCCTGCAGGGCAATGCGGTTGCGATCGCGGCAGGCCAGCTGCAGCACCGGCTCAATGCCGGCGTCAAGCAGCAGGCGGCATAGGGCCAGGCTGCTCATCCGCATCACGGCGCGGCTGCCATCGGTGACGTTTACCGCATGGACCCAGTCCCGCAGGGCCCCTGCCGCCGCCAAAGAGCGCGAGGGGTCTCCTCCCCGCGGTGGCATCACCTCAGCGGTGAGAGCTGGCTGCCCGCTTGCAAGGGCCTTTTGAAGCAACAAACCAATCGTGCCACTTATGGGCATCATGGAACAACACCCTGCCTACAGTGAGGACAAGGGTGAGGCTTGGGCCCATGGTTTCCGATCACGCCACGGGAGGCTCCCTAGGCCAGGTGCGCCATGAGCTCTCGGAGCGGGAAATTGAGATCATCGAATTGGTGGCCAAGGGCCTAACCAACCAGGAGATCGCCGAATCGCTGACGATCAGCAAGCGCACCGTGGACAACCACGTCAGCAACGTCTTCACCAAAACAGGCGCCAAGAACCGGGTAGCCCTGCTGAATTGGGCCATGGACCACGGCAAAATCTGCCGTGACGGCTTCAACTGCTGCTCGATTGAGCCCGGCAAGTCTTAGGTAGCTGCAGGCTCGAACAGGGCCAAGCGCTCCGCTTCTGACCAGAGAGCCAGGGGCCGGCGGGCTAGGGCCGCATTGCTTAGCTCATGGCGCCCTGTTAGCTCACGACCGCACCAGGCGGGGGGCTGGAGGGCCAGGCCTTGCTCCAGCCCCTGCTGCTCCAGTTCCACCTCGGCCACCACCAGCGGTGCGTTGGCACCCTCAAAGACGTCGAGCACCCACTCCCCACCTGGCAGATCAAGGCCGTAGCGCACTTTGCAAAGGCTCTGGGGCGCCAACGCCAGCAGGGCAGCAGCATCCGCCTCTGGAATGGCGTATTCGAATTCCTGGCGCACCAATCCCTCCGGCAGCAGGCCCGGGGCTTCAAAGCGCTGGTCGGTGCGGGCCTTGAGGGTGAGCCAGGCACCGGCTACGGCCTCCTCGCCGCTGGCACGGCGAACCCGCACGGTGAAGCCATCGGCGCTCGCCACCAGGTAGCCCTGCTGCAGCTGGGCTTGCCAGCAGATATGGCGGCGCCAGTCCAGCCCCTGCACCAAAAAGCGGCGTTCAATTTCCAGGGCCATGGGGCGATTTGGGGCGGGGCCAGCAGGGGTTTAATTGTGGGAGGGCTCGATGGCGGTGAGGCTGCCGGCCCAGTGCAGCTTGTGGGTGAGCGTGCGGTAGTAGGAGGGGCTTTGCTCCAACAGCACCTGCAGGGCCGGGTGGGGGCTGCGCTCCACCAAGGCCCGATCGCCGGGTTCCAGCACGGTGGCGTGGGCGCCATCTTTCCAGAGCTTCACCCGGCGACTGGTTTCGCCAAGGGGCCACACCGAAAGCTGGGCCCTGGGCGGCACCACCACGGCCCGGCTCGAGAGGCTCATCGGGCAGATCGGATTAACCACGATCGCTTCGATGCCCGGGTGCAGGATCGGCCCACCGGCAGCCATGGCGTAGCCAGTGGAGCCGGTAGGAGTGGCGATGATCAGGCCGTCGCCGCGGTATTGATCCACCACCTCACCATCGATCTCAAGCTCCAGCACACAGGTGGGGGACACCTCATCGAGGCAGGGCCGGAAATAGAAATCGTTGAGAGCCAGGTGGGCAATCTCTGAGCCATCAACGCCGTCGCCCCGGTCGATATGGGCCTGCAACATCATGCGCCGCTCCAGGGCAAAGCGGTCTTGACGCAGGCGATCCCAAAGGCTCTCCTCCTCGCTCTTGAGAGCGTCGCTGCTCAGGCGCAGCAGGCGGCGATCGTGGGTGAGAAAGCCGAGGTGGCCGCCCACGTTGAAACTGAGTATCGGCACATCGAGGGGGGCCAGATGGCGGGCCGCACCGAGCACGGTGCCATCGCCCCCCAGCACTAGGGCTAGATCGGGCAGCTCGGCTTCAGTGGCCAGCAAGCCGGGAAAGGGATTGCGGGCCAGGCCACTGGAGGCCACCACCACATGCACCCCCTGGGCCGCCAGATCTTCTGCGCAGCGCTTGGCCTGGCGGTGGGCCGCCTGGCTGCCAGACCTTGAAATGAGCCAGACCCGCTCAAGCCGCATCGCTAAAGGACCGGCTACCAGCGCAGCAGATTGAAGCGCTCCATATCGACCGTTTCGCGGTTGCGGTAGAGGGAGAGCAGGATCGCCAGACCAACGGCGGCCTCAGCCGCGGCCACGGTGATTACGAAGATGGCGAACACCTGGCCGCGGATCAGCTGGCCGTCGAGATAATTGGAGAAAGCCATCAGGTTGATGTTGACGGCATTAAGCATCAGCTCAATGCTCATCAACACGCGCACCGCATTGCGGCTGTTGATCAATCCCCAGACACCGGTGCAAAACAACACCGCCGCCAGGGCCAGGTAGGCCTGCAGGGGGATGGTGGTGGGGATGGTGAACTCCATGGGTGGCAGTGATGGAAGTGGCAGTGATGCTGGGAGAGTGCGGAAAGGATTTGAGGCAGGTCTGGGGGACCGGAAACGACCGCTAGCGAGGAGAGTTTTCCAGCAGCAAAGGGGTGCGCTCCTTCTCGATCAGGCCCTGATCTACTGCTTCACCTGTAATCACATCGCTGCTGAGCACATCGCGGCGGGCCAACACGATGGCTCCGATCATGGACATCAGCAGCAGCACCGAAGCCAGCTCAAAGGGCAGCAGATAGTCACTGAACAGATGCTCGCCGATGCGAATCGTGGCCTCCTCGCCAACGGGTTCGGGGCCAGGCAAGCCCCAGGGGGTGGTGAAAGCCACCCGAATCAACAGCAGAAACAGGCCACCGCAGACAGCTCCGGAGAGCAGGCGCCGTAGACCCAGCCCGGGAATGGCCGCCAGGTTTTCCTTCTTGTTGACGAGCATGATCGCGAACAGGATCAGCACGTTGACGGCGCCCACGTAGACGAGCACCTGGGCCGCTGCCACGAAACTGGCGTTCAGCAGCAGGTAGAGACCCGCCACCGAAAGAAATACTCCGCCCAGCAGGAAGGCCGAATAAACAATGTTGGGCAGCAACACCACCCCGAGGGCGCCCAGCACCAAGGTGGCTGAGAGAGCCACAAAGCAGATCAGCTGGGTAATGGAGGCGATAGTCATGACGCGTCTCCGCGTGGCAGGGGTTCGAGAACCTGCTCGGGCAGTTTGCCCACCCGCGGCGCCGTATCCGGCACATCGTGAGGATCGAGTACTCCCTTGGGCAGGTAGACCAACTCCCGCAAGGGAACTACTGCCGGATCGCTGGTGACACTGGTAGGCAGGCGACCAAGGGCGATGTTGTCGAAGTTGAGGCTGTGGCGATCAAAAGCTGCCAGCTCGTATTCCTCGGTCATCGACAGGCAGTTGGTGGGGCAGTACTCCACGCAGTTGCCACAAAAAATGCACACCCCGAAATCGATCGAGTAATTGCGCAGCTCCTTTTTCTTGGTGGCTTTGTTCATCACCCAATCGACCACCGGCAGGTTGATCGGGCAGACCCGCACACACACCTCACAGGCGATGCACTTGTCGAATTCGTAGTGGATGCGGCCCCGATAGCGCTCCGAGGGGATCAGCTTCTCGTAGGGGTACTGAACGGTGATCGGCCGGCGCCGCAGGTGATCAAAGGTCACCGCCAGACCCTGGGTCAGGTAGTTGGCCGCACCCACCGCATCGCGGGTGTAGTCACCGACTTTCTTGAGAAACCCGAACATGGAGTTGGCTCTGGTGGGAGGCGGTCTTAGTGGGTCAGCCCATGATGGCTGGTCGGGAGAAAAGCTGGTGCTCAGGCCCGGTCAGCCGCCAAACACAGCTGGGAAGGCCAGCTTGAGCGCTGCCGTGATCAACAGGTTGACCAGGGCAATCGGCAGCAGAAATTTCCAGCCCAGATCGAGCAGCTGGTCGATGCGCACCCGTGGCGTTGTCCAGCGCAGCAGGATCGCCAGAAACACCAGCAGGTAGGCCTTGAGCACCGTCATGACGATGCCTACAGAGCCGGTGATCAGCTGCACCAAGGGTGCATCGATCGGCTGGTGCAGCCAGCTGGCCAGCCACTCCACGGGGATGGGGAAACCCCAACCACCTAGGTAAAGCACCGACACCAGCAGGGCCGAGAGCACCAGGTTGATGTAGCTGCCCAGATAAAACAGGGCAAACTTCATGCCCGAATACTCAGTCTGGTAGCCAGCCACCAGCTCCTCCTCGGCCTCGGGGAGGTCGAAGGGCAGGCGCTCACATTCAGCCAGGGCGCAGATCCAGAAGATCACGAAGCCCACCGGCTGACGCCAGATGTTCCAGCTGAGGATGCCAGCGCCGGTCTGCTGGTTGACGATGTCAACGGTGCTGAGCGAGTTGCTCATCATCACCACCGCCAGCACAGCCAGGGCTAGGGGGATCTCGTAGCTGATCGACTGGGCCGCCGCCCGCAGACCGCCCAGTAGGGAATACTTGTTGTTGGAGGCGTAGCCGCTCATCAGCAGGCCGATTGGCTGGATGCTGCTCAGGGAGATCCAGAGAAAAATGCCGATGCCAACGTTGCTGATCAGCAAGTGCTGGCCGAAGGGCACCACCAACCAGCTGAGAATCACCGGAATCAGCACCAGCACTGGGCCGAGGGTGAACAGCAGGCCGTCAGCCCGGGCCGGAATGATGTCTTCTTTGAAGACGAGCTTCATGCCGTCGGCGATCGGCTGGAGAACGCCGAGGGCGCCGGCGTATTCAGGGCCAATGCGCTGCTGCACCGCTGCTGAGATCTTGCGCTCCAGCCAGACGTTGACCAGCACGCCCACCACGGCCGCAACCAGCACCAGCACCATGGGCAGGGGCAGCCACAACAGATGGGCGGCGGCAGGACTCAGGCCGAAGCCCTGCAGGGCCTGCTCAAAACTGGCCTCTAGATCCAGGCCCGGAGCCGTGGTGGTCAGCATGGCGGCAGCTCAGATGGGGGCAACTTAGCGGGCCCCCACGGGCTGCCAGTCACGGGCGGGCTGACCGGTATAGATCTGGGAGGGCCTGTAGATGCGATTAGCCCCCAGCTGCTCCTTCCAATGGGCCAACCAGCCAGCCGTACGAGCGATTGCAAAAATCGGCGTGAAGAGGTCTTCAGGGATTCCGAGTTTGCGGTACACCAGGCCTGAATAGAAGTCGACGTTGGGGAAAATTCCCTTAGGCCCCAAGCGCTCGCCCGCCACCTCCTCAAGCTTGCGCGCCAGGTCGTACATCGGATCGTGACCGAAGCGATCGAAGAGCTGCTCCGCCAGGCGCTGCAGGATCACAGCCCGGGGGTCCTTGACCTTGTATTCCCGATGGCCAAAACCCATGATTTTTTGCTTGCTGGCAATCGCCCGATCCAGCCAGGGCGCCACCTTGTCTGGGCTGCCGATCTGGCCGAGCATCTCCAGCACATCTTCATTGGCGCCGCCGTGCAGGGGACCCGCCAGGGTGCCAACCGCTGACGCCACCACGGCATAGGGGTCGGTGAGGGTGCTGGCCGTCACCCGGGCGCTGAAGGTGCTGGCGTTGAGGCTGTGCTCGGCGTGCAGGATCAGACATGCGTCAAAGATGCGGGCCGCCAGCGGATCGGGCTCCCGCTCCGTGAGCATGTAGAGGAAATTGGCGGCGTAAGCCAGGTCGTCGCGGGGCTGGATCGGATCTTGACCCTTCCTGATCAGCTGGAAGGCCGCCACCATCGTGGGGATCTTGGCGATCAGCCGCACCACCGCAGAAACGATGTATTCGGGGTTGTCTAAGGCTCGACGGGAATAAAACAGGCCCAGGGAGGCGGCGCTGCTCTGCAGTGCATCCATCGGATGCCCCCCGGAGGGGAAGCACTTCATCATGTCCCGAATGCGGAAGCTGACCCGGCGGTGCATCTGCACCTCCTGCTCAAACTCCTGCAGCTGCTCAGCAGTGGGGAGCTCGCCCCAGATCAGCAGGTAGGCCGTCTCCAGAAAGGAGCTGCTGGATACCAGCTGGTCTACGGGGTAACCGCGATAGGTGAGCACCCCTTGCTGGCCATCGATGTCGCAGATCGACGACTGGGTAGCCGGCACCCCTTCCAAGCCCGGCCGAAATGGGGCTGGGGTCGCCGCTCCTGTTACTACCAAGCTTCTCCACCGCACTCACTAAGGCGAACTTACGGCTGCCGCTGGCCATCCCGCCGTAGCCGCAGCAACCGTGCGCCAATTAGGGCCTCCAGGCTGGCCCCGGTTGGGCCCAGGCGCAGCAGCACGATGCCGGCCTTACGAACCGAAATCGTGCCCGCCGGCAAGCCCAGCAAGCTCGAGGCCAGCTCGCCCAGATCTGGCTCATGGCCCACCAGGCCAAGGCGCCGCCAAGGGCCCGCCTGCAGCAGCGGCCGCGGATCAGCGCCTGGCGCCAGGCGATCCTCCAACTCCAGCGCCGGCACCAGACCAGCCGCCACACCAATTTCAGAGGTCTGCAGCGCCCGCCGCAGGGGGCTGCTCAGCAGGCGATCACAGTGGAGCTGCAAGCGGCACAACTCCGCCGCAACGGCCGCAGTGCGCTGACGACCTTCAGCCGTAAGGGCCCGCTCCTGATCAGGGCGATCAGGCTGGCGATCTTCGGCGATGCCATGGCGCCAGAGGAGCAGTTCGCGATGAACTGGTTCGCTCTCAACCGGTTCACTCTCAACCAGTTCGCGCTCAGCCCTAGCCATCAACCGAATTCCAGGCGGGCCTTGAGGTGCAGGTTGGCGTCAGGCTGCGCTTCCCAGCCCAGGCTCAGGCTCTGCACGGCCGGGGCCAGGGGCTGGCCGGCCAGGGCCGACAACAGCTGCCAGGTGCTCCAGCGCTGCAGCAGGGGCTGGGCCCGGCCCGCCGCCATAGCCCACTGCAGGGGAGCCTGGGGTAGATCGAGGCCGGCGAGCTGCTCCAGCCGCAGCCGGGGCGGCTTGCGGGAATCACGCTGCTCCTGCAGCACCGCGAGGGTCTGGCCCCACCAGGCCAGGCGGCCCTGGCTGGAGCGGGCACCCTCAAGGCTGGCCTGCAGCTGGTTGGCATTGCCACGGGCGAATCGGCTTCCAGCCTGGCCAGCCTCCAGCCTGGTCCAAACCCGCAGATCGGGATCCCCTTCCACCGGCAGCGGCGCTGCGATCAATCCCTCGGCGGCCAGCACCCCTGCGAGGGCCTCCGGCGGCGGTTGGTCGGCGCCAGTGCCCAGCAGCCAGCCCTGACTTGCCTCACTGCGCAGCAGCGGGCCATCGGCGGCGGCGGTCACCAGGGCCGGGAACGATCCCGGCTCGGCCTGCAGCACTGCCGCCAGCAGGGGCTGCCAATAGGCGGGCCAGGCGGCGGGGCGCTGAACCAGGGCCAGGCTTTCTGAGGGGCCCTGCAGGGCCGCCAATAGAGCTGATCCCATGGCGTCTATTTCCGCAGTGCCATCAGCCGAGGGAGCCGGCATTGCGGCATCTGGAGCGAGCTGCAGCAGGGCATCCAGCTCCAAGGAGCGGTTGTCGGGGCGCAGGCTGGCCACCAGCTCCTGCACGACCCCAGGCGCCGTGAACTCACCCGGCAACCCCAACCAGGGCCCCAGGGTTTCTGGCCGGGCTGTTAGCAGCAAAGCCCCCTGATCAAGGCGCTGCACCGCCTGCTTAAAGCGGGGGCTGGCCGCCTGGTTGAGCTCATCGATCTGGGAGACGTCGAGGGCCTGCTCCAGCACCCCCCGGCCCGACGCGATCAACACCAGGTCTTCGTCAATCAGCGCCGTAGCGATCGGCACCGGGGTGGTGCCCACCAGGGCACCACGGCCACTGATCAAGCCCATGCCGCGATAGCTGCTGATCTGCAGGTCGGTGCCCGCCAGGCTGCGGGTCTGCCAGAAGCGCTGCAGGAAGCGGCGGGCACCATCGGCATCTCGACTGCGCAGGGCCAGCAACCAGCCATCGGGCGCCGCCCCGGGCTCAGAGGCCAGTAAGGCAAAGCCAAGTTCGCGGCCCAACCAGGGGGCCAGCTCGCCGGGATAGTCGAGGCCGGCGGCAGCGAAAGCACCATCCCTAAGGCCTGCGACAGCCTCAGCCGCCTGGCGCCGCTGGCGGGGGGGAGCAACCGCCCGGGCATAGCCCACCGGCTGCTCGCCATCGCTGAGCAAATAAAGGCTGAGGGCGGCTTGGCGAGGCACAAAGCGGGCCGCCCGGGGCGACACCAGCTGCTGGTGCTGCAGCTGCAGGGGGGAGCGCTGCAGCACCAGCCACCAGCCACCCACCGCCAGGCTCAGCAACAGCAATGCCACCGCCAGCACGACCGCCAAAAACGGGCGGGCCTTCATGCGCCCCACGCAGGATGGGTCCATCTTGACCCCAAGCCACCCCGTCTGCCCGCCATGGCATCTATCGAGACGACACCGCAGACAATCCGGGCCCGCGACCTGCAAGAGCGGCTGGAGCGGGGCGAGGCGATCCAGCTGGTGGACGTGCGCGAAGACACCGAACTGGAATTGGCCCGTCTACCCCATGCCGTGCTGCATCTGCCCCTGGGCCGATCTAACGAGTGGATTGGCCAACTCAACCAACTGCTCGACCGCGACCGCCCCGTGGCCGTGCTGTGCCACGCCGGCGTGCGCAGCTGGCATCTCGGCTGCTGGCTGATGCAGGAACACGGCTTTACTGCCGTCTGGAACGTGCAAGGGGGCATCGATGCCTGGAGTGTGGAAGTGGATCCGGCCGTGCCCCGCTACTGACACCCGCTGGGCTGCGTACGATCGCCTCAATCCTGCGGCGCCCGCTTGCAGTCCGCCTCACCCAGGCCCTTGCCCGCCAGGCAGCAGGAAGTACTGCAGCTCGCCGTGCGCCACTACGTCGACACGATGGAGCCGGTGGGCAGCCAGACCCTGGTGCGCCGTTTTGGCCTGCAGGCCAGCCCGGCGACGGTGCGCTCAGCCATGGGGGCCCTGGAGCAGCGTGGCCTGCTCACCCAGCCCCACCCCTCCGCTGGCCGAATCCCCAGCCAGCAGGGCTACCGCACCTACGTTGATCAGCTGCTGCCCGCGCCAGGTGCGGCCGCCTTGCAGCTGGAGCGCGAACTCACCGGACTTAGCCTGCAATGGGCAGCCCTCGACGATCTGCTGCTGCATCTAAGCCGGCGCCTGGCAGATCTCACAGGTCTGCTCAGCCTGATCACCAGGCCCCAACGTCAGCAATCCCAGCTGCAGGCCCTACGACTAGTGGCCAGTGGTGAACGCCTGCTGGTGTTCCTGGTGGAGGGGGGCTCCACAGCCAGCAGCCTCAACTTGCGGCTGCCCTGCCTTGCAGTAGCGGAACTGGCGTCCCTGGAGCGCTGGGTCGCGGTCCAGCTGGATAGCGGCAGTATCGACTGGGCCGCTCTGCCGTCCCACCTGACCAGCAGCGGCGCCGTGCTGCGCAAAGCACTGGCTAGCCATGGGCAATCGCGGCAGCTGGAGGGCGAAGGCGCTGTGGCGACGGGGCTGGCTGGCCTGCTTGCCCAGCCGGAATTCAGCCAGACCCTCAGCCTGCGCCCCCTAGTGGAGCTGGTGGAGGATGCGCCCCAACAACTCCTACCCCAGCCAGGCATTTGGATCGGCGCTGAGCATCCCCACCGAGCCCTTCACCAGTGCGCCGTGGTGCAGGCCAATTACCGCAGCGGCGACGGCGGCGTGGGCCAGGTGGCCCTTGTGGGGCCAATGCGCATGGCCTACGCCACGGCCCGAGCCGCCGTGGGCTCGGTGGCCCAGGCACTGGAAAGGCTTTTGGGTTAACTCAATATTTTCCCAACCACCATTAGTAGCCTGATTACCTATCCAATCCGAACACCCGCGTGGATCTCCAATCGGCAGGAGTGATCCTGAGACTTCTCAACCTGGTCGCGCTGGCCGACGGTGGGGTCTCCCTTGAAGAAGAAAGTCTTCTGGAGTCGCTAAGCGAGCAATACAAACTCCAGGCCAAATTCGTCACCTGGGAAGATCAGGTATCCGATCCATCCTCCATTGAGGAACTGGCCGTGCTGGTGAACCCGGACCAACGGGAACTGGC
>JBIKWZ010000078.1:0-3952 GCA_044356035.1 Cyanobium sp. | reverse complement strand
CCTAACGCTTCTGCAATGACTGGCGTGCTCTAGCCAGCCCACTGCCCTAGCCAGTCCCCGAGCCCGCTCGAGCCACGCAGCGAGGCAGGGCGCGGCAGCATGTAACGAAGTCGTTACGTGGCTCTCATGACAGTCGGGGAAGTCTTTCTGGAGTCGATCTCTAGCGGTGTGATCACGGAACATGAGATCTCATGGGTTGCCTCCCACCAAGGCGCCTTTGCCCGCCATGAGGAAGCCCTGGCGCTTCGGTTGGGGCGCTTGGTAGATGAGGGGCAGATCAACCTTGGATGCCGCCTGCCGAGTCGCCTTGTCCAGCACAAGCTTGTACTGGACGAATGGATCGAACCGCTCGGCCGGCGCCACGGCACAGCAGCTGTTTGCGCCTGACACCGCAGCAGCTCCCATGACTCAAGCCAAAACATTGCAGTACTGGCAGAACATGCGGATCGCCATGGAGGCTGCCCGTGCAACCTCAAGTGCCATTTACAAACGAGCCCTGGCAATTACCCAGGGGCTTCCAGATCCCCTCGCCCCTCAGGATTCAGCTCGGTCGTAACGACTAGCCCCCTGTCAGAGCCGGGGGGCGCAGCTCCGGCGGCGGCCTTCCCCGTCAGCCTGGGTAGATGCACGCCCTCCTCCCCCTTGCCACAGCCGTTCACACCCTGTTACATTCGTCGTAACAATCCGTAACAGACATGGCTGAGTCCGCTCCCCGCTTTGGTTTCGTTGCTTTCGCTGAGACCTGGAACGGCCGTCTGGCCATGCTCGGCTTTGTGATCGGTCTTGGCACCGAGCTCCTGACAGGTCAGGGCATCCTTTCCCAAATTGGTTTGGGTTGAGCGTCATGGAAACCGATTACACCGCTGCAATTTCGGTCGTTGCTCTGATCACCGCCGTGCTCTCGGCAATGACGATCTACGTGCTGAGCCGTCCCACGGACCTGGCTAAGAGGGTTGGATGATTTCTGCAATCACCATCGTTCTTATCGGTGCCTGGATTGTTGGTGCTCTCAACCAGCCGGATCTTGCCGATTGAGCCTCTAGCTCTTGCTATTTCAGCTTCCAATAAACAGTTCCGCCACCAAAAACCATGACCAACACTCCTTCTAACGACCCAGCGCTTGATAACAGCGCGGAACAGTTGACCCTCATGGAGCAGCTCAAGCAAGTTGAATTGTTTAACGGCCGCGCTGCCATGGTTGGCATCGTCACCGGCATCGTGGTGGAAGGCCTCACCGGCTTTGGCATAGCCCATCAAATTGGCCTCGGCGCCCTGGTTGATGGCTATGCCGCCTGCCGTACCCAGTTCCTGCCTTTCTGCTTCTGAGCCCCTGCTCGGCTCAAGCACCCACTAACCCCCGGCAACCCCGGGGTTCTTTGATGGGCGCCACTGTCTTCTCCTTCCTCTCTCCTGGGTGCGGGGCGGGGTCTAGGCCCCGGATGGCGGCATGCGGGCCGACTCGATCAGCAGGTTCTGGAGTAACTCGCTGCTGCTGATCAGCAAGTGGGCCAGCCAGGTGCCCGTCAATCGGGGTTCAGCGATCCGATCGCCCTTGCAACGGCTGATGGCCTGCTCGATCTCGGCCAGCTCGCGAGCGATGTTGCGCACCATCGCTTCTGTGGTCTCGCGGGGGCTGGGCCGGAGAGGCATTTGCATCGGCTCAACTCTGCACCGTCCTCTCAATCAAAGCGGTAGTGCTTGCGCACTGGGGCATGCACTTCCCAAGTGCAGCTCAGCCCGGTGTCAAACACCACCAGATCACCGGCCCCAAACCGCATAGGCTCTCCACCATCGGGGGTAACGGTGACATCGCCCTCCAGCAGCAGGCAGGTTTCCTGTTCGTCGTAGGTCCAGGGGAAGGTGCTGACCCCACAGCCCCAAGTGGGCCAGCTGGTCACACCCAGGCTCTGCAGCTGCGCTGGATCCGGGTTGGAGGTGACCGTGATGCCGCTGGCCATGGCTGCCTGAATAAGAACCAAGGGCCATTGTCTGCTCCCAGCCCTGCGGATAGCTCAGGCACTCAACTGCTGCTGCTCCACCCTCCCCCGGGCAAGAGTGAAGCGGAACGTCTTGGCATCGATGCGGTAGGTCTGGCCGTCGATCGCCTCTATGTCGCCGCAGGCGAAATCAATCAGCCGCTGGGCCTCTCCATCTTCTGCGCTGCTCGGGTGGCATTCAGCGGCGCACCGGCACCACCTGCATGCCGACCGGGGCCAGTGCGATCAGCGCCAGCTTGATGTGCTGGATCCCGAAGGGAATGCCGATGATCGTCACGAAGCATGCCACTGCAGAGGTGAGGTGGCCGATCGCTAGCCACCAGCCCGCCACCAGAAACCAGATCACGTTGCCGATCAGCCCCAGCGGTCCGGTGCCGAAATCCATCCGTCCGGTGAGCTCCCGCCTGCTCACAGCCTCATTTCCAAACGGCCAGAAGGAGTAGTTGCCGATCACAAAGCAAGCCCTGGCCCAGGGGAGGCCGACGATCGTGATCGCCGCCACAAGACCGGCCAGCCACCAACCGAGGCCCATCACCACCCCGCCGAGCACGAACCAGAGCACGTTGAGCAGAAAGCGCAGCATCGGATCATCCGCAGTGCTCCCAGCCTGGCAACAGGGAGAGCGAGCGCAGCCCGGACGGGGCGTCCACAGCACCACAGCCGTGATGGGTGATGTCCTTCTCCTTCTTTTAGACCCCTGCCCCTGCTGTGCCTTGGCAGACCTACCGCCAGCAGCAGCAACCCAACCAGGGCCAGTCTTCTGCACAGGTCAGCACAAGGCAGATCCTCTCAGATCTTTCGCAAACGCGGCTTGTTGAGGTGATGCACCGCATGCACCACCACGCCAAACAGCCCTGAGCGATCAAAGACCTCCAGGTCCAAAGGAATTGCTACCTCTCCTGGCCGCACCGGCTCAAGCAACCACTGCTCCCCCTGGCGCAGTAGCGGCCGCATCAGAAAGCTGCCCTGGTGGGCAACGACGACGACATGGCCGGAGCAGGGTTCCACACTGCGGTCAATCCCCTTGGGGTTGGCAACTTGCTCAGCGTTGCTGCGGAGTCAAGGTGAGCAGGTTGTCAGAACGGTTGTAGCTGTAGCTGGCGCGGGTATTTGCTTGCGACTTGGCTGGTTGTTTCTCCATGGCGTCGTAGTGAGCGCGCATGGCTTTGAGACGCTCCTCATAGCCGGGATGGGTTGACTCGGGCTCGGTGATCGAGCCATCACCGACGGAGCGGTGCATGAACTCAAGCTCTTGCTGGCAGACACGGCCCTTGTAACCAGCGAGGCTGAGCATGGTGGCGGCATCACGGTCTGCTTCCAGCTCGAACTCGCGAGAGCGTTTCATCTCCGCAAGGTTTTTTTGCTCCTCTGGCTGACCATTTAGGTTGTGATTTACGTGATAGCTCTGCTCAAAGATGTGATGGCGTCTGATGTGCGCGATCTCGTGAGCCACCGTGCAAGCCAAATAACCGGTGTGGGGCCCGTAGGCGCGGAAGGTGGCACGGGGTATTACTACGGTTCCGCTGGACGCCGCCCAACCCTCGATATCGCCAAGGGTGTAACCCTGGCGCATCAGTTCGTCCCAGCCATTGCCATAGCGTTGGTAAGGGTTGAGTTGGGTAAACATCTGACACTGATCAGGCTTGCAAAGACCCCGTTGCTCGGCAAGTTGGGCGGTGTAGCTACCGCTAGCCACCATGAAAGCGATCGGCTGGCTGCCTAGGTCGTTGCCGCGGCTTAGACGCCGCAGGACGGTCTCAAGGGCGCGCACCTCCACTGGCGGTCTCTGGGTCCATGACCAGGCACCAATAACGCCAGCGACTAACCCTGCGGCTGCTAGGGCAATCGCAATGCTTTTTTTAAATGGAACTGTCATGAGTTAAGGCTCCAATAGATCAAGTAGTCGCCCAGCTTCATCGACCAGGCGGTGGCGCTTGCCCGTACTGCGGGCGCGG
>JBIKWZ010000059.1:0-13694 GCA_044356035.1 Cyanobium sp. | reverse complement strand
AGGGCAGATTCTCACGCGTTACTCACCCGTCCGCCACTAACCCGAAGGTTCGTTCGACTTGCATGTGTTAAGCACGCCGCCAGCGTTCATCCTGAGCCAGGATCAAACTCTCCGTTGTAGTTCACGTCCTATCGGCTTTCGCCTCAACCTGAATTGCTTCTCACCCGCTTTGACCCACTGGCGCAGGTCTCACAGTTGGAGCCCCTTCCTCTGACAGAAGGTTTCAAAGAGTGCATTCAGAAATTTCTTTCCTCTTGACTTTCCCGAATCCCAGATCCGGTCGCGCTCGCCTCTCCTATCGGCACACCAGCTCTTGTTCCCTCGTGAGAAGGCAACAAGAACCAACCAAAAGGCGCGTCACGCTTTGTTTCTTTTTGACGGGACCTCACACCTTCACTGCTATTTCCGTCACTAGCTGATCTCTCAGCTAAAAAATCAAAGCTCCAACTCCCTCCCTCTCAGGCGGTGCAGGCTCCTTTGATCCGTGACACAGTGAAAGCGTCAGTTCCTAAACTTTTTAGTTGTCCAGGTGCTTCCGCTTCCTCCCCCTCTCGGGAGTTCTCGGCGGAACGCCGCTTCTCAGCGACTCAGAAAACTTACAACACCGTCGGCTCTCGCCTCCTCCGTCATAAGCCTGCTCGCTCTCGGGGCTTCCCCCTTGCGCGCAGTCCAAAAACATATCACCCCACTTGCCCTTATGGCAAGGATCCCGCCACCAGCGCATCGGCCCAGGGCATAAAGCGGGCCAAGGTTTCTGGCCGATCGGCCGCCAGCACTGGAAAATCGGCTGCTGACAGATCGGAGCCAGCATCGATCGACTCCGGTGATCGCACCAGCCAACGGATCGGGCATTCCAACTCGCTGAGCACCAACCACGCTGCTGCCAGATCCCAGATCTTGGGCGTGGCCTCGAGGGCTGAGATCGTTTGCCCCATCGCCACACTGACAAGATTGAGGCTTGCCACCCCAAGCAAACGGATTTTTCCAGGGAAGCGTTGATTGGGCAGCTTTTGCAGCACTCCTATCGAACGGCTACATAGGGAAGCGCAGCCAGCAGGATGGCTCTGCCCGGAGGGAGCCAGCAGGGGGCGACCATTACGCCAGGCGCCCTGACCGCGAATGGCCACGATGCGCTGCCGCAGGGGTGGCACATCCAGCACGGCCAGCACGGGACGACCCGCCTCAAAACGCGCTATCGAAATAGCCCAGTAGGGAATCCCAGCAGCAAAATTAGTGGTGCCATCCAGGGGATCAACCACCCAATAAGCAGATGTCTTAGGCACTGCTTTGTTGCCTTCCTCGCTCAGCACCCCTTCACCGGGAAACAAGCGCGCCAATCCTTCAACCAGGGTCGCATCACTCCAGCGGTCACAGGCCGTAATCAGGCTGCCGTCTGATTTGAGATCGGAGGCCATATGGCCGAAATCGGCCCGCTGCCGTTCAGCCACAAGATCGATGAGTTCGGCCAGCCCCGGCATCAGCACTGGTGGAGAAAGGACAGGCGGGACAGTATTCATCCGAGCTCAAGGGCAAGCACCTTGGTGAGGCTTCTACCCGTATCTTCCCTGAACTGGCGCAGGTTGACGCGGCCGAGCAGCTCTAGGGCCGCCAACGCAACCAGCGCCTCCAGGCTGAACACCAGCGCATAGGGGAGATAGGTGGATTCAGGCAGATGCAGGATGGACTGCAACGCCCGGGCCAGATCAAACAGCCCCCCGCCTAAAATTTTGCCCATTGCACGGGAGAGGGCCTGGGCAAGGCCCCACACCCCCACAAAAGTGCCGGCCGCTTCCGGCAGGGTGAGATCAAGCATCAAAACCAGGGCACTGTTTGTGCCGATGCCAGCCGCCAGGCCGAAGAGCAGCATCACCACCTGGAGCACCGGCACCTTGGCCACTAGGCCAGCTAAGGCGAGCAGCACCAGACTGGTGAGAATCAGCTGGCAACCAAGGCGGGCCGTGGCCAACTTGCCAAGCCTGGGGACGATCCAGAGCCCGGCGAGCAGCAGCCCGGCCAGGGTGCCTATGCCCCAAACCGCATTCAGGGAGGCGGTTGCCGCAATCGGCATGCCAAAAACGTCGGCCCCGTAGCTCTCCAGGATCGGATCCTGCAAGAATAGGGCCAGGGTGAACATCACCAGAAATCCAAAAAACACCAGCACCTGGCGGCTTGAGGTGATCAGGCTCCAGGCCTGGGCCAGGGTGAGAGCATCGTCCCGCCTTTCTACGGCCGATGCGGGGACTTGCTGCTGGGCACCGGGCTCGGCCCCCACGGTGGCCACGACCGTGAGGGCAAGCACCACCAGGGCGACCCGCACCATGAAGGCCAGCAAGACTGGCTCCAACTGGGCCGGATCGGTGACCCCATCGAGGCCGCGCAGGCTGAGGTTGATCGAGATGGCCCCGATCACGATCCCCACCGTGAGCATGCACCAGATCAAGCCCACTGCCCGGGGCCGCTCGGCTTCGCTGGTGCGATCGATCACCAGCGCCAAGTATGGGGTGCTGGCCAGGGAGATAGCCAGGCCATAGAGGGAAAACAGGCCGCACAGCCCCGCAATTGCCAAGGCCAGCTCAGGCTGGGAACCGGCCTCCAGCAGCCTGCCGACATGGAAGATCAGGGGGATGGACAGCACCGCCAGGGCACAGAAAAGGACCGTCCCCAGCCAGATGTAAGGAATGCGGTGGCGGCCGGCCCAGGGGTGGGCGTCTGAGATCTGGCCAAACAGCACCCGGGATGGAGCCACGAACTGCTCAAATGCCAGGGCTCCGCCCACAAGCAGACCAGGAAAGTTCAACTCACTGAGCATCACCCGGTTGAGCAAGCCGGCAAAAATTACAGCCAGGCAACCCAAGCAACCCTGGAAGAGCCCCAGCCGCAGGGTGCTGACCAGGCCGAGGGGGGTGGGCTGAACGGCAAGGGCTCGGCTCACAGGTTCACAGGGCTCCCTGGGCAGCGGCCTGACAGGCGGGGACCAGGGGCGCGGGCTCCACGGGCACGTTTGAGGCCCCTGCAGGCTTCATCGCCGGCAGCGCAACGGGGGCGCAGGATGCAACCTGATCAAGGCCGGTGCGGCGGCGCAGCTCCGCCAGGCGCTTGTTGTAGTCGGTGATAGCAGCTGAATAGCGCACTTCCGCCTGGGTGAGGTCTCGCTGGTTGTCGACGACCTCCCTCTGGGTGGTGACACCGGCCTGGAAACGCAACCGGGCCAGGCGCAACGCTTCCCTTGCCGAAATCACTTCCCGGGAGGTGGTGACGATGTTGCGGTTGTTTTTCTCGAGCTCGTAGAAGCTCTCCTCGACCTCGAAACGGATGCCATCGCGCCGCTGGGCAAAGCGGAACGTGTTTTCCTGGGCCAGCTGCTTGTTCTGACGTGACTGGGCTGCAGCCGCACCACCATCAAAAAGTTTCCAACTCAGATTGAGGCCGATGGCCGTGTCGTAGTTCGTGCCACTGGAACCCGGCTGGGCGGTAATGACCGTCTGATTGCCCTCAAAGATGTTGCCGGTGAAGGCGGTGAAGATGTTCAGGAAGGGCTGCACACTACCCAGGGCCGCATTGGCTTGGCTGTTGGCGATCGAGATGTCGAGCAGGGCCTGATCCAGCTCCTCGCGGAAGGTGTAGGCCGCCACGACGCTCTCCTGCAGAGATGGCTGCCAAACGCCGACCACCCGGGCCGGATCCTTGGCCGTAGGGGTGACGTTCTGGGGCAGATCCAGCAGGGCCGCCAGGCTGCGCCGGGCGATGGCCTGGGCTGCAAGGGCGTTGGTTAGCAGCTGCTGGTCGCGTGATAGCTGGGTTTCCGCCTCGAGCACCTCGAGCTTGGTGGCGACACCGGCCTGGAAACGGGCCTTGGCATCCCGCAGGCTGACGATCGAGGCCCGCACCGATTCCTGGCCGATGCGCACCTGGTCGTCAGCCTGCTGCAGGTCGAAGTAGGCCGAGGCCACCTGAAGACGCAGATCCCGCAGGGCGATCACGTATTGAAACTTGGCCTTTTCAAATTGATCACGAGCGGCGGCAATGGTGGGGGTGCGCTGGGGGTTGATCAGGGCCCACTGGGCCGTCAACAACGTCCCAAAAGACCAACGGTCCGTGGCAGAGGTGCGGGTTATGCCGTTGACCCCATTGGCTCGGGCCACGCCCGTGGTGAAGGTGGGCAGGGAGTTGGCTTGCAGGTTGAGGCTGGGATACCAGAGGGCTATCTGGGCCCGCAGATTGCTCTGGGCCTGATCCACCTGGCTGGCGATCGCCTTGAGGTTGGGATTATTGACTTCGGCGAGGTTTTCCACCTCCTGCAGGCCCAGGGGCCGCAGTTGCTGGATCACCACCTGCCCGGGCTTGACCGGCAGGGCCAGGGAGGCCGGGGCCGCCAGATTTTCCAGGCCAGGGGCGAGCTGGGTGGCGGCCGGGGGCACCAGGGCGGGATTGACCCGGGGGCGATAGCCGCGCAGTTTTTTGTTGGGGTCGGCGCCCACGGTGTCTGGGGCCAGGGGCAGGGCAGGGCTGGCGGGCTGCTCCTGGGCTCCGGCTACTTGCAGCACCATCGATGCCCCTAGGAGAGCCAGGAGGCCTAGTCGCGAGATGGGCTTGGGCACACCAAAGGTTCTTGGAATAGACAGATCTTAAGGAGATTGAAGTTGGCCGCCCAGACAAGCGGCCACCAAATCCTCCGCACCCCGAAGCAAAATCACCGGCACGGGCAGCTGCCGCTCTAACTCGGATAGGGGGAGGTCATCGAGAAAAACCGCCTCCCCCTGGCGCAGCATCACCGCTGGCAGCAGCAATGCCTCGCCCAAATCCAAGCCAGCCAAGCCGGTAAGCAAATCCGAACCGGTCAGTAGCCCAGTAACCACCTGCTCCTGTCCCCAGTAGGGGCTCGGCAAGCCATGCAACATCAACTCAAGCCCCTCAACCGCATTGAGCCTGGCCACCACCGGCTCGAGGGCTTCAGCCACCAGCTGGCCCACCACCCAGCTCAGCCGCCGCGGCCTGGCGAGGGCCTTGGGCAGCTTGCGGGTAGCAAGCTCAAGCGCCTCAATAAAGGCGCGAATGCTGCCCACGCCGTTTTCCTGCTTGGGTAGATCCTCGTAATCCGCCCGAGGAGGGAGCGGCAGCCCCGCCATCAGGTACCACTCATCGGACAGCCAAACGAAACGACTGCCCAGATCCCGCTGAAAGCCCTGCTGCAGGGGCTCCACCAAGGCGATTACCTGGCGGGCAGACTGGCGATCTACGGGCACGAGGGCATCGCCGTCGGGACGAAAACGGGTAAGTCCCACTGGCACCACTGCCACGGAGAGCACCGCGGGCCAGTCGCCACCTCCAAATTGGGCCAAATCCTTCAAGGTGCGCAGCAAGGCCGGGCCATCGTTGATACCAGGGCACACCACCACCTGGGCGTGGATCTGCAAATCCCGCTGGGCGAACCAGCCAAGTTGATCCAGCAGCAGAGCGGCCCGAGGATTGACTAGCAAACGGCTGCGCAGCTCAGGCTCGGTGGCATGGACGGAAACGAACAAGGGCGAAAGCCGCTGTTCCTCGATTCGCTGCCAATCAGCGGCAGTGAGATTGGTAAGTGTTAGGTAGGAGCCGTAAAGAAAACTGAGCCGGTAATCGTCATCTTTTAGGTAGAGACTGCTGCGGCGACCGGGTGGCTGCTGATCGATGAAGCAGAACGGGCAGGCGTTGTTGCACTGCTTGAGGCCATCGAACAGAGCTTCGGTGAATCCAAGGCCCAGACCCTCGTCTAGATCCTTCTCCAACTCAATCGTATGCAGTGATCCATCGGGATCTTCAACTTCCAAAGTGAGCTCTTCCTCTCCCACCAACATCTGAACATCGATCAGATCCCGTGGGCGCTTGCCATTGATGCTGAGCAGGCGGTCGCCCGGCTGAAAGCCCAACTCCTCAGCGATCGAACCAGGCTCCACCGAGGCGACCACGGCAGGTGCCGGCAAGCGCACCGCCCCTGGGGAGCTGCCATCGAGGGCAGCCAGGGCAATCCCCGCAGAGGGCTCATTCCACACGGCGTCAGGCGCTGCTAAGGATTCAGACTCCCATCCTGGCGCCAAGCCAAATCAATATGCCAACCCCGAAGACCAGGCGATAGGCGACAAATACCCAGGTGCTGTTCGTTTGCAGAAAGCGCAGCAACCAGGCAATCGCCAACCAGGACACCACCGCAGCCGCAACGATTCCCACAAGCAAGGGCACTGCGCCGCCACCAGTTGGCGCACTGAATGCCTCCTTGAGCGACACCAGCCCCGCCAGGGTGATTGCCGGAATGCCCAACAAAAAGGAGAAGCGGGCGGCGGCCGGGCGCTGCCAGCTGTCAAACAAAGCGGCAGTGAGGGTGCTCCCCGAGCGGGAAACGCCTGGCACCAGAGCCAGGGCCTGAGCCAGGCCGACCCAGACACCATCACGGGGCTGCACATCAGCTAGCTCGCGGCGACGACTACCCACCAGCTCAGCCAGAGCCAGCAACAGGGCCATCACGATCGACACGACCGCAATCGAGGCCATGCTGCGCAGCGGCGAGTTGTCGTAATCGGGCACCCAAAGTTTCAAAGCCAAACCGGCAAACACAATCGGCAGGGTGCCCAGGGCGATGGCGACACCCATGCGAGCGGAGGGGTCGCCCCACTGACCGTGACGACAGGCCCGGCCCACGCCCCTGATCACTTCAGCCAGGTCTGAGCGGAAATACGCCAGCACCGCCGCGATGCTGCCCAGCTGAATCACCGCCGTGACCGCCACCCCCGGATCGCCCCAGCCGAGCAACACCGGCACCACCTTGAGGTGGGCGGTGCTGCTGATCGGCAAAAACTCCGTGAGCCCCTGCAAAACCCCCAGCACCAGGGACCGAAAGCAGGCCTCCCAGAAACCGATCACCGCAACAGGCAGGTTCGGCATGGCAGCGGACAACATCGCGGGCAACACGAGCTGCAACGACCCTATGGCGCGCCTCCCCGCTTGAACCCTTAAGGTTGCGCATCTTTCTTCACATTTTTGGTGGTCGGGGCCCCTCCCAGCGCAATAGCCCCGGCAGGCCTTCCGGCCGTTCCTTCGCTGCGTGCGTTGCTGCAGGTGTGCCGCAACCCTGGCCTGAGCCTGATCAGCGGGTTTTTGGTCACCCTGCCAGTTTTCCTCCAGGCCCCCTGGGTGCGGCTTGCACCTTTCAGTGCGGTTCTATTCACGGTGCCCCTACTTGGCCTGGCGCTGGCTCTGAGTCGGCACCCCAATCCCCGAGCCAGTCGAGCCGGGGAATTGCTAGTTGGTTTCTGCGGCAGCTGGTTGGCAGGCAGCCTGTTTTGGGGCTGGTGCCGGCTCTATCCGGTGTGGCACCTACCCATCGAGGCCTTTGCCCTGCCTCTGGCTCTGGCAGGACTGCATAGCCGCTGGAAAGTTGCCTGCGGTTTCTACTTAGGGTCCCTGCTTGGTACAGCAGCCACTGATGCAGCCATTGCAGGCACCGGGCTGATGCCCTCCTGGCCCCTGATCCTCAATGCGGGCAGCACGGAGGCACCCCTGCTCCTGCAAGCTGCCGCCCAGCAAGTACTCGCCCCCCAAAGCCTGGTGTTGGTTGTGCTCTGCGCGGCGCTGCTGGTTCAAGCCTGCCGCTGGCTCTGGGGCTTGGGGGAGGTGGGACGCATAACCAGCGCAGCCTTGGCCACAACCTTGGCGGTAGATGCCCTTTTCCTGCTGGCCGCCCTGGGGGCACCGAGCCTCAGCGGCCTGATCTGAAGAACTGCAAATCCTGGAGGGTTACAGGTAGAGATTCCGGCATGGCTCTGTATCGTTGGATTCCCGGTGACCGATGTCGCCTCCATTCCCGTAGTTCAACGGAGTGACGTGATGAAACGGCTGGTTGCCTGGCTGATTAGTGGGGTTGTGCTGGCCGGCCTCTTGATCACGATGCTGATTCCACCCCCGGCTTACGCAGCCGATCGTCGCAACCAAGCCGACGACAAAATCGCCGAGCGAGCCGGCAAGGTGGACCTCAACAACTGTTCGGTGCGCCGCTTCCAGGATTACCCCGGCATGTATCCGACCCTGGCCGGCAAAATCGTCCTGGGAGGCCCCTACGCCAGCGTTGACGATGTGCTGAACCTCGATCTGACCGATCGCCAAAAGGAACTGTTCAACAAGTACAAGGACAACTTCACCGTCACTGATGCAGTCATAGCCCTCAACGAAGGCGACGACCGCATCAATGATGGCCAGTACCGCTGAAGTCTAAAATTCGCTTCTCTTGAAAGCCGTCGGGGCCTTCCGGCGGCTTTTTTAGTGCCGACCTTTTTTGGATGTCTTCAGCCGCCATGGCAGAGCAGTCCTGGGATGTGGTGGTGGTTGGCAGCGGAGCAGCCGGGCTCATGGCCTGCCTGGAGCTGCCCAGCCATCTGCGAGTGCTGCTGCTGAGTAAGGACAGTGATCCCAGCAGCACGCCACGATCCGCCAGCCGTTGGGCCCAGGGAGGTATCGCCGCAGTAACAAGACCTAACGACAGCTTTCAGAGCCACATCGACGACACCCTGGTGGCGGGGGCTGGGCTCTGTGACCATGCGGCGGTTGCGCGGCTCGTGCATGACGCTCCAGCCTGCGTGGCGCGCCTGCTGGAGCTGGGCATGGCCTTCGACCGCGACGGCGAAAATCTGAGCACAACCCTGGAGGCCGCCCACAGCCACCGGAGGGTGCTGCATGCCCAAGACCGCACCGGCGGCGCCCTGGTGGAAGCCCTAGAACGGGAGGTGCTGCTCCGGCCCCAGCTCGAACAGCGCAAGGGGGTTGTGGCCTGGCAGCTCTGGTTGGAGCAGGGCCGTTGTGTGGGCCTGGCCGTGCTCGAGGGAAACCGCCTCCACTGGCTTGCCGCCAGGGCGGTGGTGCTGGCCACCGGTGGTGGAGGCCACCTTTTCTCCCACACCACCAACCCCAGCCTGGCGAGCGGCGACGGGGTAGTGATGGCCTGGCAAGCGGGCGCAAAACTGCGCGATCTGGAGTTTGTGCAATTTCATCCCACGGCCCTGATGCTGCCGGGTGCGCCCCACTTCCTGATCTCGGAGGCGGTGCGCGGCGAAGGGGGCCGCCTGGTGGAAGAGTCGGGGGCCAGCCCGGTAGCCCAGCTGCCGGGAGCAGATCTCGCCCCAAGGGATGCGGTGAGTCGCGCCCTGGCCAGAAGGATGCAGGCCCTAGACGTAGACCATCTATGGCTGGATTTGCGGCCTGTGGGGCTGCCGCGTTTGGAGCGCCAGTTCCCCACGATCCTGGGGCGTTGCCGCGAACTTGGGCTGGAACCCACCCGAGAACCGATCCCAGTAGCCCCGGCAGCCCACTACTGGATGGGCGGCATTTGGACCGATCTCCAAGCATCCACCAACGTGCCTGGCCTCTATGCCGTAGGCGAAGTGGCCTGCACGGGCGTGCACGGGGCCAACCGGCTAGCCAGCAACTCCCTGATGGAGTGCCTGGTGTTTGCCCGCCAGCTCCGCACAATCGAGCTGGCGCCCGGCAGGCCAACCGCGGCCAACCCAGGAGAGCCGCCGACCACAACCCAGCTGCCCTTGCCCCCCCAAGAGAGCCTGGAGGCCCAGATCAGCGCCCTGCGGGATCTGTGCTGGCAGGTGGCGGGGGTAGAGCGCAATGGCCACTCCCTCGCGCCTGCCCTGCAGCAACTACGGGGCCAGCGCCGGCAGCTCGAAGCCAGCCAAACCTGGCGGCAACTACAAAACTTGGAGCCGGGCCAAAGCGTGCAATTCGACCCAGCGGCGGTGCCCGCACTGCGGCGACTGCAGGAACTGCAGCAACGGCTGGTGCTGACCGAGCTGTTAATCGAAGCGGCCCTGTTCCGCACCGAGAGCCGGGGGGGACACCACCGAACCGATTCACCCCACGCCCAGCCCTTTTGGCAGCGCCACACCGATCAACAGCGGCACCGGCCCCCAAGCACCGCCCCTGTTCAGGGCACTGGGCTGGCGTAACCAGAAAGCCGAGCGAGTTCAGCTAGGGACTTCACGCCGGAATCGAGCTTGCCGTTGATCTCCCAGGAGGGGAAGCCCTGAATTGCCTTGGTGTCGCACAGTGGCTTCTGGCTGTTTTGGCCATCGGCAGCGCATTCAACCAAGTCCAACTTGGCGCTGGCTTGCTTGCCAAACAGCTCCTTCTGCTCATGGCAATGGGGGCACCAGTAGGCCGTGTACATCACTGCGCCGGTGCGGCTGAGATGCTCTGCCAGGCCAATCGCTTCTGGACTACTGGTGGCCACAACTACGGGAGGGACCCCAGCCCCCCGCACCGCGGCAGGGCGATCCACAGAAGCCGCCCAACCCAGGCCCACCATGCCTACCAACAAGGCCACGATCACGGCCCGGAACACCAGCTGGCCGCGGTCTTCCCACTCCCCACCCACGAGGCTGATCACTAGCAGGCTCAGGCTGAGAGTCGCTGAGAGCACGCAGAAGAAACAGAAGGCCTGAATCTTCAGAACCATCAACCCCATCAACAACAGGCTGAAAACAGCCATGCCCGTACTCAGCAGCAAGAGGGCCCACCAACTGCGCTGAGCAAGGGCCGCTCTCGAGTCGCCGCGCAGCACCAGCGGCAGCACAGCAAGCAGCAACACCGCCCCATAGGCCAGCCAGCCAAACAAAGACAGGGGCTGGCCAAACAAGCTGCCCCAGGCGCTGTTCAGCACCTTGTCGCAGCCCTCGGCTCCGCCAGGGCAACTCAGCGGACCCAGCAGACCCCAGCGCTTCAGGGTGATGGCGCCGGTATCGATGGCGCCGATGGTGGCCAATACAGCCATGGCCACCCGAGCCCAGCGGCGGGCTGGATCACTACGGCGCCGGCTGGAGCTAAGGCGCTGGCTGAGGCGGGTTGAGGTCACGGGTCGTAGCCCAGGCTGGCCTGATTGTGGCAGGCGCAAACGAGGGTTTCAGGGTGCCGTCAGCGTGCAACGTAGGGTGAATCCCTGCCCTGGCAAAACTGTGACCCAGGAAACCCACGCTCCTGCAGCCAAGCCCACCGTGGCTTTTGCCCACCTGGGCTGCGAAAAAAATCGCGTGGACACCGAGCACATGCTGGGTCTGCTAGCCGAGGCTGGCTACGGCGTCAGTGCCGATGAAAGCGACGCCACTCTGGTGGTGGTAAATACTTGCAGCTTCATCCAGGAAGCACGCGAGGAGTCGGTGCGCACCCTAGTGGAGCTAGCCGAACAGGGAAAAGAACTGATCATCGCCGGCTGCCTGGCCCAGCACTTCCAGGAGGAGCTACTCGAAAGCCTTCCCGAAGCCAAGGCGATCGTGGGCACCGGCGACTACCAACACATCGTCAGCGTGCTGGAGCGGGTGGAGGCAGGCGAGCGGGTCAATCAGGTGAGCGCCAACCCCACCTTCGTGGGCGATGAGCACCTGCCCCGCTACCGCACCACCAGCGAAGCCGTGGCCTACCTGAAGGTGGCCGAGGGCTGTGACTACCGCTGTGCTTTCTGCATCATTCCCCACCTGCGCGGCAATCAGCGCTCCCGCCCGATCGAGAGCATCGTGGCTGAAGCGAAGCAGCTAGCGGCTCAGGGGGTGAAGGAGTTGGTGTTGATCAGCCAGATCACCACCAATTACGGCCTCGATCTGGCCGGCAAGCCCCAGCTGGCGGAGCTGCTGCAGGCCCTGGGGGAGGTGGAAATCCCCTGGATCCGCGTTCACTACGCCTATCCCACCGGCCTCACCGAGGCAGTGCTTACGGCCTACCGCGAGGTGCCCAACGTGCTGCCCTATTTGGATCTGCCTCTGCAACACAGCCACCCCGAGGTGCTGCGGGCCATGAACCGCCCCTGGCAAGCGGACGTAACCGGCGGCGTGCTGCGGCGGATCCGCGAACAGCTGCCCGAGTCGGTGCTGCGCACCACCTTCATCGTGGGCTTTCCTGGCGAAACCGAAGAGCACTTCCAGCACCTGCTCGATTTCGTGAACGAGCAGCAGTTCGACCACGTAGGCGTGTTCACCTTTTCACCGGAGGAGGGCACCCCCGCTGCCGACCTGCCGGATCACGTGCCCGCCGAGGTGGCAGCAGAGCGCAAGGACCGTCTGATGGCCCTACAGCAGCCGATCGCCGCCGCCCGCAACGCCGCCTGGGTGGGCCGGATCGTGGATGTGCTGATCGAGCAGGAGAACCCCAGCAGCGGCGAGATGCTCGGCCGCTGCGCCCGCTTCGCCCCCGAGGTGGATGGCGAAGTGCGGGTGCATCCAGGTGAGGGCGGACTTTGCGCAGCACCAGGCACCATGGTGCCGGTGCGCATCACCGCTGCCGACACCTACGACCTGATCGGCGAGGTGGTGGGCGCCAAGGCAATGGTGGCTGAGGCCGTTGACAGCCGCCGCCTGGGCGCTTGAGCTGGCGGCCGCATCAACGCACCACCTTTCTGGTTGCCTCAGGACTGAGCACAGCTGGATCCTTCGCAGGCCTTACGGCTAAAGGCTGGATCCTGATGGACGGCAGCGGCAATCCAATGGTGCTGGCCCTCCATTTCGCGGTGCTGGCCCTACCTGCCCTGCTGGTAAGTGGGCCAGCAGGGGTTGCGACCGACAAGCTGGGCTGCGAAGCCGTGCTGATCCGCTCCCAATGGGGACTTTTCGCAGCCGGCATCCTTGGAGCCGTTGCCATACCCCTGAGCGATGGTGACCTGCAGGTGGTCCTGCTGCTACTGAGCACCCTGCTGGTAGGCATCGCCAGTGCCTACGAACTCACGGCCCGCAACAAATATTGCGCCCTACTGGTGGAGGGTCCGCAGCAACTGGCTCCGTACCTCACCAGCTTTTCGGTGGTGTTCAACGTGGGCAAGCTGGTGGGGCCTCCCATAGGGGGCTGGCTGCTGGCCTGGACCGGCGCGGGCACGGCCCTGGCGATCGATGCCGCCACATACTTGATCCCGATCGCCTCAGTGCTTTGGCTGCTCCACCCCAATAGGGGGCTGGAGCAGCGCAGCGTGGCTGGAGCCAGCAGTGGGCTCAGAGCAGCCTGGCGCGGCAGTGGTCCGGTGCTGAGGCACGTGCTGATCTACACGGCTCTGGCTTGCTTACTGGGCTTCTTCCACCCAGGCCTAGCCCCCTTGATGTCCAGGGATTTGCTGGGGCCCTCCCCCCAGGCCCTCGGCCTATTCACCAGCGTGTTGGCAGCAGGCAGCATCTGCGGCGGACTAGTGCTGCAGCGTCACAGTCGCTGGTTGAGCCAGCGACCCGGCCTGCTGCTGGGAAGCTGCACCCTGATCACCGCAACAGCCCAACTGGCCATGGCCGCTTACAGCAGCCCAGAAACGGTGGGAATAGGGCTGGCGGCCACCTTTGCCCTCGGGGCTGGCACCGCCAGCCTGCTGGCAGGGGTCAATCTGATCAGCCAGGTTGGTTCTTCAATGGCCATCCGGGGGCGCATGGCCGGCTTGGGCCAGATCGCCTTCTTGGGTGGCGGCGGCCTCAGCGGCCTGTTGGCAGCTGCCATGAGCCTGACGCTAGGGCTACAGGGAACCTTTGCCGTGCTGGGGGCGGCCGGCTTCGTCTTAGGCCTGCAGGAGCTGGTCAACCGCAGGGGCCTGAGACTGAAACTCAGATCAGTTTGATGCCGCGCAGCACGATCGATGCGGCAATGGCAACGGCCAGCCCACCACCAAACAAACCCAGGTAAATCGCTGCAGCCATGGCTGGCCATCA
>JBIKWZ010000058.1:0-13932 GCA_044356035.1 Cyanobium sp. | reverse complement strand
CCACTGAAGCGCTTCCAGAAGTGGAATAGGCGCACGTCGGTGAACTGGGCCGCCAGGTAAGCCACCATCGAAGCGCCAACCGCGCCGAAGGCGAGCCGCCGCACCTCAAAGAAGGTGGCATCGGGCGCGCCTGCCAGCCCCGGCAGGATGCCGCCAAGCCAAAGGATCAGCACAATCCAACCGTTGAGCAACAGACCCACCCACACCAGCTGGGAGGCCTTCTGCTCACCCCACAGCTCACTGATCAGGTCGGTGCAGAGAAAGGTGATCGGATAGGGCAGGGCCCCCACTGCCACCACGATCGGCCAGGAGCCAATCGTGCCTAACTGCAGAAAGCGTGTGAGGCCAAGGATGTTGAGCATGCCCATGGTGCCGAGGAAGATCCCAGCCAGCACCAGAAACGCCAGGTCGCGGCGCTGCTGCAGGGTCATTGGAGCTGAACATGGGACGCTGCAAGGGTGACGCTCCGATCCATGGCTGACCAGCCCTGCGGCTTTCTGGTGCTCGACAAGGCGGCGGGGCTCACCTCCCACGCCTGTGTCGCCCGGGTGCGGCGCGCCTACAAGCTCAAGCGCGTGGGCCATGGCGGCACCCTGGATCCAGCCGTCACCGGGGTGCTGCCAATCGCCCTGGGCCCCGCCACCCGCCTACTGCCCTACCTCGAGGGCGACAAGACCTATCTCGGCGTGGTGCAACTAGGGCTGCGCACCGTCAGCGACGATCTGGAGGGTGAGGTGCTGGCCCGCTTTGCCGTGCCCGCTTTAGAGGCAGCGGATCTGGAGGCAGCCCTGGCTAGCTTTCGGGGCACGATCGACCAGGTGCCGCCCCAAGTGTCTGCCGTGCACGTGGAGGGCCAACGGGCCTATGCCCGGGTGCGCCAGGGCGAGCAGCTCGAGCTGGCGCCCCGAGCGGTCACAATCCAGCGACTGGAGCTGCTGGGCTGGGATGGCGCCACAGCAAGGCTCGAGCTGCTGGTCCGCTGCTCGGCCGGCACCTACATCCGCGCCCTAGCCCGCGACCTAGGCGAGGCGCTGGGCTGCGGTGGCGCCCTGGCGCAGCTGCGCCGCAGCGAGGCCCTGGGCTTTGGTCTCGGGCAGGCCGTGCCATTGGAGGCCCTCGATCAGGCCCCATTGCCCGCCCTGCTCAATCCGCTGGCAGCCCTGGGGCACCTACCCCAACGGCAGCTGCTCGATGCAGAACTTGAAGGCTGGCGCTGCGGCCGCGCCCTTGTCCATGGGCTGTCGCTGGAGGCCGGAGAGCCGGTGGCGGTGCTGGGGCCGGATGGCAACCTGGCCGGCATGGCTCGCACCAGTGAAGGCGGCCTCTTGCAGCCCAAGCTGGTGTTCAACGCAACCGGCTAGCCCCCCGCTCCTCTCCCCCCACACCCCGATGGCCGGCCACAGCAAGTGGGCCCAGATAAAACGCACCAAGGCCGTGGTGGATTCCAAACGCGGCGCCGTGTTCACCCGGCTTGGCAGGGAGATCATGGTGGCGGCCCGAAGCGGGGCCGACCCCGCCGGCAACTTCCAGCTGCGCACCGCCATCGAGAAGGCCAAAGCCGCCGCGATGCCCAACGCCAACATCGAGCGGGCCATCGCCAAGGGTTCGGGCCAGGGCAGCGGCTCCGGCGAAGCCTTTGAAGCCGTGCGCTACGAGGGCTACGGCCCCGGCGGCGTGGCGGTGCTGGTGGAGGCCTTCACCGACAACCGCAACCGCACTGCCGCCGAGGTGCGCCTGGCCTTCGGCAAACATGGCGGCAACCTGGGCGAGACCGGCTGTGTGGGTTACCTGTTTGAGCAGCGCTCGGTGGTGCAGCTGGCCGCCGGGGATGGCCAAGCCATCGATGAAGAAGTCCTGCTGGAAGGGTTGCTGGCCCTAGAGGAGCAGGGCGGACCCGCCGCCCTGAGCTACACCCCCCTCGAAGAAGGGGGGCTGGAGGTGTTCGGCACCTTCGCCGACCTAGAGGCCCTTCAGGACGGCCTGCGGCACCAGGGCTGGGTAGTGGGGGGCTGGGAACACCGCTGGATTCCCCAGACCGCCTGCCCCATAAGCGACGCCGAAACTCTGCGCGCCTGCCTGCGCATGCTTGATGCCCTCGAGGACCTTGAAGATGGGCGCAGCGTCACCAGCAACCTGGAGGCCGACGAGGGGCTGATGGCGGCGGTGATGGGCTGAGGGCAGCGGTGCCAAGCACTGGCCAACCCAATTAATGATTCTGTCGAATCGTTTAGGCATCAACCCGCCGCAGAAAATCGATCAGACCCTGGATGTAAACCTCTTGGTCATCAACCATCGCCATATGACTTCCATTCGGGCAGTGGAGATGGGAACCCCGAGGGAGAGCCTTGGCCATAGCCGCCATCTGCTGGGGATCCATGGTGTCGTGGGCGGCACCAATGGTGAGAGTGGGAACCTGAATCCGTGATAAGTCAGCCCTGCGATCCCACTGGGCCAACTTGCCACGGGCGCCCAGCTCACTGGGGCCCTGCATGGGGATGTAGACCTTCGGATTGAGGTGCTCAAATGCACGCAGAACCGAATCTGGCCATTGCGCATAGGGTCGGCGCAACACATGGTGCTCGTAGTGGTGCGGAATCAACAACTCCATGTAGCGCGGGTTGTCGTAATCCTCAGCAGCTTCGATGGCCTGGAGCTCGGCCAGAACGCCCGCCGGCAGTTGACGTAGAAAATGCTCTTCGGCGTAGAGATTGTACTCCGGCACACTCCAAACCATGTTGGAGATTATCAATCCCTTCAGATATTGCTGGTAGCGCAGCGCATACTCAATCGCCAGAATCCCGCCCCAGGAGTGACCAAGCAAGAAAAAATTGCTGCCATCGAGAGCCAGGGCTTGGCGCACCTGCTCCACCTCATCCACAAAACGCTCGATCTCCCAGATCGTAGAAATAAAGCTCGACTCCCTCCTGGGGCAGAAAACTATCAAAAACCTCGAAATACTCGTGGGTGCAGCCCGGTCCGCCATGGAGCAGCAACAGCTTGATCTGCGGACTCGCACCGCTGCGACGTGTCCAAACATCAAAGGTGCCGTGAGCAGTCCGAACCGGAACGCTGCGCACACCGGAAGCGGCCGGAGCTAGAAGGGACGGCATGGGCAAGGTCGACAACAAGCCTTAAATCATCATGGCTCCTCCAAGAACGCCCCTAGAGCAGCCCGATCCGCCACCACCTCCAGTCGGGGGTGGTGCTGCAGCCAGCTGGCTGGCACCTCAGGGCAGGGGGGCTCCTGCAACGCCCGTTTCAAGATGGCGGCCTTACTGGCCCCGATGACCACCAACAGGATCCGCTCAGCAGCCAGGATCTCCGCCAATCCAAGCGTGATCGCCTGGGCCGGCACCGCCTCGGGATCGCCGCCGAAGGCGCCAGCGTTCTGGGTCCGGGTGGAGGCGCTGAGGGTCAGGCAGCGGCAGTGGGCCTTAGCTCCGCAGGGGGGCTCGTTGAAGCCCACATGGCCGTTTAAGCCCAAACCGAGCAGCTGCAGCCCCACGCCACCGGCAACCGCGAGGGCGGACCCGTAGCGCCTGGCCTCAGCCTGGGGATCGCTTGCCAGGCCATTGGGCAGCAGCACCTGCTCAGGCTGCAAACCCAGGGGGCGCTGCAGCCGGGCAGCCATGAAAGCCTTGAAGGAGCGTGGATCGTGGAGCGCCAAGCCCACATATTCATCCAGGTTGAAGCTCAGCCAGCCCTGGCGGATCGCCTGCTGTTGGGCCCCACTGAGCTGCTCAAGCTGCTGAACTAAGGCCGCGTAGACAGGCTCCATGGTGCGGCCCGTGGCCAGTCCCAGGGGAAGTCGGGGCCGCTGCAGGCGCTCTTCCAGCAGGCGGGCCGCCACCGCCGCCGCCACGGCCGGCCCATCAACGAGGCAGCGCAACTCCAACTTCAGGGGCTGACGTAGGGGCGCAACTCAGTTCCGCGGTAGTAGTGATGCAAAATCTGTTCGTAGCTCTGGCCCCGGTTGGCCAGGCCGTGGGCGCCCCACTGGCTCATGCCCACACCATGGCCGAAGCCCCTGCCGATCGCCAGCAGCGCAGGCGGCGGCAGTAGTTGTACGGGCACCTGATCCGGGCTGATGGCAGGCTCGACTACCAGCGGCGGCAAGGCCGGCAGGGAGGCAGGCAGGGCCGCCAGCTCTAGGGCCAGCACCTCAAAGCGCACCAGGGTGCTCTTGAGCCCCAGGCGGCTGCGCAGTTGGGCGCCGGTTAGCACCAGGGTGCCGGCAGGGCCAGTCACACGCGCCTGGCGCACCCGACCCGAGCCGGTGGTGGCGAGCACATCGATGCGCTGGGCACCGCCGATCTCGCCAAACGCCCTCTGCAGCTGCTCGGGCTCCAACAGCTGCTCCCAGGCGTGCACCGGGCTGTGCTGATCAAAATCGGGCACGCTCACCAGGTAGGGAAGCTGCTGGCTCCAGAGATCACCGCTGTTTTCGGTGCTGCCACCGGCGCTGCTGTGAAACACCGTGTTGGCAAGGCCGGGGCCAAACATCAACACCTGGCCGCGGGTGCTAACCACCGCCTGACGGGTTGAAGGGGTTTCCGCCTCAACGCCCTTATAAACCTGGCTCGAAACCGTGGCGCTCACGTCAAAGGCGGCAGCTGGCTTGCGCTGGCGCAGGGCGTAGGTGCGGGCGGCCACCGCCTGAGCGCGCAGGGCCGCCTGGGGCCAGCTCGCCGGCATCTCACTTGCCACCACGCTGGGCAGGTAGGCCTCGAGGGGCACATGGTTAACGGCCTGTAGGGCTGAGCTGCCCACCAGCACCTGCAGTCGGCCGCGATAGCCCCGCTGCTGTAGCTGAAAATCGGCGCCCTCTTGGGGGCTGGGCTGCAAATCCAGCGGGGGGGCAGCGGACTGGGCTGCCGGCTCCAGCCAGAGCTCTCTCACCGCAGGCAGTCGCTCCACGCCGGCGGCTCGTTCCAGCACCAGGCTGCCGTCAGCCAGCTGCAACACCACCGGCTCCAGCGGCGCCAGCGACCAGCGCTGGCTACCGGCCCGCAACACCAAGGTCCGCTGAGGCGCCGCCAGCGTCAGCCTGACCGTTTCGAGCAACAGCACCCGCACCTGCGGGTTGGCCTGCTGGGCCCTCAGCTGTCCCGGAGCAGCCCCCGCCAGCACTAGGGCGCTTGCCACTAAAGACACCAGGGGAAAGCGCGCTACAGACACGGGGGCTGCTTCTCCCGACTCAGGGGACCCATTGTGCCCGGCGTGGCAACATGCGCCAGAGGCAGCACCACAGTGCAGGTCACCTTTTTAGGCACCAGCTCCGGTGTGCCCACCCGGGGCCGCAATGTGTCCGCGGTGGCGCTGCGACTGCCCCAGCGCAGCGAGCTGTGGTTGTTCGACTGCGGCGAGGGCACCCAGCACCAGTTCCTGCGCAGCGATCTGCGGGTGAGCCAGCTGCGGCGAATTTTCGTCACCCACATGCACGGCGACCATGTATTTGGCCTGCCCGGCCTACTGGCCAGCCTCGGCCTGGCGGGCACCTGCACGGGCATCGACCTCTACGGCCCCGATCCCCTGCGCGACTACCTCGAAGGGGTGCTGCGCACCTCCTCCACCCGGATCAGCTACCCCCTTCGCACCCACCGGGTGCAATCCGCTGCCGAGAGCGGCGCCCTGCTGCTCGATGACGACGACCTCACGGTGCGCTGCACGCCGCTTACCCACCGGGTGCCTGCCTACGCCTACCGGGTCGATCAGAAGCCGCGGGCTGGCCGCTTCGACGTGAAGCGAGCCAAGGCCCTCGGCATCCCGCCAGGGCCGATCTACGCCGAGCTCAAGGCTGGGCGCGACATCAGCCTCGAAGACGGCCGGATCATCAATGGTGCCAGCCTTTGCGGCCCCGATCGCCCGGGGGCCAGCGTCGTGTACTGCACCGACACCGTGTTCTGCGAAGCGGCGGTGGAGCTGGCCCGCGGAGCTGACCTACTGATCCACGAATCCACCTTTTCCCACGCCGAAGCGGAGCTTGCCTACCAGCGCCAGCACTCCACCAGCACGATGGCGGCCCAAACCGCCCTGGAGGCAGGCGTCAAGCAGCTGGTGCTCACCCACCTGAGCCCTCGCTACATGCCAGGCAATCCGATGACCCCCGACGACCTGGTAGCGGAAGCCCAATCCATCTTTGCCAACACCCTGGTGGCCAAGGATTTCCTCAGCATCGACATCACCCCATCCGAACCGGCCACGGCCTAGCCCTGCAACAGTTCGCGTTAATCGGCTGCGGAGGGCCCTTTCCCCGTGATACAAGGTCTCCGATGCGGTCTTTACCGCCTACCCGCCGGCTTTTTCCAATGGCCTCCTCCTTCCCCTCGGCTGCCCTCCGCAAGGCGGTTCGCGTTCTTGCTCGAACCATGCTGGCTCTGCTGCTGTTCATGGGCTTCGGCAGCCCGGCTCTGGCAGCTGCCTGGACCACAGAGCAGCTCACAGTGCCAGCCACGCCAGACGGCACCCTGGTGACCTTCAGCGAGCAGGAGATCAAGGCCGGGCGCAAGGTTTTCAACAGCAGCTGCGGCGAGTGCCACGCCGGTGGCATCACCAAAACCAATCAGAACGTGGGCCTCGACCCTGAGACCCTGGCCCTAGCTACGCCGTCGCGCGACAGCGTTGAGGCCCTGGTGGACTACATGAAAGACCCCACCTCCTACGACGGGGAATACAGCATTGCTGACGTGCACCCCAGCATGCGCAGCAGCGACATCTTCGTGAAAATGCGCGACCTCGACGACGAGGACCTGCGCCTGATGGCTGGCTACATCCTGGTGGCCCCCAAGGTTCAGGGCATCCAGTGGGGCGGCGGCAAGATCTACTTCTAGGCTCAGATCAACTTTTAGGCTCAGATCTGCCGGTGCAACAGCACCGGCTTTTTATTTGGCCATAAAAGGCGGCGGCGTGCAGTTGGCCAGGTCTAGGGAGGTGGGCTGCTTGCTGTACCACCACTCCTGCAACTGGGATCCAAGCCGCACCGGAAACAGGGTGATCACCGTGCGGGTGGGGCGGGCGCCGGGCTGCAGCAGCTCAACGGCATAGGACGGGCAGCGGCGGGAGGCCAGATCCGGCACAAAGCGCCGGCCGATTCGCCGCCAGCTTGGCTCCTTGCTACGCCAGGCCAACCGACAGCAGGGCCAGGGCAACTCCTCGCGATCAAACAGGCGGCAGCAGGGGCCCAACACCCGATAGCTGTATTGGCCGCCGGGGCTGGTGTGCTCGCTCCCTGGCTCCAGCAGGGCTGCGACGTTGCCCCGGGAGGGGGGTGCCTGGGCTGACACAGAACTGCGGCTCGGGGATGACAGCAAAAAGCCACCCCTAAGGGTGGCAGAAAATTCAGATTGCTCAAGGGCAGGTCCGGGATTGCCGAACCTGCTCAGGCTGATCTGGGGCTCAATAGAGCTCTTCTTCGGCGTGGGTCTTGATAGTGCAGTCGCTGGTGGGGTAGGCCACGCAGGTGAGCACAAAACCAGCTTCGATCTGGTCGTCGTCGAGGAAGCTCTGGTCGCTTTGATCGACGGTGCCGGAGGTCAGCTTGCCTGCGCAGGTGGAGCAAGCGCCGGCGCGGCAGGAGTAGGGCAGATCAACACCCTGCTCTTCAGCAGCGTCGAGGATGTACTGGTCATCAGGAACCTCGATGGTCTTGTTGAGGCCTTCGCTCTCGCTGATGAGGGTGACCTTGTAGGAAGCCATGAAAAAGATTGGGGCTCACAGGCACCCGGAAGCCGGGCCTGTAGGACTCGCCCTTCATACATCCGCCGGACGCCCTAACTGTCGATTTGGCGGCCAGAACGCTGGAAGGCCAATCAAATTGAAGGCACAGATCAGCGTGCCTTATGCGACACGCCGGATCGTCATCAGGCCCCACTGGCTTTGTTCGGCCGTGAGTTCGGCCTGCCAGCCCTCGTCCCGCAGGGCCAGCTGCAACGCCGGAGCCTGGTCAACGAGCAAGCCACTGAGCAGACCCACGCCATTGGCAGCCAACACGGTGTTGAAGGCTGGACAAAGGGCCTGAATCACCGGAGCAAGGATGTTGCAGAGCAAAAGGTCGGCCGGCTGCCCCTCGAGCAGCTCAGCCAGGGCTTCTACCGAGCCCAGTTGCACCCGCACTTGAGATGTGAGCCCGTTGAGGGCGGCATTGTCGGTGGTGGCTCGCACTGCCAGCGAATCCGTATCGACAGCCACTACGGAGGCAGCGCCCAGCCGCAGGGCAGCCAGACCCAGCACGCCGCTACCGCAGCCGAGGTCGGCCACCCGCAGGCCAGCCAGCCCCTCTGGCGTCATGGCGGCCAGCAGCTCCAAGGCCTCCAGGCACAGCCTGGTGGTGGGATGGCTGCCCGTGCCGAAGGCACTGCCCGGATCCATGGCAATTAGCCGCCTCTCGGCATGCTCGGGCGGACAGGGCAGCCACGCAGGCAGGATCAGCAGCCCCTTGCCCACAGGATCGGCCTGCCAGTGCTGCTTCCAGCTGAGGCTCCAGTCTTCATCGGCCTGCTGACTCCACCGCAGCGGGGGCAGGGCCAAGCCGAAGGGTTCGGCCAGGGGCGCCAGAGCTCGAGCCAGCTGCTGCCGCTCCGGCTCAGGCCAATCGATTGCCGGCAACCAGGCAATCAGCTGCCGCTGGCTGGGGGTTTCGGGGCGATGCTGAACCGCAACCCGAGGAATGCCCAGGTCAGCGAGCTTCCAGAGCAGGGATTCCTCCAGCTCCGGCAGGGAGGCCAGCTCCAGTCGCCACCAGCCCGGGGCAGCAGCCATCAAAGGGTTACCGGGTGGGCTTCCTGAATGCCGTTGATGGCGTGCACCGAGACCAGCAGGCTGGGGGGGATGGGGTCATCGAGGCTGAGCACCATCACGGCGTCACCACGCACGATGCGGCGGCCCACCTGCATAGAGGCGATGTTGACGTTGTGCTCGCCCAACAGGGAGCCCAACTGGCCGATGATCCCGGGCATGTCCCGGTGGCGAGTGAACAGCATGTGGCGGCTTGGAGCCACGTTCACCGGGAATTCATCGATGGTGGTGATGCGCAGCTCGCCTTCGGCGAACACCGCTCCAGTAACGCTGTGGCTGGCCTGGGAATTGCGGCAGCTGAGCTGCAGCGAACCACCGGCGAAATCGCGACTGGCGTCATCCTTGACTTCGAGCACGTGGATGCCGCGCTCCTTGGCCTCCAGGCTGGCGTTCACGTAGTTGATGCTGTCGCCCAGGGCGGTGGAAAGCAGACCCTTGAGTGCCGCAACCACCAGGGGCTGGGCCGGGTGGGCGGCGAAGTCGCCCTGGAGTCGCACCTCGAGCTCACTGATCGGGCCACCAGCCAGCTGGCTCAGCAGCTGACCCAGGGTTTCGGCCAATTGCAGGTGGGGCTTGAGCTGCTCCATCACCTCGGCATTGAGGCCAGGGATATTCACGGCGCTGCGGGCAGGCAAGCCCAGCAGTACGTCGCGGATCTGCTCGGCCACATCGATCGCGACGTTTTCCTGGGCCTCTTCGGTGGAGGCACCCAAGTGGGGCGTGAGGATTAGGCGCTCCTTGACCTGCCGCAGGGGAGAACCTGCCTCCAGGGGCTCTTTGGCGTAAACATCAAGGGCCGCGCCGCCGATGGTGCCGTTCTCGACCGCCTCAGCCAGGGCCGCTTCGTCAATGATGCCGCCGCGGGCGCAGTTAACGATCCGCGCCGTCGATTTCATGGTCTTGAGCAGCTCCGCGTTCACCAGGTTCTCGGTGTCTGGGGTGCGGGGCAGGTGCAGGCTGACGAAATCAGCTTCGGCAAACAGGGCGGGCAGGGGCAGCAGTCGCACCTGCATTTGCTGGGCCCGCTCGGCAGATACGTAGGGGTCGTAGGCCATCACGTCCATGCCCATCGCCTTAGCCACCCGGGCCACGTGGGAGCCGATCTTGCCGAGACCCACCACGCCCAGCTTTTTCTTGTAAAGCTCGTTGCCCACGTATTTCTTGCGATCCCAGCCGCCGGCCATGGTGCTGGCATGGGCGTGGGGCACATGGCGCGACAGGGCCAGCATCAGGGCTAAGGCTTGCTCGGCGGCGGCGATGGTGTTGCCCTCAGGCGAGTTCACCACCAGCACCCCGCGCTTGGTGGCCGCCGGCACATCAACGTTGTCGACGCCGACGCCGGCGCGGCCAATAATCCGCAGCTTGTCGGCCGCTTCGATGATTTCGGCAGTCACCGTGGTGCCCGAGCGAATCATCAGGGCGTCGTAGTCGCCGATGATCGCCTTGAGCTCCTCGGGGGGCAGGCCAGTGCGCACATCCACCTGAGCCACCTGGGACAGGATGTCGATCCCCGCCTGGTCGATGGGATCCGAAACGAGAACCTTTGTCATGCCCGGCGGTACGAAGCGGAGAGCCGGCCGTGCAGTGTAGTGAGCGGCGAGAATCGCCCCAACAACACTGAGTAGGGCGCAGCGTGGGCACAAGTGTGGTGGTGGTTCTGAACGACCGCAAAAGACTGCATCAACTTCGAGATCGACTGGCCGAGCTGCAGCCGCCGCTGCTGCAGTTGGAGGCCATCGGCGAGGGAGAGCAGGCCATGGCCGAGGTGGCCCGCCTAAACCCTGCCGTGGCAAGGCAGTCCCGCCAGCAGGGCATGGCGCGCTGGCTAATCCCCTTTGGCTTTTTGGCTGGCCTCACCTTCACCTACATCACCGATCTGGACACCTTCGCCTTTGCGGGTGCCTGGAGCCAGCACCTGATCGGCGCCCTGCTCGGCATGGGTTCGGGCTGGATGGGCAGCTTTGCAGCCGCCGCAAGCGTGCGCTCCGAAGAGGACGACCGCATCCGCAGCCTGCGCAATCGGGTGGAAGAAGGCAACTGGCTGCTGCTGGCCGAAACCGCTAACGGCGTAGAAATGCCCTGGATCTCCTTGCAGCAGGCCAAACCCCTGGCGGTGGTGCGACTGGGCGATGGCTAGGGACCTTGAAGCCGTGATCGCTGCCGCAGACCAGGCCCTGCGCACCTGGGAGCCGGTGTGGACCCCCTTTCTTGATGGGGCGTTGCTTGAGCAGGCCCAAGAGCGCCTGGCAGGCCTGGCCGAGCTGGAGATAGCCAGCCGGGGGGGCTACCCGGGAGCTGAACGCCAGCGGCTGCTTTTGCAGCGCCACGACGCCGCCATTGCTGCCGATGAAGTTGCTGCCGGCCTGATGGGCCTGGAGCTGGGCGGCAATTTCCTATTTGACCCGGCTGAGCGACAGGACTTCCGCTCGGGCCTGCTCGCCCTCGGCGCTGCGGAAGGAGAGCTGGGCGATCTCTGGCTGCGAGGCGACCGGGGTGCCCAGGCAATTCTCACGGCTGCTCAGGCCGCGGCCCTTGATGGCCGCACCGCCATGGTGCGCACGGTGGAGGTAGCCCTAGAAGCCCGCCCCCTGCATGAGTTGCAACTTCCGGCGCCGCGCCTGCCCCGCCGCTTTCAAACCGTGGAGGCCTCACTGCGCCTCGATGCGGTGGCCTCTACCGGATTCGGTCTATCTCGCAACCGCATGGCCGAGCAGATCCGCCAAGGCAGGGTGAGACTCAACTGGCAGCCTGTTAGCAGTCCCAGCAGGCAGCTGACGGTTGGAGACCGGGTGCAGCTGGAGGGCCGGGGCGAACTGCAGCTTGAGACGGTCACAGCAACCAAGCGGGAGCGCTGGCGAATCGAGCTGGTGCGCTGCTGAGGGGTTACCTGAATCAGGCCTACCTGTAACCTGGCAAAGGTTCTGGGGCGATTAGCTCAGAGGTAGAGCACTACCTTGACACGGTAGGAGTCACTGGTTCGAATCCAGTATCGCCCATTTAAAAGTTCAGTATTAGCCCTAAGTTTCGAGATGGCAGATGCAACAAGGGACCTAACCGTTGTTGTTGGACTTGCGCGCTCAGGCATTGGTGCTGCTCGGCTGCTTAATCATCTCGGTCATGCGGTGCTGGTGATTGAGAGCCAATCCAGCCCAGCACTTGAAACCAAAGCGAGCGCGTTGCGCCAGGCAGGCATTGATGTGCTGCTTGGTGTGCCCCTCCACGGCGACGCCTTTGCCGCCCTTGGATCCATTCCCTCATCCGTGGTAGTGAGTCCAGGCATCCGCTGGGACCATCCAACCCTGGTGGAGCTGCGCAAATCAGGAGTAAGTACCAAAGGCGAAATGGAGCTGGCTTTCCAAGCCAGTGGCAACGTGCCCTGGATCGGCATCACCGGCACCAATGGCAAAACCACCGTTACCCACCTGGTGAGCCACCTGCTTCAGCACGCTGGGCTCGATGCCCCGATGGGCGGCAACGTGGGCTTCTCTGGGGCCGAGCTGGTGCTGGAGCGACTGGAGCGCGGCGATCCCCAACCCAACTGGCTGGTGATGGAGCTCAGCAGCTATCAGATCGAATCGGCCCCTCAAGTAGCACCACGGGTAGGAATTTGGACCACCTTGACCCCCGACCATCTCGAGCGCCACGGCACCATTGAGGCCTACCGGGCCATCAAGCGCAGCCTGCTGGAGCGTTCCACGGCGCCCATACTCAACGCCGATGACGCCGACCTTCGCGCCCATGCCACCGGCTTGCAGCGGGCCATCTGGGTCACCGCCGGCAGCAGGAAGGACCTCCCCCCCACGATCAAGCCCAGTCTCTGGATCGAAGCCGGCCAGGTATGGCAAGCCCCCCAGCCCGGCGACCCCGGCCCCGGCAAACCTTTAATGGCTGCAGATTGCCTAGCCATGCCCGGCGCCCACAACCGCCAAAACATGCTGCTGGCCGCCGCGGCCGGGCTCGAAGCCGGCTTGAGCGGCGCCCAGATGGAGCAAGCCTTCCGCTGCTTTACCGGCGTGCCCCACCGGCTCGAGCGCATCCGCGAGCAGCAAGGCATCAGCTTTTACAACGACAGCAAGGCCACCAACTACGACGCCGCCGAGGTGGCGCTGCATGCCCTGGACGGTCCGCTAGTAGTGCTCGCCGGTGGTGAATCGAAGCAGGGCAATCCCAATAGCTGGCTGGCAGCCTTGCAACAGAAAGCCGCAGCGGTGGTGCTCTACGGAGCTGCCCAGGCAGAGTTTCATCAACTACTTAGCCAAGCAGGCTTTAGCGGAGTTGTGCACTGCTGCGACAACCTGGCTGAAGCCGTACCCCTGGCCGACCAATTAGCCCGCAGCCATCGCTGCCTAGCGGTGCTGCTTTCCCCAGCCTGCGCCAGCTTTGACCAATACAGCGATTTTGAGGCCCGTGGTGATCACTTCCGCCGGCTGGTGAAGTCGCTGTAAGGGCGTTCAGCTAGCTAGCTCCTAACATTCGCGCACCAGGCGACCGCAACGGGCCATGGCCTATTGGTTGATGAAAAGCGAGCCCGATGTCTACGGGATTGACCATCTGCAGCGGGAGGGCAGCACCCTATGGGACGGCATTCGCAACTACCAGGCCCGCAATTTTATGCGGAGCATGCAAAGTGGCGATAGGGCTTTTTTCTACCACTCCAATACCAAACCACCGGGCATTGTGGGCTTGATGGAGGTGGTTGAAACCCAGATTGTCGACCCCAGCCAATTTGATCCCAACTCCAAATATTTCGATCCCGCCGCAAGCCTGCAAAAGCCCCGCTGGGACTGTTGCAGGCTGCGCTACTTACGCCACTTTCAGCAGCTGCTCAGCCTGGATGCCTTGCGGGAAAACTTCAGCCCCGAGCAGCTGGGGGTGGTGAAGCGGGGCAACCGCCTTTCGATCTTGCCGGTTGAGCCCAGCAGTGCCGAGCGCCTGCTGGAGCTGCTTGAGTCGCCATGAGCCAACTAGCCACGATCAGCCCCAAGCCCCCCCTGGCCATCCGCAGCGCCGTCGAGCGGGGCTGGGCGGCCTTCAGCCACTGCCCCTGGGTGCTGATGGGGTTCACCCTGCTAAGCGGCGGCGCCAATTTGGCGGCCCAGCTGCTTTATCGCTACGAGAGCAGCCTGGTGCTGTCGCTGC
>JBIKWZ010000057.1:0-14030 GCA_044356035.1 Cyanobium sp. | reverse complement strand
ATCGGTTGATAGGCAACAACCCAGCTACGGCTGGGTAATACGGAATCCCAAAAGCTCCCTCTCGCCAGGGGGCTTTTTTATTGGCTGGTGCGATGGGCAGCTATTGGCGGCATATCACCTCAGATCACCCCTGGAGCCAGAAGCTAGTTTGCCCTTCAGTTACCAGCACTCACTTGAGCTGGCCTGCCGCCGCAGCGCTGCCAGGTGCTGAGCAGTCCGTTGAGCTCGGTGTGGAGGGATTGCAAATCAGCAATCCGCTGCTGGATTTCGCCAGCCTTAGAATGGATAACTACCTGCAGGTTGTTGCAGGTGCACACTCCCGAGCGGCGGGCCTCCAGCACGGCGGTGATTGTTGGCAGAGGAATATCGAGGCCCCTCAGGGTGCGGATCAGGGCTAGGTCGCTATCAACCGACTCATCAAAGAGCCGGTAGCGTCCCTCACTGCGGCCTGATGGCTGCAGCAGACCCTGGTCGCAATAGAAGCGAATCGTTTTCACTGAAACGCCCGAACGGGCAGCCACCGCACCGATCTTTTGCAGCTCTTTGGCCGGTACCTCTGGAAGCTGTAGCGCAGCCACTTGACTCTCCAGCAGGAGGAGACCCCATCCTAGGTGTTGTGCCGAGCTGCTACTTATGTTTTTGCCCGCTGCATCTATCTTGCTGACTGCCATCTGGGCCGCCCCTGCCCTTGCCCAGGGCGATCCCCACCAGCACCATCGACACCACAATCACCATCAAGCCGCCCCTGCTGCGGCTCCCCACAGCCACAGCCATGACGTCGGCCCGGCCGGCGCCACCTACAACCTGCGCTGGCTCGACGCGATGGTTCAGCACCACACCGGGGCGCTGCGGATGAGTGAATTCGTGTTCAACATCGGCTCCCCCGGCGTGGGCGCTCTGGCTAACAGCATCTGGCGCGAGCAGGCCCGCGAGATCAAGGCCATGGGCCAGTGGCGCAAGGCTTGGTATCCGGAAGCGCCGGCCTATCCCGTGGCCCTTAAATCTGGCGGTGATCCCAACACCATGGCCGGCCTGGAGCGCATGGGCGCCGCCCAGATCCAGGCGATGCAGATGATGGGCTCCACCCCCACCAAAGCCAACCGGGTGGTGTGGTTTCTTGAGGGGATGATCGCCCACCACGGCGGTGCCCTGCAGATGGCTCACGACGCCCTTGAAAAGAGCAGCAATACCACCGTGAGGCGGCTAGCGCGGGAGATCATCGTGGCCCAGCGCGCTGAAATCATCGAGCTGCGCCGGATGCTGCGCCAAGAGGGATTGAGCAAGCCGGAGTACAGCCAATACGACGCACTCTTTAGCTTCTGACTCATTCGTTGATGACCACACACCCGACGATGAATCTCTCCTCAATGGCCAGCCGCATGGCCCTGATCGCCCTGGCGCTAGCCGCAGCTACACCTCTGGCAAGCCACGCCCACCCAAAAGGGCTGTACGACAACCAACAGCAAGCTGAGCAGAGGTCCAAGGAGCTCGGCTGCACAGGCACTCACCGGAACAGCGGTAAGTGGATGCCCTGCAGCAATGAGGCAACCCTGCACCAACACCTGCGGCACCACTAAATCTTCATGCCTTTCTTGCCAAAAACCCGCTGGCGTCAGCTGCACCGCTGGGTGGTGCCGATCGCGGCGGCACCACTACTGCTCACCGCCGCAACCGGCTCGCTCTACAGCCTGCTGCTCGAGCAGGGAATCGACGCCTTCTGGCTGCTCAAGATTCACTCCGGTCGCTTTGGCCCGCTGAATCTGCAGCTCTACTACTCGGGGCTGCTGGGGCTGTTCACCCTGGTGGTGATTGGTTCCGGCATGGCCCTGCTGCTTTCAATCCGCAGGGCCAAGGTCTGAGGTCGCCCTAGCGAAAAGCGAGCATCACTGCGCCCATGGGGGCCATGACAGCCAAAACCAGAACGGGATCCTCCCAGTGTGGTGTCTCTAGTTACTAGAGAGTCAAGGCAATGTGAGGTGGCTTTGAACCGCAAGGAGCTCGCCCGCAAGCAGACGATCAAGCTCTGGGGCCAGAAGCACAAGGCCTGAGCCGCTGCAAGCCACAAAGCAATTTCACCTTGATCCCAGCTGCAGCAAAATGCAATGCGTGTAAAAGCCGATTGTGCTGAGCGGCTAGTTCAGCGATGCTGTGCTCATCAACCCAGGAGGCGCCCACCATGGACGACAGGCCACCCCGCCAGGTTCAAGAAGCACGCTGACTGCAGGCCCCTGCTCCAACAGTATTTATCTAAATGTGGGCGGGTCGTTTAGCCGATCAAGAGAGCAGCATTCCCCAGTGCAGCTCAACTTGTGCGCCTGACTTCGACACTCCACCCGCACCGCCCCAGGTGCCCTCAGGAGGACCATTCGCCCCACACCTGGAATGCATGGCCCCAGGTGCCAACACCAGCAGCTTCTATCAACCGCCATTGGAATGTTCTTAGCCAGCGCCCCTGAGGTATTTCTCAGGGGTTTTGTTTTGTATGGGCTGATTGCGGTCATAACGGCCTCGCTTTAACGACGCATTGGTCATGCCCTTGGTCACATCCCCTACCGAAGCTGGGGCCTCCGGGCTGGTGGGATAGGCCCCATGGTCCAACCCAACTCACCCCTACTGGAGCGCGATGCGCTCGCCAGCCTCAACCAGCTTCGTGATGGCCCCGCAGCCGTGCGCCTGGCCAGCCACCTACTGATCACCGTTGCGGGCGGACTGGTGTGGGCCCAGCAGCCCTGGCCCCTGGCCCTGAGGCTGGTGGGGCTGCTGCTGTGCGGCATCGGCCTGGCCACCTGCTTCGCACCCCTGCACGAATGCTGCCATCGCACGGCGTTTCGCAGCCGCCGCGTCAACGACGCCGTGGCCTGGTTCGCGGGGCTGCTGAGCTTCTACAACTCCACCTACTACCGGCGCTATCACCAGTGGCACCACCGCTACACCCACCAACCGGGACTAGATCCCGAACTGGACGATCCGGTGCCCACCAACTCCTGGGCCTACCTGCGCGAACTAAGCGGCTGGAACTGGTGGAGCGGCAAGTGGGGCGGCTACGCACGGCTGCTCTGGGGAGACCTCAACAATCTGAGCTACCTGAGCTCTGAGGCCATTCCCCAGGTGCGCCGCTCGGTGCGGCTGCAGTTCGCCGTTTACGCCGCCCTGGCCCTGGCATCCCTGCTGAGCGGCAGCGGCTTTCTGCTGTGGTTCTGGCTGCTGCCCCTGGCGGTAGGCCAGCCCCTGCTGCGCTTTGTGCTGCTGGCGGAACACAGCGGCTGCAGCTTCAGCAGCGACGGCACCGAGAACACCCGCACCACCCTCACCAACCCTGCGGTGCGCTGGCTGATGTGGAACATGCCGTTCCACGCCGAGCACCACCTCTACCCCTCCCTCCCCTTCCACGCCCTGCCCGCCGCCCACGGCCCTATCGCGCCGAACCTTCGCCACTGCGATCGGGGCTACCTGGCGGTGCATCGCCGCCTGCTGCGCAACCTGCCACTCCTGGGCCTGCCGGCATGAGCGCCACCGCCGTCGCCCACCGGGCCCAGCACCCCCTGGGCAACCTTGACCTGGCCTGCGGCCACACCCTGCCGGAGGCCCAGCTCACCTACTTACAGATCGGCGAGCTCAACGCCCAGCGCTCCAACCTGATCCTGGTGCCCACCTCCTATGGCGCCCGGCCCGAGGATCTGGCCTGGCTGGCGGGGCCAGTACTGGATCCAGAGCGCTGGTGCATTGTGATTGCTGGCATGTTCGGCAACGGGGCCTCCACCAGCCCCAGCCACGGCGCCATGGGCCTGGCCGAACAGGGCTGGGTGGTGAGCCACCGCGACAACGTCGCCGCCCAACGGCAACTGCTGGCGGAGGTGTTCGGCGTCGAACGCCTCCCCCTGATCTACGGCTGGTCGATGGGGGCCCAGCAGGCCTACCAGTGGGCCGTCGATCAGCCGGAGGCCGTTGAGCGGATCTGCTGCGTCTGCGGCACCGCCCGCACCACCCCACACAACCGCCTTTTCTGCCTCAGCTTGCGCCAGGCCCTCACCACCGATCGCCACTGGAATGGCTGCGGCTTCAACGCGCCGCCGGAGCAGGGGCTTCGCACCTACGCCCTGATCTACGCCAGCTGGGCCGCCAGCCAGCCCTTTTTCCGCAGCATCGCCGAGCCGGTGGAAGACCACGTGGAGCAGCACTGGCTGCCCCACTACCAACGCCATGACCCCCGCGATCTGATCGCCATGCTCGACACCTGGCTGGCCCACGATGTGGCCGCCGCTGGCGACCTGGCCGCAAGCCTGGGCCGCATCACCGCCCGCACCGCCGTTGTGGCCGGCAGCCACGACCTCTACTTCCCGCTCGAAGACCTGGCCGCCGACGCCAACGCCATCCCCGGCGCGGAGCTGCACGTGATCCCCTCGGAGCTCGGCCACCGGGCGGGCAATCCCCACAGCAGCCCTGCCGAGCAGCGGCAGCTGAGCCGCATCGTTGAAACCCTCCTCCAGAAGCCATCCCATGTCTGATCTCGCCCAGCGAATGCAGGAGCTGCAGCTCCGCTTCCTGCTGATCTCCTTCACCGACCTGTTCGGCATCCAGCGGGCCAAACTCGTGCCGGCCTCGGCGGTGGCTGGGATGGCCCGGGACGGGGCGGGCTTCGCTGGCTTTGCGGCCTGGCTGGATCTCTCCCCCGCCGATGGCGACGTGATGGCGATCCCGGCGGCGGCCACTCTCACCCCCCTGCCCTGGCAGCCGGAGGTGGGCTGGGTGGCGGCCGAGCTCCAGCTCAATGGCCAGCCGATGGAGCAGTGCCCCCGCCGCCTGCTGCGGCGCCAGCTGGAGCGGGCCGCAGAGCGCGGATTTGAGTTGCGCAGCGGCGTGGAAGCTGAGTTTTTCCTGCTCGATCCCAGCGGCGAGCGGATCGGCGATAGCGCCGACACCCAGGAGAAACCCTGCTACGACCAACTGGCCTTAATGCGCCGCTACCCCCTGATCGCGCCGTTGCTGGAAGCGATGGAGGCGCTGGGCTGGGGCCCCTACCAGGCCGACCACGAAGACGCCAACGGCCAATTTGAGGTCAACTGGACCTATGCCAACGCCCTCACCACCGCCGATCGCCACGCCTTTTTTAAGGTGATGGTGAAATCCCTGGCGGAGCAGCAGGGGCTGCGGGCCAGCTTCATGCCCAAACCCTTCGCCGCCCTCACCGGCAATGGCTGCCACACCCACCTCTCCCTGTGGGGCACAGCTGGCAGCTCGCAAGCAGGCCGCAACCTGTTCCACGATCCCAGCGGCGATCTCGGTATATCGACGCTTGCCTACCACTTCCTGGCTGGCCTGCTGGCCCACGCGCCGGCCCTGAGCTGCCTGAGCAACCCCACGGTGAACAGCTACCGGCGCCTCGCTGCCCCGCCCACCACCTCAGGTGCTACCTGGAGTCCGGGCGGCATCAGCTACACCGGTAACAACCGCACCCACATGGTGCGCATCCCCGACGACCAGCGCTTAGAGCTGCGCCTCCCCGATGGTGCAGCCCATCCATACCTGCTGCAGGCTGCAATCCTGGCGGCGGGGCTCGATGGCATTGAACGCCAGCTCGCTCCTGGCCCCCGCAGCGACAACGACAACTACGCCAAGCCCCTGGATCCCGGCAGCTGCGGCAGGCTGCCGGTCAACCTCGGCGAGGCCCTCGATGCCTTCAACGCCGACTCGGCCCTGCGCCAGGCCCTGGGCGAAGAGTTTTGCCAGGCCTACGAAAACCTGCGCCGGCGCCAATGGCAGCGCGAACGCGGCGACATCAGCGACACTGAGCGCCGCGCTTGCCTGGATTGTTGAGCCAGGCAAGCGTCCGGCAAAAATAAGCTCAGACTTTTGACTGCTAACCGCAGGACTGCGCCGATGACCCTGATTGCAATCAACGTCCTGCTGGAACCAGATGCTGCCACGGTTGAGAAAGCAAAGGCGATAAATGCTCGGCTGCGAGAGAATTACCCAGCCAGCTTCCCCCTAGATGCCAACCACGCACCTCACATCACCATCCTCCAGTTATTTATAAAAACTGTAGACCTGGGCCAAGTAGCAGATGCCATTAGCAACGTGCTGCGTAGAGAGCCGCCGATCAATATTGAAGGCAAAGCAACTGGCTACTTTGAATTAGCCAGCGAGAATCTCAAATTAGTGGGATTCCATATCGAGGCGACTCCCAATCAGCATCAACTTCAGCAAAGAATAATCGCCGCCACCGCACCATTCGCAGTGAAATGCGGCACAAGCGATGCCTTTGCACCTCGCCTTGACGGCGAGGCAATCAGCCAGGCAACTATTGACTACGTGACCAACTTCGGCGATGCGCGGACCGGCCCGAACTATCAGCCCCATCTGACCCTAGGCATTGCTACAAGTGATTTTGTTGAAGCTTTAGTAGCAGAGCCATTTGAGACCTTTAGCTTCCAAATAGCCTCCGTTAGCCTTTACCAAATAGGCGATTATGGTGTCGCCCAAAGAAAGCTATACGACTTATCTAGCCAAGCAGATCCGCTGCCCTCCTGGAATGAAGGGCAGGTCAAACAAGCTATTTTTGCATTCATCGCCAAAGTCACAAATAAAGACTCACCCGCATACCTGCCTCCAGCTGAACGCATTGCTGTGCATGACAATGACGGCACCCTCTGGCCAGAGAATCCGCTGCCTTTTCAGGCAGCTTTTGCCATCGACGAACTGAAGCTGCGCATCCTCACCGAGCCGAGCCTTACCTCAAATCCCATGGCGCAAGCTGCCTTGGACGGCGATCTTGCAAAACTCCTGGAAGGCGAACATTTCGATGGCCTGATGCAGATTTTGGCGATCACCCATGCAGGCATGACGGTAGAAGAATTTCGAGATGCCGTGCTGACATGGTTTAGATCGGCCAGTCATCCGCGCTATGGCAAGGCCTATGGCGAGCTCACCTACCAACCCATGCAGGAGCTCCTTCGCTACCTAAGCGATAACGGCTTTAAGAACTTCATTGTTTCAGGTGGCGGCGCCGACTTTATGCGGGCGTGGGTGGAACAGGTTTACGGCATACCACCAGAGCAAGTTGTTGGCTCGACATCGCGGGGCGTATTCGAACTGCGGGACGGCAAACCAGTAATCACCAAAACCCTTGATTACTTGTTCGTAAACGATAAGGCCGGCAAGCCAGTTGGCATCCATCAGTTTATCGGCCGCAGACCTGTAATTTGCTGTGGCAACAGTGATGGCGATCACGCCATGTTGCAGTACACCACGATCAATAATCCTCGCCCCAGCTTGGGGCTGATCGTCCATCACACCGATGCTGAACGTGAGTACGCCTACGACGCCAAGACGACCAGCACCGGCAAGCTTGTAGAGGCCCTAAAAGAGGCTCCCCAGCAGGGCTGGCTAGTTGTGGATATGAAGCAGGATTGGAACGTCGTCTTCCAGCCCCAGTAAAGGGAACTGGCCGCGCTATAGCAAATTGGCAGCCAGCTCGGCCAGTTCACTGCGCTCACCCCGCAGCAGGGTCACGTGGCCGGCGAGCCGCTGGCCCTTGAAGCGCTCCACCAGCCAAGTGAGGCCGTTGCTTTCAGCATCCACATAGGGATTGTCGATCTGGTAAGGATCCCCGGTGAGCACGATTTTCGTGCCCTCGCCCACCCGAGTCACGATCGTCTTCACCTCATGGGGGGTGAGGTTCTGGGCCTCATCCACCACCATGAATTGGCGCGGAATCGAACGACCGCGGATATAGCTGATCGCCTCTACCTCAAGCAGGCCCATCCCTTTGAGGTCGGTCCAATTGCTGCGCGGCCCGCGGTGAGTGCCAGCAGCCCGCGCAGCACCCCGACCATCCTCCTCACTGCCGCCGAGCAGAAAGTCGAGGTTGTCGATGATTGGTTGCATCCAGGGACCCATTTTTTCGTCTAGGTCGCCGGGCAGAAAGCCGATCTCCTTGCCGAGGGAAATCACCGGGCGGGTAACCAGCAGACGCTCGTAGAGCCGCTCATCGGCCACCTGGTGCAGCCCGGCGGCCAGGGCGAGCAGGGTTTTACCGGTGCCGGCCTTGCCCACCAGGGTGATCAGCTGGATGCTGGGATCCAACAGCAGATCAAGGGCAAATGTCTGCTCCCGGTTGCGGGGCTGGATGCGGCCGAGCTTGGCCTTAGGCGCTCGCTGCAGCGGCTGCAGGCTGGCGGTGGCGGAGTTGTAGCGAGCCAGCAGGGTGTGGGCCGGCTGGGCCCGATCGATCAGGGTTACGCCCTCGTTGGCCTGCAGCGGCGCCTCCAGCACCAGGCCCTCCGCCGCCAGTCCTGGCGGCAGCTTGACCCGATCCATCTGCTCCGCATCCACCCACACCTCACAGAAGCCGGGGTATAGGTCGCCGATGTCAACCCGATCGCTGGTGTAGTCCTGGGCTATCAAGCCCACCGCATCGGCCTTGATGCGCAGGTTGGTGTCCTTGGTAACGAGCACCACCGGCGGCTGGCCACCCAGCACCGACTGCAGGCGCTGCTCCTCAAGGGCAACCGCCAGGATGTTGTTGTCGCCGCTGCCGCCCTTGAGCTCGGGCGGCAGCTGGCTGAGGGTTTCGGCCCGGCAAAACACCACCTTGAGCGTGCCGCCCTGTTCGCCATTGGGCACCCCATCGGCCAAGTTGCCATGGGCGCGTAGAGCGTCCAGCAGCCGCGACACCTGGCGGGCATTGCGTCCCTTTTCGGCTGGATCCCGCTTAAAGCGGTCGATCTCCTCGACCACCTCGATCGGGATCAGGATGTTGTTGTCTTCAAAGCGGGTCAGGGCTGCCGGATCGTGCAGCAGCACGTTGGTGTCGAGCACGAAGGTCTTGCGCATGCCGATCACCGATTCCGTGCTGGCGAGAAATTAAGACCACTAGGCCATTTACGCTCCGTCGATTCGTGCCTCGTCGCAATTGGCGCCTTCGCCCATGGCCTCATCGCTTGCCGCACTGGTTCTGCTGCTGGGCCTCACCCTGCTAGTGCTGGAGCTTCGCCATCGCCTGCGCCCCGCCTCGCCGCTGCGGCTGCGGGCTGAAGACTTCCGCGTCGAAGCCGGCAGCGCTGGCCTCACCGTCTCCGGCATGGTGACGATCTACAACCCCCACCAGCGCATGGAGGTGATGGTGCCGGAGATCGAGCTGCGGCCGACCCTGCTGGGTCGGGGCAACCTGGCAGGCGTCACGGTGTCGAGTCGGATCGAGGCGCTGCATCCGGATGAGGAATCCCGCCCGGATGGCTACTGGGCCGCCTACATAGTCAAGGGGCGCAAGAGCACCAGCGCCCGCATCCAGATCAGCCTGAGCGGCGCCCCGGGCCAGTCCCTAGACCAGCTGCTCGACACCCTCTGGCTGGAAATTCTCTGGGTCAACTACGGCCCCTTCGGCCGCCTCCATCGCCGCGATGGCGTGTTGGTGCCGCTGCAGCAACCCACTCCCATAGCGCCCCAATCGGCCCGCTGGCGGGAGGGCGATCGCTGCCGAGTGCTGCCAGTTGGCACCCACCTGCTCGGCGTGCTCGACGACCCCGAAGCCGTGCTGCGCCGCTACGCCGGCGAGCTGATCCAGCCCGGCGATGTGCTCACCATCGGCGAAACCCCCCTGGCGGTGATGCAGGGTCGCTATCACCACCCGGCCACCGTTCAACCCAGCGCCCTGGCCCGGCTGCTCTGTCGTGGGTTCCACCCCACCAGCTCCCTGGCCACCGCCTGCGGCCTGCAGTCCTTGATTGATGTGGTCGGTCCAGCCCAGGTGCTGGGAGCCTGGCTGATTGGCCTGGCCCTGAAACTGGTGGGCAGCAAGGGTTGGTTTTATCGACTTGCCGGCGACCAGGCCCGCCTGATCGACGACATCACCGGCACCACGCCCCCCTACGACCAGACGATTGTGTTGGGCCCAGAACAGCCCGCCGCCTTCTGCTCCGCCATGGCCCGCTCCTTGGGCGTGGCCGTAGCGGTGGTAGACGTCAACGATCTGGGCCGGGTCAAGGTGCTGGCCTCCAGCCCGGGCTGTAATGAAGCACTGCTGGAGCGGGCCCTGCGTCCCAACCCAGCTGGTAATGCCAACGAGCGCACCCCCTTGGTGCTGGTGCGCCCCAGCTGAGCTCCAGCCCAGCTAATCCGCAGCAAACTCTGGCGCCGATACAGTTGGCTTACCCGGCTGACTGGTTACGCCCCCATGCTCGGGATCCTGCAGCCGCCCTCTGCCCTTCCGGCACCACCCGAGCCTTCGGGGCCAGATAGCTGGCGGCTCGAAACCCTGGCTGGCTGGCACCTACCCCTACTCACCGATCCCGCCTTTCTGCCCCTGCAACCGGTGCTGCAGCGAGCCGTGCTGCTGGGCCTGCCCGAGCGGCTGATGCAGGCGCTTCTGGCTAGGCCCTCGCTCGCACCCCAGGTGCTGGTGGCTCTCAGCGGCCAGAAGCCGCTCGGGCTGATCGTTTGCCGGCGGCTCAACCGCAGCGGCACTTGCTGGCAGATGCAGCACCTGCGCCTAGCACCAAGCGCCGCCCGCCATGAACTGGCCAGCACCCTGCTGCGAGCGGCAATCCAGCGGGCCCGGGGAGCTGCCAGCTGGATTGCTACGGCCTCCAGCCTCGATGACACCCGCCTGGCGATGCTGCGCGAGCAGGGCTTTCAGCCCTTGCGCAGCGACCGGCTTTGGTGCTGGCCTGGCGACCCTGCCGGCGGCAGCCCTATCTCGGCCAGCAGCCCCGCACCGGCAGAGCTGCAGCTCACACCCCTCAACCGCCGCAGCGCCGCCCTGCTCTGGCACCTAGAGCAGGCCGCCTGCCCAGCCCAATTGCGTCAGCTGCTCGATCGCCGCGTCGAAGATCTGCTCGACCAGAGCCACGGCCGCGGCTGGATGCTGGTGGATCCCAGCCGGGAGCAGGCGGTGGCCGCCCTGCGCTGGATCGGCGAGCACCCCGGCGGCGGTCATGATGTGGAATTGAGTGTCCATCCCGGCTGGGAACACCTGGTGGGCGCTGCCACCGAGTTGCTGCTGCACCAGGCCCAAGCCGGCCTCGGCGCCGGTGAACCCCTCTGGCTGCGCTGTGACCTGCGCGACGAAGCTCGCCAGCGCTGGCTGGCTGAGCTGGGAGCTCAGGAGCGGGGCGAGCGGGTGCTGATGGCGCGCAGCGTCTGGCGGCGTCAGGGGCTGCAGGCCCCGGCACGGGCCGCCCAGCGAATCGATGCCTTGCTGGAGCAGTGGCAACCCCGCCGCCGCCCCCTGCCCACCCCAACCCCCCTGGCCCCGCCGTTGTGAGCGCGACCCGATCAAGAAGCGCCCCGCAGCCCCGCTCAGCGCTGGCCCTCGACGTTGGGCGACGGCGCATCGGTCTGGCGGGCTGTGACCCCCTCGGCCTCACCGTTACCCCCCTGCGGGCCCTGGCCCGGGGCTCCTTTGCCAGCGACCTAGAGCACCTGAAATCCCTGGTGCAGCAGCGGCGGGTGCTGGCCCTGGTGGTGGGCCTGCCGCTCGATGCGGCTGGACAGCCCACCGCCCAGGCCCTGCACTGTCAGCGCTACGGCGAGCGCCTGGCTCGCCGGCTGCAGCTACCCCTGGCCTGGGTAAATGAGCACGCCAGCACCTGGGCCGCCGGCGAGCGCCACGGGCTTCACGGCGACCGCAGCGGTGCCCTCGACAGCGCCGCCGCGGCCCTGCTGCTCGAACAATGGCTGCAGGACGGCCCCGATCCGGTGCTCCCGGCGACCATCGAGCGCTGCCAGACGGCCGACGCTGCAGCATCCTGAAGAGATCCAATTCCAGCCCATGAGTTCCGAACCCCCGTCCCAGTCCAGCGCGGAGATCCCCGCCGATGTGCCCACCGTGCTGGTGCACGACAGCCGAGGCCGCCAGCTGCTCTGCTTCCTCGAGCAGCTGATCCCCCTCGATGGCCACGACTACGTGCTGCTCACCCCGGTCGACACCCCTGTCTGCCTGTTCCGCCTCGACGGCGACGAAGACCCAGAACTGATCGACACCATCGATGCCACCGAGCCGATCCTGTCGGTTGCCGATGTGGTGCTGCAGGAGCACGACCTCACCCTGGTGCGCTCTGCCGTGACCCTCACCGTCAGCGGCGAACTGGACGAGCCCGAACCCGATGAGCTCGATGACGACGAAGACGCCGACGACGACTCCGAGACCTACGAATTGCTGGTGAGCTTCCTCGTAGACGATCTGGAATACGGGTTGTACATCCCCCTTGATCCGTTCTTCGTGGTGGCCCGCATGAATGGCGACGGCGCCTTGCTGGTGGAAGGCGAGGAGTTTGAGCGGGTCCAGCCCCGAATCGAGGCTGAATTGGAAGAGCGCGAGGGCGACGACTGATGCTGCGCCAGCTGCTGCGCCCTAACTGGCTGCGGGAGTGCACCCTGGCCGAGCTGCCCCTGCAGGATCTGCTCGACCAACCGATCCGGGCCCTGGTGCTCGATGTCGATCGCACCTTGCTGCCCCGCCGCCAGGCGGAGCTGCCCGCCAGCGCCCTGCGCTGGCTGCAGCAGGCGCGGCAGCAGGTGCCTATCCACCTATTCAGCAACAACCCCTCCCGCCAGCGGATCGGAGCGGTGGCGGCCCAGCTCGACCTGCCCTACACAATTTCCGCTGGCAAACCACGCCGCAGCGCCCTGCGTCGGGTGCTGGCGGAGCTCAAGCTGCCCCACCAAGAGGTCGCCCTAATCGGTGACCGCCTGTTTACGGACGTAATCGCCGGCAACCGGCTTGGCTTATTCACCGTGCTGGTGAAACCGATCGATCCCCAAGGTCACCCCTGCAAGCGGGATCGGCTCCAAAAACTGGAGCTGCGCCTGGCCAACTGGGTGGGCACCAGCTTGGGCTAATGACAACCCCATCCCACTCCAGGCGCCGGGTGATCAAGGTGGGCACAAGCCTGCTGCGGGGAAGCGCCGGCCGCCCCACGGCAGCAGTGATCGCCGATCTGGCTGCCAGTCTCAGTTACCAGCGGCGCCAGGGCGAGACCATCGCCCTGGTTACCAGTGGGGCCGTGGGTCTGGGCTGCGAAGCCCTTGGCCTGGGGCAGCGCCCCAGCGAAGTGGTGGCTCTCCAGGCCGCCGCCGCCGTTGGCCAGGGCAGGCTGATGGCCCTCTACCAAGACGCTTTCGCCGTACGTGGTTTGGCGGTAGCCCAGGTGCTGCTCACCCGCGGCGATCTGGCCTCCCGCCGCCGCTACCAGAACGCTTGCCGCACCCTCGAGCAGCTGCTTGCCTGGGGAGTGGTGCCGGTGGTTAACGAAAACGACACCCTGGCCACCGACGAACTGCGCTTCGGCGACAACGACACCCTCTCCGCCCTCGTGGCGGTGGCGATAGGCGCCGATGAGTTAGTGCTGCTCACCGACGTGGACAGCCTTTATTCAGGCGACCCCCGCAGCGACGCCCAGGCCCTGCCGATCGAGGAGGTGGCCAGCCTGGCCGAGCTAGACAGCCTGCAATCGGTGGCCACCGGTGGAGGTCAATGGGGCACTGGCGGCATGACCACCAAACTCACCGCAGCCCGCATCGCCACCTCCAGCGGCATCCGGGTGCGCCTGGCTGACGGCCGCGACCCCGCCGTGCTCGATGCCCTGCTGGCCGGCGAGCGCGTCGGCACCGTGTTCCAGCCCAGCCCCACCCCCCTTCCCGACCGCAAGGGCTGGCTGGCCCACGCGCTCCTGCCCAAGGGCAGCCTGCAGCTAGACGCCGGCGCTGAGAGGGCCCTAACCCAGCAGGGAGCTTCGCTGCTGGCCGTGGGCGTGCAAGCGGTGGTAGGCGATTTCGAGCGCCGCGAAGCAGTACGCCTGCTGGCCAGTGATGGGCGCGAGCTGGGCCGGGGGCTTGCCAGCCTTAGCAGCACAGAGCTGCGAGAGCTGATGGGCAGCTCCGGCGTTGAGGTAGTGCACCGCGACCAGCTGGTGCTCACCAGCCGTTAAGGCCGGACCTACGATTCGCCCCGCTCCTCTTCCCTGGCATGCGCTTCAGCGAACTGCTCAGCCAGCTCAGCGAAGTTACGGATGCCAGTCCGCGGCATCTAGCTC
>JBIKWZ010000056.1:0-14166 GCA_044356035.1 Cyanobium sp. | reverse complement strand
GCGTAGCTCCTTGCAGCGTCCATAGGCCCATGGCGTGCTGACACTCACCTCCGGGTGCTTGATCAGCAGTAGCGCCGGAGGCTCGCTTGAATTGAAGGGCAAGGCTTCCAACTGCTCACCGCGGCCAAAGCAGAGCTGGGTGCCACCATCAAGGCAAAACGGCATGTCGGAACCAAGCTCAGCCGCCATGCTGTGCAGCTCCTGACCCTTAAAGCCCAGTCCCCATAGCTCGTTGAGACCAAGCAGCGCCGCCGCTCCATTACTGGAGCCGCCCGCAAGGCCAGCCCCGATCGGGATGCGCTTCTCGAGCACGATCTGGGCTCCAAGCTCGGCAAAACCTGAGCGGGCGCGCAGCATCTCACCTGCCTTGACGACCAAATTGCTGCTGTCAGTGGGCAGGTCGGCCCGATCGCACTGGAGGCTGATTTGGCCATCCGCCGTGGGCCGTATCCTCAGGCTGTCGACCAGATCGATCGACTGCATCACCATCGCCAGCTCGTGGAAGCCATCGGGGCGCAGGCCCAGGACCTCCAAGTGCAAATTGATCTTGGCGGGGGCACGCACGCATAGATCAGCCATGGGTAGGGGCGGCAGCGGGCTCAGCAATGACCTGATTCAAGCTGCCCGCCAACGCAACCCAGGCTGCTGGCGCGATCTCCTGGGGCCGCTGCTGCAGGCCGATGCCCGCTGCTTCCGCCAAACCAGCCAGTTCCGCTTCGGGCAGCAGGCCTGCCAGGGTGTTGCGCACCATTTTGCGGCGAGCGGCAAAACAGCGCTTCAAAAGCATCTCCACCGTGCGAGCTAGCTGGGGGGCCAATTGCTGCTCAACTGGCAGCGGCTCCAACAGGATCACCTCCGAGTGCACCTGGGGCGGCGGCTGAAAACAGCGCGGTGGCACGGCACACACGGAGCGGCAGCTTGCCAGCAGCTGCATGCGCACGCTCAGAGCCGAAAAGGCGCTGGCGCCAGGCTCACTGCGGATCCTTTCACCTACCTCCCGTTGCACCAGCAGCACTAGACGGTCGTAGGGATGGGCCACCGGTCGATCGAGCCGGCCCACCAGCCGCTCTAGGAGGGGGCCGGTGATGTTGTAGGGAATGTTTGCCACAACCTTGTTGGCGGCAGGCAGATCCACTGTCAGCACATCCCCCGAGGTGAGCTGGAAGCGCGGCTGGTCGCCAAAGCGCTCCTGCAGGCCCAGCACCAGATCGCGATCAAGCTCCACTGCAGCCACTGCTGCCGCCGGGGTAGCCAGCAGCCGCTCGCTGAGAGCTCCCCGGCCAGGCCCCACCTCCAACACCCGATCGCAGGCTTCAAGCTCTGCGGCCGCCACGATGCGTGAGAGCACCGTCTGATCTATCAACCAGTGCTGGCCGAAGCGCTTGCGGGCGCGGTGGGCAGTAAATGTCATCTTGAAGTCGTCAGGTATCCACAATGGCTGTTGCCCCAGATCCAGGCATTCATTCCCAGGCGTTGATTTGCTTTGCCGCCATAGTTTCCGCGCTGCCGTTGCTGATCTTCCCCGCTCAAGCAGGCAGCGTCACCGCATCCTCGATCTGGGACAAAAGCAACGCCGTTGAACGAGCCCGGCAGCAGCTTCCAGCTGGTGCGGTTGTTACCGCTGAGCGTTGCCAGGAAACGGAGGTCGGTATGGGCAACTATCGCTACCTATGCACTGTCGAGTTCAGCCAGCCAGCGCCGGCGGCCACTACCGATCAGTGATCGGCACGGATCCAGCGGACAGGTCCGGGCGCCGGTGCCAGGGGCACCAAGGCAAAGACCAGCTCCACCGAGCTCTCCGCCCAAACCGGATGCTCCTCCAGCCAGCAGTGCCAGGCTCGCTCCAACCGCTGACGCTTGCCGCGGCGCAGGGCGCCGGCACCCCAATTATCTGGCCCGCAACTGCTGCGACCTTTCACTTCCACCAGCAACAGGCGGCCCCCTTTTTCCAGCACCAGATCCAGCTCTCCCCAGCGACATGCCCACTGGCGTGAAAGCAAAAGCCAACCCCTGCCGAGCAGTAGGCGCAGCACCCGCTGCTCGGCCCAGTCGCCCTGGCGTCGTGCAGTGGTGCGAGCCATATGCCTGTAGCAGCAGCTCCCAGGGTTCCCACGCAGTGCGCTGCTAGGTGCTCTGCCTAGGCTTGAGATACCAACCCAGCCGTCATGTTGCCTCTTTTATCTTCCGGTCGATCCCCTTCCGGTCGTTCTCCGGGCAGCCTGGCCGGCGGGGTGCTGGCTCTGTTGTTCGCCCTGGTCAGTGCCATCGGCTTGGCCTTGGTGTCCCCCCTGCCCGGCCAGGCGGCCATGGATGTGGCCAAACAGGTGCTAATCGGCGCTGATTTTCATGACCAGGATCTGCGGGGTGCCACCTTCAACCTCACAAACCTGCGGGATGCCACCTTTGCCGGCTCCGATCTGCAGGGGGCCAGCCTGTTTGGCGCCAAGCTCCAGGACGCTGACTTAAGCAACACCAACCTGAAGGAGGCAACGCTCGATTCGGCGATCTTCGATGGCACCAACCTCACCAATGCAGTGCTGGAAGACGCCTTTGCCTTCAACACCAAATTCACAAATGTGGTGATTGAGGGGGCAGATTTCACCAATGTGCCTTTGCGGGGTGATGCGCTCAAAACCCTTTGTGGGCTTGCCAGTGGCACCAACCCGGTGACCGGCCGCGACACCCGCGCCAGCCTGGGCTGCAGCTGAGCTGAATCGATGAGCTTCGACGCCCGTAGCCGCGAACGCCTTCAAGCCCTAGGCCGCAGCCTGCCCCAACCCCTACCCAAGCCTGAGCAGCCTCAGCAAAGCCAAACCAAGGCCAGCGATAGACGCCACAAGGTGGAGCTGGAGCAAAACCCGGAGGCCCTGTTCAGGGAGCTGATGCAGGTCAGCCCCGATGGCACGGTGCCGCCCCACTTGATGGAGCGGCTGCGCGAGCTGGAGAGCCGCCGCCAAAGCGCTACCCCTGCGCCGGCGCCAAGCATTGCCGCCAGCCCCAGCAAGCTCCGTGGTCGCAACACCGCTGGGCGGGCCGATCGGCGCACCGCAGCTGAATATGGCGATCTGTATACCGCCTTTCAGCAATTGCTGCTGGAGGACGAGGAGGACATGCCCTCAGCTATTGATAAGTGATGGCTTCACCCCTTTCCAGCGACCCCAGCCTGGCTGCCTTCGGCTCCAGCCTCACCGCCATCACCCTGGCCGAGCTGGGCGATAAAACCTTTTTCATGGCGCTGATCCTGGCGGTGCGCCACCGCGCCCGCTGGGTATTTATTGGCTCATTTGCCGCCCTAACCGCGGTCACCCTGATCTCCCTGGCCCTTGGATACGGCCTGAGGGAGCTGCTACCCCAAAGCCTGGTGCCCTGGCTGGCCGCCGTGCTCTTCCTCAGCTTTGGCATCAAGCTGCTGATCGATGCCCAGGGCATGTCTGCCAATGCGGCTACCGAGGAGAAGGCGGAGGCTGAGCAGGCGATCAATACGGCGGAAAGCAGCAAGGCCTTCAACACGGCCTGGGCCGTGATCTGGGAGGCCTTCGTGCTGGTGTTTATCGCTGAGCTAGGCGACCGAACCCAGTTCACCACAATCTTTATGGCCACTGCACCGGCCCAGGTATTCAGCTTCAGCGGCCTGCTCGCCGGCACGCTGCTAGGTCATGCCCTGGTCACCTGGCTGGCCGTAGGCGCCGGCAAGTGGATTGGTCAATGGGTGAATGAGCGCCTGCTCTATCGCCTCAGTGGCGGCCTGTTTCTAGTGTTTGGTCTGGCGGCCTTGAGTCAGGCCCTGAGCTGATCCATCCCCCGTATGGTGCCCCCATACTTTCGCCACAGGGTTTAGGGAGCTCCACCATGACCATTCGCATCGGCATTAACGGTTTCGGCCGCATCGGCCGCCTTGCCTTCCGCCGTGCCATGACCCTGGCGGACGTGGAGATCGTTGGTATTAACGACCTGATCGAGGTCGACTACCTGGCCTACATGCTCCGTTACGACTCCACCCATGGCCGCTTCCAGGGTGAGGTGGCCGTCGAAAACGGACAGCTGGTGGTGAATGGCCAGGTGATCCGTATCAGCGCCGAGCAAGATCCAAACAACCTCAAGTGGGGCGAGGTAGGCGCCGACTACGTGCTCGAAAGCACAGGCTTTTTCCTCACCGACGACTCCGCCCGCGCCCACATCAATGCCGGCGCCAAGCGTGTGGTGATGAGCGCTCCCTCCAAGGACGCCACACCAATGTTCGTGATGGGCGTGAACCACAGCAGCTACGCGGGCCAGGACGTGGTTTCCAATGCCAGCTGCACCACCAATTGCCTGGCACCTGTCGCCAAGGTGCTCCACGACAACTTCGGCATCGTCAATGGCTTGATGACCACGGTGCATGCCACCACCTCGACTCAGAAAACCGTGGATGGTCCTTCGGGGAAGGACTGGCGTGGTGGCCGCGGCGCGGCCCAAAACATCATCCCCAGCTCCACCGGTGCCGCTAAGGCGGTTGGCCGGGTAATCCCCGAGCTCAACGGCAAGCTCACCGGCATGGCCTTCCGCGTTCCCACCCCCGATGTGTCGGTGGTGGACCTCACCGTGAACCTGGCCAAACCCGCCAGCTACGACCAAATCAAGGCCGCCATGAAGGCCGCCAGCGAAGGCTCCATGGCCGGAATTCTTGGCTACACCGAAGACGAGGTTGTCAGCACCGACTTTCTGGGTGAGAGCTGCACCTCGGTTTTTGATGCCGGCGCCGGCATCGCCCTCACCGACACCTTCGTGAAGGTTGTGGCTTGGTACGACAACGAGTGGGGCTACAGCTGCAAGTGCCTCGACCTAATGCGCCATATGGCCAGCGTGGGATAGGGCCTGCGCCGCTGACCGTGGGACAGGCCGGGCACTGGAGAAGGGTCCTGCCCTTTTCTGCCCATGGCCTGTGCCGCCGTGATCTCCCTGCTTGAACCCTGCCAATCCCGCCAGGGCCACTGGCTGCTGCCAGATGCCGGCTTCCCCCAGCAGCTGGCCAGCTTGCTTGGCTCGCCCCTTCGCAGCAGCGGCAGGCCGCCCAGCAGCTGGCAAGAGCTGCATGCTGTTTTCTTGCCCTTGGCGCCGCTGCCAGCGCCGGAAACCCTGTCCCCAACACCTGCTGCTACCTACCGCTACCTGATCTGCCTGGACCGCCGCGGTGGCCGCCTGTCCTGCTGGCGGCGCTATCCGGAAGGGCTGGGCTGGCAACGCCGTTGTGGTCCGATGCCGCTGGCACTGTTCATTCGTCGCTTCAACCAGCACCTAACCTCCACCCCATGACCGGCAATCTTCAGGCGATCGGCTTTCTATTCAGCTGGGTGCTCGGCTGGGGCATCGGCGGCTCCCTGATCGATGCGGGACTAATCCAGGCCGGCGTCTATTCCCTCGAAACAGGCCAGCTCGGCACCCTCACCACCTTTGTGTTGTGGACCTTTCTGTGGGGCGCAGCTGGCGCCTGGCTCTACCGCCGCTTCACGACCACTACGCCCGAGTCCGGCGAGCCGGACTAAAACAGCGCAGCAGTACGTCTGAACTAGTGTGGCTTGACCCGCGGCGCGCGCCTGGCACATCCAGCCCATCCAGCCTCCTCGCCATTGCCGGGCAGCGCCAGTCTCAGTGCCCAGCTAATCCGTTGCCACGCCAGCACGGTGTTGCTGCGGGTGAGTGGTGAATCGATGCAGGCAGCCGGAATCGACCACGGCGACCTGCTGATCGTCGATCGAGGCCTGGAGCCCCGCCCCGGCCAGATCGTGGTGGCCTGCCTGGATGGCTGCTTCACCCTTAAACGGCTAGTAGCCCACCAGGGCCGGCTACGACTGGAGGCAGCCCACCCGGCCTACCCACCCCTAGAGCTGGATTGCTTTGATGGCGCTCGCATCTGGGCGGTGGCCCTGCACGTGGTCCGCACCCTGAAAGCGCCATGAGCTGCGAACCCTGGAGCGGCCGCCGCCAGGCAATCGTGCTGATCGACGGCAACAACTTCTACGCCTCCTGCGAAGCGGTGCTTGATCCCGCCGTGCTGGGGAGGCCGCTGGTGGTGCTCTCCAATAACGACGGTTGCATCGTGTCGCGCAGCGCCGAGGCCCGAGCCCTCGGCATCCGCATGGGCCAGCCCTACTTTCAAGTGCGGCGCGAGCTGGAGCGCCAGGGCGTGGTGGTGCGCAGCTCCAACTACGCCCTATACGCCGATATGAGCCAGCGGCTGATGGCCACCCTGGAGCCCTGGGTGGAAGCGCTGGAGATCTATTCGATCGATGAAGCTTTCGGCCAGCTAAGCCGGCCCGCCGACCAGCGCAGCCTGCACGATTGGGGCCGGCAGCTGCGTCACCACGTGCTCTGCCAGCTCGGCATGCCGGTGGCGGTAGGCATCGGCCCCAGCAAGGTGCTGGCCAAGCTCGCCAACCGACTTGCCAAGACGACGGCCAGCGCCACGGGTGTCTTCGACCTCGGCAGCATGGATGACCCCGATCCCCATCTAGCAGCGGTCGCCATCGAGGATGTATGGGGTATAGGCCGCCAGCTCTCCCGCTGGTGCCGCCTGCGCGGTGTCGCCGATGCCAAGGCTCTGCGCGACATGCCCAGTGGCGAACTGCGCCGCCGCTGCGGCGTGGTGGGACTGCGCCTGCAGCAGGAGTTGCGGGGTATGGCCTGCCTACCCCTAGAGACCCTGCCGGCCGCCAAGCGGGAAACCTGCGTGAGCCGCAGCTTCAGCCAGCCGATCACCAGCCAGAGCGAACTGAGGGAGGCGGTTGCTACCTACCTGAGCCGGGCCGCGGAGAAATTGCGGCGGCAACAGCAACGGGCTGGTGCCATCACGGTGTTCGTGCGCAGCAACCCCTTCAACGGCACCAGTTTTTACAGCAACAGCGCCACGGTGAGCCTGCCACTAGCCAGCAATGACACCGCCGTACTGCTGCAGGCAGCCCTACCCCTGGTGGCAGTGCTGTTCAGCCCCCACAAGCCCCTGCACAAAGCGGGGGTGCTGCTGCAGCAACTGCAGGGAGAGGAGACCCTTCAGCACAACTTGCTGCTGCCACTGCCCTTAGAGCAACAACACCGTCGCACAGCCCTGATGGCCACCATCGACAAGCTCAACCGCCACTACGGCAGCGGCACCGTGCAATGGGCAGCCGCGGGACTGCAGACCTCTTGGCGAATGCGGCGCTCACGACTATCTGGAGCCGCCACCACCCGCCTAGACGCCATCCCGGTGGTGCGGGCCTGATCACTGCGGGCCTGATGACAATGGCAACAAGGCGGCCTCGATCATGGCGGCAGTAACGGTGATCGTCTCCTGTTCATCAGCATTGTCGAGGTAGGCCTCAAACGAGGCATAGCGCCGGATGCAGGGAGGAGCGCTGGCAGCGGCGCAGGCCTCAGCCCAGCTGCTGTCTTCAGGCTGCACGGAGAGATAGGCGGTGAGAGCTTCCTCAAGATCGCTGCCATCGCCGATGGCTTCACCATCCCAGAACACCTCGAAAAAACCCATAGAACCAGGGTGAACTCAGCAGGTAGGCAGCGTATGCGGGGATCAGCAATAAAAGGAGTAGACCAAGGCTGACAGTGACGAGCCCATGACCGCATTGCCTAAGGCGCCAGGCAAAACCTGGTGGGAAAACCAGCGCACCGGGCTATCGAAGTTGGTGGGAGCACTGGCTTTCATTGTGGTAGCACTCACCCAGAGCCGCTGGGAGATGCACCATGAGGATGTGGCCACGTTCCTGTTCAGCATCGGCCTTGGCCTGGCAGCCATTGGAGCAACAGGGCGGATCTGGTGTTCATTTTTTATCTCCGGCCGTAAGGAAGGAGAGCTAGTCACTGAAGGTCCATACTCGATCAGTCGCAACCCATTATATGTATTCAGCTGCATTGGTTTAGTGGGGGTGGGACTTAGCACCGAAACACTCACATACCCGCTGCTCTTTCTTGTGATATTTGGTCTTTATTACCCGGGAATCATGGCTCGGGAGAAAAGACGGCTCGAAGAACTATTCGGCGAGTCCTTCCGCCAATACCGGCAGCGGGTGCCACGCTTCTGGCCCAATCGCGGGCTCTACAGCGAGCCGGCCAGCTGGAGCAGCAACCCGCGCCTGTTTCGCCGCCACATCCTCAGCGACATCTGGTTTGTTTGGATTGCGGCAATCATTGAACTGGTGGAGGGTTTGCGCAACGTTGGCTGGCTGCCCCACTTGCTGACGCTCTGGTGAAATCACCACCAGTCATCCCAGAAAGGGCCGCCAAAATCGTCGTCATAGCCCGGTTCCACGGTCCATGTAGGAGTGGGGCCACCTGCCTGCGGCGGTTTCGGAGGGCCGGAGAGAGTTTCGGCGTTGATGCCGGGAATCGGCACCACCCCACAGGGGCACTGACACAGACCATCTGGGCCGATCATGCCCTGGCTGGGTTGCTCACAACTGCAGGGGCAGGGTTGGGCAAGCGCGGCAGGGGTAAGCCACAAAGGCAGTAGTAAAGATGGCAGTAAAAACAGGGAGAGCCGGGGAAGAAACATCAAAGCGAGGGGAAAAACAGAGTGCTGAAAAGGTCTTAGGACAAGACAGAGATGGTTGCCGCTAATTAAGCCGCCGGTTGAGCCATCACCTCCTCGTAGCCAGCGCGGCGCTGAGAGTCGAGATGTTCGAGATGTTTTCGTTCGTTGTAATAGAGCTCCTGAAAGCGCAGGGCGTCGCTGTTGAGTTCGCTGAAGAGGGCCTCGATGCGCGATTCCATATCGCTCAGCGGTGCCAGGCCTGAGGCCGTGGCCCGAGCCTCCTCCCTTTCTTGTTCCAGCAGCCGGGCAATACAACGCTCCAGGGTCTCAAGACGCTGACTGCTCCAGGCATCCAGCAGATGTCGGCAGCGCTTGACGCTCTTCTGGCGCTCCAGAGATGCCGTGGCACCGCGCAGCTGAAGCAGGGGCTGGCCAAAAGCCATGCGCTGGAGCTCATTAGGCTCCAGCAAGGGCGTCAGCCTGGAGAGCAGGGCGCTCTGCTCCATCACCAGCTGATCGCCCAGCAACCGGGGCAAATCAAGATCGGCGAGGTCTGAGCCGGGGTCTTGGCCTCGGTTGATCGCCTCGAGCCGGCCCACACCGAGGTTGACCTCCTCTAGGCCGCTAATCGCAGCCCAAAGCAGGCGGTGGTGCTTGAGGGCGAAATCGTCGAGTTCGCGCTGCCGCAACTCCACCCGGATCGCACTGCGGTAGTTGGGGCAGTGCAGATACATCCGCAACACCTCCGCTTCTGCCCGCTCCCGAAGCCCAGCCTCACCTGGCAACTCCCACTTCTGGGAACGTCCATGCCAGCGCTGGCCTTTGACCTGCTGACGCAGATCGTCTTCCAGCTGGATGGCCAGCCGGGCCTGACCACCACTGAGGCGCTCGGCCACCCGCTGCAGATAGTGGCTGCGCACCGCGCTCTGGGGCAGCTTGCCAAGCAGGGCAACAAGGGCCGTCACCGCAAGCTGGAACTGGTCGGGACGGGCTAGATCTCGGCCCTCGAGCACCTGCTCGATCTGCCAGTCGAGCCAGAGCGGCGCCTGATCAAGCAGGGCACGGTAATCGCCGGCACCCTGGCTCTTGAGGAACTCATCGGGATCCTTGCCGGAGGGCAGCTGCAGCACCCGCAGCTCCAGCTGGCCCTGCAAGGCCAGCTGCTCCACTTCACCGATGGCCCGTTGGGCAGCGCGCACACCGGCGCCATCGCTATCGAAGTTGAGCACCATCCGCCGCCCCTCGCAGCAGCGGCAGAGCTGGGTGATCTGCTGGCTACTTAGGGCAGTGCCAAGGGACGCCACCGCATTGGTGATACCAGCGGCGTGCAGGGCAATCACGTCGAAGTAGCCCTCCACTACCACGGCTCGGTCGTCCTTGCGGATCGCGGCCGCGGCTTTATCGAGCCCAAAAAGATGCTTGCCCTTCTCAAACACCTCAGTCTCCGGAGAGTTGAGGTACTTGGGCTCGCCGCCATCGAGGCTGCGGCCACCAAAACCGATCACCCGCCCCTGGCGGTCCTTGATCGGCACCATTACCCGGCCGCGAAAGCGGTCGTAGAAACCACGGCCGTCCTGAGAACTGGCGCCCTTGCGTGGCACTACCAGGCCAGCTTCCTCCAGCAGCTCCGGACCGAGCCCCTCCACCTGCTGCAGGTGGCTGAGCAGCCCATCCCAACGGTCGGGAGCAAAGCCGAGCTCGAAGGCCTCCAGGGTGGCTTCACTCAGGCCGCGACTTTCGCGCAAATAGGTGAGAGCGGCGGCTCCCTCGGGGGCGCGCAATTGGCTGCGAAACCAACCAGCCGCCAGGGTGAGTACCCGGTGCAGCTGTTCGCGGCGGGAGAGCTGCTTGCGCAGCCGCTCCTGCTGGGGGCCATCGAGGGTCTCGATCGGCAGCTGGTATTTGCGCGCCAGCTCCAGCACCACATCACTGAAGCTCTGACGCTGGTGCTCCATCAAAAACTTGATGGCATTGCCGCCGGCACCACAGGAGAAGCAGTAGTAGAACTGCTTTGCCGGGGACACCGTCATCGACGGCGATGTGTCGTCGTGGAAGGGACAGATGCCTACGTACTCACGCCCCTTCTTCTTGAGCACCACGTGCTCGCCCACAACATCAACGATGTCAGCCCGCTCCTTGACGGCTTCAATCGTGCGGGGGTGGAGACGCGGCAGGCTCAAGGAAGGGGCTACTTGCGGTGGGCGCTGAAGCGAAGCCTGATTCTGACCGGGGGAGGCAAGCAATGCTTGGCATGGTTGCCAGTGCCCTGAGCTTTTCGCTGATGGGCGTCTGCGTCAAGCAGGTGGGAGGACGCATTCCCGCTGCCGAAGTGGTGTTCGCCCGGGCGATTGTGAGCGTGGCCCTGAGCTGGTGGCTGCTGCACCGAGCCGGGATTCCAGCTTGGGGCAATAGGCGCTGGCTACTCATATGGCGCGGAGCGATCGGCACGGCCGCCCTGCTGTGTGTTTATGCCGCCCTAGCGGCCTTGCCCCTGGCAGCGGCCACGGTGCTGCAGTACCTCTACCCGCCGTTCACGGCCCTGCTGGCCTGGCTGATGCTGGGGGAGCCAATCGGCAAGCGGGTGCTGGCGGCCATGGCCCTCGGCTGGCTCGGGGTGCTGCTCGTAGCGCAGCCGGCCGGCCTGCTGCAGGGCGGCGCGACCCTGGCGCTTGTTCCCGTACTGATCGCCGTTGCCGGTGCCCTGTTCACCGCCCTTGCCTACGTAAGCGTGCGCTCCCTGGGCACGAGCGAGCACCCGCTGGTGATCGTCTTCTACTTCCCCTTGGTGGCTCTGCCCTTGAGCCTGCCCCTGGTGGCCCTCAATCCCGTGCTTCCAACCCCAGCGGAGCTGCTTTGGCTGGTCGGGGTTGGGATATTCACCCAGCTTGGTCAGGTGTATTTGACCCGCAGCCTCACTGCCTTGCCGGCGGCACGAGCAACGGCGATCAGTTACGTGCAAGTGCTGTTTGCTGGTGGCTGGGGCTGGTTGCTATTTGGCGAGTCAATCGACAGCTGGACCATCGCCGGGGCTGGCCTCGTACTGGCAGCCACCCTGGTGAGCCTTAGCCACAGTCAGCGAAAGAAGCCTTCTTAGCCTCGGCATGGGCGAGAACCCGGCGGCAAAACTCCACCAGTTCCTCCGGCGTCATGTCGTGTTTGGCGTCGTTGGTTCGCCAGGCGCAGATAACGAAATCTGGTTCAGAGATATTGGAACGGTGATCGACTGTGGGAAGCAGGGCGTACTGCTTCTTGTGTGCGCCCCTACCAGCTTCAGCTTCCCGGTTGTCGTAGGTGCCAATCAGATGCCAGTCGAGCTGCTCGCCGGTCCAGTGGTCCAGGCCGCCCGATGCGACCACCGCGATGTGTATGGCAATGCGGTATTCCTGCACGTTGCTGCTGCCGCCACGTTTCTGATCCCGCTTGCACAGGGTGACCGCCTTGCGCTGCACCCAACCGGGGTAGATGCGGGCGGCTATCTCAGGCAGCCAGGCAGGCGGGCTCGTATCCATCCTTCAAGTCTTGCTGATCAGCCTCTTGCCTTGAGTGGTAGTGGGTCGGTGATCCAGGTCTGCTGGCCGTCAGCCCCGGCAGATGCGGCAGGGCCAACGGGGCGGGCCAAACGCCAGCTTTGCCCGCGCTCGCCCCGCTGCAGGAAGAGCTCAAAGGGACTGTCCACCCGGATCGGATCGCCAGCGAGGCGCCAGTCGAACTGGCCCTGCAGCCGCAGCCCCTTGGCCTCACCGATGCCGATCGGCTGCTGCTGAACCACTCGCACCCGGCTCACCTCGGGCATGCCGCCGGCATCCAAGGCCAGGGCATCAGCGATGGCGCCCTGGGTGAGCTGAATCTGCAACTCAAGGGCCTGCAACAACACCGATCGCGGCGGATGAGGGGCAGCACTGCAACCGGTGAGCACTATGCAAACCATCAACAGCAGTGGCAGCAACCAGGCGCTCAACCGGCGAAGCAGCAGGGGCTGGGCACGGCTGAACACTGCGGGCACGATGGGGAACCTATTACTGACTCCATGATCGGCTGGCTGCAAGGGCAACTCAACCATTCCTGGCAGCAGGACAAGCGCTACGGCCTGCTGCTGGTGTGTCAGGGGGTGGGTTACGAGGTTCAGGTTAGCCAGCGTCAATGGCAGCAGCTGCCGATGGAGGGCAGTGCTCTGGGGCTGCACATCCACCTGGCCATCCGCGACGACGCCTGGATTCTCTACGGCTTTGGTGAGCGCCACGAAAGGGATCTGTTTCGTGAATTGGTTGCCGTCAGCGGCGTAGGGCCCCAAATGGGCCTGGGATTACTGGGTGTAATGGATCCCAGGGAGTTGGTGCAGGCCATAGTGCAAACCGATCTACGCCGGCTCTGCCAGGCGCCCGGGGTGGGCAAGCGCACCGCCGAGCGCTTGGCTGTCGAGCTGCGCACCAAACTGCAACAGCGGTTTCTGGGGCAACTGGAAAACCACGGCGATCCGGATTCGCTGGCAGATGGCCCCCTGCTGCCGGCAGAAGGCCGTGATGAAGTGCAGCTAACCCTGGCTGCCCTGGGCTACGAAGCCCTTGAAATCCATCGCGCCCTGCGCGCCGTAGCCGCTGTCGGCATGGGGGAGTCGGCCGGGGCAGAAGATTGGATCCGAGAGTGCCTGCGCTGGCTATCCCGCCCAATGGACTGATACGGCAAAACCAATGTCCGCCAGAAGGTATGGTGGGAGCTTGCACCGTAGGTCCCCAAACCGGGCCCAGCCTGCGTTTTATTCCCCAGCCCATGCCGCTCACCACCACTAAAAAGCAGGAACTGATCAACGGTCACCAGACCCATGGCACAGACACCGGATCGGTGGAAGTGCAGGTGGCCATGCTCAGTGAGCGGGTCAGCCAGTTGACCGGCCATCTGCAGAAAAACAAGCACGATTTTTCTTCGCGCCAAGGGCTCCTGAAGATGATCGGACGCCGTAAGCGCCTGCTTGGTTATCTAAATGGCATCAGCAAGGAGCGTTACAGCGCTTTGATCGCCAAGCTCGGCATCCGGGGCTGATCGAGGCAGCCATGGCCGGAAAGGGAATGCAGGATCGCGCCCAATCGGGCAAGGGCAACCCAAAACCGACCCGGCGTTCCGGCCCCAGCCAGCAGGTAATCCCTGACGCGGTTGCTAACCGCATGGCGCGCCGAATTGCAATCGGCACGGGCATTCCCACTGTGATGGGCATGGGCGTATTTATTGGCAGCTACCTATTAGTCAGCCGCCAAATCTTCGACGTTCCACCCAGTGCCACCTTGGCGGCATCGGGTGGATGTTTTTTTCTAGGGCTGCTGGGCTTGAGCTTCGGTGTGCTTTCCGCTAGCTGGGAAGAGAAGCCAGGCAGCTTGCTTGGCACCGAGCAGATCGGACTCAACATCAGCCGCTTGCGCAGCTCGGTTAAGGCGATGCGAAATGGTGCAAGCAATCAGCCAACCAGCTCAGGCCGCCAAGAGCGATGAGCTGATGCGGGCCTGAAAATCGGCAGCGATGAGGGTATCAAGGGCAGCGCCCACATCGCCTACGCAGAATTGGGGGCCAAGCCGCACAAAGCGGGTCTGACCAGCCTGGCGAACCAGGGCAACCACAGGCACTCGCAGGCCAGCCTCATCCTGCGGTGGTTTGTGACGATGTAGGCACTCGCGCAG
>JBIKWZ010000077.1:0-4145 GCA_044356035.1 Cyanobium sp. | reverse complement strand
ATTGGGGTCTTTTGCAGCAACAACAGCCATCTGAAAAGGGCCATCACTTCGGCCTTTAAGCAGTGCATTGGCAATGCCAAGCGCAGGCAGCTGGGTCTGAAATAGGACAATGCGGCTTCGAGCAGGAATAGTGATTTCCTGATTGAGTTTTGGATCTAGGCGACCTCGCAGAACCTGCACAGCGGTTGCATCTCCAGGGCCGGTATTCCAAGGGCGAGGACCTAGAGGTCTCACTCCCATCTTGTGATTGACAAGGTACGGTGCTTCAAAGCTGTTCCGCACTGCACCATTTTCAAAGCGGATGTGCACTGCCCGCAGGCTGGGATTGATCAGAATCAGCCCCAGAGTGAGTTCCGGACGCCTGGCAGAGGGAGATAGCTGGCGGCGGTTGGGTGGGAAATACTTGTGGTGCATGTGCACACCAAAATCACCGTTGAAGGTGAATTCGGCATTTCGCAAGGGCTGACCAGTCTCTTCGGCGTAGGCGTATCCCGGTGCTGTGTTGATCAGGATTCCGGGACCTTCCACCTCCTCAGGCTGGTTCGAGTGCAGAACCGGCACCTTGTTGAAGGTGCCATTTAAGGAACGGGCCTGTTGACCCGCCATTAGGGCCACGTAAGCGTCCGCTGGCAGGGCCTGCAACAGGCCAAGGGGAACCCCCATGGCAGCTGCTATTAGCAGTTTGATAGGCCGCAACGAAAATCTGGAAATCAGGTTGTTTGGTTTGAATGCAATGGCCCTGACCTCACAAGGGTATGACGGGCAGTCGGCTGCAAACCTAGATTGAGAGCTCGTACAGGGGCTTGAAAAAGATCTGAACGAAGGGTGTTTCGGGGCCATTGCTGGGGGAGAAACACGACACTCGGCAAGCCCGTCAGGCTCGCTAGAACCTTAATGACCTTTCCTACTTTCTCATGCTTCCCCTCCTGGGCTGCTGTGGCAGCGTTGATGACGGCGGTGCTGGCAGCTGGAGGCGTCATCAAGAGCGCAAGCTGCGCATGCTGCAGTTCTGGCGGGACGGCGTGGAACGCCAGCTGGCAGCCGTCAATGCCTCGATCAGCACGCTGGAACGACAGATGGAGAGGGATGGGACCTCGGCTGGCAGCTGAGAGTTGGTAACGCGTCTGCATCAAGCAGTGCGGAGCGCAGCTGGGCCAGGCCCTGCTTAAGTCTCCGCTGCACCGTCATCGGACTCACCTGTAGAAGGGCTGCCGTGCGCCGGTAGCTCCAGCCCGAGAGCACGACCTTCTGGATTACACGACGTAATCCGGGCTCAAGGCAAGCAAGTTGCTGACGCACTTCAGCCCCTTGATGCTCCCATTCATCTGCACCGGTGCTTCCAGACTCCCAAAGCCTGCCTCCTTCATCACCTTGAAGCCTGGTTTCCTCGTAGCCAGTCTCCAGGTCCAGAGGCCTGGCCAAAGCTTGACCACGCAGCAATTCTTGCCATTGGTCGAGGTTGAGCTGCAGAGCCAGGCGCAGATCTTCACCGCTGGGCTCCTGCCCGTGGCCACTGCTCCAGCTTGCCTTCAATTGACGCAGCTTCTCGTGCAGCTCCATCTGCCGGCGCGGTAATCGCACGGCCGATGCCGAATCGCGCAGGTAATGCAGGATTGCGCCACGGATGTGGGGTCTAGCAAAGGCTTCGAAAGGAGTAGCTGTTTGCGGTTGATAGAGCTCGGCGGCTCGCAGCAGGCCCATCAGACCCACCTGAACCAGGTCGTCGAGGGGCTCCGGACAGCGGCGGCAATAGTGCACGGCAATTGGGGTCACCAGAGCGCGGTACTGGTTCACCCGCTGGTTGCGTTGTTGCAGGGCGCGGCGGCAGAGGGAATTGGTTGTGATCGATTGGGTCATGGACTGAAGTTGGCTTGGCAGGGTTTTCGTTCCCTTCCTTTCCAAACAGCCGTGGCGAGGCCCTATGGCGCAACCGAAAAATTACTGAATGTCGTTCACAGGCGCTCGTCAGGGGCAGCGGCAACCGCCTGCAATAGGGACCAAGGGCCCTCTCGCTCCAGGAGCTCGAGATCGGAATTTTCCGTGGCCAGCAAATAGCCAGCAAAGGCAAGGGCATTGAGGCTGAAGCCAGCGCAATGCTCCTGGGTGCGTCGCACGGTGAGCAGCCAGTTGTCGTCGAAGAGCAGGTTGTACGGATGCCTGGGCTGGGGGTCCTGGCGGGGATGGCCCAGGCCCAGCTGCTCGGCATGCTCCATGTACAGGGCTGCTAGATCCCTGCCCGCGAGGGCATCAGTACGGCGACTCAGCCGATAAGCCCAGGGCCAGGGCCGCTCGTCCCTATCCAGCTGAGCGTGGATTGCCGCAGCCAGTGGCGTGCTGACTTCTCCAGCTCGGCGGGGCAGCAGCTGCAGATGCCGGTGGGGCTGGCTGGCGCCGGAGGAGGCACAACTGTTGAAGAACCACAGCCCACCGGTGTCCCTGGCCAGAAGGGAGACCCCGCGCCAGTCATCCGCAGAAAGCCAGCCAGCTTGCGGCTGCCAGGAGTCCGTGATCAGGAGCAGGTGGCCCGCCTGCACTGGATATTTGTTGAGCAGCACCACATGGCCGCTGCTGAGCCTTTCCACTTCCAGGGCTTGCTCCCAGGGCAAAAAGGGATTGGGCTTAGGGCCACCACGGCGTAGGTGTTTGGGGGTTGTGCTCAGCAAACGCCGCAACACAAATGGCTGCTGCTGCGGGGCTGCCAGGACCTCGGTAGCCAGGGGAACCAGGGAACCGCTGGCCTGGGCCTGGCTGGATAACTGCAGCGCCTGCTGCCAGATGCGTTCAGCTCGCACCAGCCTTGAGGCGGGCCAGGGATGCTCCCTGGTAGTAGTGACCAAGAATCTGGTTGTAGCGATAGCCCTGCTTAGCCAGATCATGGGCGCCGTGCTGGCTCATGCTTGCGCCGAGATGGCCATGAGCTTCCAGGGATATCTGGCGGTTGGCGGCATAAAGACTTTCCACGATGGCGCCCTGATAGCTGAGGATCATGCCGGCGGTGCTAGATGCAGCCTGGCGGGTGCGTTCGTTGCTGCTGGAGAGGCCCTTGTAGGCCTGCCAGCGGGTTGTGTCACCAAGATGCCAATGACGGTTGGCCGGGCGAGCCATGTGCGCGAGGGCATAGGAGCGGGCGGCTACGGCCTGGGCCCGCAGAGCCTCTAGCGACCAGCTGCTAGGCATCTCAGCTCCAACCACCGAACCGATGTAGGTCTCGAGGCCAACGTGATTGACCACCCTGAGCCCGCCACTCTCCGGAATCAGACGCAGGCGACCTCCATAGGGGCGGCCGTTAACCAGTAGGGAGCTCCCACTGGTCTGCAGCCAGGCTTCTGGGCCCTGGAGCCAAAGTTCACTGAGATTGACCGAACTGCCAGCGCCGCCTTGTTGGAGCAGCTGGCCATCTCGGCTGACAACCTGCCAGGCTCCGCTAGCGGAGAGATCGGGATTGGCGCCGGCGCCGAGCAGGCCGACGCGGATTTCTAGATCGACTCCCGGACCCGCTTCGGGCTCAACCAGGCCGAGGCCGGCATTGGCAGGAGAAGTTGCTTGAGGTGTGGCCCGGCGCGCCTCGAGACGGCGCAATTGCTCAGCTGCGCTAGTGGTGTCTTGCGCGGGGGGCGGCGTATCAATAAGGGCATCCAGCAACTCGCCTTGGGCGGCCCCATAGGGTCGGGGTGCCAGACCCTGGGCCGCAAAACCCACCGCCACGGCCACAACGGCCATGGGACCAGCCAGCATCAGTCTGCGGCTGAAGAGACCATCCAGGCGTAGATCTCTTTTCAGGAGTAGTTCTATGTTGTGGTGTAGGCCCTGATTCAGGCGCAGGCGACCAGGGAAGCCCAGGAATCGGCTCCGGAGCCATCGGCCTGCACCCGCAATGTGCCGTTCCAAAGGAGATGGCCCGAACCGCTTATTCGGATCATGCCCGAAGAAGCGCCATCGCACACCATCCCCCCCGGGCGCTGCGAGCACTGCCAACCCACTACGGAGCTGCGGCCGAGGCGATCGAGCCAAAAAGGGGCAACCAGCGCGTGGGCAGATCCAGTAACCGGATCCTCATCAATGCCAAGCCCTGGAGCGAAGAAACGCAGCTGGTAGTCCGCTTGCCGTCCAAGCACGGAGGGAGAGTCGTCTACCGATCCGGTCTC
>JBIKWZ010000020.1:0-42801 GCA_044356035.1 Cyanobium sp. | reverse complement strand
TGGAGCGCCCGCGAGGGCTACCCCGGCGATGGCGCCTACCGGGAATTCCACCGCGACCTGGGCTGGGATCTGCCCGATAGCGAACTAGCCAGCCATGCCATCGCCAGCCGCCGGCCCCTCGGCCTGAAGCTGCATCGGGTCACGGCCCAGGGCTGCCCCCTCGACCAGAAACAGCCCTATGAACCGGCAGTTGCCGCCGAGCGAATCGAGGAGCATGCCGCCGCTTACCTGAAGGGGCGAGCCACAGAACTCGCGAGCCTGGCCAACTCGATGGAGCGGCGGCCCCTGCTGGTGGCTCCATTCGATGCCGAGCTATTTGGTCACTGGTGGTTTGAGGGGCCCCAGTTTCTAGCGGCCCTATTCCGCCAGGCCGGCGATGCCGGCGTGCGCCTGGTGACCCTGCGGGAGTCCCTTAGCGGCAGCGCCCCCCTGCAGGTGTGCCGCCCCTCCCCCAGCAGCTGGGGCCAGGGGGGCTACCACGACTACTGGCTCAATGAGACCAACGCTTGGGTGGTGGCCGAGTGGCAGCGGGCCTCCCAGGCCATGGTGGCTCGCGTGGGGCGCGGCGTTGGCAGCCCAGCCCAGCGAGACCTGCTCACCCAGGCGGGCCGGGAGCTGCTGCTGGCCCAAAGCTCTGATTGGAGCTTCATCCTGCGGGCCGGCACCACCACCGGACTGGCCAAAGAGAGGATCGAGCGCCATCTGGATCGCTTCTGGCGCCTGCTGGATGCGATCGAAAACGGCACCGAGCTACCCGCCAAATGGCTCAAGGCAATAGCCATCGAAGACGGCCTATTCCCCCTGCTCAATGCGGCTGATTGGACGAGCCAATCTCTACAGCAAAACTCGGACCTTTCCGCAGCAAAACTCAGCCTTTAAATAGTTAAGAACCCTCAGTCCCAAGAAATCGAATATACAATAGCATCCGAGTTGACTCGGCCAGAAAAAGAATATGGCTCCTCGTTGTCATCCGCCACTAGATGAGGATGCATGTCTTGAGAGGAAAGGAATAATTGGTCACCAAATACACCATTCAGCCGGACCCAGCAACCACGCGGCAGTTCAACGAAGGAGCCACCATCATCAGCAGAATGCAAGCTGGGCAGCTGAGATACCTGCCATTCGTCAGGTCCAACACCAATTAACTTGAGAGCATCAATATCATCACCAACATCAACCTCACGTCCTGTGCTACAGCTCACATACGCATCTTTGCGTCCAAGGTGGGAGGCAGTGATGGAAACTGCTTGAAAAAGAGAAGGCTGCTGTGCTGGTTATTTTGAAACTAAGAGCTATGTTGGCGGAAATCAACTTGTTCCGCCGGGAGCCGCGGCGGAGGTTTGAAACATGGGAGCATTCGATGGGAGAGATAATGGCGGAAGTGGAAGTCCTCAGGGTGATCAATATTGAATAGCGGCTGCCTTAGCAGTAGGCAGAAGCAAGCCGATGGCGCCACTCAAAATCCAAACACCCAATACAATCAGCACGTAGGGCAGAAAACGCCGAGTAATGCCGCGCATAGAACCGATCAAGCGCGGATGACTGACCAGCAGGTTGCCTGCCACACACCAAAGCACAGTCATCAACGCAAAGACGAGCACAAAGACTGGGATCGCCGAGAAATCTTCAGCAAAAACAGGCACATAGACACCCAGGTTGTCTCCACCATTTGCAGCCGTGACGCCGGCGACGGCGCCAACTTGAGCGAGAAAAGCAGTAGGTGCCTGCTCAATGCCATCACCATCCTCAAGTGCCACGGCGGGGCGACGATTAGTCCAAAGAGCATGGAGGCCGAGTCCCAGGGGCACAAAGCCCAGCAGCGCGATCCACTCTGGCGATACCACCAAAGAACCTGCCGCGGCAATCGTGCTGAGTAGAGTTAGCGAACCGATACCCACAAACTTGCCAACCACAATCGCGGAACGGCGGAGTCTGGGATCGGCAAAAAATGCCATGGTCAGGAAGATGTCATCGATATTCGTACTGGCAAAGAGGCCTACTCCGAGGAGCGCCGCACTGAGAGAATGGGAAGCAGAGACAATCATGATGATTACTGATTCATCAATAGCTCAGCTTTCTGCAAAGGCTCAACCCACACCGTAAAGAAGCCATCCATTGGATTATCGAGCTCAACCACCACGAGCATTGTTGTAGCGACAACTAGTCCGGCTAAGGCAGTTGATAGATATGTAAAGCGATGGGGCTTAGTTAAGAGGCCAAAACAAAGGAATTCAAGGCCCAGTGATAGTATTACAAGTAAATAGACTGGCCTAGGAGCATTTGCATCTCCAACCGTGAACAACCAGCGTTTCTGGGCCATGTTTCCGCGAACGCCGAAACTAGAAGTCCCACCGATCATGGCAATCGCTCGGGATCGAAGCTCCTTTTGAATCTCAGTTTTAGGCTTTAAAGCTGCAACATCACTGAACAACAGCTCAATGCGAGGCAGCCGCTCTACGGCTTGATAGTCGGCGACAGCATAACCTTTCATTGATTGAATCTGTGCAATACGATAGCGGAGGTCCTCCCTGAGCTGCCTGCGAATCGAAGACGCCTCAGGCCCATAACTGTCAAGGACTTTATCTAAAGTAAGTGTATCAACTGCCAAGCCCTGGATATTATCATTTGCCTGATTAAATGTGCTTATAGCATCGTCCGAAACAACTCCAATAACGATGGCAGTTAATATTGTTGCCAAACCGAGTGCTGCGCGGGAAGCCGAACGGTGTTCATCAGTTAACGATCCAAAAGGAGCTGTGCGCTGAATGCCAAAGCCAATTGCGGCCGCGCCCAAGGATGAAAATAAGATAACAAAAGAATAAACGAATGAGTTTTGAATATCGAAATAAAATAGGCGATGTTCTAAATCGACTGGATTGAGAACCGCGGGCTTTTGGTCAAGCGACTTCGCCCTAGCTGAATGGCCTAAATCGAGTGACTGCTCTACAGCGGATGGAGGGCTAGATATTGCCCGCGAAGGCTCAAAGCACCATGCTACGCCGGCAAGCAAGATTGCCGATTTAAAAAGACGCCCGCAAGATATGCGCATAAATCAACTATTACTTTCCTCACCCTAGCCAGCAAAACAATCATTGATACCGATGAAGCAAATCTTCACCGGTCACGGTTCAGTAGATTTAGCATGAACTAAGTAGCCCATAATTATAACCCCTTTAGCGATCGTGGTGGCCCATGGTGAACATCGATGACGCCGAACCCTTGACTGTGACATGAATCCCTCTTGATTTCCCGCATCAGCGAGTCAAGATCAAGCCCATACCCAGCGCCAACTCCCGCCCCTGCATGCCCATCAGCCCCGCCTTAACATTCCATGGGGCGGTAGCAAATAGCCGCAGCATCGCCACCATCAATTCAGGCACGCTGGCGGTGTTAACCAAAAAGCCATACCACTGCTCTTTAGGTAAGCCAAAAAAAGTAGCGAAATGGGCGCGCAGCTGGGGCTCGGAGAAGCGCATCAATTTCTCCAGCCCAAATTGGTAGAGGGCGTGTTTACGGCGTAGCTCCAGGGGCCAGAGCGCCTGCCAGCCCGCCTGGGCCAGCTGCAGCGAGTCGGCGGCCGGTTCAGCCCGCAGCCGCGCCGCCACCGCCGCCGCCAGCACCGGCGCCCGGCGCAGCAGCGCCCCCACCATGTAGCCAGAAGCAGGATGCACCATCGCCGCAGCCCCGCCAAAGGCCAGCACGGGCTGATCCAGGTCCGGTAGGGGCAGGTTCATCGGAAACAGGCAAAACTCCTCGTGCTCCACCTGCTCGATCGCCACACCGCGATGGGCCAGCCGCCGCTCCAGCCGCTGCTTGAGCGTGGCGTAGGGCACCGGTGGCGCCAGGGCCAGGGAGGTCTCCTCCACAAAAAACCGTCCCTGCCCCAAGTCCATCGCATACAAAAACGTGGGGGGCTCCTGCCGCTCCGCGTCGGTGAGATGGTCAGCTCGGTAATCCATCAGCACGAATTGTCCCGGCTGCACCGGCGGCGCCGTGAAGCGTCCCACCACGCCATAGGCCGCCTGGCCAGCTACGGGGCCGCGATCAGGCCGCTGCACAAACACCGCCTTGTGGCCGCTTGCATCCACCACCAGCCTTGCTTCCAGAACTTCGCCTGCGGCGGTGGCCACCTGGCTGCGGCCGCTCCCATGGCTCAGCTTCAGTGCCTGCCCGCGCAGCCACTGCACGCCGGCGGCCTCACAACGCTCCAACCAGAACTGCTGCAAGCGCGTTTTGTCGAACAGGCCGTAGTCGCGGCCGTGGCGGGTAGGGCTGTTGGCTGGATCGGCAGGGTCGCTGCTGCCGGAGCCGAAGTAACTACAGGTGTAGCTCCAGCGGTGCTCCAGCAGGTGGCCCAGACCGAGGGCATCCACCTCGTCTCCCCAGATCCCGTAGGTGTTGGCCCAGGGGTCGCGGCAATCGCTTGCGGCCAGCACAGTCACCGCCAGCCCCTGCTCCGCCAGCTCAGCGGCGATAGCCAGGGCCGCCGGGCCGCCGCCCACCACCAGCACATCAGTGGGCATCACACCCGGTCGAAACAGAGCTCATGCTGCATCACAGGGGCAGATAGAGGCTTCGTGGGGTGTCCTGAAAGGGCAGGAGCCTCGCGATTGTGGCGGGTTGGGTCGAGCTGCTGCTCCTCAAACACGGCTCACGCGCGCACGCGCCTTGGCCGCGAGCCGCACAAACGCCGCCATGGTCACCCTTCCCCAGCTGGGCTTTCAAGTTCGGCAGGGGAAGCGCCGGCGTCTTCGGAGGTGAGGGCGCCCACCTCCAGGGCGGGTACCTCCTCTTCTTCAGCAGCCGGTGGCACCAGCACCACTTCGCTGAGGCGATCGCGGGCATCGAGCTTCTGCAGGCGCACGCCTGTAGCAGCTCGCGACTGCTGCGGCACCGCATCGGCCTGGGTGCGCACGATCACCCCCTTCTCGCTCACCAGCAGCAACTCCTCGCCGGCCCCGAGCACCTTGAGGCCCACCAGCACATCACTCTTATTGCGGAACTTGATCGCCCGCAGGCCCATGCCGGCGCGCTTCTGCAGGCGGAACTGATCCACCGGCACCCGCTTACCCAGGCCGCTGGCACTGGCCACCAGCACCCAAGGACCCTCGCTCGGTGCCACCTCCTCACTGTCATCGTCTTCGGCGCCGGCCGAACTAGCAACCCGATCGGCGAGCTCGGCGGGCAGCACATCCATGCTCACCAGCTGGTCGCCGGGGCGCAGGTTCATGGCCCGCACGCCGCGGGCGGTGCGGCCCAGGGGTCGCAACTCCTCGTCGTTGAGGCGGAAGTGAATGGTCATGCCGTTGCGGGAGCCGATCAGGATGCTGTCGCCGGGCAGGGCCAAGCGCACCCAGGTGAGGGCATCCGCCTCCACCAGATCGATGGCGATCAAGCCATTGGAGCGGATGTTGGCAAAGGCCGATAGACGGGTGCGCTTAATCGTGCCGCCACTGGTGAGCATCACCAGCACACCGTCATCTGTGAATTCGCTCACCGCCAGCAGCGAGGTGATCTGCTCCTCGCGGGGAATCGGCAACATCTGCACAATCGGCGTGCCCTTAGCCGCGCGGCTTGAGATCGGCACCCGATAGGCCGGCACCGTGTAAACAACGCCGCGATCGGAGAACAGCAGCAGGTTGTCGTGGTCGTTGCAGCTAATGAACAGCCGCACCGCCTCCTCACCCTGGGTCTTGGTGCCGGCCTTGCCGCGGGTGCCGCGGCTGGTGGCCTCAAATTCGCTCACCGGCATCCGCTTCAGGTAGCCGTTCTCGGTGAGCAACACCACCGAGCGCTCATTAGCGATCAGGTCGATATCTTCGAGGCCGCCCTCGAGATCCAGAATCTCCGTGCGGCGGGGGGAGTGGTAGCGAGTGCGGATCGCACCGAGCTCTTCGGTGATGATCGTGAGTACGCGCTCGCGATTGGCCAGGATGTCTTTGTAGTCGGCAATCTTGGCGACTAAATCCTCATGCTCAAGGCGGATCTTGTCGGCCTCGAGGGCCGTCAGTCGCCGCAGCTGCATCTGCAGGATGGCGTCGGCCTGGATCTCACTGAGGCCGTGGCGCTCCTGCAGCTGCACGCGGGCCGTGGCCGCATCGGAAGCAGCCCGGATCAGGGCAATGATCGGATCGAGTTGGTCTAGGGCCAGCAGCAGGCCCAGCAAGATGTGGTCGCGCTCCTCGGCTTTGCGCAGGAAGTAGCGGGTGCGGCGCTCGATCGTCTCGACGCGAAAGTCGAGAAACACCTGCAGCATCTTGCGCAGGGTGAGCAGCACCGGCTCCGACCTCACCAACGCCAGCATGTAGGCGCTGAAGTTGTTTTGCAGTGGCGTGAGTTTGAACAGGTTGTTCAGCACCACCTGGGGGTAGGCATCCCGGCGCAATTCGATCACGATCCGCATGCCATCGCGGTCGGATTCATCGCGGATATCAGAGATCCCTTCGAGCTTCTTGTCGTTTACCAGCTCGGCGATCCGCTCAATCAGCGAGGCCTTGTTGGTTTGGAAGGGCAATTCGGTGATAATCACCGCATCCCGGTCGGGGCGGCCCTTCACCTCCAGGGTTTCAACTGAGGCGACGCCCCGCATCGTCACTGAACCGCGACCGGTGGTGTAGGTGTCACGGATGCCGCGGCGACCCAGGATCTGGCCTCCCGTGGGGAAGTCGGGCCCCGGGATGATTGCCATCAACTGCAGATCGTCGATGTCGGGGTTAGCGATCAGCGCCAGCGTGCCGTCGATCAGCTCGGTGAGGTTGTGGGGTGGGATGTTGGTCGCCATGCCCACGGCGATGCCAGTGGAGCCGTTGAGCAGCAGCTGCGGAATCCGCGCCGGCATCACTGTGGGCTCCTGCTGGGAGCCGTCAAAGTTGTCGGCGAAGTCGACCGTCTCGGCCTCGATGTCGTCGAGCAGGCTGTCGGTGGTGAGCGCCTGCAGCCGGGATTCGGTGTAGCGCATGGCGGCCGGGGGGTCGCCGTCCACCGAACCAAAGTTGCCGTGCCCATTCACCAGGGGCATTCGCATGTTGAAGTCCTGGGCCATCCGCACCAGGGCGTCGTATACCGCCGTATCGCCGTGGGGGTGGTACTTACCAAGCACCTCACCCACCACACGGGCGCACTTCCTGTAGGGCCGGTCGCTGGTCAGACCCAGCTCATACATCGCGTAGAGGATGCGCCGGTGCACCGGCTTGAGGCCATCGCGGGCATCGGGCAGGGCCCGACCCACGATCACGCTCATCGCATACTCCAAGTAGGAGCGCGACATCTCGTTGCGCAGATCGGTCAGGATGATCCGCGAATCACCGTTGCCGCCGGACTCCCCCGGTATGTCAGCACCGGGTCCGCTGGGGTCCGCCATGAATGACTGTCTTTACCAATGGTCAGTTTATCTAAAGCCCAGGGGGAATGCCCAAATCCGATCCATTCCCGCCACGCCAGGAGGCGGAGCTAAGGCTCAAGCAGCAACGGGGCCAGCTGCAGGTGCGCGCCGCCGCTGATTTTCGCAGCCTGGTGCAGCAAGCCGGGCTGGCCGAGGCCTACGCCAGCACTGATGTGGTGGTGGCAGCCGATGCGGGCTTCAGCGACCAGGCCAGCCTGCTCCTAAGCCTCGGCCCCACGGATCCACCGATCCGCCTGCGCGACGGCCAGCTGGCCGGAGTGGCGGGGCTAGCGGGCTGCGGCAGCGGCGAGCTGGTGCTGCCGATCGGCGGCGGCCTAGGCGATGCCATGGGCGGCGCCCAGCTGCTCGGCGCCCTGCTGCAGGGCCAGTCCCTGCCCTTCAACGCCAGCGGCGAGGCCACCGCCCTGCACCCGCGCCGGGAGCTGCACACGGAGCTGGGGCTCGAGCAGATCGGCGCTGGCCGGCTGCTGCTGCAGCGGGCCATCAGTGAAAACGGCGTGGTCGCCCTCAGCCAGGCGGAGGGGCCCTGCCCCAGCCCCTACGGCACCCTGCTGGGTCCAGCCGCCAACGCCCTTTATTCATGCGGCGGCGCCGGCAGCATCGGCCTCACCATGCCGGGGTTGTCGCTGCTGGGGCCTGGCTCACCGGTGCTGGTGGGCGGCAACATCGGCTGGGTGATCGGCGCTGGCAGCGGCCACCAGCCCGGTTGCCGTCGCCAGGCCAGCGGCCATGCCCGCAGCCCCGGCGCGGCCGCCGCCGTGAGCGTGGATTTGCACGGCCTGCGGCCCGAGTGGGTGCGCCCCTGTTTTTTTGAGGGCCATGGCAGCGCCCTGTTGATTGCGATTGCGGCGCCGGTGCCCCTGATTAATGCCGAGGTAGCGCGCCAGGCCGCCGCTGGCCCCCAGGAGCTCGAGGCGCCCGTGCTCGACCTATCGGTGCCGCGGCGCATCAAACCCAGCCTGGGCTCGGTGAGCTACGCGGAGCTGCTCAGCGGCATGATCCAGGTGGCAGGCCGCTCGGTGGCCTGTGCGCCCTCCCACAGCCCGCGAATAGCCGCCGCCGCCTGCGAGGCCTTGATAGCTGCTCTGATCGACGGCAGCTTCCCCCTACGCCTACCGGTCGTGCCGCTGAGCAGCCGCCCCAGCCTGCTACCGATTGAGGCCTAGGGCTTGGTGTCCCAGCCAACCGCACCTAAGCTCCCGCCACGTTCCTAATTCCGCCGCGCCGCCATGGCCGACGACACCACCACCAAGCCCGACACCGAGCCCGCTCCACAGGCGGCGCCCCCCGAGCCCAGCATTGCCGCCACCCTGGTGATTGAAGCCAATCCCAGCGCCAGCTCGCCAGATAACGAGGCCGAGCCCCAAAGCGGCGAAGGTGGCGAGTGGGAACTGCTGCTGGGCAAGCTGCGCCAGTGGCTCGATCAAAACGAGCTCAACAAGCTGTGGGCCCAGGCCCGCAAACCGGTGACCATCCTGGCTGCCCTGGTGGGCCTGCTACTGGTGCTGCGGGTTTACAGCGCCGTACTGGGTGCCCTCGACAGCCTGCCTCTGGTGCCCGGCCTGCTCGAGCTAGCTGGGGTGGTGTGGGCGGTGCGCTACGGCATTCCCAAACTGCTGCGCAGCAGCGAGCGCGAACGGCTGCTGGGCGGTCTGAACCAAAGCTGGAAAGCCTTCCGGGGCAAGGAGTGATCCCGCCTTGCCCCAGGGCCTGCGGGCGGCTGGTTGATAGCTTGACCCGAATTAGTTGACTCCAGGTGGACATTCAGCTCGGTCGCTTCCGCACTGTGCGTCGTGCCTATGGCATCGACGAGATCGCCCTGGTGCCGGGTGGCCGCACGGTTGATCCAGCTATCACCGATAGCAGTTGGACCATCGGCGGCATCAGCCGCGAAATTCCGATCATCGCCAGCGCCATGGACGGCGTGGTCGATGTGGCCATGGCGGTGGAACTGAGCAAACAGGGAGCCCTAGGCGTTTTGAACCTGGAGGGCGTCCAGTGCCGCTACGACGACCCCAATCCCATCCTCGACCGCATCGCCGCCGTCGACCGGGACAGCTTCGTGCCCCTAATGCAGGAGCTCTACAGCCAGCCGGTGCGGGAAGACCTGATCCGTCAGCGAATTGCCGAGATCAAGCAGCAGGGCGGCATCGCGGCGGTCAGCGCCACTCCAGTGGCCGCGCTGCGATTCGGCAAGGCCATTGCCGAAGCCGGCGCCGACCTCTTCTTTGTGCAGGCAACGGTGGTCAGCACCGAGCACATCGGCCCTGAGGGCCAGGAGAGCCTCGATCTCGAGCACCTTTGCCGCACCTTCGGGGTGCCCGTGATCATTGGCAATTGCGTCACCTATGAGGTGGCACTGAAGTTGATGCGGGCCGGCGCCGCCGGCGTGATGGTGGGCATCGGCCCCGGTGCTGCCTGCACCAGCCGCGGCGTGCTGGGTATTGGCATTCCCCAAGCCACCTCAGTTTCCGACTGTGCCGCCGCCCGCGACGAATATTTCGCCGAGAGCGGCCGCTACGTGCCGATCGTGGCCGATGGCGGCATCGTCAACGGCGGTGACATCTGCAAGTGCCTGGCCTGCGGCGCCGACGCCGTGATGATCGGCTCCCCGATTGCCCGCGCCAGCGAGGCCCCCGGCCGGGGCTTCCACTGGGGTATGGCCACCCCTAGCCCGGTGCTGCCCCGCGGCACCCGCATCAAAGTTGGCACCACCGGCAGCCTGGAAAAGATCCTGCGTGGTCCGGCCGGACTCGATGACGGCACCCAGAACCTGCTGGGCTGCATTCGCACCTCGATGGGAACCCTCGGCGCCCGCACCATCAAAGACATGCAGAAAGTGGAGGTGGTGGTTGCCCCATCCCTGCTCACCGAGGGCAAGGTCTACCAAAAAGCCCAGCAGCTCGGCATGGGCAAATAGGCCCGGGCGGTTGTTTCTACAGCCAGGACAGACGGCAGCGTTAGCCTCAACAGGTGCGAGCTTCGGCTCTCACACTCCTCACACCCTCCAGCCCGGCGCGTCCGGGCCTTTTGTCTTCCCGCTGCCCAGGCTCACCGGATCACGACCTGCAACGGTCGTGGGTAGGCCTTAAACAACCTTGCTAGATTCGCCAAACCCTGATCCTGCAAGGATGTCCAGCGCCGCCGCTGTCACTGATGCCTCCTTTGAGCAAGACGTGCTCAAAAGTGATTTGCCCGTGCTGATCGACTTCTGGGCCCCTTGGTGCGGCCCCTGCCGCATGGTGGCGCCGATCGTCGACGAAATCGCCACCGAATTCGAAGGCAAAATCAAGGTGTTCAAGCTCAATACCGACGAAAATCCCAACGTTGCCAGCCAGTACGGCATCCGCAGCATCCCCACCCTGATGATCTTCAAGGGGGGCCAGAAGGTCGACACCGTGGTTGGTGCCGTGCCTAAAACCACCCTGTCGTCCACAATTTCCAAGTACCTCTGAGCGCAGTTGAGCACCTAGTTCTGAGCGACCCATCCCATTTCGGCCAGAGCCCATTGCAGGTTTTGGCCCATGAGCTCAAAGACCACCCCCAGCGGCATCTGATCGAGCGGTCCCTGGTTTCCCTGCTTCAGGTGGGTCGCCAAGAGCGTGGCCGAGACGAATGGCGGCTGATCAGTGGCGCCCTGGCCGACATCAGTGAGGCCCTAGATGTCTTTCGCCCACGCCGTGACACCCGCAAGATCACCGTCTTCGGTTCAGCTCGCACGGTGCAAAGCGACCCCAGCTACGCGTTGGCCGAAGAATTGGCCCGCTATGCGGTGGCCGCTGGATTTGACGTAATGACAGGTGCCGGCGGCGGCATCATGGAGGCCGCCAACAGCGGTGCCGGCTGCGAGGCCAGCATCGGCCTCAACGTTGACCTGCCGTTTGAGCAGCACGCCAACCGCTTTGTGAGTAGCTGCGATGGCCGGCTGCTCCACTTCCGCTATTTCTTTACCCGCAAGCTTTTCTTTTTGCGCGAAAGCGATGCCCTGGTGGCGATGCCGGGCGGCTTCGGCACCCTCGATGAGCTGTTCGAATCGCTCACCTTGATCCAAACCGGCCGCACCCCACCGATTCCCCTGGTGCTGCTTGCTCCGCCAGGCAACCCCTTCTGGAGCGGCTGGCAGCGGGATGTCAACCAGGGCCTGGCCGCCAGCGGCCTGATCTCCCCCGAAGACGGCGACATATTGATGGAGGCCCACAGTGCCGAGGAGGCAGTGGCCCACATCAGCCGCTTCTATCGCCTTTTTCACTCCGCCAGGCTGGGCGACAACCGCATCGAGCTGCTGCTCAACTGCGCCCTGCAGCCAGATCAGCTAGCTGGCCTCAACCTGCAGTTCGATGATCTGGTGGATGAGGGTGTTATCCAGGCGAGCGAGACCGTCGACGATGCCGGCCTGCTGCGCCCCTGCCTGAATTTCCACTTCAATCGCCGCCGCATCGGCCGGCTCTACCAGCTGCTCGACACACTCAACGGGCTGGAGGTACCGCCAGAGCAGCTGCTAACGGAGCCCGGCCGCCGCCAACCCAGTTCTTCGGCCCCATGAGTCGCCTCGGCTTGATCGATTACGGCATGGGCAATCTGCACTCTGTGCAGCGGGCTTTTGAACGGCTAGGCGCAACGGTGCAGCCCGTACAAAGCGGCGCCGAAATGGAGGGCTGCAAGGCGCTGGTGCTGCCAGGGGTGGGAGCCTTTGATCCGGCGATGGACCGCCTACGCCAGGGTGGTCTGGCCGAGGCGATCACGGCATGGTGCACCGCCGGCCGGCCCCTGCTGGGCATTTGCCTGGGGCTGCAGCTGCTATTTGAAGCCAGTGACGAGGGCGAAGCCGCCGGCCTGGGCCTGCTCCAGGGGCGGGTGCGGGCCCTGCCCCGCCGGCCTGGCCACCCGATTCCGCACATGGGCTGGGCGCCCCTGGTGCCTGCAAATCCCAGCCCCCTGCTGCCGGCCGGCAGCCCGGAGAGCTGGGTCTATTTCGTGCACTCCTACGCCGCCGAGCCCAGTGATCCGGCCTGCAACACCGCCCTGGTGCGCTTCGCCGACACCGCTGTCAGCGCCGCGGTCTGGCAGGGGGCCATTGGTGCCTGCCAATTTCACCCGGAAAAATCAGGCCCCCACGGCGAGGCGATCCTGCGCCGCTGGCTGGCCTGGCTCGCTGTCTTATGAGCCTGCGGCTTAGCGGGGGCCGGCGGCTGCAGAGTCCGCCGGGCAGCATCGCCCGCCCCACCAGCTCCCGGGTGCGGCTGGCGGTAATGAACCTGCTGGCAGCCGAGCTGCCGGGCTGCGCCTGGCTGGATCTATGCAGTGGCAGCGGCGCTATGGCCTGCGAAGCCCTGCATCGGGGGGCTAGCCGGGTTGTGGCGATCGAGCAGGACCGCCGCATCGCCGCCGTGGCCCGCACCAATCTCGAAGCGGTGCATCAGGGTCTGGGTGACGCCGGCCGCCAAGCAAGCGCCTGGGCGGTGCACTGCCGCGAGGTGGTGCGTTGGCTGGCGGAGTCAAATCAACAGGCGGCCTTTGATTTGATCTATGCCGACCCCCCCTACGCCGCAGACCTTTATGCCCAGCTAGCCAGTGCCGTGCTGGCAGGGGGCTGGCTCAAGCCAGGCGGCACCTTGATCTGGGAATGCGCTAGCTCACTGCTGCCAGCGATTCCAGCCGGATGGTGCAAGCGCGATAAGCGCCGTTACGGCAGCACCAGCTTGCTGCTGCTGGATCAAGTCAACTGAAGTAGTCAACCAAGGCGCAAACTGAAGCTCAGTCGAGCAGGGTGCCGCGGCGATACTGGTTCCAGGCTGCCACAAACAAACCAGCCAGGGTCACGGGGATCAAACCGAGCACGATGCCGCAGAGCAGGGGTTCGATCATGGGAGCACTGACAAAGCGTTCAGGCCACAATTGTTTCACGCCCATCCCCCACACCGCGAGCGCCCTGCACCAACTGTGACCGGCCAACCCCTAAACCCTGATGCCTCTAAAGGCCGCCGCGGCCTGGTCGCTGCCCTAGTGGGCATGGCAGCCGCCGCCTGCATCGTGGCGGTGTTGCTGGTGCTGCCTGCAGCCCAGGCTGATCCCTACAGCCGTCAGACCCTTGAGCTCAGCGGCTCCAGTGAGAACGGCGGCCTGCTCTTTCGGCTCAATTGCGCCGGCTGCCATGGCATCGCCGCCCAAGGGCTGGTGGGCCCCAATCTGCATGGCGTCGCCGCTCGCAAGAGCTCCCGCCAGCTGATCCAGCAGGTGGTGAGTGGCCGCACGCCACCGATGCCCAGCTTTCAACCGGAACCCCAGGCCATGGCCGACCTGCTGGCCTACTTGAACGGTCTTGTGTGAGCAGCGCCGCCCAGCTGGCCGTGGTGCTGGTGGAACCCTCCGGGCCGCTCAACGTCGGCAGCGTCGCTCGCCTCTGCGCCAACTTCGACGTAGGTGAGCTGCGCCTGGTGGCGCCCCGCTGCGACCACCTCGGCGAGGAGGCCCGGCGCATGGCCGTGCACGGTGGCTGGCTACTGGAGCAGGCCCGCCTGTTCCCCAGTCTCAGCGCCGCCCTGGCCGACTGCTGCCGGGTGGTGGCCACCAGCGGCCGGCGGGCCGGCGAGCCCCTACCCCTACAAGCACCGGAGCCGGCCCTGCGCTGGCTGGCCCAGGCCAGGGGCCCCTGCGCCCTGGTGTTCGGCCGGGAGGATCGGGGCCTCAGCAACGACGAGCTGCTCCAGGCAGGCCAGCTGCTCACCCTGGGCAGCGGCGACGCCTACGCCTCCCTCAACCTCTCCCACGCTGCAGCCCTAGTGCTGCATAGCTGGCACGGCCTGCGCAGCTGCCCTGAACTTGGTGCCCTGCCAGAGCCAAGCGACCGCCAGGGACTCGAAGCGATGCTCGGTGATGCCGAGGCCCTGCTGCTCGACGTGGGCTTCCTCCATCCCCACACGGCCCACGCCCGCATGGCCAAGCTGCGGGGGCTGCTGCAGCGGGCCCAAATCTCCACTGAAGAGGTAGCCCTGGTGCGCGGCATGGTGCGCCAGCTGCGCTGGGCCAGTGAGCGCGGGACCAACCCTGGTCAGACCCCTTAACTTCAGGTCACTTCGTTGGAGTGGCCCGTGACCGCTGGCCGTCAGCCCCGTAGCCCCAAGAACCGCTGGGGAGGCCCCTTTCGGTTGGTGTTGCGCCTGGTGGTGATGGGAATCGGCCTGGGCGTGGTCACCGGCACCAGCCTCAAGCTGCTGGCCCCCCGCCTGGCCCAAGGCGCGAGCAAGGCCCCCAGCCTCGACCTCAGCGCCGCCCGCAACAGCAAGGGCCTCGATCCGGGGCAGTTCGAAGCCCGCACGGAACTGGCAGCAGTGAGCCAGCGCTGGGGCGAGCTGGCAGCAGCCCACAAAGACCTCAGCGCCAGCGCCTTCCTGCTGGTGCTCGACGACGGCCGCTTTGCCCAGCTGCAGCCCGACCTACCCCTGCCAGCCGCCAGCTCAATCAAAACGCCGATCCTGCTGGCAGGCCTGGAAGACCTCGACAACGGCAAGTTGCGCTGGAACGAGCCCCTGCCCCTGACAAAAGAGCTGGTGGGCGGCGGCGCCGGCTGGATGGCCAACAAACCGGTGGGCACCCGCTTCCCGTTTTTTGAAGCGGCCACCGAGATGATCCGGGTGAGCGACAACAGCGCCACCAACCTGCTGATTAAGCGTCTAGGCGGCAAAACGACCCTCAATGAGCGTTTCAGCGCCATGGGCCTGCCTGCGACGGCAGTCAACAACTGGCTGCCCGATCTCGACGGCACCAACACCACCAGCAGCCGCGACCTGGCCAGGTCGATCGCCATGGTGGATATCGGCGAAAGCCTTAGTCCCCGGGCTCGGGACCTGTTTAGGGAAATCATGGGCAGCTCCCGCACCAACACCCTTATTCCCCTGGGCCTGCTCCAGGGGCTCGGCAAAGACTCCGCCGACCCCGACAGCGAGCTGCTCAGTTTCGGCATCACCGTCTACAACAAAACCGGTGATATCGGCATTGCCTACGCCGATGCGGCCCTGATCCAGCTCCCCAACGGCCAACGCGCCGTGGCGGCCTTCATGGTGAAAGGTCCATTCAACGACCCCCGCTCCACCGATCTGATCCGCGCCATGGCCGCTGAAGTTTCAAAAACCCTGGTAGGTCGCAAATGAACCGCCCTCGCCTGCTCCGGGCCAGCTGGCTGCCCCTGCTGCTGCTAACCAGCCTGGCTGCCCCCGCCGCCCTGGCCCAGCCCGCCCCCGTGCTGCGCCCCCAAACCGTGGCGCCCTTGAGCGGCGGGCTGGACCAGCTGCTGCTGGTAAACGACAACAACCCCGAGCTGATTCGCGAGCCCGGGATCCTGCTTTCCACTTTCCCCGGCGCCGGTCGCGGCGTGCCTGCAGCCCACCTGGATGTGGCGCTAAACGGCCGCTTCGACCTGTTTAGCCACCACGTCTATGCGGGCAAGCCGGAGAGCCTCGACTCCACCCTGTGGCTGGCGGTGCTGGCCGCTCCCCGAGGTCCCGGACCCGTAACCCTGAAGCTGCTGGCTGGCTCGACGGCCCTCTCCCAAGCGGTGGATCCAGGCCAGGCAGGCGCCCCCTTCCTGCCCCTGCCGGCCTTGATGGAGCAGGGAACTACGCCGGTGTGGGCTGGCCCCGGCAGCCGGGTGGCCACCGAATTACTGGCCCGCCAGCGCAGCCCCGAGCTGCCCGCCAGCTGGACCTTGAGCCCCGGCGCTCCCACCACCCTGCTGGTGCTGCCCCTGCCGGTGCGGGGCCTCGATCCCCTGCTCAACGGCCGCAACCTGCAGCTGCGGCTGGAGAGCTCGGCCCCCGTGAGCCTGGCCACCCTGGCGGCCTTCGGCCGGGGCAATGAGCCGCCGCCCCCCTCCAGCTGGGCCGCCCTGCTGGAGGGGGGGCTCAGCCCCCGGGAGCACAGCCCCACTCCCCGGGGCAGCAATGGGGGGATGGTGTACTCGCGGGTGAGTGGGGTGCAGGTGGGCAGCGTCTGGCGCAGCCGCCTTAGCGATCCGGGCAAAAACTGGCTGAGCGTGAGCCGGGCGCCGATCTCCTGGCCGATCAGCAGCCTGGAGCGGGGCACTCTCGGCAGCGGCCAGGTGCAGACCGCCGAGCTGCAGGCCTTCTACCCAGGCACCGCCTGGGCCGCCCACGGCAACTACGGCGTCGAATACGACCTCAGCATCCCCTTGCGCAACGACACGACCAAAGCGGTGACCCTGCAGCTGGCCCTGGAATCGCCACTCAAGGGCGATGCCGCCATTGGTGGCCTGCGCTTCAAAAGCATTGGCGGCAGCACTAGTGGCAGCCGGCCGGTGATGTTCCGCGGCACGGTGGAGGTGACGGGCCTTGATGGCGCCAGCCCGGGCAGTCGGCCCCTTGGCCGGCGCAGCTTCCATTTGGTGCAGCGAGCCGGTGAGCCCAGCCCCGCCTTCGGCACCATCAGCCTGGCGCCAGGGGCCAGCCGCCAGCTGCAGGTGCGGCTGATCTATCCAGCCGATGCCACCCCACCCCAGGTGCTCAGCCTGTTGCCGCTTCCAGATCCAGCTATGAACCCAGCTGTGAAACAATCCGAATCAACTCCAGCCAGCCGTCCGTGACGCCAGTTCGCAAGCGCAGGGTCTTCCCCTTCACCGCGATCGTCGGGCAGGAGGAGATGAAGCTGGCCCTGCTGCTCAACGTGATCGATCCACGCATCGGCGGCGTGATGATCATGGGCGACCGGGGCACCGGCAAATCGACCACGATCCGGGCCCTGGCCGACCTGCTGCCCGAAATCGATGTGGTGGCGGGCGACCCGTACAACAGCTCCCCCTTCGACCCAGACCTGCAGAGCACCGAGGTGCGCGCCCGGGCCGAGCAGGGTGAGGAGCTGCCGGTGGAGCCCCGCCAGGTGCCAATGGTCGACCTACCCCTAGGCGCTACGGAAGATCGCCTCTGCGGCACCATCGACATCGAAAAAGCTCTGAGTGAAGGCGTACGCGCCTTTGAGCCCGGCCTGCTGGCCAAGGCCAACCGCGGCCTGCTCTATGTGGATGAGGTGAACCTGCTCGACGACCACCTGGTGGACGTGTTGCTGGATTCAGCCGCCTCCGGCTGGAACACAGTGGAGCGCGAGGGGGTGAGTGTGCGCCACCCGGCCCGCTTCGTGCTGATCGGCTCCGGCAACCCCGAGGAGGGGGAGCTGCGGCCCCAGCTGCTCGATCGCTTCGGCATGAGCGTGGAGGTGCGCACCGTGCGCGATCCAGAGCTGCGGGTGCAGGTGGTGGATCAGCGCACCGCCTTCGACAGCGATCCAGACGACTTCAACAATGCGGTGCAAACCACCCAGGACGCCCTGCAGGACCGGGTAATTGCGGCCCAGAAGCTACTCAATCAGGTGGCGATCGACGCCGACCTACGCATTCGCATCTCGGCGGTGTGCGGCGAGCTGGATGTGGATGGCCTGCGCGGCGACATCGTCACCAACCGGGCCGCCCGGGCCCTAGCGGCCTTCGAAGGTCGCACCGAGGTGGACGAAAACGACGTGGCCCGGGTGGTGGCCTGCTGCCTGCGCCATCGCCTGCGCAAGGACCCTCTGGAAACAATCGACACCGGCGATCGGGTGGTGAAGGTGTTCTGCAAGGTGTTCGAGCGCGCCGACAGCAGCGACCGCAGCGCCTTCGAGCTGGCGTTGGTGGGGTGAAGCACCCCATGGCCTCCCGAGCCTCATCTGCTGACTGCATCGGCCGAGTGATGCTTTTCACCGCCTGTCTCGGCCTGATGGCACTGGCTCCCTCCGCTCGGGCCACGCCCGAGCTGGTGGTGCTGATGCGGCATGGCCACAAAGGTCCTGGGGGGGGCAATTACAACCTGTCAGCGCAGGGATTGGAGCGCTCTATTGCGCTGGCCTCGCTGCTGCCGCACTGTTTTGGGCGCCCCAGCCAGATCCGTAGCTTCTATCTCGATCCCATTTCCGGCAAGAACGCCCGCAGTTACCAGACGGCCGTGCCTCTAGCTGTTGCTACCGGCGTAGACATCGCCATCGACCTCGCCTCCCGCGAGGATTCTTTCCAGTCAGGACGCCAAATTCTCACCGATCCGAGCGTTGCCGGCGGCAGGGTGGTGCTGTTCTGGGAACACCGTCGCCTGCCGCAGCTCGCCGCAGGCCTGGGCTGGCCAGCGATGAAGCCGATCGACGACGACGACTTCGACCAGCTGGTTGTGCTCCGCTACCGGCCGTCCCTAAAGCGGCCCGAGGTGCGGATCTACAGCCAGGCCCAGCTGCTCGATGGCCAGCAGCGCTGTGAATCACTCCTGGAGCCTCGTCGGCAACCGCGGAGCTGACCATCGCCGGCCCTGAAGTCTTCAGATCCTCAGATCCAGATATTGCCTCCCCCAATTGTTTGCAACGTTCACCGCAATGCCCACCTTTGCCACACACCGTTCCACCCCCCTGCGGCGGTCTCAGTGGGTAGCTGGTCTGCTGGCCGCCCTAGCCCTGCAGCAAACATGCCTGGCCGCACAGGCCGAACCCGCAGCAGCGGAGGTCCAACTCGACCAGCGCCGATTGGCCGCAATCGCTGGCCTCCCTCCAGCCCCAGGCAGTGCCGCGGAAGCCGCTGATCTGGCGATCTTGGAGTGGCTGCAGCGCTTCCGAAGCCCGGAGATCGTGGCCACCACCTGGCTGCTACTAGACCGCGACCTCAATGTCTTCAGCAGCGCTGTGGGCACTGAGCTCGGCAAGGCCACGCCAATGCTCAGCGCCGGCCTACACGCGTTCATGGCGCCAGTGAACAGCGCCTACCGGGGGATCAAGAAACAACAGGGCCGCATCCGTCCCTACATCGCCCACCCTGGGCTCGAGCCCTGTCTGCCACGGGAGGGCACCGGCTCCTTTCCCTCTGGCCACGCCGTGTGGTTCCGCAGCACGGCCGAGCTGCTCGCTGATCTAATTCCCGAGCGTCGCGCGCGCCTGCATCACATAGGCCGCCAGGGTGGAGCCAACCGGGTGCTCTGCGGCGTGCATTACCCCTCCGATGTGGAGGCAGGCCAGCGCCTCGGTGCCGACGCCGCCCTGCAGATCATCGCCAGTCCCCAGTGGCGAGCCTTCCGGCAGGATCCGGCGCTACGGGCGGAGCTCGAATTGCTGCGGGCAGTTCCAGCCAAGTCGCTGCCGCCGATGCTGCGCTGAACCATGCGCATCCTCGGCATCGATCCCGGTCTGGCCCGCGTGGGCTATGGGGTGATCGAGGTGGAGGAGCGCCGCGGCGGCGCCCAGCAGCTGCTCGATTGCGGCATCATCCGCACCGAACCCGGCCGCAGCGAGGGGGAGCGGATGGTGGAGATCGCCCGCGACCTGCGGGTACTGATCCGCACCTGGAAGCCCCAGCTGGCGGTGGTGGAGAAGTTTTTCTTCTACCGCTCCAGCACCACCATTGCCGTGGTGCAAGCCAGGGGCGTGCTGATGATGACCCTGGCCCGCTTTGGCGTGGCGGTGGTGGAGTTTCCGCCGATGCAGATCAAGCAAGCCCTCACCGGCCATGGCCACGCCCAGAAAGATGAGGTGCTTGAAGCGGTGATGCGCGAGCTCAACCTCGACACCCCGCCCCGCCCCGATGACGCCGCCGATGCCCTAGCCGCCGCCCTCACCGGCTGGTTCCAGCGGTGAGCACCAAAGCCAGCCTGCGGCGCCACTTCCGCCCCCTGCGCCAGAGCCTGCTCGAGGGTGTGGAGGCCGCGATCGTGGCCCAGGCCCGCCGGCACATTCCCGCCCTACTGCCCGCCGGCCGCGCCCTGGGCCTCTACTGGCCCCTGCCCGGCGAGGTTGACCTGCGGGAGCTGGAAATCCTGCTGCCGGGCCGGCTGGCCCTGCCCGCCATCGTGCCCGCCAGGGCTGGGGGTGATCTAGGGCCCAGGCTGGTGTTTCGGCCCTGGCGTAGCTGCGACCCCCTGGAGCCAGATGGTTGCCGCATCCCGGCACCGCTAGCGGGCGCCGGGGAGCTGCCAGCCCAGGCGCTGGGGCTGCTGCTGGTTCCGGCGCTGGCCTGCGATGGGGCGGGCATCCGCCTGGGCTACGGCGGCGGCTGGTACGACCGGCTGCGGGCCGACCCAAGCTGGGCCCAAGTGCCGGCGCTGGCGGTGCTGCCCCGCGGCTGCCGGGTTGGGCAGCTGCCCCGCGACCCCTGGGATGTGCCCCTGCAAGGCTGGCTCGATGAAGAAGGCCTGGGGCACCCTTCTTAAGGGAACCCTTCTTGAAGGAACCGTTCTTGACAATGCCTTTACACGGGGCGCAGTGCGAGCAGCTATTTGCCAGGATCAATTCATAGAACAGGCCACGCCTTGGATCTCAAAGCTCTTCCTGCTCCCTGCAGCTACGCCTCGGTCCCAGAAAGGGTCTTGGCTGCCGAACTTCAGGAGCGTGGTCAGAGCCACGACGCCCTCTCGATGATGGTGAGTTCGATGGTGCGGATGGTGCAGGCCGGCAAAAGTAGCGATAGTCGTTGGCAAGCTTCCTGATTCAGCCATGAATCTGCGTGTAATTCCGGCCTTGCTGCTGCTTGCCAGCGCCGCCCCGGCCCATAGCCACGCGATTGAAAGCAGCCTGGAACGCCTGAGCAGCCTCACCGATCATCTGGTGCTCGACAGCCGTTTCGGCAACGGGGAGCCCGCCGATGATGCGGTGGTGCGGCTGGTGCCACCCAACGGTGAACCGATCGAACTAGGTCGCACCGATGCCAGCGGCCAACTCCGCTTCCAGCTGCCTAGCAACGCAACCTCCGCCTGGGAGCTACAAGTAGACCGCGGCCCAGGCCACCGCGACTATCTCGAGCTACCAGGGGCAGCACCGGCGCTTTCAACTGGCTTCAACAGCTCCCGACCAGAGCAAGGAATCCGAACAGGGCTGGCACTGCTCGGCCTCAGTGCCGCAGCAGGCGTCCTGGGAGGAGCCCTGAGCTGGCGCCGCGGCGGCCGGCGCTGATGAGCATTGCCCCCAGTGGCAGTCCGGCCCTCGACCGCATGGTGGAGCGCCTCGCCAGCACCAGCGATCCCCGCCGCCGCTACGAATACGTGCTTTGGCTGGCCAAAAAGCTCGAGCCCCTGCCCGAGGAATTTCGCAATGACGCCTTCAAGGTGAAGGGCTGCGTTTCACAGGTATTTGTGGTGGCGGAGTTAGTCGATGGCGCCCTGCACTGGCACGGTGACTCCGACGCCGCCATCACCAAGGGACTGCTGGCCCTGCTGATCGAAGGGCTCGAAGGGCTGACACCGCAGCAGGCCACCGCCATCGATCCGGCCTTCATCGCCGCCACCGGCCTGCAGGCCAGCCTGACTCCCTCAAGGGCCAACGGCTTTCTCAACATCCTGCGGCTGATGCAGGCCCAGGCCCAGTCCTTGGCGGCCACCCCCTAGGCCAAGCCAGTTGATTTCTAGGATCGGCGCACCGCTACCCCCCAACGAATGACCATCGGCATCGGCTTGCTTGGGCTCGGCACGGTGGGTGCTGGTGTGGCAGCCATCCTGGCGACCCCGGCCGGCCGCCACCCGCTGGTGGGTGAACTCGAATTGCGGCGGGTGGCCGTGCGCGACCTGAACCGGCCTCGCACGGTGGAATTGGCAGCCGAACTGCTCAGCACCGACCCAGAAGCCGTGGTCGACGACCCGGCGGTCGACATCGTGGTGGAGGTGATGGGTGGCCTGGAGCCGGCCCGCTCCCTGATCCTGCGGGCGATTGCGGCCGGCAAACCGGTAGTAACCGCCAACAAGGCCGTGATTGCGCGCTATGGCGATGAGATCGCCGCCGCCGCCGCCCGCAGTGGGGTTTACGTGCTGATCGAAGCCGCCGTAGGTGGCGGCATCCCGATCATCGAGCCCTTGAAGCAGTCCCTGGGAGCCAACCGGATCCAGCGGGTGAGCGGCATCATTAACGGGACCACCAACTACATCCTCAGTCGCATGGCGGCAGAGGGCGCCGCCTACCCAGAGGTGCTAGCCGACGCCCAGCGCCTCGGCTACGCCGAAGCCGACCCCGCCGCTGATGTGCAGGGGGGCGATGCGGCCGACAAGATCGCAATTTTGGCGGGCCTGGCCTACGGCGGTCCGGTTCCCCGCGAGGCCATCCCAACCGAGGGGATCGACCAGCTCGATGCCCGCGACATCGCCTACGCCGAGCAGCTTGGCTATGTGGTGAAGCTTTTGGCCGTGGCCCAGGCCATGCCCGGCGACCAAGCAGAGCAGCTCCTAGATGTGCGCGTCCACCCCACCCTGCTGCCCAAGGCCCATCCGCTGGCCGGGGTGAACGGAGTTAATAACGCGATCCTGGTGGAGGGAGATCCCGTGGGCCAAGTGATGTTCTACGGACCCGGGGCTGGAGCGGGGCCCACCGCATCAGCGGTGGTGGCCGACATTCTCAACATCGCCGGCATCCGCCAGGCCACTGGCGGTAGGGGCACTCAGGCGCCCCTCGATCCCCTGCTGGCCGCTGGCAGCTGGCGCGACTGCCGCCTGGTGGAGAGCGCCGTAACCAGCCACCGCAACTACTTGCGGCTGAGCACCAGCGACCGAGCCGGAGTGATCGGTGCGATCGGCACCTGCTTTGGCGAAGCGGGGGTGTCGATTCAATCGATAGTGCAGTTCGAAACCCAGAGCGCCGGCGGCGCCGAAATCGTGGTGATCACCCACGAGGTTTGCGAAGCCAACTTCCGCCAAGCCCTGGCCGCAATCGAGGCCCTGACAGATGTTCAGGCCGTGGCCGCCTGCCTGCGCACCCTGTAGAAGCGGGCCTGATTGGCTCCATCAGGTCTCCAAATCGCCATCAGCTGGCCAATGGGGCCAGCGGCAGGTCAGAGTGGGCCCACAAATCGAAAGTAATTATTAAGACCCCAGCGGGGTCTGGTCTGGAGAGGCCAGCTGCTGCGGCAAGCCCTGTCGAGATCCCCACACCCAGGCCGATGTTTGTAGCGAGGCGAACAGTGTTTAGCCCCTGTGCCCCGCAGCATCTGCCCAGCAAGCACCAATCAGTTAACCCCTAATTCCATGAACGGCCCCACCTGCTCCAGTGCCCAGGCCTCGAGCACAGTCAACCTGCACCAAGGCGCCTGCGTGCAGCTGGAAAGTGATGAGCAGCTCTACCAAGTGATTGGCGTCGACGACCACCACGACCGCTGCTGGCTGCGCCGCTGGCCCCTGGCGCGTCAGGGATCGGAAGTGTTTGAAATTTCCCTGCAACAGGTGCGCCCTACCTGGCCGCGTCGGTCTTGAATGGCGTTGATCTGAAGGCCGCCCCTTGCCCCGCGCTCCGCGGCTAACCCAAACCCTGGCAGCAGCCCTGCTGACCAGCGGCCTGGCAGCTGGTCTGGCCCTCTCCGGCTGCCGGCCCAAGCACGAGGCGTCGGCCAACCGGTTGGTAATTGCCAGCAAAAACCGCATCGACACGGTTGATCCAGGCGGCGCCTACACCTTCGGCGCCATGCAGCTGCTGAGCGCGATCGGCGATACGCTCTACGCGATCAATACCGCTGGCCAGCTGGAGCCGCGCCTGGCAGTGGGGCTGCCCAAGCTGAGCGCCGACGGGCTCAAGGCCCAGGTGCAGCTGCGCCAGGGCGTGCGTTTTCACGACGGCACGCCGTTCAATGCCGCGGCCATGGTGTTCAGCCTGGAGCGCTTCCTAGCTATCGGCAAGCTCAGCTACCTGCTGGGCGATCGGGTAAGCGCCGCGCGGGCCGTGGGTCCCTACACAATCGAACTGACGCTCAAGCGCCCCTTCAGCCCCCTGGCCGAGCTGCTCAGCGCCGTCAACCTGACGCCCCTCTCCCCCAGCGCCTACAAAAACCACCGCAATCGCTTCCTAAACGACCGCTTCGTGGGCACCGGGCCCTACCGGCTCAGCTTCTTTACAGGTCAGCAGCAACGCTTAGAGCCCTTTGCGGAGTACTGGGGGGCCAAGCCCGCCAATGGCGGCATCGACCTGGTGTCGCTCAGTAATTCCACCGCCCTCTACGGCGCCCTGCAGAGCGGCGAGGTGGATGTGCTGCTCTCTACCAGCCTCGAAATCGACCAGCAGGCCGCCTTGAGACGCCAGGCTGCGGCTGGAAGCTTGCGGGAGGGCAGCGGTCCGGCACTGGAGATCGGCTACCTCACCCTGCTCACCGACCAGCCGCCCCTCAACGATCCCCGGCTGCGCCAAGCGGTGGCCTACAGCCTCGATCGCAACACCATCAGCCGCCGGGTAACCCTGGGCCTGCGGCCGCCCCTGCGCGAGCTGGTGCCCCCCAGCCTCAAGGGCTCCGACCCCCAGGCCTGGCCCAGCTACAGCCCAGCCAAGGCCCGCCAGCTCTATCGCCAGGCCGGTTACTGCCAGGGCAAGCGCCTGGCCCTGCCGCTCACCTTCCGCTCCAACATCCCCGCCGACCGGATGTTTGCCCTCACCTGGCAGGCCCAGCTGCAGCAGGATCTGGGCGATTGCGTTGAGCTCGAGGTGACCGGCATGGAGGCCACTACCGCCTACCGCCAGCTGGGGGAGGGAGCCTTCCCGCTAATCCTGCTGGAGTGGATGGGCGACTTTCCCGATGCCGACAATTACCTGGTGCCCTTGCTGGGCTGTGAGGAAGCCCGCGGGGAGCGCTGTCTCAAGGGGGCCAGCGCCGCCAGTGGCAGTTTCTGGGCCAAACCCGGCCTGCAACAAGACCTAGAGCGCAGTGCTTCTGTAGCCGGCCCCGCCCGCGCCGCCCTGCTGCGCCGCATCCAGCGCCAAACCGCCGCCGCCAACCCCTACCTACCGGTGTGGCTGGTGGCACCGCGGGCCTGGGCCCAGCCCAGCATCAGCCAGCCCCGTTTCGATGGCTCCGGCCGCCTACTGCTACGGGAATTGACCCGTAAGCAGGCTCACCAAGGGAGCTCCAAACCATGAGTCGCCACCGGTCCCTATTGCGGTATTTGGCCGCCCGGCTGGCGCTGGCGCCATTGATGTTGTGGCTGATCGCCAGCCTGGTTTTTCTGCTGCTGCGGCTGGCGCCAGGGGATCCAATCGACGCCCTGCTCGGCACCCGAGCTCCCGAAAGCGCCCGCGCAGCACTGCGGGCCCAGCTGGGCCTGGATCAACCATTGCTGCACCAATACGGCGGCTTCCTGGGCAAATTGCTGCATGGCGACCTGGGCGCCTCGCTCACCAACCAGGAACCGGTGACGGAAGTGATTCGTCAAAGCCTGCCGGCCTCCCTGGAGCTGGCGGTGGTGGCCCTTGTGCTGGCTGCAGTTGTGGGACTAGCGGTGGGCTTTTCCGGCATTGCCCGCCCCGAAGGCAAGCTTGATCTGGCCGGCCGGCTCTACGGCATCGGCACCTATGCCCTACCGCCCTTCTGGGCAGCGATGGTGGTGCAGCTGGTGTTTGCGGTGTGGCTGGGCTGGCTGCCGGTGGGGGGACGCTTCCCGCCCACCTTGCTGCCGCCGGAGGGCAGCGGTTTCTACCTATTTGACAGCCTGCGCAGTGGCCTGGCCACGGGCGAATGGAAGCTGCTGCTGGGGAGTGTGCGCCATCTGGTGCTGCCAGCAGCCACCCTGGGCCTATTGCTCAGCGGCATCTTCGCCAACTCGCTGCGGCTCAACCTGCGCCGCACCCTCGGCTCCGATTACGTGGAAGCAGCCCGCAGCCGCGGCCTGGGCGAGGCCCGGGTGGTGCTCCGCCATGCCCTGCCCAATGCCCTGCTGCCGGTGCTCACGATCACGGGCATCACCGTGGCATCGCTGATCGGCGGAGCCCTGCTGATCGAGATCACCTACTCCTGGCCCGGCATCGCCTTCCGGCTGCAGGAAGCGATCGGCCAGCGCGACTACCCGTTGGTGCAGGGCATCGTGGTGGTGGTGGCAGGCCTGGTGGTGCTGGTGACGGTGCTGGTGGATCTGCTGGTGGCAGTGCTCGATCCGCGCATCAAGTTCTGAGCCTTAACTCACTCCGCCGGCAGCACTCCCTGCCAGCGGCGAGCCTGATTGCGATCGAGCACGTAAGCCCGGACGCCGTCCTGGTCGCGGCGCTGGGGGGAGAGCAGCAATGGGTGCTCAAAGCCCTGCAGAAATTCGCTGGTGAGGTTGAGCAGCAGGGCCTGCACCTTCAGGGGCTCCATGCCCACCAGCTCCTCGCCGAGTCGAAACAACGCTTCGCCCCGGTTGTCGATACGCACCGGTGAGAAATGGCTGGCACCCTCCACCAACACAAGCCGGCTGCGGGGATGGGTGGCACCAGAAAACACGGCCAGCTGCTCCTGCACCGGAGGGGTCACCAAATCGAGACCGCCGCCCACCAGCAGCACCGGCACGTTTAGATCTTGCAGACCGCGGTGGGGCCAAAGCAGGCTGCCGAAACCATTGAAGGCAACCACTCCCAGCAAGGGCGTGGCCTGGGGCCGCAAGGGGCCTGCGCTGGCTGCGCCATCACCGGTGATCCGAGGCAGCTGGCACTGCAGCAGCCGCGACAGGTTAGTGAGCGGCAGGGTCGCCAGGGCCAGCTCACAACGGCGACCCAGACCCCGCTCGGGCACCAGGCCAGCCCCCATCAGCGCAGCCAGGCCACCAAGCGAGTGACCCCCCAGCACCACCCCCTGCTCCCCAGCCGGTGCCGGGCCTAAAGCCGGCAACTGGCCCTCCCGCTGGGCCTCGAGCACGGCCTGCAGATCTGCCAGGCGCTGGGGCAGGGTTTCAGCCCCGGGCGGTGGGGCATCACCAAGCAGCGATGCCTGCAGTGCCTGCTGGTCGCTGCCGGGGTGGACAACTACCAACACGGGCCAGCCCCGATCGGCCAGGGCCGCCGCCAACCAGCTGAGCTGGTCGGCGCTGCCGCCCAGGCCCGGCATCAGCAACAGCCAAGGACCACGACGGGCCTGCTGGGCAGGCCATAGCTCCAGCGGCAGGGGCGCCACCCGATGGGGCACTTGCAGCTGCAGGCGCTGGGGCTGGCGCCGCACGGCGCTGGTAAACCCCAAAGGACTGGAGCTACGCCGGGGCAGGGGCAGCTGGCGCAACCGCTCCAGGGCAGTGTTTTGGCGCTGCAGCTGGCTGCGCCACTGGCCGGCCAACTGCAGCGCGCCATCGAGGCGCAGGGTGACGCTGGCCACAGGCAGAGCCCGCAACAGTTCCAGGGCGGAGACGCTGCTCTGCCGCTCCAGCAACCGACGCAGGCTGCTGAGCAGCAGGGGTGCCGTGCTGCGGTCAGCAGCGCCGGTAGTCAGCAGGCTGCCTGCTTCCTTGAGCATCTGCTCGCCGGTCCAGCTGTTGAGCAGCTGCAGCCCAAAGCTGCGATCCCGCAGCAGCGGCGCCTGCAGCAAGCGAACCAGGTCGCGGCGACTCTGCGGCTCCAGCAGATTGAGCCACGCCTTCAGGTCGTTACCTGCCTGCTGGGGCCGGCGAGTCCAGGACTCCAGGGCCACCAGGTCGATGGGCAGCGCCAGGCCATCGAGTTGCAACACCAACTCATCGGCAGCCCGAGCCGGCATACAGCCCATGGCCAGAGCTCCGGTCAAGCAACACCAGCAACGCAACGAGTTACGAGCCAAGGCCATGGGCGGGGGTACTTATTCTCTCGCCCCAGGGCCCCTATGTGGCGCCAGACTCCCCTCACCTAGATAACGGCCCGTTTGAGCCCCTTCCGTTCCGCCAGTCCGCCGCAGTCCGGCTGGCTGGCCCAGTTTCCGGCGGCGCTGCGCCAGGTGGCCCTAGTGCGACTAGTGGCCTCGTTCGGAGCCGGTGGGGTGCTGTACCTAACGCCGATCGTGTTCCACCAGGCGGCCTTCAGCGTCCAGGCGGTGACCCAGGGCTTGGCGCTGGCGGCGCTGGCGGGCACGGCCGGTCGTTTTTTGAGCGGCATGCTGCTGGATCGGGGGCTGGCCTGCTCGATACCGGTGCTAATGGCTGCCCTGGCTGCCCTGCTGGGGGATCTGCGGCTGTTCGGCACGGCCAGCTTCCCGGGCTACGTGCAGGGGCAATTGCTGATTGGCATCGCTGCCGGCCTCTACTGGCCGGCGGTTGAGCTGGCGGTGCCCCTGGGCTGCCGCATGGGACCTGCCCCGATTCCCACCGCCCGCGGCTATGCATTGGTGCGCAGCGCCGATGCGGCTGGGATTGCCGCTGGAGCCCTGCTCGGGGCGCTGCTGGCCGCGGCCGGCCGCCTGCGGGGCATCTACCTGATCGACATCATCTGCCTGCTATCGGTAGTGACGCTGCTGCTAAGGCAGCCCCTGCAGCGGGCTAGCCCCGCCCGCCTCGATCCAGCCGACCACACCCCCTGGCGCCAATGGTTACCGCCACTGCTGCCACTACTAGCAATCAGCCTGCTAGCCACCTCGCTGCCGGCACTGATGCAGAGCGCCCTGCCCCTGGATCTGGTGCGCGGCGGCCTGGAGCGGGCGGCCATGCCCGAAAGCCTGGGGGCGCTGCTGGTCGGGCTGCAGCTGGGAGTACTGGTGCTGATCCAGTGGCCGGTGGGTCAGGCCCTGGCCAAGCGTCCGATAGCGCACGGGCTGGGGCTGAGCCTGGCCTGCTTTGCCATGGGCACGGTGCTGCTGGCCTTTTCTGCCCTGAGCAGCCAAGGGCTCTGGCTGGTGCTGCTGGCCCAGCTGCCCCTGGCCCTGGGGGCAGCTGCTTTCCTGCCGATTGCCACCGCAGCGGTGATCGAGCTCAGTCCCAGAGAGCACCAGGGCTTGGCCATGGCCCTCTTTTCCCAATGTTTTGCCCTGAGCGCCCTAGGAGCGCCGTTGCTGGCCGGCGTTGCCCTCGATGCCCAGAGCCACGCCGGTGGCTTCTGGATAGGCATGACCCTGCTTTGCCTGGCTGGCCTCAACCTGGTGAAGCGGCTCAGGCCGAGGCCGGCGGTTGTTCGCGAGCGGATGCCTGCTTAGCCGCCCAAGCCTCGTGGGGTAGGGGCTCGGTGCCGTATTCCCAGTCGTCGTAGTCGGGATCGTTGCGGATCTTTTGGTGCAGCTCCTTCTGTGCGTCGAAATCGTGGGGATGGCCAACCTCCACGGCTTCTTCGGGCTGAGGGTTGGTTGGTTGGGGGGTAGTCATGGCTTGTCTCTCAGCAAATCCATTCTGAAGCAGGTTCAGACTTAGTGAACGGCCCCGGGATCACACGTTGAACAGAAACTCCATCACATCGCCTTCTGCAACGATGTATTCCTTGCCCTCAGCCCGCAGCCAGCCCTTGGTGCGAGCTTCCACCAGCGAACCCGCCTCGAGCAACTGCTTGTAGCCAATGGTCTGGGCGCGGATGAAGCCGCGCTCAAAGTCGGTGTGGATCACGCCTGCGGCCTGGGGGGCGGTCATGCCGGCCTGGATGGTCCAGGCGCGGGTTTCCTTCTCGCCGGTAGTGAAATAAGTGCGCAGCCCCAGCAGGTCGTAGGTGGCGCGGATCAGGCTCTGCAGGCCGCCCTCCCCTACCCCGAGACCCGCCAGGAATTCGGTGCGATCCTCCTCGGGAAGCTCGATCAATTCGGCCTCCACCTGGGCTGAGATGCGCACGGTGCCAGCCCCTTCCTTCACGGCTAGCGCGGCCACCTCCTCGCAGTAGGGGTTGCCACTGGCCAGATCGTCTTCGCTGACATTGGTGGCATAGATGATCGGCTTGGCGGTGAGCAGCCCCAGGGGCTTGAGCAGCGGGGCCTCCTCATCGCTTAGGGCCACATTGCGGGCGGCACCGCCGGCCTCCAGCTCCACTTGGATGCGCTCGAGGACGGCATCTTCAAGCTGGGCCTCCTTGCTGGTGCGCACCTGCTTCTTGAGCCGCTCGCGGCGCTTCTCCACCTGGGAGAGATCGGCCAGACCCAGCTCCAGGTTGATCACCTCGGCATCGCGGGCCGGCCCCACCGAGCCACTCACGTGGATCACGTCGTCGTTTTCGAAGCAGCGCACCACGTGCACGATTGCGTCCACCTCGCGGATGTTGGCCAGAAACTTGTTGCCAAGACCCTCTCCCTGGCTGGCCCCCTTCACCAGCCCGGCGATATCGACAAACTCCACCCGGGTGGCAATGATCTCCTTGCTGGAGCTGAGCGCAGCTAGCTGGTCAAGCCGGGGGTCTGGCACGGAAACCACACCGGAATTCGGCTCAATCGTGCAGAAGGGGTAGTTGGCGGCTTCGGCCTGGGCGTTGGCGACCAGGGCATTGAACAGGGTCGATTTGCCGACGTTGGGCAGACCGACGATTCCGGCTTTGAGCATTACCGAAATCTACGGGCCGCAGGTCGAGGCGCCAGCAGCGAAAATGGACCTATCTGCCCCCAGCCCAATTTCCACCCCCACTTCAGTGCCGGCGATTTCCAACTCGCCGCGCCGGCCCTGGCAGCGTCGGCGCCTTTGGGCCGCGGCCGCCGCAGGGCTTGTACTCGTAGCTGGCATCGGCCTAGTGCAGCGTCAGCGCGGCACCAGCCAGGCCAATCTCGAGGCATACACCGTGCTGGCAGCTTCGGGCGACCTGCCAGGGGTGGTGAGTGCCAGCGGCGAACTCGAGGCCGAAAAGCGCGTAAACGTCAGCCCCAAACGGCAGGGGGTAATCGAAGAGCTCTACGTGGAGGAGGGGGACTTGGTGCAGCAGGGCCAGTCCCTGGCCCGCATGGATAGAGGCGACCTCGACGAGCGGCTCGCCGAGCTGCGGGCCCAGTTGCGCTCAGCCCAGGCCCAGCTGGCCCGCAGCCGCAGCGAGCTGGAGAGAAACGAACGGCTTTACCGCCAAAACGCCATCAGCCTTAGCGACTACAACAGCGAACGCAGCACCTTCCTGGTGGACCAAGCGGCCGAACAGGCCGCCCGCCAGCGGTTAACCGCCCGCCAGGTCGAGCAAGCCGACCTGGTGGTGCGAGCGCCTTTCGATGGGGTAGTGACCCAGCGCTTCGCCGATCCCGGCGCCTTTGTGACCCCCACCACCACCGCCTCGGCCACCGCCGGCGCTACCAGCTCCTCGATTGTGGAGCTAGCCCAGGGCCTGGAGGTGGTGGCCAAGGTGCCGGAAAGCGACATCGGCCGTGTGCAACTGGGCCAGAGCGCCACGGTGCGGGTGGATGCCTTTCCGGATAAGCGCTTTGAAGCAAGGGTCAAGCGCGTCACCCCCCGGGCCGTGAAAATCAACAACGTCACCTCCTTCGATGTGGTGCTGCGCTTGGTTGGCGACCCCCCCCAGCTGCGCATCGGCATGACCGCCGACGTCGGCTTCCAGACAGGTCAGGTGCGGGCCGACACCCTGGTCCCCACCGTGGCGATCGTCACCGAGGCGGGCAAGCCGGGAGTGCTGCTGGTGGGCAAGAAAAACCAGCCCACCTTCCAGCCGGTTGAGCTCGGCATCAGCAGTGGCAATGACACCCAAATCCTCTCGGGGCTCAAAAGCGGTACCCGGGTGTTCATCGACCTGCCGCCCTGGGCCAAGAAGCGCCCCTAGCCGGCCAGGAACGTGCGAGCAGCCTCCACAATCCGCCCAGAAGCCTGGCCGTCGCCAAAGGGATTGTGGGCCCGGGCCATGGCCTCATAAGCCGCCGGATCATCCAGCAGGCGGCTGGCCTCGGCCACGATGTCGGCGCTGTCGGTGCCGATCAGCTTGGCCGTGCCAGCCTCCACAGCCTCAGGGCGCTCCGTGGTGCGGCGCAGCACCAGCACCGGCTTACCCAGCGATGGCGCCTCCTCCTGCAGACCGCCCGAATCGCTCAGCACCAAGGTGGCGCCGCGCATCGCCGCCACCAGCTGGTCGTAGTCGAGCGGCTCCACCAGGAAGGCCCGCGGATGGTCGCCCAGCAGGGCCTGCAGCGGTTCGCGCACGATGGGATTGCGGTGCAGGGGCAGCAACAGGGCGGTGTCCGGGTACCGGTCCAGCAGCTCACGGAAGCCGCGGCCAATCTCCTGCAGCCGCTCACCCCAGTTTTCGCGCCGGTGCACCGTGGCCAGGATCACCCGCTGCTTTTCAAAATCGAGGCCGGGCAGGGTGTAGGGAGGCGCCTGCTCGGCCATCAACAGCAGGGCGTCGATCACCGTGTTGCCGGTCATCAGCACCGTGCCCACCACGCCAGAAGCCCGGCAGTTGGCCGCCGAGAGGGGGGTGGGAGCAAAGTGAAGCTGGGTTAGCTGGGAGATCAGGCGCCGGTTGGCCTCCTCCGGGAAGGGATCGAGCAAGTTGTCGGTGCGCAGCCCGGCCTCTACATGGCCCACCGGGATCTGCTCGTAGAAGGCCGCCAGGGCCGAGGCGAAGGCCGTGGTGGTGTCGCCCTGCACCAGCACCAGATCGGGGCGATGGCTGGCGAATTCCTGCTGCAGCCCCTGCAGGGCGCCGCAGGTGATGTGGGTAAGGGTCTGCTTGGGCACCATCAGGTCCAGGTCGTGGTCGGCCGTCAGGCCAAACAGGGCCATCACCTGGCTCACCATTTCGCGGTGCTGGCCGGTGAGCACCACCCGAGTGCGGAAATCCTCGGCCCGCTGGAACGCCCGGATCACCGGTGCCAGCTTGATGGCCTCCGGACGGGTGCCCAGCACGATCGTGACAAGGGGCTTGGACACCGAAGCGCTGCAGACCAAGTGATCCTACGAAGGTCTTCAGGCAAGGGTCCGGGACTGACAGAAGCCGCTGCAGCAGCGAAGCTGGTCAAATACCGGTGACCGCGGATGACGACTTCACCCTTTCCCCCCTCTCCCTTCCCCCCGTCACCTTTCCCCCCTGCCGCAGCACCCACTGCCGAAGCACCCCCTACCGAAGCTGCTGAAACTGGCGGCACCCGGATGGATAAGGGCAGCCAGCCAGCCAACCTCGAAGCCATCGTGCGCATCGCCAACGAGAGGGGCTACTCCGATGTGCACCTGGGAGTTGGAGAGGAACCCCGCTTCCGGGCCAGGGGGGAGATGGCTGGCACCGGATGGCCCGTTACTAATGCGGCCACCTTCAGCGGCTGGATGAAAGAAATACTCAGCCCCGTAGCAATCGACGCCTTTCAACGCGAAAAGGAATTCGACGGCTCCCATGCCTTTTCCTTTGTAAGAGTGCGCATCAACCTGCTCGATTGCTTGCGGGGCCCGGCGATGGTGCTGCGGCTAATCCCCCAGAAGATCGCCACCCTGGAAGATCTCAACTTGCCGCCAGTGCTCAAGGAAATGGCGGCCCAGCCCAAGGGGATGATCCTGGTTACGGGCCCCACCGGCTCCGGCAAGAGCACCACCCTCGCCGCGATGATCGACTGGATCAACCGCAACATGTGCCGCCATATTCTCACAATCGAGGATCCGGTGGAATTTGTACACGAAAGCCGCCAGTCATTGATTCGACAGCGGGAGGTAGGTCAGCACACCAAGTTATTCCACAATGCCCTGCGGGCAGCCCTGCGGGAGGATCCAGATGTAATCCTGATTGGGGAAATACGCGATCAAGAAACCCTAACCACAGCCATCGAGGCCTCCCAGACAGGTCACTTGGTGCTTGGCACCTTGCACACAAACTCCGCCGTCAAAACCGTAGAACGGGTACTGGGCATGTACCCCCCCAGCGAGCAAGAAAACGTCCGGCGAGCGATTTCAGAATCACTGCTAGGAGTGATAGCCCAGGGATTACTTAAAACCACCGACGGCAAACGTGCCGCTTATCACGACATTTTGATTAACACCGACGCCTGCAAGGACTACATCCAGCGGGGCGAACTCGATGAGATCGAGGAGATCATGAGGCGCAGCGCTTTCGATGGAATGCAAACCGCCAATCAGGCCTTGCAGCAATTGGTGGAAGCCAGCCGGGTTACGCCAGAGGACGCTTTAGCCCAAAGCCTCAAGCCCAACGAACTGGCTCAAGCGCTTCGCGGTCGCACCTAGACACCCCAGAGAAGCTGCAAAAGTTTGCTACTGGCTCGCTAGGCGGGCCACTAGCAACACCGATAAGCCCACCGACAGGCCCACCATTGCCAGACGGCCGTTCCAGATCTCGGCTTGGGGGGTAATTCCCCGGCGCCAGGCGTTGAGCTCAGTGGCACTAACTGGCTCAAACCCGTCGGGCACTTGATCGATATCGACGGTGTCTTGTAGCTCGCGGTTGAGGGTGGTCATTGAGCCGCACCAAATACCGGAAGGGTTTCAGTTTACGACGATTAAAAGCACGGTTGTGATTCGTAAAGCAAGCCGGCTTGCTCCAGGGGCAGCCGGGCAGCCACGCCCAGGTCAAAGCAGCTGCTCTGGCCGCCGGCCAGGCGCTGGGCCGCCGCCACGCCGATCATGGCGGCGTTATCGGTGCAGTAGGCCAGCGGAGCCACCCGCCAGGCCAGGCCATCAAGCCCGCAGCGCTGCTCCAAAAGCTGCCGCAACCGCCGATTGGCGGCCACGCCACCCACCAGCACCAGCGTGCCCAGCCCCTGCTCGCGTGCGCAGCGGCAACTGCGCTCCACCAACACTTGGGCCACCACCTGTTCAAAGCTGGCCGCTAGATCAGCCAGCGGCAGCGGCGCGCTTTCCGCCCTGTGCTCAGCCTGGTGCTCAGCCTCCAAAGCGCGCACCTGGCGCAGCATCGCCGTTTTGAGGCCGCTGAAACTGAAATCGTAGGGATAGAAACCGCCCTCAGGCCGCGACACCCGGCCCTTGGGCAAGGCAAAGCGAAGGGGATCGCCGTTTTGCCCAGCCGCCTCAATCGCCGGCCCCCCCGGGTATCCGAGCCCAAGCAGGCGGGAGACCTTGTCGAAGGCTTCGCCGGCGGCATCGTCGTGGCTGCGGCCCAAGCGGACATAGCGACCAGGTCCATCCACCCGCAGCAACTCGGTGTGGCCCCCGCTCACAAGCAGCACCAGGTAGGGCCCGGGGGGCAGGGGCTCGCCCAGCTGCACCGAGCAGAGATGACCTTCCAGGTGGTGAACGGCCACAAAGGGCTTGCCATGCAGCCTCGCCAGGGTGCGGCCCGTGACCGAGGCCACCAGCAGGGCCCCCACCAGGCCCGGCGCGGCGGTGGCGGCGATGCCATCGAGCTCTGCCATGGTCACGCCGCTCTCGCGGCACACCTGCTCAATCAGCTGGGGCAGGGCCTCGACATGACGCCGCGAGGCGATTTCCGGCACCACGCCACCCCAGCGGGCGTGCTCTTCGACCTGGGAGGCGACGGCACTCGCGAGCACCGTCTGATCGCGCACAATCGCTGCCGCTGACTCGTCACAACTTGTTTCGAGGGCCAGAACCAATGGCATTGGACTTCAACAGCTCCCGTACTGTCCAGAAGTGTCATCCTGCCCCGCGGCCTTGCGTCCGATGCGCCGTCTTTTCTCCCGCCGACTCTTTGCGGTTCTGCTCTCCGCCTTCCTGTTGCTCGGCTTCGCCCCTGCGGCCAAGGCTGACGTGGCAGGGCTGACCCCCTGCTCCGAGAGCGCCCGCTTCCAGCAGCGCGCTGCTACCGCCAAAACCGATCAGGCCAAGGCGCGCTTCGCGATGTACAGCCAGGCCGTATGCGGTGCCGATGGCCTGCCCCACCTGATCGTTGATGGTCGCTGGAACCATGCCGGTGATTTCATGATCCCTGGCATTGCCTTCCTCTATATCGCTGGCTGCATTGGCTGGGCTGGTCGCAACTACCTGCGCGCAATCCGCGGCGACAAGGATGCCGCCATGAAGGAGATCCAGATCGATCTCCCCCTGGCATTCAAGAGCACCCTGGCAGCCGCCACCTGGCCCCTAGCCGCCTTCGGCGAACTCACCAGCGGCAAGCTGCTCGAATCAGACGACAAGGTCACTGTTTCTCCTCGCTGAGCAGTTTCTCCTCGCTAAGGGATTCTTAGCCCTGCCAGTCCTAGACGCCTCTCAAAATTTTTCATCATGAAAAAGTTCCTCACCACCGCTCCGGTGTTTGCTGCCATCTGGTTCACAGTCACGGCAGGAATTCTGATCGAATTCAACCGCTTCTTCCCCGACTTGCTGTTCCATCCCCTCTGATCAGTCCCATCTAATCAGCCATTTCTGATCAGCGACGGCCCCCAAGGGGCCGCTTTTTTTTTGCCCTTGCCTAGCCGCCCTTAGCCCAGCAGCTGCTCCAGCTCAGCTAGGGCCTGCTCCAGTTCGCCGTTAACAAGCACGGCGTCAAATTCTGGCGCCGCAGCCAGCTCCACCCGGGCCCGCTGCAGCCGCCGGCCAATCGCCTCCTCGCTGTCGGTGCCGCGACCGCGGATACGCCGCTCCAGCTCCTCAAAACTGGGGGGTTCGACAAAAATCTGGAAAGCCTCGGCAAAGCTTTGGCGCACCTGGCGTGCCCCCTCCAGCTCGATCTCAAGCAGCACGGGCCTTCCTGCAGCGAGCTGGGCCTGCACCGGTTGGCGGGGGGTGCCGTAGAGGTTGCCGGCAAATTCGGCCCACTCCAGAAAACCGCCCTCAGCCACCTGGCTTTCAAAAGCGTCGCGAGTCAAAAAGAAGTAGTGCTGGCCATCCAGCTCACCGGCGCGGGGGGCGCGGGTGGTGGCTGAGATCGATAGCCAGATCTCCGGATGAAGTAGCAGCAGTCTCTGCACCAAGGTGCCCTTGCCGACTCCACTAGGGCCGGTGATCAAGGTGAGACGGCCGGGCAAGGCGCTCATGTCGGGCGACAGCTCTGGCCTGCAGAGTAGAAGCCACCCTCCCGCCTGCAGGCATTGGACGTCACGACCCTGCGGGCGGTGCTGGCCGAGTGGCGTCCGCTACTGCTGCCAAGTCGCTTCGAGAAGGCCCAGCAGGCCAGCCCCCAGGCCCTGCAGATCGGCCTGCGCAGCCTTAGCGGTAGCCACTGGCTCGAGCTCAGCTGGCAGGCGGAAGCGGCTCGGCTGCACACGATCCCGCCGCCGCCGCGCCAAGGGGATGGCAGCACCCTGGCCCAGCAGCTGCAGCACGGCCTCAAGGGTCTGGCCCTCATAGAAATCCAGCAGCAGGGCTGGGAGCGGGTGGTGGAGCTCGGCTTCGCCAGGCGTCCCGGTGAGCCCGTGCTGCGCTGGCTGGTGATGGAGTTGATGGGCCGCCACAGCAACCTGCTGATGCTCGACGCCGACCGCCAGGTAGTGGCCCTGGCCCGCCAGGTAAAACCCCAGCAATCACGCCTGCGGCCAATCGGCACCGGCGACCCTTACCAACCGCCCCCGCCCCTGGCGGGCGAGCCGCCGCGGCTGGAAGAGAACTTTGCAAGCTGGCAGCGCCGTCTACGCCTCGTGCCCCTGCCCCTGCAGCAGGCCCTGCGCGATGCCTACCAGGGCATTAGTCCGGCCTTACTGCGCCAGCTACTGCCCTGCGGCTGGGGCGAACTGGCCGTGGACAGCATCAGTCCGGAGCAATGGCAGCAGTTGTGGCAAGGCTGGCGCCAGTGGCTTGAAGCCGTGCAGCTGGGGCGATTCAGCTGGCAGCTCGAACCGGCCGGCTACCGCTGCTGGGCTGGATCCAGCGACCATGCCCCGGCCGCAAATCCCACCCTGGCAATCAATCAAGGATTAGCCGCCTATTTCAGCGAGCACCTCAGCGCCCAGGTGCTTGCTCAGCAGCGCCAGCAGCTGCAACACCGCTTGCAGGCCACAGTCGAGCGCGAAAGCCGCCAGGCCAGCGAGCAGCAAGCCCTGCTGGATGCGGTGCCGGAAGGGGAAGCCCTGCAACGTCGCGCCGATACCCTGCTCAGCCAGCTCCAGCCCAGCCGCCAGTGCATTGAAGAGGCCCAGAAGCTCTACAAAACCGCCCGCAAGCGGCGGCGCTCGGTGGCGGCGATCACCCCCAGGCTGGAGCTGCACAGGCAGCGGTTAGCAAGCCTCGAAGCCAGCCTCACCTACCTGGAGCAGGCCGACAGCCTCGAGCAGGTGAGCAGCCTGGCTGCCGAGCTCGAAGCGCTGCTGGCTGAGCGCGGCCAGCGCAAGAGCGCGGGGGGTCGCCAGAGCCGGCGGGCTGGGGCGATCGAGGGGGTGCCCCAACCCCTGGAGCTGCACACACCTTCCGGCTTGCCCATCCAGATTGGCCGCAACCACCGCCAAAACGAATGGATCGCCTTTCGCCAGGCGCGCCGCGGCGATCTCTGGTTCCACGCCCAGGAGCTGGCCGGCAGCCATGTGGTGCTGAAAAGCTCGGAGCGACTGGCCGGCGATGCCGATCTGCAGGCCGCAGCCGATCTGGCCGCTCACTACAGCAGGGGCCGGGGCAACCGGCGGGTGCCGGTGGTGATGGTGCCCACCGAGGAGTTGCAACGCATTCCTGGTGCAGCGCCCGGTACCGTGCGCCATCGTGGCGGCTCCGTGCTGTGGGGCGAACCTCAGCGGGCTCTTAGCCTGCTGATGGAGCAGAAACGATGAGCGCCGAACCCGAAATCTCAGCCAACCGCCTCGCCGCGCCCGAAACGGGGCCTGGAGAATTTCCAGCCGAGGTGGAGATGAGCCTGGTGGAGCATCTCGAGGAGTTACGCCGCCGCGTGCTGCGCAGCCTGCTGGCGGTGGTGGTGGCGGCAGCAGCCTGCCTCGTCGCCGTTAAACCATTGGTGCGGCTGCTGGAAGTGCCCGCGGAGGGCATCCGCTTTTTGCAGCTGGCCCCGGGCGAATTTTTGTTTGTGTCGTTCAAGGTGGCGGGCTACGCCGGGCTCACCTTGGCCCTGCCCTACGTGCTCTACGAGGTTCTGGGGTTCGTGCTGCCCGGACTTACCCGGCGGGAGCGGCGGCTGGTGGCCCCGGCGGTGGCTGGCTCGGCGGTGCTGTTTGCGGCTGGGCTGGCCTTCGCCTGGTGGGCCCTGGTGCCCGCAGCCCTGCGCTTCCTGGTGAGCTACGGCGCCGATGTGGTCGAACCGAGCTGGTCGATCGAGCGCTACCTCGACTTCGTGCTGCTGCTGATGGTGGCCACCGCGCTGGCATTTCAACTGCCGGTACTGCAGTTGTTGCTGGGCGCCCTTGGCCTGGTGAAGGCCAAGCCCATGCTGGCGGGCTGGCGCTGGGTGGTGTTGGCAAGTGCCCTGGCCGGGGCCGTGTTGACCCCCTCCACCGACCCCGTAACGATGCTGCTGCTCTCCGGGGCGATCACGGCCCTCTACCTAATCGGCGTTGGCTTGGTGGCCTGCACAGAACGGCTGCGGCCCGCCTAGAGCAAAAATTCGCTGGCCCGGCCGGCCGGGATCTCCAAGGCCAAACCCATGGCCTTTCCCTGCCTCGGCTTATCGGAGGTGGTGCCCAGCCAGCTGCGCACCTGCTCGGCTACGCCTAGGCCATTGAGCAAACCCACCAGTTCCTCGAGCTTGCTGCGGTAGACCTCCTCCGTGAGCGGAAAGGATTGCTGCTCTAGGTAGGCCCACATCACCTGTAAATAGAGCCGGCCGCGACGCTGCACCAGCTGCAGGTCGTAGGAAACCTGCCAACGGGTTTGCAGCAGATCCCAAACCTCTTGCGCAGAAAGGGGCGCACCTGGCTCAGGGGCTGGGGGGAGGGCACTGGAGGGCAGGGACACGCCCGAGCTCACGCGACGGATTGCACAACAGCATGTTGCAGGCCCAGCGGCAGGCCGGCTGCACCGCCCCGGAGCCGCATAGGCAAGGTTCATAATGGGCGCCACATTGTCCAGGCGCGTCTTCATGACCCAGATGCCAGCGAGCGCTTCAAATAGCGCCTCCAACGGTGATGTGCCCGGCATGGGCCGCCGGCAGTTCATGAACTTGCTGACCTTCGGGTCTGTGACCGGTGTGGCCCTGGGAGCCCTCTATCCAGTGGCTCGTTATTTCATCCCCCCCAAGGCGGCGGGCGGCGGCGGCGGCACCACCGCCAAAGATGAGCTTGGCAATAGCGTCACCGCCAGCGGCTGGCTCAGCAGCCACAAGGAGGGCGATCGCAGCTTGGTGCAGGGCCTCAAGGGAGATCCCACCTACTTGCTCGTTGAGGGCAATGACGCCATCGGCAGCTACGGCATCAACGCCATCTGCACCCACCTGGGCTGCGTAGTGCCCTGGAACAGCGGCGCCAATAAGTTCATGTGCCCCTGCCACGGCTCCCAGTACGACGCCACCGGCAAGGTGGTGCGCGGTCCGGCGCCCCTCTCCTTGGCCCTGGCTCACGTCTCTGTAGACAACGACAACGTCTTCCTTAGCCAGTGGAGCGAAACCGACTTCCGCACCGGCGACAAGCCCTGGTGGGCCTGATTACCCCGATCCAGCTTTTCTTCTCCCTGTCTGTCGCCTGATCTCGTGATGCGTCGTTCCCTTTCCCTGCTGCTCGGCTCCCTAATCGCCTTCGCCGTGCTTCTAACCGGCGCCAGCCCCAGCTGGGCCTATCCCTTCTGGGCCCAGCAGAACTACGCCAGCCCCCGGGAGGCCACCGGCAAAATCGTTTGTGCCAACTGCCACCTGGCCAAAAAGGCCACCCGGGTGGAAGTGCCCCAGGCCATTTTCCCGGACACGGTATTTAAGGCCGTGGTGGAAATCCCCTATGACGCCAGCGTTCAGCAGGTGGCCGGCGATGGCAGCCCCACCGGTCTCAACGTCGGCGCCGTGGTGATGCTTCCCGATGGCTTCACCCTTGCCCCGCAAGATCGTCTCAGCGAGGAGCTGAAGGAGGAAACTGCCGGCATCTACTACACCCAGTATTCCGACGACCAACCCAACATCCTCTTGGTGGGCCCGATCTCCGGTGATGAGCACCAAGAGATCGTTTTCCCGATTCTTTCTCCTGATCCCGCCACCGACAGCAGCATCCACTTCGGCAAATACCAGCTGCATGTGGGCGGCAACCGTGGTCGCGGCCAGGTGTATCCCACCGGCGAGAAGAGCAACAACGGCGTCTTCAACGCCCCCGTAACCGGCACGGTCTCAGCAATCACTGCCGGTGATAACGGCGCTTCCCTGGTGGAGATCACCGCCGCAGATGGCACTACAGCCACTGAAACTGTGCCGGCTGGGCCCGCCATCCTGGCGGCTGTTGGTGATTCAGTAGTTGCCGGTTCACCGATCACCAACGACCCCAACGTGGGTGGCTTCGGCCAGATTGATGCCGAGGTGGTGCTGCAAAACCCTGTGCGCATCTACGGTTTGCTGGCATTCTTTGCCGCAATCGCCCTGGCCCAGATCTTGCTGGTGCTCAAGAAGCGCCAGGTTGAAAAGGTGCAGGCTGCTGAAGGCTTGATCTGAGCTGCGTGCTTGCTACCTTCACCTCCCCGGGGCCCCTGGTTTTCCAGCTGGGCCCCTTTGCCTTGCGCTGGTACGGCCTGCTCATCGCCGTGGCCGTGTTGCTGGGCCTCAGCCTGGCCACCCGGCTCGGCCGGGCTCGGGGCATTGAGCCATCCATGATTGCCGATCTCCTGCCCCTGATGGTGCTGGGGGCCGTGATCGGAGCCCGCACCTACTACGTCGCCCTCGAGTGGCGCCAGTATTCCGGCAACTGGCTAGAAGCGATCGCGATTTGGCGCGGAGGCATCGCCATCCACGGTGCCCTGCTGGGCGGCGCCCTGGCCACGATGCTGTTCTGCCGCTGGCGCCGGCAGCCCTTCTGGCAGCTGCTTGATGTGCTGATGCCCGCCGTGGCCCTCGGCCAGGCGATTGGCCGCTGGGGAAATTTCTTTAACTCCGAGGCCTTCGGCTTGCCTACGGATCTTCCTTGGAAACTGCAGATCCCGGCGGACAGCCGTCCAAATGAATTTCTTGAGCAGCTCTACTTTCACCCCACCTTCCTCTACGAATCCCTTTGGAATCTGGGGGTGTGTGCCCTACTGCTAGCTCTATTTCGGGCCGCCAGTCGCGGCCGTATTCAGCTTCTGCCCGGAGCACTCAGCTGCGTGTATCTGATGGCCTACAGCAGCGGCCGGGTGTGGATTGAAGGTCTGCGCCTCGACCCCCTCTGCCTGCTGTCCGAGCCGCCCTTCTGTGATGGCGGCCTGCGCATGGCCCAACTGGTCAGCCTGCTGTTGATTGCCCTTGGCGGCCTGGGCCTTTGGTGGCTGTACCGCCGCCACCGCCCCCTGCCCGACCCCAGTGGAGTACCCACTTGAATAACAAGCCTGTCTGGATAGTTGGTGCCGGTCCCGGCGCACCCGACCTGCTCACCCTGCGCGCCGCCCGTCTGCTGGAGCAGGCGGAGGTTTTGGTGTGGACCGACTCCCTAATCAATCCCCAGATCGCAGCCCTGGCACCCGAGGGCTGTGAGCAGGTGCGCACCAGCACCCTCACGCTGGAGCAGGTGATGGAGGTGGTGCTGGATCGGGCCCGGGCCGGCAAAACCGTAGTGCGGCTCCACGATGGGGATCCCTGCCTTTATGGCGCCATCGCCGAGCAAATTTGCCGCCTGGCCGATGCCGGTATCGGCGTAGAGGTGGTGCCCGGCTTGAGTGCCTACCAAGCCACCGCATCGGCCCTGCAGAGCGAGCTCACCATCCCTGGCCTGGTGCAGACGATCGTGCTGAGCCGCGCAGGCGGACGCACCGGCGTGCCGGAGCGGGAAGCCCTGGAGCGGCTAGCCGCCCTGCGCGCTTCCCTTTGCCTCTATCTCAGTGCTC
>JBIKWZ010000019.1:0-44203 GCA_044356035.1 Cyanobium sp. | reverse complement strand
AGTGCCACCACCGCAGCCGCTGCCTCACGCGCCTGGAGCACAACGGCAGCAGCACCACCCTGGTGAGCCAGGCCCGAGGTCAGCGCCTCAATGCCCCCAATGATGTAGTGGTAAAGCGGGACGGCTCGATCTGGTTCAGCGATCCGCTCTATGGCCTGATGAACGACTACGAAGGCGGCCGCCAACCATCGGAGCAACCACCCGCCCTCTATCGCCTCGACCCCAACACGGGAGCCATAGAGGCAATGGCCAGTGACTTTGACGGTCCAAACGGCCTGGCCTTCTCGCCGGATGAGCGCAAGCTCTACGTGGCTGAATCAGGCGCCCCGGGGGTAGCGGAACCCCGCCAGTACATCCGCGTTTTTGACGTGGCCGCCGATGGCCTCAGCCTCTCCGGTGGGGAGATTTTCCACAAAATCACCCCGGGCTGGGCCGACGGTTTTCGCGTGGATGAGCACGGCAACATCTGGTGCGGAGCCGCCGATGGTGTGCACTGCATCGCGCCCGACGGCACCCTGATTGGCAAAGTCTTGGTGCCAAAACGAGTCTCGAACCTCTGCTTTGGCGACCGATTCCATAGCCGCCTGTTTCTTTGTGCCTCCACGACGCTGTACGCCCTGTTCACCAACACCCGGGGCGCCCAGACGCCCTGATTACTTTTCCCACCATGGCCCGCGACCAACTCGAAGCCTTCCTGAAAACTGTCAAAGGCGACCCTGCCCTGCTGGAGCGCTTCAGCGGTTGCCCCAACCTCAATGCCATCGCCGAGCTGGGGGCCACCATGGGCTACAGCTTCAGCGGCGTGGATCTGGTGCGGCACCAGGCTGAAGCCACCCTCAAGCTGCCGGAAGCCGAACTGGAGGCCGCCGCCGCCGGGGTGGAACTGCAGGGGCACCTCTGGCTGGCCAAAATCGTCTGGAGCTGACTCGTCCACAACCAACCTCCCTGGAGCTGATGCGCCACCAACCCCTCCTGGAGCTCGCCGACTGCCGGGCCATCGTTGCGGCCAGTCACCAGGCAGCCGATCAGCTTGAGGCAAGCGTATCGATCGCCGTTGTCGACAGCGGCGGGCATCTGCTGCTGATGGAGCGCCGCGACGGTGCCAGTCCGGCCAGTGCCGAGGCTGCCATCGCCAAGGCCCGCATGGCCGCCCTCAATGGCAAACCCACCGCTGCCATGGAAGCGAGCATCAATAGCGATCGCCCTGCCCTGTTGCAGCTCGCCGGCCTGCTAGGCCAACCGGCAGCCGCCATGGCCGGTGGCTTACCACTCCTGCAAGACGGGATCTGCATAGGAGCGATTGGCATCTCGGGCATGACGCCGGAGCTCGACAGCGCCATCGCCGCCGCAGGCGTCGCCGCCCTCTCCTGAGCGCCATGCCTCCCCCCAGCCCCCACATCAGCAGCATCGGCTTCACCACAGCCAATGCAGAAGCCACTGCCATTTTCTTCGAGCAAACCCTGGGCTTCAGCCGCGGGGAGCGCCTGCTTGTGGAAGCCGGGCCCTATGCCGAATTGGTAGGCCTGCCAGGCTCAAAGCTGAAGTTGGTGCGGCTGCAGCTGGGTCAGGAAACCCTGGAGCTCTGCGAGGTTCTCGCCCTAGGGCCAGGGCTGCGCCCAGGCCGGAAAATCCCGGCCGACTCACGCAGCTGCGACCTCTGGTTTCAGCACATCTGCATCGTGGTGCGCGACCTAGACGCCGCCAGTGCCAAGGCGCGCCAGAGGATTGCCGAAGGCTCGCTGGTGGGGGTGTCAACGGCCCCCCAAACCCTGCCGGAGTGGAACCTTGCTGCAGCTGGCATCCAGGCCTTCAAATTCCGCGATCCAGAGGGGCACAACCTGGAGCTGCTGCAGTTCCCCGCAGACAAAGGCGATAGCCGCTGGCATAGCCGCCCAACGTCCGGCTCCCCCTTCTTAGGGATTGACCACAGCGCTATCTCTGTGGCCGATCCCCCGCGCAGCTGCCGCTTTTACGACGGGCTGCTGGGGTTGAAGCTGGGGGGCGATGGGGTCAACAGCGGCCCCAGCCAGGATGGGCTCGATGGCCTCCAAGACACCCGGGTGCGCATCACCGGCCACCGCTGCCCCACGGGCGCCGGCGTGGAATGCCTCAACTACCAGCCCCCCAACAGCGGCCGGCCCAGGCCCGACGATCAGGGCGCCCAAGACCTGGCCCACTGGCAGATCCGTCTGCGGGTAGCCGACCTGGATCACATCGCCGCAACGGCGCAGGCCTGCGGCGGCCAGGTGCTCCATGGCGGCGTGATCGAGCTGGGCGCGCAGGCCTCCCTGGTGGGTAGCGAGCGGGCCCTGCAACTGGCAGACCCCGATGGACACCAACTGCAACTGGTGCAGGGATAGGCGGACCTGGGTACGTTGAGCTGAGTTTTACTGCCCAGGCCAGATGGAGATCACCGTTGTGGAGCTGCTGGTGCCAGCGGCCCCCTCCACCCTGGCCCAGGCATCCCTGCTGGTGATGCGGCTGTTCCTGGGGATCTGCTTCATCCGCCACGGCTGGCCCAAGCTGCGCAACCTCAAGACCTGGGCCACGGCTATGCAGACGCCGGAGTGGCTTTGCTTTCTATCCGCCTTCTCAATGTGGGGTGCCGGCATCGCCCTGATCCCGGGCCTGCTCACCCCCCTGGCCGCCCTGGCAATCCTGGTATCGATGGCCTACGCGGTAGTGGTTGAGCTGAAGGCGGGCTTTCCCTTCATCGGCCCTGACCCCTACCAGATTCCCCCCGGCGATTACGCCGGCCCCATGGGGGTGGGGGACCCCCCCAGCTGGGAAAAGGCTGCCATGTATGTGGTGATGTGTGCGGTGCTGGCCAGCTGCGGTGGCGGCCTCTTTTCGCTCGACAACCTGCTGATCGCTGATCTGATCACCCAGGTGGCTGGCTGACGGACTGATCTCACTTGCTGGGGAGCGTGACAAAACTGGAAGCGGCAATGGGGGCCCTGGGGCACTGGCTGCTGCAGCTAGAAGGCGGTTTCGAGATCCTGCTGCTGGTGGGTCTGTCGATGTCCCTGGCCCACCTCTTCGCCCTGGTGGCCAACCAGCTCACCCCGCGCCAGATCGTCTTCCAGCTGCTGCTCGATGCCCTGGTGCTGGCGGTGGCGCTGCTGCTCGCCACCCTGGTGGACATCGTGCTGCTCGCCCTAGTGGTTGACGGGCCGCTGCAGCCCTGGGCGCTGTTCGAGAGTCTCGGCGCCGCCTTACTTCCCGGGGTGTTCTACGTGCTGATGGCGGCTCCCTACGTGAGCAACCTGATCGCCGTGACGATCTGGGCGCTGATTCACCTGAACGTGGTGGCCGTGCTGCAGGTGCGCTTTGCCCTGCCGGCTGCCCAGGCCCTGGCCCTGGCCACCCCCGGCTACTGCCTGGCCCTGTTGCTAGTGAGCGCTCTCTTCTACCAGGGCTGGCAGCGGGGCTACCGGCGGCTGGCCGACAGCCTGGGCCGATGAGGGGGCGGGCCGCCCGCTTCTTTGGCCTGGGGAGGCGCTGGCTGCGGATCGGCCTCAGCGGCTGCCTACTGATGGGCGGGGTGCTCGTGATCGCCGCCCTGCTCCGCGGCGGCCTGGAACGGTTCGGCACAGGGCCATCCAACGATCTTCAGGAGCTGGCCATCCTGCTGGCCTGGCTGGTGGGTCTGCTGGTGCCGATCGCAGGGATCTACTCGGTGGCCGGGCAGTACGCCTTCTGGAACGGCTGGCTGGGGGAGCTGCCCGATCCGGCCAGCATGTTTGCTGAGCAGGCCAGCTCGGCCGCCAAGCCATCGGCACGGTGTTATGTGGTGTATCTCGACGGCATCCACCAGAGCACGGAGCAACACCCGCCGGGGGTTGCGGCCCTGCTGGCGGAACTAGAGGCCCAGCTCCCCGCCGGGACGGTGCTAATCGAGGCGATCGAGACCTACACAATCAGCCCGGCGGAACTGGCCGCCGACGCCGGCAGTCGCTGGTTCTGGCGGCGCCTGTTCGCCCTGCAGGAGAGTCACCCCAATCCGCTGGTGAGCGGGATCTGCGCGGCCCTGGTGCAGACCAACAACGTGATCAAGGTGGGGATCTCCGCCGACCGCCGCTACGGGCCAATCCTCAACTACGAACTGGCCCTGAAGGTGGCCCAGCGGCTGGTGGAGGGCGGCCTGCGCCAGGGCAGCGACCAGCGGATCGTGCTGCTGGGCTACAGCGGCGGCGGCGAGATGGCGATGGGCATGGCCGATGTGCTGCAGGTGATCTGCCGCTGCCCGGTGCAGATCCTCACCTTCTGCGGCGTGTTCAGCGGCAACCAGCGCCTCAGCCAGGTGGCAGGCATCGACATGGTGGTGGGCAGCCGCGATCCGGTGGCGGCCCTGGGCCAGCTGCTATTTCCTGGCCGCTCGCCGCTGCTGCCCCTTTCCAACTGGAACAAGGCACGCCTGGCCGGCGGGGTGAGGCGGCAGGTGGTGGCCGGCATGGGCCACAACGGCCGAAGCGGGCCCTTCGCCCCGCGCCATCGACCGGCCGTGGTCAGCCTGATCCTGCGGAGCCTGGCCTGGATGGATCGGGCGGTAGATCATTCTCTAGATCGGGCTGTAGATCGGCCTGGATCCGCTGCACCAGGGCAAACGGACTGACCAGCGGCAGGGTGGTGCGCAGCCGGCCCCAGGCGTTGCTGCGCTCAGAACCATGGTGGGCCAGGTCGATCGGCAGGGCCTCCAGGGCCTGCTGGTAACTGCGATTGGCAGCCAGCAGGGCGGCCGACTCGGCCGCAAGCCGGGGCTCGATCGCCAGGCTCTCAGCCAGCAGGTACTGGCGCCAGATGCCATGGAGTAGCAGCGGGTAGTGATCACAGCTGCCGCTGAGGGCCTGCTGCAGCAGCGCCACGCTGTCGATGCAGAGGCCGAGGGGGCCGTAACCACCCAGCAGCAGCTGGCGGCTGGAGGCCAACCGGTTGTGCACCAGCGCCACAACCTCCGTAAGCCGCGCCAAGCGAGCCAACTCAGGCTCCGATCGGGTGGCGTCCGCGTAGCGAACGGTGCCGTTGGCCCGATCGTTCTGCCAGGGGCGGGGCTGATCATTGAGGGGTTCCCAGCCGCACAGTCCCTCGGTGCCCTGATACCACTGGACCAGCAACTGATCATCGCCGCGGCTGAGCTCCAGCTCCAGGGCGCAGTGGGGCAGCAGGGTCAGCCGCTCCTGGCCCTGGGCATCGAGAAAGCCCGTGCGCATGGGCAGCGCCAGGGCCACCTGGCACCAGCCACGCTCGGGGAGATGCAGGCTGGCACCCAACCCGAAGCTGGCGATACTGCTGCGCCAGCGGGCCCTCAGCTGCCAGCCCCCGGCCTGAAAACGATCAAACAGCTCGGCGGTGGTGCCGCAGCCTTCAAAACGGCCAGCCAGCTCGGAGCTCGATGGGGCAGGGCCAGCCAGCCGGGCACCCAGCCGGTTGAGCACCCGGGCCAGTAGCCGGTTGGCCTGGCACTGCCTGGGGCTGGGGCCAGCCGGCAGGCCTGTGTTGTGCCACACCAGGATTGGGCCTGGGCCAGCCGGAGTGGGAGGTGGAGTAGGGGAGGGAGTAGAGGGTGGCGGCACCGATCGGCAACTGGCCTGTTCTGCCTCGGCCAACAGGGCGGCGATCGTGGAGGGCAGGGCCTCCCGGCCACCCCGCCAGAGCTCCAGGGCAGAGGGCTGGGCCCGATCTGGCGGCGGCAGCAGATGGCCCAGCTCATCAAACAGGCTGGCCAGCAGCAGGGGGCTGAGTAATTGGTCGCGCAACACCACGCCCAGATCCCGCAGCGATTCGGGCAGCTCGGCCGGCGTCAGGCGCCAGCGCCGCGGCAGTAACCAGAGCAAGGGGATCAGGCTGGAGTGATGCACCCGGGCGAGCAGTCGCCGGATGAACTCCTGGCGGCTGAGGCCGGAGGCCAGCAGGTCATGGTTGAGGGCCTCCTCCAGGGCGATCAAGGGTGGGGCCCCAACCCAGGCAGGGTCGAGGCCGAGGGGATCCGCCGCCGGAAAATGGTTCAACGACCGAGGCGTTCCCGCAGGTGATCACCAACCCGCAGGGCATTGGCGATGGCAGTCAGGGAAGGATTCACCGCGCCGATAGTCGGCATGAAGCTGGTATCGACAACGTAGAGGTTGTCGAGGTCGTGGGCCTTGCAGTTGAGGTCCAGCACCGAGGTGGCGGAATCATCGCCGAAGCGACAGGTGCCTGCCTGGTGCGCTACCGCCCCAACACCCATGGCGTTCTTGACATAAATCTGGCGCTCCACCAGATGCTTCTTGAGATAGAGCTGGTCCAGCAACCCGGTGAGCCGGCCGTAGAGCCGCTGGGCCGCGGTTGGGTTGTTGGGCGTGTAGTCCAGATGAATCTGGCCCTCGCCATCGATGGTCACGCGATTGTTGGGGTCCGGTAGATCTTCTGAAGAGATCCAGAAATCAATCGCGTGCTCAGCGATTTTGTCCATCGACCAACCGGGCATCAAGAAGGTTTCGAGAGGCGCATAGCCCTTCATGATCGTGCCGTTGGTCTTACCCGTCATCTGGATGTTGCCCATCGGGTAGTCAAAGTCGGCATCCCCCAGATACCAATCGTTGATCGAGAGCGTCTTCTGGAACACGGTGGTGTTCGGCTCGTGGGCCAGGGCAACCATCGCCTTACTGTTGTGAAACATGTAGTTGCGGCCCACCTGGTCGGAGCTGTTGGCCAGCCCGCGGGGGTGCTGGTCGTTGGCTGACATCAACAGCAGCCGGGCCGTATTGGCGGCACCACAACTCACCACCACCACATCACCCCGCACGGTCATCGGTTGACCATCCCTCTCCAGCAGCACGGCCTGCACGCTGCGGCCCGAGGCATCGGTCTCCAGACGACGCACATGGGCCCGGGTCAGCAGCGACACATTCGGAGCAGCCAGGGCCGGCCGCATGCCGAGCACGTCCGCATCGGATTTGGCATGCACCAGACAGGGGAAGCCATCGCAGCAATTGCATCTGCGGCAACGGCTGAAGGCCATGTTGGCCTCATCCAGCATCACCCCGGTAGGGGCATGGAAGGGATGCAATCCGGCCAAGCGCAGATCATCCACCAGCTTCTGGATGCGGGGCTCATGGGCCACCGGCGGATGGGGATAGGGGCCGCTGCAGGGGGGCTCGGTGGGGTCTTCCCCTCGCTGGCCGTGCACATGAAATAGCTCTTCTGCCCTCTGGTAGTAGGGCTCGAAATCGCTATAGCGCAGGGGCCAGGCCGGTGAGATGCCGTCGAAGTGCTGTAGCTGCTCAAAATCTTGTTGGCGCAGACGGAAGTGGGCAGCGCCATACATCTTCGTAGCCCCACCCACGAAGTAATGGCTGCCGGGCTGAAACGGCTTGCCGTGCTTGTCATGCCATACATCTTTGGAGATGTAACGGCCTTTCTGAAACACCTCCTCGGCATTCCAATTCTCAGGTTCTTGGGGCAGCCAGTCACCACGCTCCAACACCAAAATCTTGAGGCCACTGGGGGCCAGATGGCGCGCCAGGGTGCCCCCACCGGCGCCACTACCGATAATCACCACATCAAAGTGGGCCCCATCTGCCACATTTAGCTGGGCAGCAGCGGGCATGGGCGAAATCGCCAAGGAAGGACCAGGAAGCTCGGTTCGATTAGAAGGATGGGCCATGGCTGAATAGGGGGGGCAGTCGAGAAAAGAAGCAGGCAGTCCCTTGCGTTAGTCAGAGGAATAACGATTCAGTTGGTTGATCATTTTGGCGACCATGGCGCTCCAGCCGGTCTGGTGAGATGCGCCAACTCCTCGGCCATTATCACCGTGAAAATATTCGTTGAACAGGAGCAAATCGCGCCAGTGGGGGTCGCTCTGGAAAAGCTCTACATCACCATTGAAGGCACGGCGTCCAGATCCATCCCGCCGGAAGATACCAACCAGCCGCTTCTCAAGCTGCAGCGACACATCCCAGAGATTTAACCAGTTGCCCGAGCGGGAGGGGAACTCAACCTTGAAGCTATCGCCGTAATAATGGCCAAACTTCTGCAGCGACTCAATTAGCAAGAAATTAATCGGAATCCACACCGGCCCCCGCCAGTTGGAGTTACCCCCAAACATCGCCACCGGGCTATCGGCAGGGCTGTAGGCCAGGGTCTGGCTGTCAGCACCCTCAGTGAAGGTATAGGGATAATCACCATAAATCTTAGAGAGAGAACGAATTCCATAAGGCGAGAGAAACTCCTCTTCGTCGAACAGGCGCTCACAGATCCGATGCAAGCGATCTTCAGGCACAAGCGTATACAGAATACGGTCGTTTCGCCACTGGCCAAGATGATGCTCTAGCCAGGTAGGAGTGCTGCGCTCGTGCACAAACCAAGCCATACTTTGGAGCACATCAAGCACCGGCAGGCGTTCCACCATTTCACGATCAAAACTGGCCACCGCCAGCAGGGGAACCACACCTGAAAGGGAGCGGGTGCGCAGGAAATCGCTGCTGCCATCCGGCCGCTTAATCACATCGTAATAGAAACCGTCGTCATCATCCCAATTAAGGAATCCCCGATCTGATGGTGTATTCAGGGTGAGAGCAAGATGGGTAAAATCGTAAACGAAACGCTCACAGGTATCTGCATACTCCGGCTCCTCACGACTCAGTTCCACTGAAATGTTCAGCAGATTGAGGCTCAGCGATGCCATCCAGGCCGTGCCATCAGACTGCTCGATGCGGCTGCCATCTTCGAGAGGAAAGCGGCGATCAAATACTGCAATATTGTCTAGACCAAGGAAACCACCCTCAAACACATTGTCGCCGGAGCGATCGTTGCGGTTAGCCCACCAGCCGTATTCGAGTAGAAGTTTGCGCAGGGCAGACCTTAGGAAAGGTTGATCTGCCTTGCCGCTGTATTTGCGATCGATCTGGTAGATGCGCATGGCAGCCCAGGCACCGATCGGCGGGTTGGGATCAGATAGAGCCCATTCGTAAGCAGGGGTCTGGGCACTAGGGGCAGTGAAGTGGGGGCTGCGCAGCAACATGGCCTGCTGCTTGGCCATCTCCGGATCCACAATTGCAAACGCCACCGCATGGAACATCAAGTCCCACTGGCAAAAGTAGGGGTACTCCCAGGCATCCGGCATCGAGATGATGTTGTGGGCATGCAGCCGCCGCCACTGGGCCGTTTCGGTATGCCAGCGGTTTGCTGGTGGTGCTGCCTGGGTAGGGTCACCCTCAAGCCAGCGCAACACACTCCAGCCGTAATACTTCTTGCACCAAAGCAGACCCGCCAAAGCCGAGGTATGAATTAGGCGATCTTCCCCATTGAGCCCGGGCAGGACAGCCTCAAAGAAGAGATGGCACTCCTGTTCTCGAGCGCTAAAGAGCGCATCAAATGAGCTGCCAAATTCAGGCTCCTGCGACCCAGGTGAATCACCCTGCGGCCTCTGCCGCAGGCGAAGCTCAACACACCACTCCTCATCCGGTGCGAGAGTGCGCTGCACCAGCCGTGCTGCTTTGGTACCGGCATGGGCAGGATTGATAGCCCCTACCTCCCCGTCAATTAGATAGCGGTGAAATCCATCCTTCTGAAATTGGGTGGAATTAGGCTGGCCGTAAAGATGCAGGTGATTAGTTTCATTATCGGTAAACAACCACTCGCCCTGCTCGCGGCAGAGCAGCTCATAGACACCGAGATTAGCCAAGTCGGAAGTGACAACACAATCATTCTCCAGAGTCATCGGTTGCCGATACTCATCGGGATAGCCCCAACCCCAAGTGTTGCGCATCCACAGGGTGGGTAATAGGGTAATCGGTGCTGGATCCGGCCCACGGTTGGTGACCCGAATGCGGATCAGCAGATCAGTAGCTTCAGCCTTGGCGTATTCAACAACGACATCGAAGTAGCGGCTGTCATTAAAGATTCCCGTATCCACCAGCTCGTATTCGGGCTCGCTGCGGCTGCGGCGACCGTTTTCATCCACCAGCCGCTGGTAGGGGAATTCGGCCTGGGGATACTTGTAGAGCCCCCGCATGAAGCTGTGGGTGGGGGTGTTGGCGAGGTGGAAGTAGTAATCCTTGAGATCTTCACCGTGGTTGCCTTCAGGATTACCCAGGCCGAATGGCCGCTCCTTGAGGATCGGATCCACGCCATTCCAAATCGCCAGGGAGAAGCAGAGCCGGCACTCTTCGTCGCAGATTCCCAATAAACCGTCTTCGCCCCAGCGATAGACGCGGGACCTGGCCTGATCGTGGGGAAAGGAGCGCCAGGCATCACCATCTTCGGAATAGTCCTCACGGACAGTGCCCCATTGGCGATCGGGAAGGTAGCTGCCCCAGAGGCTCCAGGGCTGCAAGCCCTCGTCCCGCTCGCTGATCCTCTCGAATTCTGGGTTGCTAGGCACAGCTAGATGGGTGGTCATCGCAGTGCTGCCTTCAAACCCTCGGCAATCCGCAGGGCATTGGCGATCACGGTGAGCCCAAAGCCCATGGCCGGGCATGCCGGGAAAACACTGGCATCGACGATGGTGAGATTGGCCACCTCATGGCTACGGCCGTTTAGATCCAGCACCGAAGTGGCCGGATTGACTCCCATGCGACAGGTGCCGCAGCTGTAGCCCATGGCCGATAGGGGCGCCTCACCGCGGGGATGGGTGGGGGCCTCCTTCACCACATGGCAATCCGGATCGGCCTCCACCGCCTTGAGGGTGTCGATCCAGCGGTACACGAGGCGGTCATGGGCCTCGCGGTTGTTGGCCTGATAGGTGATCTGAATACGATCCCCCCGCAAACTGACGCGGTTGTGGGGGTCGGGCAGCACCGGACTCATGGCCCACCAGCAGATCGAGCGAGAGGCGAGCTGCTCAAGGCCGAAGTTTGGCAGCAGCTTGGTCACCAGGGACAGCACTGGCGGCGACTCGGCAAACAGGGCGTCCTGCAAAACACCGCCACCGTTCTGAATCGAACCAAGGGGGAAGGAAACATTCTTGTCGCCCCAGAGGTAGTCGTTGATGCCGTAACTGCGCCCATAGCGACCGCTGTTGGCTTCAGTGGCGAGCTGCAGAATGGAGGTGAGCTGAAGCTTCATCAGGTTGCGGCCCACCTGGTCGGAGCCGTTTGCTAAGCCACGCGGATGGCGGTCGGTAGCTGAACGCAGCAGGATCGCGGCGCTGTTGATGGCGCCGGCAGCTAGCACCACCTGATGACCAAAAAACAGCCAGCTCTGACCATCCAGCCGCGCTTCAACACCCCGAACCTCAGTTCCGCTGGGGTTGACGTGCAGACGTTGCACCTCAGCTCCGGTGCGCACCATCACCGTGGCGGAAGCCCGGGCCGGATCCACCCCAAACAACTCCGCGTCACCACTGGGATCGGCGCTGGACTGGGACCAGCTCAGTGGCAGGGGATAGGGATTCAGCCCCTGGCGAACCAAAGCCAGCCGCAACTCCTCAAAGAACAGCTCCACGGGCTTGGGGGCCATGCTGTAGTTCCCGGCCGCTCGCGGTTCGGTGGGATCCACACCCCGCTGACCATGCACCCGATATAGGGCCTCAGCTTGGTCATACCAGGGTTCGAAATCTGCGTAGCTAAGACCCCAGGCTGGAGCCTGCCCCCCCTGTAAATGCAGGCCGGCAAACTCCTGCTCCCTCAGTCGCTCGAGCACCCCACCCCAGATCTTGGTGTTGCCGCCTAGGGCGTAGATCGTCTGAGGCGAAAAGGGATCCCCATCAGTGCCAAACCATTGCTCCTTGGGGTGGTAGCGATCCTTGCGGAACAAATCGACATCAGCGACGTTCTGATCAGCGAGGGGCATCTGCTGGCCCCGCTCCAGCAACAGCACTGCCAATCCAGATGAGGCAAGCGAATTGGCAAGGGTGCCACCGGCAGCTCCACTGCCAATGACAATTACGTCGTAATGGTTGTCGTCAATGATCATGGATGGTTCCTCAGCTGCGCTGCCAGACGTAAAGGAGAACGAAGAGGATGATCCAAATCACATCCACAAAGTGCCAGAACAGGGATGTGGCCTGAACGCCCTGCTCTCCACCCGCATAGTTCTGGGGGATGAACGATTTCACCAGCATCAATCCCATCAAAAACACCCCCGTGGCCACATGCAAGCCATGGAAGCCGGTAAGCAGATAAAAGGTGCCGCCGAATACGCCACTGGTGAAGCCAAACTGCAGACCACTCCACTCAACGGCTTGGCCGTAGAGGAAATAGGCGCCAAGGGCCATGGTGAGTAGCCAAAAAGCCCGAAAGCCCATCAGATTCCCCTTACTCATGCAGCGCTCTGCCAGCCAGATCGTGCCCGAGCTAGAAATCAATACCACCGTGTTGAGCAGGGGCGTACGCCACTCGAGGCCTTCCACGCCGGGGGGTAGCCAATTGAGCGCAGCGGTTTTCAGTAGGGCAAAACCACTAAAGAATGCCAAAAAGATGACACTCTCAGAACTGAGAAAGATGATGAAGCCCGTGAGATTGTGCTTCGGGTGCTCAGTGTTCAAATGAGGAGTAGCACTCATGCGCTGGCCTCCTGAAGCATGAGCTGATTTTCAATCTCTGCCTGGTGCTGAACCAAGGGTTCGCCGGTGCCGTAGCCGTAGGGGCGTGAAATCACGGTGGGCACGTGCTCTCCAAAGTTGTCTTCAGGTGGCGGTGATGGCAGCAGCCACTCAAGACCAATGGCATTCCAGGGGTTATGGGGGGCTTTCGGGCCCCGCACCCAGGCACTCACCATGTTGAGCAGGAAGGGAATAATCGACACTCCCAGCAAGAAGGCGCCCAGGCTAGCCAGCACATTCCAGAAGGCAAATTCCGGGTCGTAGCTAGAAACCCGCCGGGGCATGCCCATCAAACCGAGGGGGTGCATGGGCAGAAAATTGAGGTTGGCGCCGATGAAGGTGAGCAGGAAATGGACCTTGCCAAGGCCCTCGTAGGGCATGCGGCCAATGAATTTGGGAAACCAGTGATAAATAGCGGCAAAGATTCCCATCACCGCTGCCCCATAGATCACGTAGTGGAAATGACCCACCACAAAATAGGTGTTTGATACGTGAATATCGACCGGCACCGTGGCCAGCATGATCCCGGTGATGCCGGCAAATACAAAGTTGAACAGGCCCCCCAGGCAAAAAAGCATTGGTGTGGTGAGTCGCAGCTTGCCGCGCCAAATGGTGCCCAGCCAGGCAAACACCTTTACCCCTGTGGGCACGGCAATCAGCATGGTGGAAAACATAAAGAAGTTGCGCATCCACTGCGCTACCCCACTGGGGAACATGTGGTGCACCCACACAACCAAACCCAGTGCCACGATGATGAAGGAGGCCAGGCAGACGTAGACGTAGCCAAATAGTGGCTTGCGTGAATAGACAGGAAACAGCTCGGAGAAGATGCCAAACACCGGCAGAATGATCACATACACGGCCGGGTGGGAATAAAACCAGAAAAAGTGCTGATAAAGCACTGGGTCGCCCCCTCCCTCTGGTTGATAAAAGCTGGTGCCAAAGCTGAGGTCCATCAGCAACATAACCGCCCCACCGGTAAGGGCCGGCAGGCCGATCAACTGCAGACTTTGGGCGGCAAGGGCCGTCCAGCAATACACCGGCATCCTGAAAAATCCCATACCAGGAGCCCGCATCCGCAGAATCGTGGTCACGAAATTGATCGCGCCCATGATCGAGGACACCCCCGAAAGGGCCACGGCTGTAATCCACAGGCCTTGGCCATTAATAAAGTGGCCAAGCGGGTTCTGAGTGCTCACTGGTGGATAGGACCACCAGCCGGAATAGGCCGGCCCACCAGGAACGAAAAAGCTGCCGATCAACAGGGCGCCAAAAATGGGAACCAGCCAGAAGGCCACCGCATTCAAGCGCGGAAAGGCCATATCTGGAGCGCCGATCATCGTGGGGATCAGCAGGTTATTGAGCCCATTCAGCACCGGAAAGATGAACAGGAACAGCATGATTGTTCCATGCATCGTGTAGATGCCGTTGTACACCGTGCGATCCACCAGATCAGCAGGGGGGGTGATCAGCTCTCCTCGGATGATCATGGCCAGCAGGCCACCGATCAGAAAGAAGAAAAAGGCCGTAACGATGTACTGAATGCCAATCACCTTGGCATCTGTGTTGAAGCTGAAGTAACGGCTCCAGGAGGTGTTTTCGGGAGGACTGGGCGGGAAGGTAGCGGAGGTCATCGGGCTCAGGCGTCGTGCGGCAGGGAGTTGGATCCGGGAACGTTCACCTGGGGCGGTGGGGCTGGCGGCACGGTGGCCCAGCCTGGGTTTTTCAGCTGTTTGCGCTCGCCGTATTCGATCACTGCATCACTTAAACCGGGCTGCAGCGGTTGGCTAGCGGCGTTCTTCAGCCAAGCCTGGTAAGCCTCGGGGCTCTCGACCACCACATCGGCCTGGTTGGCGGCAAACCAGGTGCCACTGAACTGGGAATCGCGCAGGCGGTAGCGCCCCTCCCGCGTTGGAGTGAGATTGAAGTTGATCGCCCGGCCAGGAATTACGTCCTGCTTAAGGCGAAATGCCGGAATGAAAAAGCCATGAATTACGTCGTCTGACACCAAACGGAAGCTGACGGGCTGATCAACCGGCAGATGCAGCTCGGTGGTGGAAACATTGGCGCTTGGATAGCGAAATTCCCAAGACCACTGGCGGGCAATCACCTCCACCTGCTCGGCCGGCAAGCGATCGGCGGCGTAGCCACCCTGGTCTTCCACCGGATTAGCCAAATGGATGTGCTCCATCGGACCAAGAACTCCGAGTTTCGTGTTAACGCGCATGGCATAAACCGCGATGGCCATCACCAGCAGTAAGGGAATGACCGTCCAGATAACCTCGAGCCGGGTATTTCCCTCAATCGGCTCCGCATCGCTCTCGTCGTATTTCTCGGCGCGGTGCTTAAGCAGCACCCAAGCCATCACCGACACCACCGACCCAAACACGAAGGTGCCGATGCCCGTTTCAAAGCTGAACAGCCCATCGACCAGTGGTGCCGCGGTAGAGGCCTGCACCGGCAACCAGCTGTAGGACTGCTGGGCCATCCACCAGCTCAAGGCCACCAACAGCCCAATCCAAACCAGCAAGCCGGCTAAGCCGGCGCTGCTGATTGGTGGGCGGGAGCGCTCAGAGGAGTTACTCACGGCAGGGCCTCGCTGAGATCAGCACCGGCGGCGAGCAGCTGGTCGGCGCTGACATGCACGCCAAACTCACCCGCCAACTCGGCCCCAAGGGTGCCGTGCAGCCCGATCACCAGGAACAGCCCGAGCCCAACCAGCAAATAGAGCCACTGCACCTGCCGGCCCATGTCGCGGCGCCAGACAAAGCGCTGATAGCCCCGCCACACCGTCATCGCGACGATCACCAGCAGGATCACCACGCCTCCGACGCCGTGCCAGAGCATTGTCTCCATGCTCTGCAGCCCGATGGTGCTGGTGACCCCGGGCAGGGGCACCGCCAGCAGCATCTCGAAGAAGCCAGCCGCCACGGTGAAGAAAGTGACGATGGAGCAAGCCAGCAGGTTGTACCAACCCACATCGTGGAAGCCGCCGCGGGTCACCGGCAGGGCCAGGAAGCGGAACACCCGCTTCTCCACTGGGTAGAGGGCGCCGGCTATATCAAAGGCGATGGCAATCACAAAAAGCCCGATGGTGAAGTGCACCAGGTTTGGATGGATGGGCAGGGCGTAGGGCAGCCCATTGGGCCCTAGATCGGCTGCCAACTGCTCAATCGGTGAGCTCACCGGAATGAATGCAGGTGCGCCTTCCATCACACCAACCCCGAGCGCATTGCCTGCACCACCGGCACCGTGTGCAGGCCGTACACCCAGATCAACTGATTACCAAGGGTGACCTGCAACACAATCAGGGCACTGAGCAGCCCACCAGCGCCAAGAAATGCCAAGGGCAACTGTTGGGGGTCCTTACTGCGAATTACATAACGCCAGCCCGACATCAGCGACAACACTCCAGCCAACGACCAACCGATTGTGCTGTGCAGATTGAGAATGTCTCGGGAAGCGCCGTAGGGATTGGCCAGCCCCGCCTCAATCTGGCCAAACATAATTGCCACAAAGATGGCTGCTGTGGCAAATAGGAGATTCCAAAAGCTGACCTCAAACAGAGCTGGCCGGCGGGTTACAACTCCGATGAGATCAAATACAAAGGTAATCAGCCCCATGGCGATCACAAAGTGCACAACGATCGGATGGATGGTGTCCATCCAAGGAAGGTTGTGATCGTTGAGCGGCGGTAGCAGCTCAAGCATGGTGCCCATACCAAACACGATTGATCTCCACGCTGGAGAGCGCGATACGGCAACGCCGAAAGCTGTGATGCTTTGCTACATAGCCATGAGCATTTCCTGACAACGAGCCCCTGTTGCGCGGCGATTAAAGTTATTGGTGAATTGCTTTTATATCGGTGACAGTTCCCGCTTCTCCCGCCCTGCGCTGGGTCACCGCAGCCCTGCTGTTTGCTGCTGCAGGGCTGTCGGTGGTGCTGCCATTTGTTTCGGCCACCTTGCTCACCATCGCCGTTGGGGCCGTATCGGTGATTGCCGGGGTGTCCCAAATACTTCGTCTCACTGGCGAAGCCGATATCAAAGGAAAAATCTTCCGCCTGTTCTCCGGCCTGCTTTATCTAGGCGGCGGCGTCTGGGTGCTGGCATTCCCAGTTGCCAGTGAGGTGAGCTTGACGCTGTTTGTCGGCTTCCTGCTTGCTTTTCAGGGCGTGATGGAGCTAGCCGCCGCGGCCACCGGCCAGGGAGCGGCTCGCGGCTTGGTGCTGATTGACGGCATTGTCACCGCCGTACTCGGCGGCATGCTGATTGCCGAGTGGCCCTCCGACAGCATCTGGGCGATCGGCATGTTGCTTGGCATTGGCATGGCGTTTTCCGCCATCAACCTGCTCACGGCCCCACCAAGCCAGCCGGCCAGTTGAGCGGAAGTTCGCCAATGGCAGCAGCATTGAGGCGGCGGGGATCGGCCACCCCCAAGCTGCCGCCCTCCGGCAACACCTCAACGCTGTTCGCCGATCCCATGGCGGCCGTAACAACTACTCGGTGGCCTTTGGCCTCCAGTAGCCCCACGGTGTCAGGGCTGAGTCCCTGCTCCACGCTGATCTGATCGGGCCAGAGCTGGGAGTGGATGCGGGGGCTGGCCACCGCCGCCGCCAAATTCAAGCCATGCACCATGCGGTTGAGCAGCACCTGCAACACCGTGGTGATGATGCGACTGCCGCCAGGGCTGCCGGTAGCCAGCCAGGGCCGGCCATCGGGGCGAAACACCAAGGTGGGCGTCATGGAGCTCAGTGGTCTCTTGCCCGGGGCGATGGCGTTAGCGCTGCCCTGCACCAGGCCATAGGCATTGGCCACGCCTGGCTTGGCGGTGAAGTCGTCCATCTCGTTATTGAGTAGGAAACCGGCGCCAGGAACGCTGATGCCACTACCGTAGGCGAAGTTGAGGGTGGTGGTGAGGGCCACCATCCCGCCCTGAGGGTCGGCCACTGAAAGGTGGGTGGTGTTGGTGCCGCCAACCTGGAAGCCCTGGGCCGCTAGCTCGCTGGCGGGGCGATGGCGCTGAAGCTGGATTTGGGCCCGCAACCGCTCCGCATGGGCCGCGCTCAGCAAGCGCTCCAACGGCATCGCCAACTGGTCGGGATCGCCTAGCCAGTGGTTGCGATCGCGATAGGCGAGGTTCATCGCCTCCACCATCCGGTGCAGGCTGGCGGCACTGTTGAGACCCAGCTCGGCCAGGGGCATGGGCTCGAGCACCTGGAGCAGCTGCACCAGGGTGACCCCGCCACCACTGGGGGGAGGCATGGTGAGCACGGGATGGTTGCGGAATCTCACCTGCAGGGGGCGCACCAGCTGGGCCCGGTAGCCCTTGAGGTCGGCATGGCTAATCAGGCCGCCCCGTTGGCGCATCAAGGTCACCAATGCCTCAGCGATCGGGCCCTCGTAAAAGCCTGGTTCGCCCTGGGCGGCGATGCTCCGCAGGCTGGCTGCAAGCAGGGGCTGGCGCCACAGCTCTGCCGGCCGCAGAAGGCGCTTGAGAAACAGCTGACTGGAAGTGGGATCTGACTGCAGCAGGGGTTTGGCCTGGCGCAGGGAATCGGCCAGTTCCTTGCCCACAGGAAAACCGCGACTGGCCAGGCGGATCGCCGGCGCCAGCACCGCGACCCGAGAGAGCCGGCCATAGCAGCGCTGGCTGAGCAACAGACCAGCGGGGCTGCCAGGCACGGCCACACTCAACAGGCTGCGGGTGGCCCGCTCACGATCCACCTCGCCTTCGGGTCCGAGGAACATCCCAGCGGTGGCTGCCAGGGGCGCCGTCTCGCGAAAGTTCACGGCCACCGCCGTGCCACGGCCAAGGCGCAGCTCCGGGGCGGTGGGGCAGCCCCGGCCCGCAGCCGGTGATGTCCCGGGCAGCCACAGCAGCAAAAAACCACCGCCGCCGAGGTTGCCCGCCTGGGGCAGGGTGACCGCCAGGGCAAAGGCCGTGGCCACCGCCGCATCGACCGCATTGCCGCCGCTGGCCAGGATCTCAGCGCCCGCCAGCGATGCCCAGCGCTCCTGGCTGGCCACCATGCCGGCGGCAGACCACTGGGGGTGGAAGCGCTGGCTGCGCTCCTGCAGCACCTCTGCCTGGGCTGGTGCGACCAACAACGCCACCATAGCTAGCGAAGGCCACTTAACGACAACAGCGCTCATGACCTGCTGGGGGCGCCGTAGCCACCGCCACCCGGGGTCTCAATGCAGATGGCTTCACCGGGCTGGAGCTCCAGCTCGCAGCAGCCGTCGAGCTGCCGGCTCGTGCCATCAACCCCGATCCAGGTGTTGCGGCCGCAGGCGCCCGGCAGCCCCCCGGCCAACCCCGCCGGAGCCACCCGCCGCGCACCGGAGATCAAGGCAACGGTCATCGGGGCCAAAAAACGCAACTGCCGCACCGCCCCATCGCCGCCACGAAACCGCCCATCCCCGCCCGATCCGGCCCGGATCCCAAAGCGCTCCAGCCGCACCGGAAAGCGCGTTTCCAAAATTTCCGGGTCGGTGATGCGGGAGTTGGTCATGTGGCTCTGCACGGCGGCCGCCCCGTCAAAGCCGGCACCACCGGGGCGGATGCCGGCACCACTTCCCCCACCGATCGTTTCGTAGTACTGGCATTGGCCATTGCCAAAGCTGAGGTTGTTCATCGTGTCCTGGGCAGCGGCTTGCACCCCCAGCGCCGCAAACAGAGCGTTGGCTGCCGCTTGGGAGATTTCCACATTGCCGGCAACCACCGCCGCCGGTGGCTTGGGATGCAGCAGGGAGCCCGGCGGCACGATCAGCTCGATCGGCTCGAAGCAGCCGGCATTGAGGGGGATCTGTTCGCCCACCAAGCAGCGAAACACATAGAGCACCACCGCCTTGGTTACGGCTAAGGGGGCGTTGAGATTGCCACTGTGCTGGGGCGAGGTGCCGCTGAAATCAACCTGAACCCGGCGAGCCGCAGCGTCGATGCGAACAGCTACCTGGATGAAGGCGCCATGGTCGAGCTCCACCCGGGCAGACCCGTCGCTGAGGTGCGCTAGTGCCTGGCCCACCGCCTCGGCAGCGTGGGCTTGCCCGTGGGCCATGTAGGCCCGCACCTCTGCGAAGCCATGGCGCTCAATCAAGCGCCCCAGCTCCTGAACACCCAGCCGGTTAGCCGCCGCCTGGGCCTGCAGATCGGCAAGCAACTGGTCGGGGTTGCGCACGGGATGGCTACCTGCAGCTAATCGCTGCCGCCACAGCGACTCATCAAAGTTGCCATTGCTCAAAAAGGGCACGTTGTCGAGTAGCAGGCCCTCATCGTCGATGCTGCGACTGAAGGCCGGCATCGAGCCAGGGGTGATGCCACCCACATCGGCGTGGTGACCGCGGCAGGCCACAAAAAACAAAGGGGCCCCAGCCTGGGAGTCGCCCAAGCCAGGGACAAAAACCGGCGTAATGGCGGTGATGTCTGGAAGGTGGGTGCCGCCGTTGTAGGGATTGTTTGACAGCACCACATCGCCAGAAGCCAATGGGGGGAGCTCGCCCCGGGCGATGGTCGCAAGCAGGCTGACCACGCTGTCGCCCATCGAACCAAGGTGCACCGGGATATGGGGGGCATTGGCTACCAGCTGACCCGCCGCATCGAAGAGGGCGCAGGAGAAATCGAGCCGCTCGCGGATGTTCACCGAGCGGGCGGTCTGCTGCAGCCGCCCACCCATCTGCTCGGCGATGGCTGCAAAGCGGTGGTTGTAGAGCTCAAGCAGGGTGGGATCGGGCCCCTGCTCCACAAGTTCAATAGCCTGATCACCAGCCTGGCTAACCCCGCTGCTGGCCGCCGCCGCGCCTTCCCGCTCCAACAGCAGGGCTCCATCGGCTAGCACCAGGGCTTGCCAGCCAGGCTCCAGCACGGTGGTGCTGGTCGCATCGACAACCAGGGCTGGACCATCGAGCCTTTGCTGGAGCTGCAGCTGGGAGCGCTGCCACAGCGGCACCGGCCGCCAGCCGGCCGCCTCGCCCAGCCACAGGGGAGTGGTTGGGGCAGCAAGCGGGGCTGCAGCAACAACTCCAGCAACCGCCTGGCCTCCAGCAACAGCCTCCCCTCCAGCAACAGCCTGCTCTCCAACCACCGCCGGGGGAGCCAGCTCCACCAGCAGGCGCTCCACGATCAAGTCTTCGCCCACCGGGCGATAGCCGAAGCGCTGCAGATGGGCGGCGCTAAAAGCTCGCTGCAGGTCCTCCACCCCTTGCTCATCTGGCAACCACGCCACCTCCAGACCCCGCTCACTGCCGGCGGCCCGCAGCTCCAGCTGCACCCCAATCCGACCCGTGGCCCCCTCTGCCAAATCCCCCAGCCGGCGCAGGTCGGCGAGTCCCTGCTGCTCCAGCTCGTCGCAGCGCTGACGCAGCAGGGGCAGGCTGCCGGGGCGCAGCGGCAACCGCGGCGAGCACTCCAGCAGCAGCCTCTGCTCGGCCATGCCGAGGCCATAGGCGGAAAGCACCCCCGCCAAGGGGTGGAGCAACACCCGCGTCACAGCCAGCACCTCGGCCAGGCGGCAGGCATGCTGACCGCCAGCCCCGCCGTAGCTCACCAACAGGGCCTCACGCAGGTCGTGGCCGCGTTGGATCGAGATGCGGCGCAGGGCTTCCGCCATCGTTTCTATGGCGATCTGCAGGGCCCCTACCGCCAGCCGCTCCGGACTGATCCCAGGTGCCACCGCGGCCATCTCAAGCGCCAGCTCCGCAAACCCTCGCCGCACCGCTTCCCCATCAGCGGGTTGGTTGCCCTTGGGGCCAAACACCGCTGGCAGGGCGGCAAGCGGCAGGCGGCCGAGCAGCACGTTGGCATCGGTGATGGTGAGCGGCCCGCCGCGGCGGTAAGCCGCCGGACCGGGATCAGCTCCTGCAGAAACAGGCCCAACCTGCAGCCGCCTGCCGTCAAAGCGCAGCACCGAGCCGCCGCCAGCAGCCACGGTGTGAATCGGCAACATCGGAGCTTGCAATTCCAGCCCAGCGATCTCGGTGGCAGGGCTGCGCTCCCAGGCCAGATCACCACCAGCGTTTGAGAGGCAGCGGTCATCGAAATGGAACACATCGGTGGAGGTGCCACCCATGTCGAAACCAACGATCGGCTGCGGCGGCAGCCCAGCGGCAGCAAGGGCCCTCCTGCCCACTGCCACGGCGCCCACCATGCCTCCGGCCGGCCCCGAGAGGATCGTGTCTTTGGCCAGCAGCAGCTCAGGCGCGGCCAGAGCCCCACTGGATCGCATAACCCGCAGCCGGGTTGCAGGCCCCAAGGCCCGCTGCACCTGGCGCAGATAGCGGCCCAGCACCGGCGCCACCGCCGCCTCCACCAGGGCGGTCTGGCCGCGGGGCACCAGCCGGGGCTGGCCACTGAGCCGATGGGAGAGCACCACGGCCTCGAAGCCCAGGGGTGCGAGCCACTGCTCCAGCTGCAGCTCCTGGCTGGAATTGCGGGTGCTGTGCAGCAGGGCCACCGCGCAACTGCTGTAGCCGTCGGCCTGGGCTTGCAGCAGCTGCTGCTGCAAATCCTCTCCCCACTGCAGCGCCTCAAGCTCGAACCCCTGCGCATCCAGCCGCCCCTCCACCTCCAGCACCCGCACCCGCAGGGGGTTGGGCCGCTGAATGGCCAGGGCAAAGAGGTCGGGGCGGTGCAGGTCGCCGATGCTGAGCAGGTCGGCAAAGCCGCGGTTGATAAGCAGCACCACCCCGGCGCCGCGCTGCTCGAGCAAGGCGTTGGTAGCCACGGTGGTGCCGAGCCTCACCTCCCGTACCAATCCCAGCGGCAGGGGGTGGCCGGCCAAAACGCCAGGCGCCAGGCCCAGCACGGCCCCGATCGCCCGCACGGCCGGGTCCCCCGGGCACTCCGGCTGCACCGACAGCACCTTGCGCACCACCAGCTCGCCGGCGGGACTGCAGCCCACCACGTCTGTGAAGGTGCCACCCCGATCAACCCAGAACCGCCAGCCAGGGGCGGAACAGACCGGCTGCACTGGCTCAGCGGTAGTTCTCAAACTGCAGAGGCACTTCCACGTCCTGGGCCTTGAGCAGGTTGATCGCCTGCTGCAGGTCGTCCTTGTTTTTGCCAGTGATCCGCAGGCTTTCGCCCTGGATCGAAACGGTCACCTTTTTGAGCTCGTCGCGCACGGTTTTGCTCAGCTGCTTGGCCAGCTCAGAGCTCAGCCCTTTGCGCAGTTTCACCACCTGCTTGACCCGGTTGCCCCCCACGGGTTCGGGGCTCTGGAAGTCAAAAATCTTCAGCGAGAGATTGCGCTTGGTTGCCTTCTGGCGCAACACGTCCTCCACGGCCTGGAGGGTCATGTCGCTAGCGGTGGTGATGGTGAGGCTCGTCTCCTCCACCTCGATTTCGGTGTTGGAATCCTTGAGGTCGTAGCGGGTGCCCACGTCGCGGCGCACCTGATCGATTGTGTTGACGAGCTCCTGGCGATCGAAATCGCTCACCACATCGAAGGAATAGGTGTCGGCCATGGGGCGCAGTTTGGAGGTCGGAAGCGTTCACGGATCGTAGGGGCGGCCTGTCAGCCTGACCAAGCACAGATTGCGCCTGCAGTTCATGACCTCCGCCCTCGCCCCTTTCGCCTGGTCGTTGCTGCTTGCAGCTGGCGTGGTTGTGTTCAGCACCGTGCCCTTGGGCGCCGCCCGCTCCAAGGCCAATTTCCAGCTGGCCGACCTGGCCGCCCCGCGGGCGATGTTTGAGCGGCTGCCGGCCTGGGGAAAGCGGGCCGCCTGGGCGCACCAAAACTGCTTTGAAGCCTTAACCCTGCATGCGCCCGCTGCCCTGCTGTGCCTGGTGGCTGGTGTCAGCAGCCCGGTAGCGATCGCCGCGGCCTGGATCCATCCCCTGCTGCGCCTGGCCTACATCGGCATGTATGTGGGCAATGTGCCAGCCCTGCGTGGCCTGTGCTGGGCGGGCGCCCTCACCTGCAGCGGCATCCTCTACGTGGAGGGGCTGAGGGCGCTGATCGGATGACAACGGCAGCCCCCCTACCTAAACCGGGTGCTGGATTGCAGCCACCAGCAATGAGCCGAGGGGTTGGACGAAGCGGAAGAACTTCACGGCGCTTGAGGCGCAGCGGCATGGCCCTGGTCACAACACAACAGCTTGCTGGCAGTGGCCACAACACCCCTGCTGACGCTCTTCGCGGCGGCTAATCCGTCCCACGGGGGCAGCAACCATGGCACCAAGAACCCTGACTACTCGAAGCGCGATTCCAACCGCTGGCACAGCAGTCGCTGGAATCCCAACGAACAGCACAACCACTGGAACCGTCCGGTTGACTATCGCCGGCAGCAACCCGGCTGGGCACGCCACGACTGGCAGCGGCACCGGCCCTGGAAGCACGACTGGTATGGACAGGGCTGGTACGGGGGAGCTCCCTCCTGGGGATGGTGGGGCCCCCAGGCCCCGACCTGGGGCATCACCGGACTGGCCACCGCAGCCACGATCAACGCAGCGGTGAGCTCCGCCATCGACGCGAAACAGACAACGATCGTGGTGCCGGAAAGCACCTACCAGCTGGATTACGGATCCCTGAAGGCACCGAACGACCACGTGGTGACCTTCGTGGTTGGCCGTGACGGCCGCAACTTCAGCATGGATGCAGACTGCGCCGATGGTGAGCTGAACGGCTACGCCCCCACGATCGCTGCCGAAGCCCAGTTGCTAAATGCGGCCTGCCAAGTGGCCTTCGGCAGCCCCTGAATATCTTTGACTGAACTTCTCAGCTGAGAAGTTCAGTCAAAGAACATCACGCTGACAACCTTGCCCATGTCCTCCGCTACCCGGCAGCTGGCTAGCAAGGTTTCACTATCGTGGAAGGCATAACAAATCAGCTGATCGCAACGACTGATGATGTCTTGGTTGCAGAGGCTGCTTGCCATCGGCAGGGGCAGATCATCGTGCTCTGGCTTCTCCACCAGATGCAGCACCCGCTCCAACTGATCGCGAGACTCTCCGGGTTGGCGATCAAGGCTCTGGGGCAAAAGCACAGTCAGCCTGGCCGGATCAATCTCCAGAACGCTGCGAATCACCGCCGCATTAACGCCCTGGGATCCAGAGGTGATCAGATTGTGCCCCTCCTGGGCCAGGGAGCGAGCCACTAATTCGACCAGATGGATCGAAACCACGGGCACATGGCGACTGCCCAAAATTGCAATCCGACGCTTGCTGCGGTCCTGGAGCATCGCCAGTTCCTGGGCCAGGGTGTCGATACGATCGATCGACGGAAGATCAAGGGACCGCGACACCAGTAGCCACCTGCCAGTCCTTTGAAACTAGCAGCGTTATTTCATTAACGCGGGCAACTGCAACCGAGCAAACAGGCGCTCGAAATTGCAATGCTCTTCCACCAGCCGGAAGGCAAAGCTTGCCTTCACCACTTCGTGCAGACGCACATGACCAAAGGCCTGCTCAATCACTTCCACCGTAGTGAGGGTGTCGTGCTCCACCTTGAGCAGGGGCACTTCGAGCTCCTCGGCCCGGTTGAGCAGCTGGGGCAGCGGGTCTCCAGCGCCCGTGAGAATCAGGCACTGGGTTGAGGCCTCCAGGGCTGCCAACTGAATATCGGTGCGATCAGCGCCAGTCACCACCGCCATGTTGCGGCGGCGCCGGAAAAACTCCATTGCCGAGTTGACGTTCATGGCGCCAATCGAGAGGGTTTCCACCAGGAGATCGAGCCGTTCCGGGCAGCACAGCACCTGGGCACCGAGCCGCAGGGCCAGCTCCTCCACCGTGACACTGCGCAGCAGCGGGCTTTGGGGCATGACGCCAAGCACCGGCAAACCAAGTCGCTCTAAGGCTGGTACCACCTCGGCGCATAGCTGGGCCACAAGCCCCGGCTTGACGGCATTGAGCACCACCCCCGCCAGATGGTCACCCAACTCGGCCTTAGCCGCCAGGAGCGGGTCGATGCTGCAGCTATCGATCCAGGGATGCACCAGCAACACCGATGCCCCCAAGCCACGAGCCAGCTGGGCCAGGCTGAGGCCGTAAAGCAATCCCTCATGCAAGCTGCCGGCGGCTTCCAGCAGGGTGAGCCCGTCGCTGGGGGCGGCCAGCTGCTGACGCAGCTGCTCAAAGCCCGAGCCGGGATCCAAGTCACCCTGCAGCAGCCGCCGCTCTGCCGTGAGCGGATCGAGCATGTGCAGGGAGGGAATCAGATTGGCTTCCGGTAGCCCCAGGGTGGCGCCGATGAAACGCACATCCGCATCCAGCAGAGGCGCCTGGCTGGCAGCATCCGCCGAGCTATCGAGGCTGGTGGCTAGGGGCTTGCCAAAACGCACCGGTACCCCTTGACGAGCCAACTGGCGGGCCAGGCCGAGCACCACCGCCGATTTACCACTGAAGGATTCGCAGGAGCCGATCAGCAAGGTGGGGGCCATAGGTCAACCTCGCTGGGGGGTGTCTTGAAGCGAAATTTAGGCGGCGCTGCCCACTGGTTCGGTGGCAAGGGGCGGCTGACCCAGCAGCAGCCATTGCCAGAAACTCGACGGCAACTCCTCCCCTTCCCGATCCATCAACCACTGCACAAGCTGGTGACAAGGCAGCTCGAAGCTGTACTGCACCTCTGGTAAATCAGGGAAAATCAAATCGCAATGGAGAATTTCCTGGGGTGCCTTCTCACCACTCCAACTAAGCCGCAGCACGTGGCTCCGCCCCCCCTGCAGCAGGCGCTTACCGTTCCAATCGCCCGCCGGCAGTATCGCCAAGGCACCCTCCAAAGGCATAAGCCTGACCAACCCCCCGCAGCAGGGAGCAAATAGGGGCACTAGGGGGGCAACAGAATCGGGGATCATGCCAGTGGGCATCAAGGCGGCGTATCTGTCAACTATCTCCGACCATGCTGACGCTTCAGCCGCCGTTTGTGCGAGGCAGATGACCAATTTTGATGGATGCCGGATCGCGGTTACCGGTGCCAGCGGCAGCCTAGGTCGGGCCCTGCTCCAGGAGCTAGCCCAGCAGGGAGCCTCACTGGTAGCCCTCAGCAGCAGCAGCGAACCCCTGCTGCTGCTAGATCCTGCTGGCACAGCAATTCCCCTAGAGCAGGTCTGCTGGCAATGCGGCCAAGAGCAGGAGCTACGGGGGCTGCTGGAGCGGGTAGACATCCTGGTGCTGAACCACGGCATCAACCAGCAACAGCTCCGCAGCCGCTCTGCCACGGCGCTTGCCCTGGAGGTGAATGCCCTGAGCAGCTGGCGGCTGCTGGAGCTGTTTGCCGAGGTGGTGCAACAAAGCCCCCGCCCAGAGCGGCCCAAGCCAGAGGTGTGGATCAACACCTCGGAGGCGGAGATCCAGCCCGCCCTCAGCCCCCTCTATGAATTGAGCAAACGGCTGCTAGGCAGTTTGATGAGCCTGCGGGCCCTGGATCTCTCTGGTGCCAGCGGGCCCCTGCGCATCCGCAGACTGGTGCTGGGCCCCTTCCGGTCAAGCCTCAACCCAATCGGGGTGATGGGGCCAGGATTTGTGGCCAATCAGGTACTTGCCCAGGCCCGATTAGGGCTCAGCCTGATCATCGTGACCCCAAACCCCCTCACCTATTTGTTGATGCCCCTAAGCACCCTGGCGCGTTGGGGCTACTTCAAGCTGCTGACGCGGCCAAGCCCCGGCCAGCCCTAAAAATCGCGGTCGGTGAGAATTTCGCAACCGTCGCTGGTTACGACGATGGTGTGCTCCCACTGGGCCGACCAGCTGCCATCAACGGTCACCACGGTCCAACGATCCTTGAGGGTGCGGCAGGACTTGCTGCCCGCGTTGAGGATCGGCTCCACCGCCAGGGTCATGCCCGGGCGCAGCTTCATGTTGGGCAGATCTCGGGTGCGGAAGTTGAACACCGAGGGCTCCTCATGCAAATTGCGGCCTACTCCATGGCCCGTGTAGTCCTCCACCACAGCAAAACCGTGGGCCTCGACGTGGTCTTGGACCGCTCCAGCGATATCGAGGAGTGTGTTGCCAGCCTTGATCTGGGCCAGGCCCTTCATCAGCGATTCCTGGGCCACCCGGCAGAGGGTCTGGGACTCCTCGGTGGCGCCTTCACCGACACAAAGGCTGACGCAGCTGTCGCCGTGATAGCCGTCGAAATAGGCACCGGTGTCGATCTTCAACAGGTCGCCGGCCTGAATAACCCGTTTGCTGTTCGGGATGCCGTGCACTACTTCGTTGTTTATTGAGGCACAGATGCTGGCCGGGAAACCGTGATACCCCTTGAAGCTGGGGGTAGCACCCATCTCGCGGATGCGCTTTTCGGCATGGCGATCGAGGTCGCCGGTGCTCATGCCGGGAGCCGCCAGCTCCAGAATTTCGCGCAGCACCGTGGCCACAATCCGGCTGGCCTTGCGCATGGTGTCGATCTCGCGTGCCGACTTGATCTCAACGCCGCGCCGTCCCTTCTGGATGCGTGGACCGGTTTCAACGGTGGGGGGGGCAACCGCCGCGCCCTTGGTGCTGGCCAGTAGGTCGGCAAACAGATTCATGCAATGACCCACCGGCAGCTATCCGGCAGCGATGTAGGGCAGAACTGAAAGCTACCAATGGGACTGGACCGCTGTGACAAAGGCGGAATAGCAAAAGGGGCACCACGAGCCGGTACACTGCATCTTTGGCCAGGCGTAGCGGAGCTGAGATGGCAACGGAGTCGACAGAAAATCAAGCGGCTGATCAGGTGGTAGATGCCACCGTGAGCACCGCAGCTCCTGCGGCCACCGCGGTGCAAGAAAAACCCGCCGCCACGAAGGCCAGAACCGGCAAACTCAGCGCCCAAGAGCTGATCCGGGCCTTTGAGGTCGAGCAACTTAAGGACGAGCTGCCCGACATTTACGTCGGCGACACCGTCAAGGTTGGTGTGCGCATCCGCGAAGGCAACAAGGAGCGCGTGCAGCCCTACGAGGGCGTGGTGATCGCTAAGCGCCATGGCGGTCTCAACGAGACCATCACGGTGCGCCGGATCTTCCAGGGCATTGGCGTGGAGCGGGTCTTCATGCTTCACAGTCCTCAAGTTGCCTCCGTGAATGTGGAGCGCCGCGGTAAGGTGCGTCGGGCGAAGCTCTTCTACTTGCGCGACCGGGTGGGTAAAGCCACGCGCGTCAAGCAACGCTTCGACCGCTGAGGTTGCCAACGCAACGTCAGCCTGCCGTCTTGAGATCCCTCAAGACAGCTGGCTGATTAGCCGCGGCCTCCTGATTACGGGGCATCGGCCATGCGCCGTTAGTTCAGTTGGTAGAACGCAGGTCTCCAAAACCTGATGTCGGGGGTTCAAGTCCTCCACGGCGCGTTCGATGCCCCAATTTGCAGTTTGCTGGTTTGAGCATGGAGTTGGATTTACAACCCGGGGATGTGGTCAAGGTGCTCGAATCAGCCGCTCTGGGCTGGGTTAGAGCTCGGGTGATCCGGGTGAAATCCGGTGGCAGAGTGGTTGTGCAGAGCGACCAAGGTCGTGAATTCACAGCCCGAGGCAATCAGGTTCGTTTGATTGAACCAGCAGGGTTTAGGCCCTGAGATTCATGCGGCTTTAATGCCGATCCGCAATGCCGGTCTGCCCTAAACCAATTGGTTGACGAGCGGACCGGCCATCACGGATACTTTTAACGTCGCTGCTGCGACACAGTTAGCTCAAAAAGCTGCCTGGGACTGTAGTTCAACCGGTTAGAGCACCGCCCTGTCACGGCGGAAGTTGCGGGTTCGAATCCCGTCAGTCCCGTTCCATTTCAATTAGGAGTTGTCCCTGTGGATGCTGCGCAGTCCGTAGCAGGGCAAACTTCTTCAGATCGGCCGGTTCGGGTTCGCCTGGCCCCGAGCCCAACCGGCACGCTGCACATTGGTACGGCCCGCACTGCGGTTTTCAACTGGCTTTACGCCCGCCGCCTGGGCGGTCAGTTTTTGCTGCGCATTGAAGACACCGACAAAGAGCGCAGCAAGCCCGAATACACCACCAACATCCTCGAAGGGCTGCAGTGGCTTGGGCTGCAATGGGACGGCGAACCCGTGATTCAGAGCGCTCGCATCAGCGAGCACCGGGCCGCCATCGAGCAACTGCTTGCCTCCGGCCACGCCTACCGCTGCTACGCCAGCGAGGCGGAACTCACCGCCATGCGGGAGCAGCAGGCAGCCAGCAAGCAGGCCCCCCGCTACGACAACCGCCACCGCGACCTAACTGCCGAGCAGCAACAGGCCTTCATCGCCGAGGGGCGCCAAGCCACCATCCGCTTCCGCATCGACGACGAGGCCACGATCACCTGGAGCGACCTGGTGCGGGGCGAAATGCGCTGGGCCGGCACCGATCTTGGTGGCGACATGGTGATCGCCCGCCGCGCCGCCGCCGACCAGATCGGCGACCCCCTCTACAACCTGGTGGTGGTGGTAGACGATGCCGCCATGGCGATCAGCCATGTGATCCGCGGCGAAGACCACATCGCCAACACCGCCAAACAGCTGCTGCTCTATCAGGCCCTTGGCGCCGAACCACCGGTGTTTGCCCACACCCCCCTGATCCTCAACCAGGAGGGCAAGAAACTCTCCAAACGCGACGGCGTCACCTCGGTGAGCGACTTTCGGCAGATGGGCTACACCGCTGAAGCCCTGGCCAATTACATGACCCTGCTGGGCTGGTCGCCGCCGGAGGGGATGGGCGAGCGCTTCAGCCTGGCTGAGGCCGCGGCAGCGTTTTCCTTCGAGCGGGTCAACCGCGCCGGCGCTCGCTTCGATTGGGACAAGCTCAACTGGCTCAACGGCCAGGTGCTGCACGAGCTAGGCCCCGAGGCCCTGCGGCAGCAGCTGCTGCCCCTCTGGGACGCCGCGGGCTGGCCGGCTGATTCCAGCGGCAGCAGCGCAGATCCCGCCTGGCAGCTACAGCTATGTGAGCTGCTCGGCCCCTCCCTCACCCTGCTGGCCGACGGTGTCGACCAGGCCCGGCCGTTCTTCGCAACCCCAGCCCTCAACGAAGCTGCCAGCGTCCAGCTCGAACTCGAGGGTGCCCGCCCAGCTCTAGCAGCCCTACTGGAGCAGTTGCCGCCAGGTGCCCTGGAGCCCGATCATGCCCAGGCGCTGCTTGGCGAGGCCGCAATTGCCGCCGGCGTGAAAAAGGGCTTGATCATGAAGAGCCTGCGGGCTGCGCTGCTCGGCAGCCTCCAGGGCCCAGACCTACTGGCCACCTGGCTGCTGCTGCACCGATGCGGCGCCGACCGCCCCCGCATCGCCCGCTGCCTCTGAGAGGCCCAGCCAGCGGGTCAGGGGGCCGGCGCTTAGGCCCTGCAGCCCCACGGTTAGCAGGATCGTCAGAAACACCAATCCCTGAAGACGGCCGGCCCCCACCACTCCCGCCTGCTCAAGGCGGATCGCAAACAGACTGGCCACCGCCGCAGTAACGATGCCGCGGGGCGCCAGCCAGCTCATCAGGGCCCGCTGGGGCAGGCTGAAGGTGAGGCCCCAGGTGGCCAAGCCGATGGCCACGGGGCGCACGAGCAGCATCAAACTCAGCACGCAGGCCACCCCTCCCCAGCCCAAGGGGCTGAGTTCGGCCCAGCTCACATCTGCGGCCAGCAGGGGAAAAAGCATCGTGATAGCCAGCTGGGCCAACTGACGAATCAACTCATCGAGCTCGGCGGCATCGGTATCGGGCCGGCGACCCACCACCACCCCGGCCGCCACGGCCGCGGGCAGCCCCGATTCGGGCAGCAGCAACTCACAGCTACTAAACATCAGAAACAAGGTGCCCAAGGTGAGCTGGAGCCGCAGGGCCCCGGCCGGCTGGGCGGGAATGCGGCGCAGGGCTTCGGCCAGCAGCCAGCCGCAGAGCGCACCGATCGCTACACCGCCACCGAGCCGTTGCAGCAGACCCAGGGCCAGCTCCCGCCAGCCATGGAGGTCGCCCAGGGCAAGCTCCAAAAGCAGTAGCGCCAGCACGGCACCAATCGGCTCCAGGATCAGACCCTCCCCCTCCAGCACCTCGCCCAGGGGCGGTGCCAAGCGGATCTGCCGCACCAGCGGGGTTACCACGGTGGGGCCAGTGGCCAGCACGATGGCGCTGAACACAGCCGCCAGCGACCAGTTCAGCCCCGCCAACCAGTGGGCGGCCAGCAGGCCAGCAGCGAGGCCGAGCACGAGGCGCACCAGCACGATGCGCAGCACCGCCTGCTTGGTGGCATCACCGGGCAGGCGCAGGTTGATGCCACCGTCAAACAGCACCAGGCTCACCAGCAGGCCCACCACCGTGCCCAGACCCGCACCCAGGTCGAGGGGTTCTACAAGGCCAAAACCAGAGCGGCCGATCACCAGGCCGGCGCTGAGCAGCAGCACCACCCCAGGCAGGCCGGTGAGCCAAGCCAGGGCCTGAGCTGTGGCCCCGGCAAAAACCGTGACCCCCCAAAGCAGACCCAGCCGCTCAGGCGTCATTCATCGAGGGCGTTGAACTTGGGCTCCACATGAATGCCAATCACGCCGTTGGGACGCACCACCAGATACTCGCCCTCCAGGTCGCCGATCGGCACATTCACGAAGGCGTCTGGGGCGGAGGCGGTGAGCACCCCGCCGTACCACTGCTGAAAAGCCTCCAGGGTGGGAAAATGGACGGTTTCGGTCTGGCCGCCGCTCATATGCAGATGAACGGCGTAGCGGCGGGGGATGCGAGACATGGGGGCGCGCCGGGCCGAGAAACAGAAGTGCCCACAGGATGGCCCAGGGTCTGTTGGTTGTGCCAGGTGAGTGGCCGCAACGCAACATCGCTGGCCACATAGAGGGGATGGCGGGGCTGGCCGGCGGCGGTGAGGCCCAAGGCCCAGAGACCACTCCCCTGCAACAAGGCCAGCACCTCCTGATCGCGCCCCCGCCAGGCACCCTGGTTGCCCCAGCCCAGCCACACCAGCGCCTGGGGATTGGCTGCCAGGCGGCGCAGCAGCCAGAAATCAGCCGCCGCTCCCACCGGATCGGCGGCTCGGCGCAACACCGCAGGCGATGGGCTGATGCGCGCAAACAAATTGACCACCTCGAGGCTGCCGAAGCCCCAGTGCTGGGCAAAGCCCACCAACCGCCGCAGGGTGGGATCGTCGCGCTGGCCACCGGCCCGCGAAGGATTGAGGCCGATGAAAATCAGTCGTGGCGCCGCAGGCTGCCAAAGCCGCTCAAGCCACCAGCGGTAACGGCCACAGGAGCTGAAGGCGGCGCTGCCGCTGAAGATGGCCTCCTTCTCCATCGACTTAGCATGAAGAGATGCCCAGCCTGGCCGCCATACGCGAGCAGCGCCACAGCGCCCGCCTAAAGGCGTTGCGCGCAGGCGCCGCAGATGTTGCCGCTAGCCAGCCGGGTGGCGAAGTGTGGCTGTTTGGCTCGCTGGCCCGCGGCGACTGGGATGGCTGCTCAGACGTTGACCTACTGGCTATCGCCCCCAGCCAGCAGCAGGCTGATGCCCTGGCCGATGCCCTGCTCGGCGCCCTTCTGGGAGACGACGTGCTGGCCCTAAGCCAGGAGCGCTGGCAGCAACTGAAAGGGGGCGACGATCCCTACTGGCGGGCCATCGGCCGCGACGCCCTGCGCTTGAATCAGCCGTGACCCCCCGGGTTGAGGCCTGCTTCCTGGCGGGTCAGGCCGCCGAAAAGGCGCTAACCCGCATGAACAGCGCCAGCCGCTACCCCCAAGGCGATGAGGCGCCGGCTGATCTCTTCGATGCCAACGACAGCACCACCGCCATTGGCACCGCGGAGGCCGTGGTGCGAATCGCCATGGCCCAACTTCAAGCCTGAGCTCTGGCAGGCTGACCCGACCTATCTCCCCTTGCAGCAACGTGGCCCCTGGCACCAAGCCCCTGCTGCTGCTGATCGACGGCCACTCCCTGGCCTTCCGCAGCTTTTACGCCTTTGCCAAGGGGGGCGACGGGGGGCTGAGCACCAAGGCGGGGGTGCCCACCAGCGTCACCTACGGCTTCTTAAAGGCCCTGCTCGACAACTGCAAGGGCCTCAAACCCAATGGCCTTGTGGTGGCCTTCGACACGGCCGAGCCCACCTTCCGCCACGAGGCAGATGCGGCCTATAAGGCCCACCGGGATGTGGCACCTGAGCACTTTTTCGCCGATCTGGCCAACCTGCAGCAGATCCTGGCCGAGAGCCTCGACATCCCCCTGGCGATAGCGCCGGGCTATGAAGCCGATGACGTGCTCGGCACCCTGGCCAACCGGGCCGCGAACGCCGGCTGGCGGGTGCGGATCCTCTCAGGCGACCGCGACCTGTTCCAGCTGGTGGACGACGAGCGCGACATCGCCGTGCTCTACATGGGTGGCGGCCCCTATGCCAAAAACAGCGGGCCGCTGGAGATCCGCCACGACGGCGTAATCGCCAAGCTCGGCGTGACGCCAGACGAAGTCGTTGACCTCAAGGCGCTCACGGGCGACAGCTCAGACAACATTCCCGGCGTAAAGGGAGTGGGCCCCAAAACCGCCATCAATTTGCTGAAGGAGTTTGAGCATGTCGATGGCATCTATGCCGCCCTCGACCAGCTCGCGGCCGCGGGAGCCAAGGCCACCCAGGGCAGCCTCAAGGGTGCCCTAATCGAGAAGCTGCGCGCCGACCGTGAAAGCGCCTATCGCTCGCGGATGCTGGCAGAGATCCTGATCGACATCCCCCTGCCCAGCGAGCCACGCCTGGAGCTGGGGGCAGTCAAGGCCGAGGCCCTGGCCAGCAGCCTGGAGGAGCTGGAGCTTTACAGCCTGGTGAAACAGGTGCCCAACTTCGCCCAGCTGTTCTCGGCCGTGCCGCCGGAGCCCAGGGAGGGATCCAGCCCCGCGGGCGGCAAGGCCGTCACAGCCGCCGCCCAAACCGCCACGAGCGGCAGCCCAGAGGCGGCCCCCCCCGAAGAAGCCACCGCCCTGCCGGCCCTCCAGCCCCAGCTGATCACCAGCCCCGAGGCCCTCGCCGCCCTGGTGACCCAGCTCAACAACTGCACCGATCCCGGCCGCCCCGTTGCCCTCGACACTGAAACCACCAGCCTCAATCCCTTCCAGGCCGAGCTGGTGGGGGTGGGGGTGGCCTGGGGCGATGGCCTGGCGGAGCTGGCCTACATCCCGATCGGCCACCAGAGCCAGCCGGCACCCGACCTGCTCACGGAAGCCCCAGCGTCGGCGCCCCAGCTGCCCCTCGCTGCAGTGCTCACCGCCCTAGCCCCCTGGCTGGCCAGTGCCTCCCACCCCAAGGCCCTTCAGAACGCCAAATACGACCGGCTGATCCTGCTGCGCCATGGCCTGCCCCTGGAAGGGGTGGTGATGGACACGATGCTCGCCGATTACCTGCGCGATGCCGGCGACAAACACGGCCTCGACGCCATGGCGGAACGCAACTTTGGCTTCAGCCCCACCAGCTACAGCGAGCTGGTGCCCAAGGGAGCCAATTTCGCCTCCGTGGCTATTGACGTTGCCGCCCTCTACTGCGGCATGGATGTGCACCTCACCTGGCGCCTGGCCCAGCTGCTGCGCCGCGAGATAACAGCCATGAGCGATGCCCTGCCACAGCTGCTCGACCAACTGGAGCTCCCCTTGGAGCCGGTGCTGGCCCTGATGGAGGCCACCGGCATCCGCATCGACACCGCCTACCTGGGTGAGCTCAGCGCCGAGCTCAAAATCACCCTGGATCGCCTCGAGGGCGAGGCCAAGGCGGCCGCCGGGGTCGACTTCAACCTCGCCTCCCCCAAACAGCTGGGCGAACTGTTGTTCGACACCCTTGGGCTGGATCGCAAGAAATCCCGCAAGACCAAAACCGGCTGGAGCACCGATGCCAACGTGCTGGAGAAGCTCGAGGCCGATCACCCGGTGGTGCCTCTGGTGCTGGAGCACCGCACCCTCAGCAAGCTCAAGAGCACATACGTGGATGCCCTGCCAGCGCTGATGGAGCCGGAAACCGGCCGGGTGCACACCGATTTCAACCAGGCCGTCACCGCCACCGGGCGCCTGAGCAGCAGCAACCCCAACCTGCAGAACATCCCGATCCGCACCGAGTTTTCACGGCGGATCCGCAAGGCCTTCCTGCCCCAGGAGGGTTGGTCGCTGATCAGCGCCGACTACTCCCAGATCGAGCTGCGCATCCTGGCCCACCTCAGCGGCGAAGCGGTGCTGGTGGAGGCCTACCGCAGCGGCGACGACGTGCACGCCCTCACCGCCCGGCTGCTGCTAGAGAAGGACATGGTGACGCCAGAGGAGCGCCGCCTGGGCAAGACGATCAATTTCGGCGTGATCTACGGCATGGGCGCCCAGCGCTTCGCCCGGGAAACGGGCGTGAGCCAGGCCGACGCCAAAGACTTCCTCACCAAATACAAGCAGCGCTACCCGAAGGTGTTCGCCTTCCTGGAGCTGCAGGAGCGGTTGGCCCTGAGTCGAGGCTACGTGGAAACGATCCTGGGCCGGCGCCGGCCCTTCCAGTTCGACCCCAACGGCCTGGGCAGGCTGCGGGGCAAGGATCCCCTCGAGATCGACCTGGAGGTGGCCCGCCGCGGCGGCATGGAGGCCCAACAGCTGCGAGCTGCGGCCAACGCGCCGATCCAGGGCTCCAGCGCCGACATCATCAAGCTGGCCATGGTGCAGCTGCACCGCGAGCTGCAGACTGCCCGGCTGCCGGCAAGACTTTTGCTGCAGGTACACGACGAACTGGTGCTCGAAGCAGCGCCTGAGGCCCTCGAAGCGGTGCTCACCTTGACGCGTGAAACCATGGAGCGGGCGGTGTCCCTCACCGTGCCCCTAGTGGTGGAGACGGGCGTCGGCCCCAACTGGATGGAAGCCAAGTAACCAGCAGCTCAATGACCCTGCGCCTCACAAACACCCTCACGCGCCGCATCGAACCGTTTGAGCCGCTGGTGCCCGGCCAGGTGAGCATCTACTGCTGCGGCGTGACGGTCTACGACCTCTGCCACCTGGGCCATGCCCGCAGCTACATCGCCTGGGATGTGCTGCGCCGCTACCTGCTCTGGTGCGGCTACCAGGTCACCTTCGTGCAGAACTACACGGACATCGACGACAAGATCCTGGGTCGCGCCGCTGAGGAGGGCAGCTCGATGCAGGCGGTGAGTGAGCGCAACATCGAGGCCTTCGTGGCCGACATGGCCCGGCTAAACATCCTGCCGCCGGATCGCATGCCAAGGGCTACCCAAAGCCTGGACGCCATTCGCAGCCTGATCACCGAGCTGGAAGCCAAGGGGGCGGCCTACAGCGCCGATGGCGATGTCTATTTCGCCGTGATGAAGCATGCCGGCTACGGCAAGTTGAGTGGCCGCGACCTGGCAGAGCAGCAGGACAATGCCGCCGGCCGGGTGGCGACTGCAGAGGAGGCCCGCAAGCAGCACCCCTTCGACTTCGCCCTCTGGAAGGGCAGTAAACCGGGCGAACCCAGCTGGGAGTCGCCCTGGGGCCCAGGCCGGCCCGGCTGGCATATCGAGTGCTCAGCGATGGTGCGAGAGGAGCTCGGCGACACGATCGACATCCACCTCGGTGGCGCCGACCTGATCTTTCCCCACCACGAAAACGAAATTGCCCAGTCGGAGGCGGCCAGCGGCCACGAGCTAGCCCGCTATTGGCTGCACAACGGCATGGTCAATGTGGGCGGCCAGAAGATGTCCAAATCCCTGGGCAACTTCACCACCATCCGCGCCCTGCTCGATTCCGGCATCACGCCGATGACATTGCGCCTGTTCACACTCCAGGCCCACTACCGCAAACCGCTCGACTTCAGCGCCGAAGCCCTCGAGGCCGCCGCCACCGGCTGGAAGGGCCTCAACGCGGCCCTGGCCCTGGGCCTGGCAAGCACGGTGACGCTGGGCGCCGCCCCTGCCTGCCCCCCGGCTCTTGCCGCCGCCCGCCAGCGCTTCGCCGCCGCCATGGACGACGACCTCAACACCGCCGCAGCCCTGGCGGTGCTGTTCGAGCTGGCCAAGCCCCTGCGCGCCCTCGCCAATCGGCTGGAGCGAGGGGATAGCAGCGCCGCCGAGGAGGCCCGGGCGCCAGAGCTGGTGGATCAGGGCCAGCTGCTGCTGGAACTTGCCGGAGTGCTCGGCCTCCAGAGCGAAACCGAGGCCAAAACCAGCAATACCAGCTCCGGCCCCAGCGACGCCGAGATCCAAGCCCAAATCGAACAGCGTCAGGCCGCTAAGGCCGCCAAGGATTTCCCTGCTGCCGACGGCATCCGTGATGGACTGAGGGCCCAGGGCATCGAGTTGATCGACAGGCCTGGCGGCATCACCGAATGGCTGCGGGGCTGAGTATCCCTTGGCAGGGCAAGCCCCCACTTCAGTCCTCGCTCGGCGCGGGTGCCTGCCGGCCCTTCATCATCCGCTCGATCTTGCGAATCCGCTCCAGGGTGGTGGTCCACACCTCTTTTTGAAAGCCCGGCTCACAGCCATCCACTAGGGCCTGCAGATCCTCCTGCCGCTCGAAGGCATCCCAGAGCTGGCGCTCGAGCTTGGCCCGGTCGATGAAGTTCCAGCGCTGCAGCCACACGGGCAGTGCCGCCATGGGAATAGTTCAACTGGGCTCAGTTAAGAGGATCCACCCCCACCAGCCCATCGCCAAAGCAACGGCTGCGTAAATGCAGCGGCTTGCGCTTGGCCGGATGCAGCAGCTGCAGTCCGGCGGCATGGAGCTGCAGGCGCGGGGCGGAAGCCGGATCCCCATAAAGCGGATCTCCCAGCACCGGATGGCCAATGGCGGCGAGGTGCACCCGCAACTGGTGAGAGCGGCCTGTGCGGGGTTGCAGCAAGAGCAAACTCGAGCCCACAAAGCGCCGCAGCACTCGCCAGCGGGTGAAAGCCGACTTGCCACCGCACTCCAGCGGCACCACCCCATAGCGGGGCGGCCGAGTGGCGATCCGAGCTAGCGGCTGGTCGATGATCCCGCCCCGATCCGCAGGCAGCCCCTGCACCATGGCCAGGTAGGTCTTGCGCACCCGCCGCTCGGCGAAAGCGGCACTCAAGGCCTGATGGGTGGTGGCGTCTCTGGCCAGCAGGATCAGCCCCGAGGTATCGCGATCGAGGCGGTGCACCAGCCTTACCTCCGGCCACCGCTCCTGGGCCCTACTGATCAGGGAATCGGCCAGCTCGGGCCCAAGCCCCGGCTGACTAAGCAGCCCCGAGGGCTTCACCAGGGCAAGCAGCCAGGGATCGGCATAGAGCACACAACAGCCGGGATCACTGCGGGGCATCCTGCAGGGTCAATGGGAGACTTGGTACCACTTGAGCTGCCGCCGTGAAAGCCCTCTCCGTGCTCGGCTCCACCGGCTCGATCGGCACCCAAACCCTTGAACTGGCCGAGGAGTTCCCGGACCGCTTCCGGGTGGTGGCCCTCACGGCCGGCAACAACCTGGATCTATTGGTGAGTCAGATCCAGCGCCATGCACCGGAGGTGGTAGCCCTGGCCAATGCCGAGCGCGTCAGCGAGCTGCGTGAGCGGCTGCAGGCCCTGGAGCCCACCGCCCGGCCCGCCCGCATGCCCGAGCTGCTGGGGGGATCTGAGGGCCTCTGCGCCGCCTCCGCCTGGTCCACGGCAGATCTGGTGGTGACCGGCATCGTGGGCTGCGCAGGCCTGCTGCCCACCCTGGCCGCCATCCGCGCCGGCAAGGATCTGGCCCTGGCCAATAAGGAAACCCTGATCGCCGCCGGCCCCGTGGTGCTGCCGGAGCTGGAGAAGAGCGGCTCGCGCCTACTGCCTGCTGATTCCGAGCACTCAGCGATCTTCCAGTGCCTGCAGGGCACCCCCTACGCCGAGACGGCGCGGCTCTCCACCGGCAGCCCCACCCCGGGCCTGCGCCGCATCCAGCTCACCGCCAGCGGCGGCGCCTTCCGCGACTGGCCGGCGGCAGACCTCCACAAGGCCACCGTGGCCGATGCCACCAGCCATCCCAACTGGAGCATGGGCCGCAAAATCACCGTGGATTCGGCCTCTCTGATGAACAAGGGCCTGGAGGTGATCGAGGCCCACTACCTGTTTGGCCTCGACTACGACCACATCGAGATCGTCATCCACCCCCAATCGATCATCCATTCGATGGTGGAGCTGGCCGATTCCTCGGTGCTGGCCCAGCTCGGCTGGCCCGATATGAAGCTGCCCATTCTTTATTGCCTCAGCTGGCCCGAGCGCCTGAGCACCCCCTGGCGCCGGCTCGACCTCACCGAGGTGGGCCAGCTCAGCTTCCGCGCTCCCGACCCGGCCAAATACCCCTGCATGCAGCTGGCCTACGCCGCCGGCCGCGCCGGCGGCACGATGCCGGCGGTGATGAACGCCGCCAACGAACAGGCCGTGGCCCTCTTCCTTGAGGAAAGGGTCCACTTCCTCGATATCCCGACATTGATCGACGGGGTGTGTGATCGCCACCAAGTCGACCTCATGGCCAATCCCTCCCTAGAAGACGTGCTGGCCGTGGACGCTTGGGCCCGTCAGGCCGTGCATGAGGCTGCAGCCCGGCTCAAAGCCAAGGCGCCAGCTGCGCTGCCGGCGTGATCTCGCACCACCTACTGCTCTGCGCCACTCCCAGCAAGGCGCTCTGCTGCCCCGATCCCGCCGTAGGCGTGGCCAGCTGGGATGCGCTCAAGCGCCTGGTGCGCGAGCTGGGCCTCGAGGATCCGGCCCGGCCCGAGGGGATCGTGCTGCGCACCAAGGCCGACTGCCTGCGCCTCTGCGCCGAGGGCCCCGTGCTGCTGATCTGGCCCGAAGGCGTTGTTTACGGCGGCGTCACGCCAGAGCGGATGGAGCGGATCCTGCACGAGCACGTGATCGGCGGCCAGCCGATTGAGCAGTGGATCCTCAAGCGGATGACCTTCAAAGCTGCCGCTTGAGCCAGCTCGCCACCAGCTGATCACCCCAGCAGCTGAGTGGCTGATCAGCCACACCGTGGAAGCCGTTATGGCCGCCATGGGCAGTGAGCACTACCTCAAGGCCGGCCAGGTCCTGCTGGGCCAATAGCTGGGCGCCACTGGCCGGCACCCAAGGGTCGTCAAGGGCGTGCAGCAGCAGGCTCGGCGGCAAATCGGCCGCTGCTGAAAGCAGACGCGGCAGGGGGGAAGCCTCCCGGTAGTAATCGTCAACGGAGGCATAGCCCCAGCGAGGGGCGGTGATAGCTGCATCGAAGCCGCGAATCGTGCGGGGCCGCTCCGGCCCCTTCAGGGCCTGACGCTCGGCGTCGCTCACCCAAAATGGATCGGCCAGGGTCTGGGCGCAGAGCCGGCGCAGCAGCCAGCGCTGATACACCCGGTTGCGGGGCCGCTCTATCTGCTGCGAGCTAAGGGCCAGATCAAGCGGGCTGCTGGTGCACACCAGAGCATCCAGCACCCCCGGAGTTGCCAGGCAGGCATTAAGCAGCATCGTGCCGCCCAAGGAAATCCCCACGCCAAATAGGGGCAGGCCACCTGCGCGGTGCCTGGCCAACTCCAGCACGGGCAGCAGGTCGCGATCGCAACGGGCTGCATAGGTGCCAGGCGCCAGGGGCCGGCCCAGTCCGGCACCCCGCAGATTCAGGCGCCACACCGAGAAGCCCGCGGCTTGGAGGCTGAGGCCCATGCGCCGCAGCCCCTCCCGTTCGCTCGACCCACCCAGGCCGTGCAGCAGCAGCACAAGTGCCCTTGGTGGCCCAGCAACCGGCGGATCAACCAGCGCCAGCAGGGCTGCCTCACCGCCCACCCCAATGGCAAGCGGTTCACCCAGATCTAGGGGCAGCTTTGGCGGCCTCAGGGTGTCGCGCAGGGTCTGGAGATCGGGGCCGATCCAGGGCCAGCGCTGCTTAAAAACCGGGAGTTTCAGGGCGGGCTGCTTCAGGCGGCCACCTTCTTACCCACCCCCATGCTGCGCAGCTCGGTGAGCAGGCCATTGAGCACGGCCTTGGCATCACCAAACACCATGGCCGTCTGGGGCAGCTCAAACAGGGCGTTTTTAATGCCCGCATAGCCGGCGCCAAGGCTGCGCTTAACCACAAACACCTGGCGGGCTTGGTCCACCTCAAGCACGGGCATGCCGTACAGAGGGCTGGTGGAATCGGTCTTGGCGTCTGGGTTAACTACGTCGTTGGCACCCAGCACAATCACCACATCGGTGCGGGGGAATTCAGGGTTAACAATGTCCATCTCCAGGAGTTGCTCGTAGGGCACATCGGCCTCTGCCAGCAGCACATTCATGTGACCAGGCATGCGCCCAGCCACCGGATGGATCGCATAGGTCACCTCGACGCCGTGATTTTCCAGCAACTTGGAGAGTTCGCGCAGGGCGTGCTGGGCCTGGGCCACTGCCAAGCCGTAGCCGGGCACAAACACCACGCGCTCAGCGGCCTCGAGGGCAAGGGCGCATTCCTCAGCGCTGCAGCTGGTGATGCGGGTGTAGCCGGCCTCCTCGCCGCCACCTCCCACCGGTGCCGCCCCACCAAGGGCGCCTCCAAACAGCACGCTCACCAAGGAGCGGTTCATGGCCGTGCACATCACCTGGGTGAGGATCAGGCCCGCAGCACCCACCATGGCGCCGGCCACAATCAGCAGCTGACTGCCAACCACGAAACCTGCAGCAGCTGCGGCCACGCCGGAATAGGAGTTGAGCAGCGAGATCACCACAGGCATGTCGGCACCGCCGATCGGCAGGGTGACGCCGATACCCAGCAGGGAAGAAGCCACCACCAGCACCCAAAGAGGGGCTCCCGCCATATCGCCAGGCAAGGCAATCGCACCGGCCAGGCAGGCAACCGCCAGTGAAATATTCACGGCATGGCGCATGGTGCTCTGAGTCCAGCTGGGGGTATCAATCCAGCCCTGCAACTTGCCCATCGCCACGATCGAGCCGCTGAAGGTGATCGCGCCAACGAACACCGAAATCACGATCGAGATTTGCTCCACCAGGCCGGAGGAGCCCTCCCCGGGGCTAAACAAAGCCACCCCAAGAGCCACTAGCAACGACGCCATACCGCCGCAGCCGTTGAAAAGTGCCACGGTTTCAGGCATGGCAGTCATCGGCACCCGCTGGGCCGTAATCAGGCCAAGCACGCCGCCCAGACCGGTGCCGATCGCTACCCAAAGCCAGGCTTGGGGGGAGAGGGGCTGCTGAATCAGCAGACCGAGCACGGCCAGGCCCATGGCCAGGGCCGCCAGACCATTGGCGGAGCGAGCGGTGCTCACCTTGGAGAGGCCCTTGATACCGAGGGCTAGCAACAACACCGCGCCCAGGTCGATCAGGGCGGGCAAAAGTTCAATTCCAGCCATCAGCGGGTCCCTCCGGTGCGGGGTGATTTACGCGAAAACATGGCCAGCATGCGGTCGGTGACCAGGAAGCCGCCAACGACGTTGAACAGGGCAAAGCCCAGCGACAGTGAACCGAGCACCAGCAGGGGCAGCTGGTCATTGGCCTGGGCGATCAGGGTGAGTGAAGCCAGCACGGTGATGCCGCTGATCGCATTGGCACCACTCATCAGCGGGGTGTGCAGGGTGGGAGGCACCTTGCCGATCAGTTCGAGTCCCAACAGGCTGCCCAGCAGGAGCACCCAGAGGGCTTGGGTCAAGGCACTCATCAGTTAGCTCCAGAAACGAGGTCAGGAAAACGGCAGGCGCCGTCGTGAGTGAACAGGCAGCCGGCCACGATCGGGTCCTCCTGGTCGAGCTGGAAGCCGTCTTCGCCCAGCACGTGCTCCACCAGGGCCGCCAGGTTGCGGGCGTAGAGGGCGCTGGCGTGGTTGGCAACGGAGCTGGGCAGGCCATCGCCACCAATCAGCCACACGCCGTGCCGCTCCACCGTTTGGCCGCAGACCGTGCCGGCGCAGTTGCCGCCCTGGGCCACGGCCAAATCCACCACTACTGAGCCGGGGCGCATGCCCGATAGCATCTCATCGGAAATCAGCAGGGGGGCTCGCCGGCCCGGCACCTGGGCGGTGCAGATCACCATGTCGGCCAGGGCCAGCTGATCGGCCAATTGCTGGCGCTGGGCAGCCAGGAAGACTTCGCTAGCCGCCTTGGCATAGCCGCCGGCTTCAGCGGGGCGCTCCTCCTGCTCGGGTGGGGAAAGGAACCTGCCACCCAGCGATTCGACCTGCTCCTTCGCCGCGGGCCGCACATCACTCACATAAACCACCGCGCCAAGGCGCCGGGCCGTTGCCAAAGCCTGCAGCCCCGCCACCCCAGCGCCCAGGATCAGGGCCCGAGCCGGCTGAATTGTGCCCGCCGCTGTCATCAACATCGGCACGTATCGATCTAGGGCTGCAGCCGCCAGCAGCACCGCCTTGTAACCGGCGATGTTGGCCTGGGACGACAGCACGTCCATGGTTTGGGCCCGGCTGATCCGGGGCAGCAGCTCCAAGGCCAAGGCCGACACCCGCTGGGCCTGAAGCTGCTCCACTAAAGCGGTGGCGCCATAGGGGGAGAGCAGACCCGCCAGTAGGGCTCCAGGCCGCAGCTGATCCAGCACCGCGGCAGCTGGTGGATTGACGCAAAGCACCGCATCGACGCCAGCGCCCAGCTCGGGGCCTGGGGCAACAAGGCGGGCTCCAGCCGCTTCAAATTCATGGTCGGCATAGCCAGCCGCCAAACCAGCGCTTTGCTCAACTTGCAGCTTCAGCCCTCGAGCCAGCAGCCGGCGAACAGTTTCAGGAGTTGCGGCTACGCGACACTCCCCCGGGGTGCGTTCCCGCAGGATCAATACTTCAGCCAAGAGGGTTCCCGGAGGCCATCTGTCTATTAGGGGGTGTCTCCCCTCGCCTGAGCAACACAACTGCA
>JBIKWZ010000055.1:0-14506 GCA_044356035.1 Cyanobium sp. | reverse complement strand
GGAGATGACCCTGGTGACGGCCGATGTGATCGTGCGCACGATCCTGTCGCGGCCGCTGGAGGGGGCGGAGGCCGAGGCGATCTTTGCGGCCTTCGCGCGCTACCAGAAACGGGCCGGCCGGGCCCTGATGCTGCGCTTTCTGCGGCTGCCGCGCCGCCGGCTGCAGGGCTACCTGGCCACCCATGCCGCCCCGATTCGCCAGTGGATCACCGCCGCGATCGAGGCTCGACTCGGCGGCGACGGACATGCCGCCCGAAGCGGTGCTGCGTGCCGTTGGGAAAAGGGTCACACTTGTGACCACATTTCAGACACCGCTTACCCCCAGGACCTGCTGCAGGCCCTGATCGAGGCCCGCGATCCCCAGAGCGGCGCCCGCTTCAGCCGCGACGGGCTGGTGGATCAGGTGTGCTTCCTGTTTCTGGCGGGCCACGAAACCTCCGCCAGTTCCCTGGGGATGGCGGTGTATCTGCTGGGCCGGTTTCCCGACGTGCAGCAGCGCCTGCGCGCTGAGGTGCTGCAGGTGCTGGGCTCCCGGGCCGGCGCGCTGGATCGGCCGTTGGGCTTTGAGGAGTTGCGCCAGCTCAGCTATGGGGCCGCCATCTTCAATGAAACGTTGCGGCTTTATCCGCCGGTGAGCTTCTTCATCCGTGAGGCCCAGGCCGACACGGAGCTGGCGGGCAGCCGCTGCCCGCTGCGCTCCCTGGTGACCCTTTCTCCCTGGGTGATCCAGCGCCATGAGCAGCACTGGAGCGAGCCCAACGCCTTCCGTCCCGAGCGCTTCTTGACGGACACCCCCGGCGAGGCCACCAGCGCCGAAGACCGCCGCTGGGCCCGCGATGCGTTCCTGCCCTACGGCCTGGGGCCGCGCAAGTGCCCGGGGGCGGCGTTCGCCCAGCAGGAGGCGCTGCTGGTGCTGGCGGAGCTGGTGCGGCGCTTTGAGGTACGGCCCGATCCGGAGCACGAGCCGGAGCTGGTGGCGCGGCTCACGCTGCGCTCCCGCAACGGCATCCGGGTGCGGCTGCACCGCTTGCCTTGAGCTCGATCAAAAGCTGAAGCTCAGTCGCGCGCCCACCCGCACCTGGTCGTTGCCGAGCAGTTGGCCCAGATCGAGCAGGCCGGCGGCATTCGACACGTAGAGATCGACGGTGGTGCTGCTGGAGGCGAGCCAGCGCAGGGCCAGGCTGCCATTGCTGCCGTTGGTGCCGCCGAGGTCGGTGGCCACCAGATTCAGCTCGGGGATCAGCTGGAAGCGCGGCCCGAGCTGCAGGTTGGCGGCCAGGCCCACTCCCCAGCTGGTGCCGCCGCCGCTCCAGGCCACCTTGGGGTTGAGGTGGAAGGCGAGGCTGGGAGTGGCCTCCCAGGTGTTCATGGTTTCAAAGAAGAGGTAGCCCTGCTTGCTGCTCTCGTCTTCGTTGCGGCCCAGGGAGATGCGGCCGGCGGCCCAGAGGGGCAGCTTCTTACTGGGCCGAAACACCATGGCCTTGCCGCCGAAGCGCAGGTTGAGGCCGCCGTCGCCGGCGTAGGTGTTCACGAAGGAATTGCGAGGCTCGATGCCGTTGAACACACCGGCCGCCAGCTGGAACTGGAAGTCGTTAGACACCGAGTAGCCGGCGCCGGCAAAGAGGTTGCCGCGGCTGTCGCCGTTCAACCACAGTTGGGTGGTGCCATCGGCGGGGGTGAGGGCGGTGTTGACGAACAGGCCGCCGAGGGCGAGGGAGGCCTGGCGGGGGGTGTAGCGGGGGCTGGGGGAATCGGGCGCACCGGGATTCCAGGCGAAGCGAGCGCTGAGCATGGGCTCAGACGGAGCGCTGGGCAGGGCCAGGATGGCGGTGGCGGGGCTGAGACCAAAGCCGTTGGTGATGCTGGCCTCCAGGCCAATGCGGGGGTTGACGGCGATGTTGGCGCCGGCCGAGAGGATCGGCACTCGGGAATACACCAGATCGCCATCGAAGGCGTTGTTGCCCGGGCCGAGGGGCAGCATCGCCGAGCCGAAGAGCTGCACCTGGTTGCCGAGGCGGTAGCTGGCACCCACCCCCAGGCTGATGTTTGTGCCGTAAAAGTCGCCGCCGCCGCCTTGGCCTTCCCCCTGGGAGTCCGGCAGGAAGCTCACCGCCGGTACAAACGAGAGCTGCAGGTTGCGGTTGGCTTGCCAGGAGAGAGGCAAGGAGAGGGCCCCCACCCAGTTGCGGGTGAAGACGGCCTGGCCGGAGTCGTTGAAGATGTTGGGCGTGCCGGCGTCATCGCAGCTCACGGTGCCGCCGCAGCCGCTGCCCACGGTGAAGAGCTCGAGGGCTCCTTCGGCGGCGAGCTGCCAGCTGCCGGCGCCCTCGCCCTGGCCCGCCAGCCGGGCCCGCAGGCTGCCGCCGTAGATGGTCCAGAGGTTGGCGGGCTGGGAGGGCCGGCTGGGGATCGGCGCGAAGAGCGGGTCGTCGGCGTAGGTGTAATAGGCGGAGGCCATCAGGGCCGGGGTGAGGCCGTAGTCGGCGCGAAAGCCGTAGTTTTGGTTGCCTGTTCCGCCAGCGGCTCCGCCGTTGCCGGGGCTCACCTGCTGAAAGCTGAGCTGGCCTAGGGCCTCGGGCACCAGGGCCGTGGTGGGCAGCTGGCCCAGGCGCAGCAGTGGCAGGTAGTCGTCCCAGCTGGGCAGCTGGCTGTCGAGCAGCTCCTGCACCTCGGCGAGGCTCCGGGGAGGCGCGAGGGGCTCAGCGGCGCTGGGCGGCAGTATCAATTCTGCTGCCGGCACCGGTTGCCAGGAAAGGGGTGCGGCAGGGGGCTGGGAATCGGTTGGACTAATGGGCTCCCAGCCAGGGGCTAGGGGCGCAGTTTGAGGCGCTGGCGCCGCCCAAGCCGGTTCGGGCACAGGCGAGGCGGGTGTGGGCTGGGCGGGCTGCCACTCCAGGGCGAGGGCCGGTGGAGACAACCCCACCAGGGCGATCAGCCAATGGCGGGAGACGGGCACGCTGGGCCTCAAGAATCAATCCAGTGCAGGAAACGCCGCCGCAGTTTGGTGGCCTGACCACCCCAGGAGCGGGGACTGGCGTCGGCCTTGGTTTCTGGGGCGGCGTCGGCTTCGCCGTAATAGGAGTAGGCGCTGCGGGTGTCGTAGCCGCCATACCCATACCCATACTTGTATCGATTGCCGTAGCCGTAGGAGGTGTTGGTGTTGCTGTCTTCCGTGATGGAGTTGGTGACGACCCCGAGTAGCTGGGCGCCGCTGCTGCGGATGCGGGCGATGGCTTCGTTGGGCAGGCCGCGATCCACCCGACCCAGGCTCACCAGCAGCATCAGGCCATCGATGTGCTCCGCAACTAGGGCGGCGTCGGCCAGCCCGAGCACCGGTGGAGTGTCGTAGAGAATTAGATCAAAGTCGCCACTGGTGGCTAGGTCGTTGACGAGCTGGCCCATGCGGGCCGAACTGAGCAGACGGATGGGATCGGGGGGCCGGCGGCCGGCGGTGAGCACGGTCCAACCCTCGTAGCCCTCCACCTTCTGGATCGCCTGCCGCCAGTCGAGGTCGTCTTCGGTGAGCAGGTTGGAGAGGCCGATGAGGTTGTTCAACCCGAGGCGATGGTGCATCTGGGGTTTGCGCAGGTCGGCATCCACAAGCAGCACCCTCTGGCCCATCTCGACAATCGTTTTGGCCAGGAGCACGTTGGTGAGGCTCTTGCCTTCGGCCGGCAGGGAGCTGGTGAGGGCTACCGAACGCATGGGCCGGTCGGAGTTGAGGAAGCGCAGGGAGGTGAAGAGGTTGCGCAGGGCTTCTTGATAGAAGAAACGCTGGTAGCCGGAGAGGCGGGCAGCACCATCGGCGCTGGCGTCTTCCCCAGCACCAGCTGTTGGCAGCACGGAGGCATCCAGCTCCTGCAGCAGGAAGCGCCGGTCTTCGCGCACACCTTTGAAGAAGGCCACGTGAGGAATGTGGCCCAGCAGGGGCTCCCGGAGGTCGTCCTTCACCTCCATTGGGCTGTGGAACACGTGGTCGAGGCGGTCGCGAAGCAGGCCGGCACCGGCACCGGCCACCAGGCCGAGCACTACCCCGAGGGCGAGGTTGCGGGGCACCGAGGGCTTCACGGGGTTGGGGTTGATCTCCGGGGGGGAGATCACCTTCCAGGGCACGGTGCGCTGGGCGATTTCGAGCTGGAAGTTTTCGCGGGTCTTGATGAAGCCGGCAAGATTTTCCTGGGCGATCTGCAGTTTCTGCTGGAGGGATTCGTATTGCTTGATCAAGGCTGGCTGTTGCTGGAAGCGACCGCCCAGTTGGGCGATTTGGCGCTGGGCCGTGGCGAGACGGTTGGCGTTGAGGGAGAGGGCCGCATCAACGGCCTCGAGCTGGTTGCTGCGCAATAGGGGCAGCAGGGCGTTGCGCCGGGCGGTGAGGCCGCGCACCATTGAGGAGCTGGGGCTGAAGCGGGAGCGGGTTTCGGCCAGCTGCTGCTCCACCTTGGTGAGCTCCTGCAGCAGGATCTGGTTTGTGCCGGTCACCGAGAGGCCCTGGTTAACGCTGCCGGCACTGCTGGGGCCGGTGCCGATGGCCTCCTCGAAGCTGCGGGCGGTGAGGGTGCCGGCCACGATGCCCTGGCGCACGTTTTGGAGGCGGCCCCGCTCGGCCTGGAGGCCGGCGAGCTGTTCTTCGAGGGTGCCGATCTGGGTTTTGAGCACCCCGCCCTCGGCGGTGGGCTCGATCAGCCTGTGGCGCTGGCGGAAGCTGGCCAATTCACTCTGCAGCTCGGCGGTGCGTGCTTCCAGGGCCGGGGCCTGCTGGTTGAGGAAGCGGATGCCATCGGCCAAGCGTTGCTGGCGCTGGTTGAGGGCAGATTGCAGGTAGGTCTGGCTGAGCTGATCCAGCAGGCGCTTGTCCTGCTGGGGATCGCGGCCGGTGACTGTCACCGTGAGCACCCCTTCGGCTTTCTCTTGGCGGCTACCGCCAGTGGCGATGCTGATCCTGTCGCCGAGGGCCGAGATGGTGAGGCCGAAGCGGCGGGCGATTGGCCCCAGCATGACCGGGCTCTTGAGCACCTCGATCAGGGTTGGGATGTCGGAGCTGGTGGTGTTGCGGGCCAGCTCGGCAAACGTGGTGTTGTTGAGGGCTGCGGCGCCGCTGGCACTGCCCTTGTTGTCGTCGCTGGTCGGATCGCTAATCAGAAGCTGGAAGCCCCCTTCATACACGGGGCGGAATAGGCGTTGATATCCGGTGATTAGGGCGGCCAGTACAACTACCGAGCCGGCGGCGAGGGCAACGAGTTTGCGGCGCCGTTTGAGGGCCCGCCACAGCTCGGAGAGGCTGATGCTGTCGTCGTCTGCGGCCAGGCTGCGGCTGCCCACTTCACTCACCTGCACCAGCTGCATGCCGGGATCGGCAAGGGGGGAGGGGCTGGTGCCAGGGCGGGCGATCAGATTGGACAAACGAACCCTATTTTGTGGCTTTTAACGCTAATGCCCGACGTTGAAGCGTGACTCAGCTATGGGACACTTGCGGAAATTGATCCGTTTTTGTGCATTTGGCGCGGGCTCTTCGGCACCGTTCAGGCCTACTGGGTCTGGTTGCATTCGGTGCCTTCACCTGGGGCGCCAGTCTGGGGCCGTTAGCTGCCCCGGTTGCGGCGGGCCAACCGGTCGTTCGTCCTCTGGCCGCCCCAGTCACGCTTCAAGAGGACAGCTACCTGCTGGGCCCCGGGGATCTGTTGGAGCTGAAGCTCTTTGATGCCCCTGAACTCTCGGGAAACCTGGATGTGCTCAACGACGGCACGGCGTCGCTGCCGCTGATCGGCAGTGTGAGACTCACTGGGCTCAGCTTGTTTCAGGCTAGCCAGTGGTTCACCAGCCTCTACCGCAAGCAGCTGTTGCGCCCGGAGTTGCAGCTGCGGGTGGTGAAGCCCCGGCCGATCCGGGTGGCCCTGGTGGGGGAAGTGGAGCGGCCTGGCCTCTATTCGCTTACTACCAGTGAAACCACCCAGACCGAGGGGGGACCCAGCCTCACGGTGAGCGGGCTGCCCACGGTGGTGGATGCGATTCAGAAGGCTGGGGGCATCACCCAGTTGGCCGACCTGCGCCAGGTGGTGTTGCAGCGCCGCATGCCCGGCGATCCTCCGTCCCACAAGCAGGCGCGGCTGGATTTACTGGCCCTGCTGCTGGAGGGCGACCAGCAACAGAATCCGTTCCTTTTTGATGGCGATACGATCCGCATCACCAAGGCCAGCGAGCCGCCGGCTGAGGCCGTGGAGCTGGCGGCGGCCAACCTCTCCCCCCAGGAGATCCGAGTTAATGTTATCGGCGAGGTGGTGCGGCCTGGCACCCTGCCGCTGCAGGCCAACACGCCCCTGGTGCAAGCGGTGCTGGCGGCCGGCGGACCCCAAACCTGGCGGGCCAGCAACGCCAATGTGGAGCTGGTGAGGATCAACCGCAATGGCACTGCAACCCGCCAGCGCTTTGCCCTGAATCTGAGCCAGGGGGCTTCCAACACCAAGAATCCTCCCCTGCGTGATGGCGACACGGTGGTGGTGAATCGCAGCGGCATGGCGGTGGCCAGCGACGCGATCGGGGCGGTGAGCACCCCGCTCACCGGCCTGGTGAACATCCTGGCCCTGGTGGACCTGATCAACAAGAACTGATGCCAGCACCTGGGCTAAGTCGCTTTCGTTTGGATTGGGTGCTGGTGCAGGAGCTGGCGGTGGGCCCGGCGCCCCGGGCTGAGCGTCATCTCGAGCGCCTCACAGAAGCGGGCGTGACCGCGGTGCTCAGCCTCTGCAGCGAGCAGGAGGCGCCGCCGCCAGCGGGGCTGGAGAGCCGCTTCGAATGCCGGCGCCTTGTGCTGCCGGACCATCGGGTGGAGCGTTTGCCAGAGCTGGCCCAGCTGGAGCAGGCCCTAGAGGCTCTGGCTGAGCTGCGGGCCAAGGGGCCGGTGTACGTGCATTGCGTGGCGGCTATGGAGCGCTCGCCGTTGGTGTGTCTTGCCTGGCTGGTGCGCCGCCATGGGCTTACGCCCCAGCGGGCCCTCGATTACCTGATGCAGGTGCACCCAGGCACCAATCCGCTGCCCGGCCAACTAGCGCTGCTGGCCCAGCTCTGAGGCGGATCCGACACCTAACACCTCTGACTTATGCATATTCGGCATAAATAGTTGGGGGGCTTATTTTCAATACTGGCTGGCTTGGTACGCGTGTTCTATACCCCAGATCTTTCTGCGCATGCGGAAATTGCAATTTCTGCATAATGCCCCCCCCTAAACGTGCAAGAATCCAGTGGCTTTAAAATTGAGGAAGTTGAGCATAGCGCTCCCTCCCGTTTTGATGTTTTATTGAATTGCTATATCTGAGCCGATTCGACAAAGTACGCATTCGTTTAATTTGAGAGTTTTAGGGAAGGATTGGCGGGCTGAGTAGGCCTATTGGTTGTAACGCTTGGCTATATCGCTGCCTTCGCTGCAGCCCCGAAACATCGCAACACCCATCACAGCAGGCGCCTGGATGGCCCCTTGCCCCAACTCAGTACCGATAGCAGCTGCGTCAGAGCTGATCGATTTAGCATGTGCCAATCATCTAGCCATGAGCGTTGAAGACCCCCGCTCTCCTATTCCCCAGCCGATGACCCCCAGCCCCACGCTTGAGAACTGCACGGGCCGCGTGGCCCTGATCACCGGCATCACTGGGCAAGACGGCAGCTATTTGGCGGAGCTGCTGCTAGAGAAGGGCTACAAGGTGCACGGCATCAAGCGGCGCGCCAGCAGCTTCAATACCGCCCGCATCGACCACCTCTACCAGGATCCCCATGAGAGTGATCCGAGGCTGAGCCTGCACTACGGCGATCTCACCGACAGCACCAACCTGATCCGGATCATCCAGCAGGTGCAGCCCGATGAGATCTACAACCTGGGCGCCCAGAGCCACGTGGCCGTGAGCTTTGAGGCGCCGGAATACACCGCCAATAGCGATGCCCTCGGCACCCTGCGGATCCTCGAGGCTGTGCGGATGCTGGGGCTCACGGCCAAAACCCGCATCTACCAAGCCAGCACCAGTGAGCTCTACGGCCTGGTGCAGGAGATCCCCCAGAAGGAAACCACGCCCTTCTACCCGCGCAGCCCCTACGGGGTGGCCAAGCTCTACGCCTACTGGATCACGGTGAACTACCGCGAGGCCTAAGGCATGTATGCCTGCAACGGCATTCTGTTTAACCACGAATCGCCGCGGCGCGGTGAAACCTTCGTGACCCGCAAGATCACCCGCGGCCTGGCCCGCATTAACGAAGGCCTGGAGGATTGCCTCTACATGGGCAACCTCGATTCGCTGCGCGACTGGGGTCATGCCCGCGACTATGTGGAGATGCAGTGGCGGATGCTGCAGCAGCCCGGCATCCCGGAAGATTTCGTGATCGCCACGGGCCGGCAGGAATCGGTGCGCCGCTTCATCGAGCTGGCGGCCGGTGAGCTGGGATGGGGGGCGATGGAGTGGCAGGGAGAAGGCGTGGAGGAAACCGGCCGCCGCGCTGACACCGGCGCCGTGGTGGTGCGCATCGATCCCCGTTATTTCCGCCCAGCCGAAGTGGAAACCCTCCTCGGCGATCCCAGCAAGGCCCACGAGAAGTTGGGCTGGACGCCCACCACAACGCTGGAGGAGCTGGTGGCCGAGATGGTTGCCACCGATAAAGAAGAGGCTGCCAAGGAGGCCCTTTTGCGCCGCAAGGGCTTCGCGGTGGTGGGCTCCATGGAAAACCCACCCACCAACGCAGCTGGCGTGGGCTGATGGCGGAGGACATCCGCTGGCAACAGCGCTTCAGCAATTACTGCAAAGCGCTTGAGCGGCTGGAGGATTTCCTGGAGCCTCCGGCGTTGAATGAACGCGAGCAGCAGGGGCTGATCAAGGCCTTTGAATACACTTACGAACTGGCTTGGAACACCCTGCGCGAAGCCTTCCGTCTGGGCCTGATCGAGCAGGGCGAAGCCTGGATGCTGATGCTTCAAGACCGCAATCTCACCAGCCACACCTACAACCGCGCCACGGCGGATGCCAATGGGGGAAGATCATCGATTGCTATTTGCCCTGTTTTCAGCAGTTGCGCAGCAGGCTGGAGCAGCGGGTTCAGGAGGAAGCGCCATAAACATCCCGGCACAGCCGCAGGTGGAGCGCATCTGGCTGTTCGGCTCGCGGGCGATGGGGCGTGAGCAGCCAGGCTCTGATCTGGATCTCTGCCTGGAAGCCCCGCAGCTGAGCCACAGCGATCGTTTGCGGTTGCTGAACGCCGTGGATGATCTGTGCCTTCCCTGGCAGGTGGATCTGGTGCTGCGCCATGAGCTGCCTGCCGAGCTGGAGGCCCATGTGCAGCGGGTGGGCCGCTGCCTCTGGACCCAGCCATAACGACCGGTTGCCGCTCAGGCCTCATTTCTGGCTAAGCCAGCTAAAAAGGAGGTTGCTGATCGTGCAGGTCAACATGCTCGATGCCAAGAGCCAGCTCTCGCGCTTGGTGAAAGCAGCCCTGGCTGGGGAGGAGGTGATCATTGCCAGCCATGGCAAGGCTCAAGTGAAGTTGGTGCCCTGTACTGCGGCTACCGGCTTGAAGCTGCCTGGAGCTCTGGCTGCTGCCTCGCCCGCTCTCGTGCCAGCCCATGTGGATGCCGGTTTCAGTGAGGCTGTGGATCAGCAGGTCGCACGGCTGTTTGGCAGCTGATGCGCCTGCTGCTCGACACCAGAGCCTCGCTGCTGGTGCGCTGCTTTTGCCTGTGCTGGATGGTCATGTGATTCAAACTGCCCAGGCCCAAGTTGAGGGTCTGATGGCGTTGTCATCGGACGCCCATTGGCCTGGTTACGACGCGCCACTGCGACGCCCTCGACACTCCAGTACTGTTTTAGGTACTAAGCTTTGGGCTCCAGCGATCGCTGTGCCATGAATCAGCAGAACGCGCTCACCTCGGCTGAGCTCAAGCGCCGTGGGATCGCAGCGATTGAGCAGGCGCTGCAGCATGGCCCGGTCCATCTGTTGAAGCGCAACCGATCGGCTGCTGTGGTGCTGAGTGAGCAGCACTACCGCCAGCTGCAGTTGCAGGCATCACGAGCTCCTGTGGCTGAAGCATCGGCGTTGCATTGGCTGCTGGCCCTGCCGCCATCCACGAGCCCGCGCAGCAAGGCTGAGATCGATGCTGAGCTGGCAACTGAGCGCAACTGGTGATTGCCTTCCTGGATGCCAGCGCACTGATCTATTTGGTGGATGGTGAGGCCCGATGGGCCGAAGCCACCCAGGCAACCCTCCATCAGCTTGCTGTCGAGGCACCTGATCTCCCACTGGCTGTGAGCCGCCTCAGCCTGCTGGAGTGTCGTGTGGCTCCACTGCGGCGAGGTGATCAAGCCTGCCTGGATCGTTTTGAGGCGTTGTTTGCCCAGCCAGATCTGCTGGTTGTGGAGCTCAGCGCCTCTGTGGTGGAGCTGGCGACGCAATTGCGCGCCAACCATGGGCTGCGTACACCCGATGCCCTGCAGGCGGCTTGCTGCCTGCAACTGGGGCCTGATGCCGTGATGATCACGGGTGATGCCGGATTTCAGCGGGTCCAGGCTTTGCAGGTGCGCTTGATTGCCTGTGCCTCAATGGTGATGGCAGAACTTGAGCAGAGTGGTCACAGCCTGCAGACACCCAGCCTGGTGATTCATGACCTGAGCTAGGGCATCCAGCGCTTGGCCAACGGCTCCAGGATCACGCTCCCACTCAACTGGTTCTCTTCGCCATGCCCCCCCTGATCACCCCTGAAGATCGCATCTTCGTGGCCGGCCACCGCGGCATGGCGGGCAGCGCTATCTGCCGGGCGCTGCAGCGGGCGGGCCACAGCAACCTGCTCACAGCCAGCCGCGCCGAGCTGGATTTGCTCGATCCGCAGGCTGTGCAGCGCTGGTTTGGGGAGCACAAGCCCACGGTGGTGGTGCTCGCAGCGGCCAAGGTGGGCGGCATCCAGGCCAACAGCAGCTACCCGGCTGATTTCCTGCTCGACAACCTCAAGATCGAGACCAACGTGATTGAAACGGCCTGGCGCTCCGGGGTGCGCCGCCTGCTGTTTCTGGGCAGCAGCTGCATCTACCCGAAGTTTGCCGAGCAGCCCATCCGCGAGGAGGCGTTGCTCACCGGACCCCTGGAGCCCACCAATGAGTGGTATGCCATCGCCAAAATCGCCGGTCTCAAGCTTTGCGCGGCCCTGCGGTGTCAGCACGGCTTTGATGCGATCAGCTTGATGCCCACCAATCTGTATGGGCCGGGCGATAACTACCACCCCACCAACAGCCACGTGCTGCCGGCCTTGATCCGTCGTTTCCACGAAGCGGCCGAGGCCAATGCCCAGAGAGTGACCTGTTGGGGCAGCGGCACGCCGCTGCGGGAGTTTCTGCATGTGGATGATCTGGGCGAGGCTTGTGTGTTTGCCCTGGAGCAGTGGCAGCCGGGGCCTGATGAGCTGCAGCATCTCAACGTCGGTACCGGGGTGGATTTATCGATCCGTGAGCTGGCGCAAGCGGTGGCGGCCGCCACTGGCTTCGCGGGCGAAATCCACTGGGATAGCAGCAAACCAGATGGCACCCCCAGGAAGCAACTCGATGTAAGCCGCCTGGCGGCGCTGGGTTGGCGAGCGCGCATCCCGCTAGCGGAAGGGCTGGACAGCACGGTTGCGGAGTTCCGCGACCAGTTCAGCCAGCAGCTGGTGCGGCTTTAGATAGAGCTGCCGCAACCTTTCAAAGCACTGTCCAAGATTCCGTACGGTCTGTACGGAACTGCAAAGCGTGATTTAGGGCTGACGGTGCTACCAGAGAAGCCGGCAAGGGAAGACCTGCAGGGCAGGATCGAGAGTCACCAGCGTGAGCATGGCCAGCTCAGCCTGGGCGGCCAGCAGGCGATCAAAGGGGTCGCGGTGGGGGATGGGGTAGCCCCCCGCATGCAGGCCCTGCTGCAGCGTGATCGGCAGCAGCTCAAAGTCTTGAGCGATGAGCAGCTCGGGCAGGTCGTTGAGCAAATCGCCGATGCCAGGCAATTTGCCGATGCGCACCTTGGTGGCGATCTCCCAGCCGGAAGCGGCGCTCACATACACCAAATTGGCGGGGTCATTGATGCCGGCATGGGCGGCAGGCGAGAGGCGTTCCGGCTCGGCCAGCCACCAAAGCAGGACATGGGTGTCGAGCAAGAGCTGGGTCATCGCGGAGCTGGCCAAAGCAGGGGGTGCTCAGCGGCAGCAAGCTCCTCCTCCGGCAGAGGCTCCAGTAGCTCTTCTGGCGTTGGCAGTGTGATGCGGCCAGCCAAAACTCCGGGCTTGCGCCCGCGGCACGATGGCTCGAGAGGCACCAGGCGCGCCCAGGGCGTTCCACCTTTGGCCACAAGGATTGTTTCACCGGCGTGGGCGGCATCGATCAGCCGCGAAAAGTGGGTTTTGGCTTCATGCACATTCACAACACGCTCAGCCATGGGGTGCCGCTCCATTTACGACCAGCTTAGTCCGCTCCCGGACCAAGCGGGATGCTTGGGCTGGCGATCCGCGAGCTGGCAGCTGTCTGTACAGAACTGCAAGGCGTGATTAAGATGGACCTAGCCTTTCTTAAAATACGTACCGCGCTCAGTGCCGAACTTGGCGTCGTCTTGGCTGTCTAAATATTGGTATTTAGTGCCCCTAAACCCAGTTCGCATATAATTATATTTCAATTTTATCCCCCCCCCCCTTTTTTTTGCAAAGGGTGCAATACTTATGTCTCTTAAGGTGAGGCAGTTGAGCGTATAGCTCCTGCTCGCCTTAACTTTTATCGAATTCTTGTACCTAGACTTTCCTAATAATTACCGGCCTCTGCCTCCTGGCTTGACTCCTCCATCCGCAACCGTGCAGGAATTTGTACAAGCTGTACAGGTTCAGGGAGGCATCCAAATTGTCATGGCTTCCCCCTAAGCCGCCAGGCGTCCCAGCCCGAAGGAACCATTCACAACAAGCTCCTCACGGGTTTCAGCCCGTATCCCATCAAGCCCCTCCAACCAAGATGACGATTCTCGTCACCGGCGGCGCCGGCTATCTGCCGCTGTTGCTCGACAACCTCAAGATCCAGACCAACGTGATCGAAGCGGCCTGGCGATCGTGATGGGGTGCCTGTTGTTTCTGGGCAGCAGCTGCATCTAACCCAAGTTTGCCGAGCAGCCGATCCGCGAGAAAGCCATGCTCACACCCGGCCCTGATCCGCTGCTTCCATGAGGCCGCCGAAACCCAGGCCCAAGGCCTTGGCAGAGGGCATCAAGGTGCTCCTGCATGCGGCGGCCTACAAACATGTGCCCCTGGTGGAGGCCAACGTGTGCGTGGGCCTGGCCAACAACATCTTCGGGACCAGCTCTGCCCTCGATGGTGCGCTTTGGCAACGTGCTGGGCTCATCGGGTTCGGTGGTGCCGTTGTTTCGAGAGCAAATCGCGAGCGGCGGCCCGGTCACGGTGACCCACCCCGAGATCACCCGCTATTTCATGACCATTCCTGAGGCGGCCCAGCTTCTGCACCGTTGCCTACCTTCGCTGGCTGATGCGCACCACCCTGGAGCTGCCAGATCCCCTGTTTGCGCGCCTGAAGGCCCGGGCGGCCAGCGAGCGCCTCACTCTGAAGCAGTTGTTGTGCAGCTACGTGGAGCAGGGCCTCAACGCCACGCCTAGCGGCTCCGGTTCGAAACGTTCGGCTCACACCCTGCCTCGCCTGGAGGGGCCCTTGCCCATCGAGAGCGAACACCTCAGCAACGCGGCCCTGTTTGATCTGCTCGACGCGTGAGCACCACCAGGCCTTGCACTACTGGGAGCAGCAGGCGGATGGTTGCGGCGGTTAAAACGGCAGCAGAAGCATCCGCTTTTCTGGACGCGTTTTGCCAGCAGCCGGGTGTGAGCATGGGCTCGGCTTCCCTGTAGCCCGGATGCTGGCCACAGCATGTGCTGCACTGGCTAAAATTGCAGCACAACATGAGACGCTGGTGAAAGAGCTCAACATTCGTGAGATGCGTGCCAGTCTCGGCAAGCTGGCCGAGTTGGTTGCCACTGAAGGGGAGTTGGTCATCCGTCGGCGAGGCGAGCCGATCGCGCGGGTTTTGCCCATGACGCAGCAACGGTGCCCCCCCGACCATGCCGACCTTCGTCGGCGCATGCCGTTGTTGAAGACCAGCTCAGCTGATCTGATCCGCGTCGAGCGTGATGAGTGCTGAGCGGGATGGGCCCCGAACAACGTGCCTATCTCGATACCAGTGCGCTGGCTAAGTGGTATCTCAACGAGGCCGGTTCTGAAGCCTTTGTCGAATTTCTGCAGGGGCTGGATTCGGCTGTGATCAGCAGCCTCAGCGTCACAGAGATGCGTTCCTTGCTGAGTCGCCGCCGGCGCATGGGCGATCTTTCTGTTGAACTCGAGTCTGTGCTGTTTGCAGCCCTTCTCGACGATATCGATCGTGGCTGGCTGCAGCGTTATCCGCTTGATGATGCACGTTTTGCGGAAGCAACGAATCTGATCGCGCGTTATCCGGAACACCCCCTACGCACGCTGGATGCTCT
>JBIKWZ010000054.1:0-14525 GCA_044356035.1 Cyanobium sp. | reverse complement strand
CTCGCTCCAGCGCAGGGTGCGGTTGTTGGGGATGTCGCTGAACAGCAGACAGTTGTGGTCGCCAAACCACACCGGGCCCTCCACCCAGCGGAACCCGTCGGCCAGCAACTCCAGCTCGGCATTGAACAGCACCAGCTGGTCAAAGCGTGTGTCGTAGCTCTCGGTGCACGGGGCGGGGGTGGTCATGCCTCCGGCTTGAACTGCACCAGCATCAATACTGCCGGTTGATCGCCTACGGTCCAGGAGCGGTGGCCGCATTTGCCGTCGAGTTCCTTGGTGCCAAGGTCGTCGCCGAAGGAAACTTCCCCGGGCCCCATCTCTACGCGGGTGCCATCCATGGTTTCTACGCCCCAACCGCCGCTGATGGGAATGATCCACTGGGGGGCAGGGTTTTCATGCCATTCGCCCACCCAGCCAGGCGGCAGAACGGTAAACAGCACACTGGTTTCGGCTTCGGTGCGCGGGCCCAGCCACTGGGCAGCTGCTCCTTGGGCGATCGAGGCCATGGCGAAGCCCTCTATGGGCTTGCGGCTCTGCCTGCTGATGCCGTCGGCGTCGGTCCAAACATGCCAGTAGGAGACGTCGGGGGGGGTGGTCACAGCGATGGTGATTGGTCTGTATCGCAAACATATCGACAATTCCTCAACTTTGCTGTGCGGCAGAGAGGCGCTGATTAGCCTTTGGCCAGCTTTGTTCGCTGACCCTCGCCATGACCACAAGCAACCCCTACGCTCAGAAGATGCTGTCAACCTTTCTGCAGGGCAAGGTGGCCATCGTGACTGGCGGCAACAGCGGCATCGGCAAGGCCATTGTGGAAAATTTGGCCGAACTCGGCGCCAAGGTGGTGATCGACTACCGCTCCCATCCCGAGGCAACCGAGGCGCTGGAGCGGGAGATCGGTGGCTTTGGGGGCAGCAGCTTTGGCGTGCAGGCCGATGTGTCGAAGCTCGATGATTTGCAGAGGCTGGTGCAGGCGGCAGTGGACAAGTACGGCCGCCTCGATGTGATGGTGAATAACGCCGGGGTCGAGACCCGCACCTCAATCCTCAACACCACCCCCGATGATTTCGACAAGGTGCTGGATGTAAATCTTCGTGGCGTGTTCTTCGCCTGTCAGTACGCCGCCAAGCAGATGATCGCCCAGGGTGGCGGTGGCCGGATTATCAACATCTCCTCGGTGCACGAAGACTGGCCCATGCCGGAAAACACCCCCTACTGCTGTGCCAAGGGAGGGGTGCGCATGCTCACCCGCACCGCCGGGCTGGAGCTGGCCTCCCACGGCATCACGATGGTGAATGTGGGCCCAGGCGCCGTGGCCACACCGATCAACGACTCCACCATGAACAACCCGGAGTTGCTGGCCAAGTTGAACGCCGCCATCCCCCTGGGCCGCATGGCCCAACCAGAAGAGATCGCCAGGGTGGTGGGCTTCCTGGCCAGTGATGCGGCCAGCTACATCACGGCAACCACGATTTTTGCCGACGGCGGCATCATGCAGAGCAGCCCCGGGCTCTAAGGGCCGGCATGCGCATCACCCCGGACGAGATCATTCGCCTGCGCGGGCGCCACCGCGGCTATTGGCTGACATTGGCCACTGAGAGTGGCCCTGCTATTGCTTCTGCCGGTGGCCCAGGCCCAGATCTGGCTGTTGGCAGTTCTGCTGATCTTGCTGGCGTTGGTGTTGATGGTGTTCGTCAGCCGCTATTCGACCCTCCGCAAAACACGCCCGCTGATTTATGGCCTGGACGGGCTGGCGATCGCCCTTGAAGTTATCTGGCACCTATCACTCAACCTCTGGCCAGCGGTGGGGTGGGCGCTCACCATCCCTAAAGTGCTTATCTGACCGGTTGGCATGGCAGACGGTTGCTGCTCACCTCCTTCTGGGTTCTCGATCCCGCCGCCTTTGACCTGACGGCCGTGCCTGCCAGTGGGATCCACGGCGGCGCTGCCCAATGTGTTGGTGGCGCCTGCGCTGATGGCCGCCTCCAATACCATGCTCACCACCATCGATACCTCGGTGCTCAAAACCAGCCATGTGGGCGGCCAGGTGGTGACCACGGTTATCACTGTGGTGGGCCAGCTCTACGTGGCCATCCTGATCGCCTTGATTCTTGGCAGTTTTCGATGGCGCACGTGATCAATAACCGTCGGCTACGGCGTTATCAACCCCGCCTTGCCGCCGGCCCAGATGGCCAGCGGGCATGGGTTTGCTGATCAGGGATTGGGAAGGGGGCGCTCCAGTCCCACCTCCACATTCAGATGCTGATTCGGACGACCGGTGATCAGCATTGAGGCTCGCTGGCGAGTGGCGATCTGCCAAAGCCATTTGGTGAGCAAGCTCAACCGATTTTCGTTGGCGGGCATGAACATCAGGTGGGCCAGACCCCAGAGAATCCATCCCGGCAGGCCGCTCAGCTTGAAGCCGCGCAGGTCGGCGACCGCATGGAGTGGACCGAGCACCGCCATGGTGCCGAAATCGGTGAACGTAAAAGACTTGTGTGCCTGCCCCTGGATCTTGGCCACGATGTCGGCCGCGACCCAGCCGCCCATTTGTACTGCGGGCCCGGCCATGCCCGCCAGGGGTTTGCCATCGCCGGTGTGGCTGTAGGAGCAGAGGTCGCCGATGACGCGGATCTCCGGATGGCCTGGAATCGAGAAGTCGGGCTCCACCACCACCCGTCCGCCCCGGTCGACGCTGCAACCGCTGGCATCGGCCAGCACCTGGCCCAGATGGGAGGCCTTCACGCCGGCGGTCCAGCAGATGGTGGCGGCCTCCAGGGTGCGGGCACCTTCGCTGGTGTTAACAACCACTTTCCCCGCTTCAATGGTCTGAACCCGTCCACCTAGCAGTAGCTCTACCCCTGCGGACTGCAGATAGCTGCCGGCGGCGGCCGAGAGGCTGGGGTCCATGGCTCGCAGCACCCGGTCGCCCGGGTCCACAAGGGTCACCTTGCATTGCTTTGGATCGAGTTGTTTGAAGTCGCGGCCGAGGGCATGGGCCATCAGCTCCATCAGGGAGCCGGAGAGTTCGCAGCCGGAGGGGCCGCCCCCCACCACCACCGCTGACTGCAGAAAGGCCCGCCGCGCCGGATCGGGGGTCTGTTCTGCTTCTTCAAGGGCCAGCAGCACGCGGCGACGGATCTCATCGGCGTGCTCGAGAATCTTCATCGGTGGCGCCGCTTCGCGCCATTCGTCGTGGCCGAAGTAACTGCTGCCGGAGCCCGCCGCCAGGACCAGGTGGTCGTAGGTCAGCTGGCGCTCGTTGAACACTATCTGCCGAGCCGCGGTGTCGATTTCCCCCACTTCACCCAGCAGCACTTGCACATTGGGTGCCTGGCCCACCAGCTGACGCAGGGGTGAGGCCACATCCCCCTCCGCAACCAGCCCGGTCGCTACCTGATAAAGCAGGGGTTGGAACAGGCTGAAGTTGCGTTTATCGATCAGGGTGACGCGCACCGGCTTGCCAATCAGGGCATGGCAGGCCTTGAGTCCGGCGAAGCCCCCGCCAACCACCACCACGTGGGGCAGGCTTTTGAGACTGCTATCTGGTGGATCGAGCTCAAGGAAGAAGCGTTCGCGGGCCATTGCTGCCTTGACACTCGCCTCAACGTATCGAGCCCGCCATGGTTTGGCCTGCTAGTAGTGGCTCTGGTTACTGAGTCAGTCATGTCTGTTGCGTCTATCCAGGCCTTTGTGGCCCGCGTTGCTGGTGATGCCGCCCTCCGCGACAAGCTGCATGCCGCTGCCGGGGTAGACGACATCGTGACCATGGCGGCTGAGCATGGACATGCCATCGATAAGACAGTGCTGCTGCGCGAGCACGCCAAGGCCTTGGGCAGCGCCAAGGACCACGAGCTAGCGGCCATCAACAGCTGGGGTGATGCCCTGATGCATTGTTTTGGAGCTACTGAGAACGACTGAGTCTTCAACGCAGTTCGAAGCCCCACAACCTCGGCCACAGCGCGACTACCCCGGCCAGCAGACCCAACGCCAGGCTCACCTGCACCAGCTGGTAGCCGCTGCCGAAGCCGTGGCTGCCGGCTAGCATATGGATCGTGTAGCCCGCCGCAGCCAGGCTGAGGGACTGGAGGCCTTTGGTGAGGTTGGAGATGGCGTTGACCCGACCCTGCATTTCCCGTTCGCTACCGGTCTGCAGCAGCGCGTTGTCGACTGAGATGGCCAAGGTGCTGAAGGCGCCGGCCAGGAAGGCTGAGAGGGAAGCCCAGTGCACCACATTGGAAGCGCTGAGGATCAGTACGGATAACCCCAGCCCGGCGCTGGCTGCCGCCAGTAGCAGGCCGGCGCGCCAGCGACCCACCAGGTCCATGCCCAGGACCGAGCCCACGAAGCTGCCCAGTCCCACGGCCGACATCAGCGCTGCGTAGAAGCCATGGCCCGTCTCTCCGCCGAGGTGGCGTTGCACGAACACGGGCAGCAGTCCCTGGAACGGCATGCCGAGCACCATCACCAGGCCGAGCACCAGCAGCAGGGTGCGCAGGTTGGCGCGTTCACGCACATAGCGCAGGCCTGCCCGCAGGCTGGCGCGAAAGGACTCCTTCGGCGCGGATCGGCAGCTGCTGCGCGGCAGCCAGGGAATGGCGATCAGCAGCGGCACGAAGCTGAACACATCGAAGGCGAAGGCCACCTCCTCATGGCTGCGGGCGGTGGGGCCCAGGCTCAACAGCACGCCGCCGAGCGCCGGGCCGAAGATGTTGGTGGCGCTGGCTGTGAGGCTGTACAGCTGCTGGGCCAGGGTCACCTCCTCCGGTTCAACCAGATCGGTCACCAGCGCTGTGCGCGCGGGCGTGTCGAAGGCCGCCAGCACCCCGTTGACCCCGTTCACAAGGGCCAGCAGCCACAGCGGCACCAGACCGCGCAAGGAGGCGATCAGGATTAACACCGCCATCAGCAGCAAGCCCGACTGGGTGAGGGCGAACAGGCGTCGACGGTCGAAACGGTCGCTCATCGTGCCGCCCACCAGCTGCAGGAGCATCTGTGGCAATCCGTAGGCCAGTGCGAGGCTGGCGATACCGGCGGCCCCGTGCTGTTTGACGGTGAGCCAGGTGATGGCCAGGACGAAGGCGCTGGTGCCCAGGTTGGACACCAAGTTGGCTAGCCAGAAGGCCCTGAACCCAGGGCGACTGAGCAGCCCCGCCATGGTGGCTTTGACTGGCTTTGGCAAGGGAATGGTCATGGCGTCAGGGGCAGCTTCCCCCAGCTGCGGCAGACCTGCACGAAGGCCTCAGCGCGCTGAGGATCCTTGGCTCCGGCGACATCCTCGATGCCCGAGTTCACATCCACTGCGGCGGGGCCGACAATCCAGGTGCCGACTTGCACCTAGCCGCCCAGGTAGGCCGCCCGCAGACTTGGATCTGCCAGCAACTGTCGTGCAGGCCCCTGCAGGGTCAGCTGCCCGGCTTCGAGCACGTAGCCCCGATCGGCGATGGCCAGGGCTGCCTGGGCATTTTGCTCCACCAGCAGGATCGTTAGGCCATCGCGGTGCAGTTGGGCCAGGGCCGCCATCACTTCACCCACCAGCTTCGGGGCCAACCCCAGGCTGGGCTCATCCAGCATCAGCAGGGTGGGCCGGGCCATCAGGGATCGGGCAATGGCCAGCATCTGCTGCTCGCCGCCCGAGAGGGATCCGGCCAGTTGCTGGCGTCGTTCCGCCAGCCTCGGGAACAGGGCGTAGCAGTGGTCCAAGTCAGCGGCGATATTGGCCCGGTCGCGACGCAGCCAGGCGCCGAGGGCCAGGTTGTCGGCCACCGACTGGCGGCTGAGCACCCGGCGGCCTTCGGGGCAGTGGCTGATCCCCAGTTTCACGGTGCGTTCGGTGCGGAGGCGGAGGATCGAGCCGCCGTGCCAGAGGATCTCGCCTTCGGAGGCTGGAATTAGCCTGGAAATGGCCCGCAGGGTGGTGCTTTTGCCGGCACCATTGGCTCCCAGCAGGGTCACCAGCTCGCCGGCCTGCACCGTCAAATTGATGCCATGCAGGGCGGTGATGCTGCCGTAGCGCACTACTAGATGGCGCAGTTCGACCAGGGGGGCGCTCATGGGGTCCCTCCGAGATAGGCCTCGATCACCGCCGGGTCGCGCCGCACCTGGTCTGGGTTGCCGAGGGAGATGCGTTGGCCGAAGTTGAGCACTGCCAGCCGGTCGCACAGGCCCAGCATCAGAGGCACATGGTGCTCAATGATCAGCACCGTCAGGGCGAACTCGTCGCGCACGCGCCGGATCAGGTTCTTGAGGTCGTCCTTTTCACTGGGGTTCATGCCAGCGGCCGGCTCATCGAGCAGCAGTAGCTGGGGACGGCTGGCCAGGGCCCGGACCATCTCCAGGCGGCGGCGGTCTCCATAGGAGAGGCTGGCGGCGTTTTGGTGGGCTGCGCTTTCCAGGCCAAACAGGCTGAGCAGCTCGAGGGCCTGCTGCCGCAGCTGGCTCTCCCGGCGGCGAAAGGTGGGCAGCTGGAGCAGGGCGGCCAGGGGGGGCTGCCGGCCGTGCTGATGCATGCCCACCAGCACGTTGTCGAGGCAACTCAGCGAGTTGAACAGGCGCAGGTTCTGGAAGGTGCGGGCGATGCCGAGGCGGGCAATTCGATGGCTGCTGAGGCCATCGATGGCGGCGCCGCGCCAGCGCACCGAGCCGTTGCTGGCGGCGGTGAGTCCCGAGACCACGTTGAACAGGGTGGTCTTGCCCGCCCCATTGGGGCCGAGCAGGCCGAAGATCTCCCCCTCCTGCACGTCCAGATCAACGGCCAGGAGGGCTTGGAGCCCGCCGAAGCGCACTCCCACATCCCGAATTTGGAGCAGGCTCATGGCCGTCCCTCCTGCGGTCTAGGCGCTGCGGCGCGCCCCATGCGTCGCCTCAGCGTCTGGAACAGCTCCGGGGTGATCACTCCTTGGGGAAAGAACAGGGGACCCACCAGAATTACGGCGCCAAAGACGATCAGGCGCAGGTCGCCGACCGGGCGCAGCAGTTCTGGTAGGGCGGTGAGCAGCAGGCCGCCAAACACCGGCCCCAGCCAGGTGCGCGAGCCGCCGAACACCACGAAAGCCAAGGTGGTGATGCTGGCGTCAAAGTTGCCCAGTTTGGCGTTCCAGGAGTTGAGGAAGTGGGCTGCCACAACACCGGTGATCCCCGCCACCAGGGCGCTGAGCACAAAGGCGAGCAGCTTGGTGTCGGCGGTGTTGATGCCCTGGCTGGCGGCGGCTAGTTCGTCGTCGCGGATGGCGGCCATGGCCCGGCCCGGCCTGGTCTTTTCGAGCCGGTCGCATAGCCAGCAGATCAGTGCCAGCAGCGCCAGGGTGAAGGTGGTATAGCCAGCGGCGCTATCGAAGGGCTGGGGGATGCCGAAGATGCCCAGGGCTCCGCCGGTGAACTCCAGGTTGAGGGTGACAACCCGCAGGATCTCCACCAGGGCGATCGTGGCGATAGCTAGGTAGATGCCCCGCAGCCGCAGCACCACCCGACCCAGGCCCAGGGCCAGCACGCCTGTGAACAGGGCCGCTAGCGCCATCTCCAGCAAAACTGAAGTGATCGGGTAGGTGCTGCCGCTGCCGGCTAGGGCGGGCACCCGCGTAGAGAGCAGGGCTGCCACCGTGCCGCCAATGGCGAAGAAGCCCGGGGTGGCGAGGGAGAGCTGGCCGCAGCGCAGGGGCAGGTACACCGATAGGCCCAGCAGGGCCCCCAGCAGCATTTGTTCGAGCAGGCCGGCATCCATGCTGATCACACCTTGTTGGACTGGGGACGGCCCAGCAGACCCTGGGGCCTGATCAACAGCACCAGGAACAGGAAGCCAAAGGAGACCGCATCTTTGTAGCCCGATAGCTCGGCGGGCACGCAGGCCTCGGCCAGGCCGATGATCAGGCCGCCCAGCACGGCGCCAGGCACGCTGCCGAGCCCACCCAGCACAAGCACTCCCAGCCCCTTGAGCCCGTAGCCAATGCCGAAGTAAGGCCCGGCGATGCTGACGCTCAAACCCACCAGGCCGCCGGCCATACCGGCCAGGAAGCCACTGATGCCGAAGGCGATCTGGATCATGCGGCTGCTGTTGATGCCAAGCAGCTGGGCGGTGATCGGATCTTCGGAAACGGCCTGCAGCGCCTTGCCGCTGCGGCTGCCGTCTATCCAGATCGAAAGGACCGCTAGCAGCAGGCTGGCGATGGCCAGCAGGATTACCTGCACGGTGCGCACCTTGGCACCGGCGATGCTCAGGGCCGCCGGCAGGGAGCCAAGGGTGCCCACCGGAATCGAATAGCTCTCGGCTCCCACCAGCAGTTGGATCAGGTTCACCAAAATCACACCGGCCCCCAGGCTGGTTATCAGGGCCAGCAGGGGATCGGAGCCTCGGTCACGCAGGGGGCGAAATGCGATGCGCTCCACCACCAAGGCCACGGCGGCTGCGGCTATGCCCGCCACTGGTAGGGCCAACCAGAAGGGCAGGGCAAAGGGGAGCTGCAGGCCGGCCATCAGTCCATTGGACCCCACCGCGCCTCCGATCAGGAAATAGGTGAAGTAGGCCCCCAGGGTGAAGGTGGCGCCATGGGCGAAGTTGATCACCCCTAGCACCGAGAACACCAGGGTGTAGCCAAGGGCAAACAGGGCATAGACCGCCCCAACCGAGAGGCCGTTAAACAACAGTTGCAGCAGGGCTTCCATGCGCTCTGGGTCTAGGGGGTGGCAGTCGATGGGTTGGGCAGCAGCGCAAAGCGCCCGGTTTTGCCTTTGGCGTCCATCTTCACGCGGGCCACGTAGAAATTCTTCTGGATTACTTCTCCTTCCGGCGTAAATCGGATTTCACCCAGGGGCGTGTCGTAGGTGCCCTGGAGCAGAATTGTGTTGAGGGCTCGGCGCAGTTCCGGCAAGGGCATGGTTGCCAGGGCTTGGCCTTTGGGCTGCTGAATCTTAAGTTTCTGGGCTATACCTGCCTGTGTCCGACTAAGACTTCTCAAGAATTCTTGCCTGTCGAGGCGGGTCAGGGCTTCGCGTATTACCTGCATGGCGGAGTAGGCCTGGGCCGTGAACTGCGGGGGCGCAGTGCCTCCAAGCTGTTTTTGATAGAGCTGCACAAAGCGACGGTTGACGGCCGTTTTAGCCTCAGGGCTGTAGGCTTGGGCAATCAACATACCGTCGCAATAGCGTTGGCATACCGAATAGATATTCGGAGAATTCATGCCGTTCCCCGCTGCAATCAGGCCTGTGTAGCCCATCTCTCTGAGCTGCCGCACCAGGTTGCCCCCATCATTGGGAAGAGCTGAAATCACGATCAGATCGGGTCTGGTCTGCAGCGTGTCGGCAATCGGCTTCTGAAAATCAATGTCAGCCGTACTGGTGCGCTGCACGGTGACCAGCTTCAGCCCCAGCCCCTGGATGCTCTTTTGGAAGATCTTGGTTTCCGAGGTGCTGTAGGCATCGTCTTGGGCGAAGAAGACGGCCACCCGTTTCAGCTTGGGGTTGAGACGCTTGGCTGCCTGAATCGACAGGGGCGCCACCTTGGACACTGGGGCTGAGATTCTCGAGATGAAGGGGCCGATCTGGGGAATGCCGATGGCAGTGTTGGAGGCACCAAGCACTGGCACGCCGGCGCGATCGGCGATGGGATTCACGGCGAAAGCCTGCTGGGAGAGGGAGGGGCCGATCAAGGCGACCACCGGTTGCTGCAGCAAGCGCCGAAAGGCTGTGGTAGCGGTCTGCTCGTCGGAGCCACCATCCTCCAGTCGCACGCTCAGGGCAGGGGTACTACCACCGAATTCGCTCTCGGCCAGTTCCAAGCCGATGCGCTGGTCCTGGCCAATCAGGCTGGCATTGCCAGTGAGAGCAACCACTGCACCTAGCGTTAGGGTTTGGTTCCCCGAAGTAGGACGACTTGCCTGTTGGCAGCCCACCAGGATTGCGCAAGCCCCACTAAGACCAAGTGCCAGAGCTGTGAGGTAGAACGAAGGCGATCTGGTGGGGGGAATGGTCAAAGGATAAATACGTAATTACGGCAGCAGGCTAAAGCGACCGCTTTTGCCCCCTGCATTCATGCGCACCTGGGCGACGAAGAAGTTTTTCTGGATCACCTCGCCCTCGGGGGTGAAGCGGATTTCACCAAGGGGTGTTTGGTAGGTGCCGCCGAGGATTTCAGCCATCAGGGCCTTGCGGGCCTGGGCCAGCGGGAGGCCCTTGAGCGGTTGCCTTCGATCGAGGCGGGCGAGTGCTTCGCCGATCACCTGCATGGCGGCGTAGGCCTGGGCGGTGAGCTGGGGTGGGATCGGGCTGGCCTTGGGATTGCGGGCCTGGGCTGCAGCGAAGGCTGCGGTAAAGCGTTGGTTGGCTGGCGTCTTCAGCTCCGGGCTGTAGGCCTGGGCGATCAAGATGCCGTCGCAATACTTCTGGCAGATCGGGTAAATGTTTGGCGTGTTCATGCCATTGCCCACCACGATCGCGCCGCGGTAACCGAGCTCCCGCAGCTGGCGTATGAGGTTGCCGCCATCCATGGCCTGCAGCGACAGCACCACCAGATCAGGCTTCTGATTTAGGGCGGCGGTGATCTGGCTCTGGAAGTCCTGGTCGTTGAGCTGGGTGCGTTGCACTGTGACTGGCTTGAGGCCTTTTGCTGTGAGGGCCTGCTGGAAGATCACCGTCTCGGCGGTGCTGTATGCATCGTCTTGGGCGTAAAACACCGCTGCCCGGCGGATGCCCGGGTTGAGTTGCAGAGCCTTGGCAATCGAGAGCGGCGCGATCACCGAGCTCTGGGCTGATACCCGGCTAATGAAATAGCCGATCTCCGGAATGCCGGTGGCGGTATTAGAAGGAGCCACCAAGGGCACGCCCCGGCGCTGGGCGATTGGACCGGCAGAAAATGATTGCTGGGAGAGGGTAGGTCCGATCAGGGCGAGTATGCCCCGGTTGATCTGCAAGGAGACGGCAGCGTTGGCACTGGGCTCGGCGCTGCCCCCGTCTTCGATGCTCAGGGCGAGCGGTTTGCCATTGACTCCGCCGGCGCCATTGAGGGCTGCCAGGGCGAGCTCGATGCCGATTTTCTGGTCTTGGCCGTAGACGTTGGCATTGCCGGTGAGGGCCAATACGGCCCCAACGGGAACGCCCTTGCTGAGATTGACGGGGCTCTGATTCTCTGAGCCCTGGCAGGCGCTTAGTGCAGCAGTAGAGAGCAGGGCGGCCAGGCTGGAGGCAAGACGACGCTTCATGGGGGCTGGGCTCAAGCCACTGCCGCGAAGCATTCGCGGAAGGCGGCGATGGTGGCGTCGATGTCGGCGTCTGAGTGGGCCAGGGAGGTGAAGCCTGCCTCGAAGGCGCTTGGGGCCAGATAAATGCCGCGCTCCAGCATGGCGCGGTGCAGTTTGCCGAAGCGAACCGTGTCAGCCGCCTTGGCAGCCTCGAAGTTGCGCACCGGGCCAGCGCAGAGGAAGAAGCCAAACATGGCGCTGATCGAGCCGCCGCAGATAGGCAGCCCGGCGCTGCGGGCTGCATCAAGGATGCCGGCGACCAACCGCTTGGTGATTACCTCTAGGCGCTCGTAGGTGCCGGGCTGCTGGAGCAGCTGCAGGGTCTTGATGCCGGCGGTCATCGCCAGAGGATTGCCGCTGAGGGTGCCGGCTTGATACATAGGGCCGGCTGGAGCCACCATTGCCATGATGTCGGCCCGGCCGCCGTAGGCCCCCACGGGCAGACCGCCACCGATCACCTTGCCCATGGTGGTGAGGTCGGGGGTGACGCCGAATTTGGCCTGGGCGCCGCCGTAGCTGATGCGGAAGCCGGTCATTACCTCGTCGAATACCAGCAGGGCGCCGTTTTCTTTGGTGAGCTCGCGGATGCCCTCGAGGAAGCCTGGCTCGGGGGTTATGAAGCCCGCATTGCCCACCACTGGCTCAAGAATCACGCCGGCAATTTCACCGGGGTTTTCGGCGAAGAGCTGCTTGACGGCTTCTAGGTCGTTGTAGGGAGCGGTGAGGGTGCTGGCGGCGGTGCTGCGGGGCACGCCAGGGGAATCGGGCAGGCCCAGGGTGGCCACCCCGGAGCCGGCCTTCACCAAAAACATGTCGGCGTGGCCGTGATAGCAGCCCTCAAACTTGATGATCTTTTCGCGGCCGGTGAAGGCGCGCATCAGGCGTAGCACCGACATGCAGGCCTCGGTGCCGCTGTTGACGAAGCGCACCATCTCCACCGAAGGCACCGCGGCGATCACCATCTCGGCGAGGGTGTTTTCCAGAGCGCAGGGGGCGCCGAAGCTGGTTCCCTTGTCGAGGGCCTCATGCAGGGCTGCGATCACCTCGGGGTTGGCATGGCCGCAGATCGCTGGCCCCCAGCTGCCGATGTAGTCGATGTAGCGGTTGCCGTCTACGTCCCAGGCGTAGGAGCCCTTGACCCGATCGAAGACGATCGGCTGGCCACCGACCGACTTGAACGCCCGCACCGGCGAGCTGACGCCACCTGGCATCAAGCTCTGGGCAGCATTGAAGAGCTCCTGGGAGCGGCTCGTGTTAAGGGCAGAACCCGAGGCCGGGGCAGAGGTGGCAGCCGAGGTCAAAGCGGAACCCACAGAGAAACAAAACCATCAACCATCCTGACCCAAAACCGGCCCGTAGTGCTTGCTCGGTAAATTGAGTCTCTTGCGATGGGTCGTCTGGGCATCAATTGGCCAGAGTTTGAGCGGCAGTTACGCCAGTTCCTGCCACCCCGGGCCGTGGTGTCGGCGCGCCAGGAGCTGCTGGCCTACGACTGCGATGGCCTCACCCTGAGCCGGCACCAACCGCCCCTGGTGGTGCTGCCTGAGACAACGGCCCAGGTGGCTGCCGCGGTAAAGCTCTGCCACCAGCAGGGGGTGCCGTTTGTGGCCCGGGGTAGCGGCACCGGCCTCTCAGGCGGCGCCGTAGCCGAGATCGAGTCCCTGGTGATCGCCACCAGTCGCATGCGCCAGGTGCTGGCAATAGACCTGGAAAACCAGCGCATCACGGTGCAGCCCGGTGTGATCAACAGCTGGGTGACGCGGGCGGTGGCCGGCGATGGCTTCTATTACGCCCCAGACCCCTCCAGTCAGGTGGCCTGCAGCATCGGCGGCAACGTGGCCGAAAATTCCGGTGGCGTGCACTGCCTTAAGTACGGCGTCACCAGCAACCACGTGATGGGCCTGGAGGTGGTGCTGCCAGATGGCAGCGTTACCACCTTGGGCAGCGAGCTCGACGAAACCCCCGAACTCGATCTGCGGGGCACCTTCATCGGCAGTGAGGGCACTTTGGGTATCGCTACGGCGATCACCCTGAGGCTGCTGCGGGCGCCCCAGAGCGTGGCCGTGCTGCTAGCCGACTTCACCAGCATGGAAGCGGCCGGCGAGGCGGTGCGTCAGGTGACTGCCGCCGGGATGCTGCCTGCTGGCATGGAAATGATGGATCGCCTCACGATCGAGGCTGTGAACGACTACTTCGGCGTTGATGAATATCCCAGCGATGCGGCGGCGCTGCTTTTGATCGAGCTGGACGGGCAGGAGCGGGAGGTGGTCGCGGCGGTGCAGCTCGCCACCCAGCTCTGCTCCCAGGCGGGGGCCCGCACCGTGCGCCAGGCTACCGATGCGCAGGAGCGGGCGCTGCTTTGGAAGGGTCGCAAGTCGGCGATCTCCGCTCTGGGCCGGCGCTTCCCCAGCTATTACCTCCAGGACGGCGTCGTGCCTCGCAGTGCCCTGCCGCGGGTGCTGGCGGCGATTGAGCAGCTCAGCGCCAGCTACGGCTTGCCGGTGGCCAATGTTTTTCATGCCGGCGACGGCAACCTGCACCCCCTGATCCTTTATTCGGCCCAGGAGCCCGGCATCGAGGAGCGGGTGAAGGCCCTGGCCGCCGACATTTTGCGGCTGTGTGTGGATGAGGGGGGCAGCATCAGCGGTGAGCACGGCGTGGGTAGCGATAAGCGCTGCTACCTCGACTGGATGTACAGCCCCGATGACCTGGCCACGATGCAGCTGGTGCGCCGGGCCTTTGATCCGCTGAATATTGCTAATCCCGGCAAGATCTTCCCCACCCCAACTAGTTGCGGCGAATCGGCCCGCAGGGTGGCGGTGCTGCAGGCCCAGGGCCAGGCGCTGCCCGATGAAGCGGTGGTGTTTTAACCGGGCTTAGTTCCAGTCGTCGGTTTCAGGCGGCCACACCAGATTCACCACCACTGGGGCGTGGTCGCTGGGCTGCTCATGGCCGCGGGTGGCCTTGTGGATCACGCAGCTGGTGGCGCAGGCGAGCAGGTGTTCGCAGAGGTAAATGTGGTCGATACGCCAGCCCCGGTCCCGGTCCCAGGCGCCGGTGCGGTAGTCCCACCAGCTCCAGTGCCCGGACTCTGGCTCGAACACCCGAAACACGTCTGTGAGCCGCTCGCCCAGCAACTGCTGCAGGCCTGAGCGCTCCGCCTCGCTGGCCATGATGCCGCCGCTGAGTCGCTCCGGATCGTGGATGTCGCGGGCCTCGGGGCCGATGTTGAAGTCGCCCACCATGCAGAGGGGTTCTCCCTGGAGCTCCTGCTCCTCCAGGTAGCGCCGCAGGCAG
>JBIKWZ010000018.1:0-44596 GCA_044356035.1 Cyanobium sp. | reverse complement strand
GCCAGGCGCCGGCGGGGCTCTTGATCAGCTCCCACTCATAGCCAAAGAGCATGTCGAAGTAGCCCATGTCCCAGCGGGTGGGATTGGGTTTCCAGGCGCCCTCGATGCCGCTGGTGGTGGTATCGGCGCCTTTGCCGCTGCCATGGCGATTGGCCCAACCCAGACCCATCTGCTCCAGGGGAGCGCCTTCCGGGGCCGGGCCCATCAGCTCTTCGCTGCCGGCACCATGGGCCTTGCCGAAGGTGTGGCCGCCGGCGGTGAGCGCCACGGTCTCCTCGTCGTTCATGGCCATGCGTGCGAAGGTCTCGCGCACGTCGCGGCCTGAGGCCACCGGATCGGGAACGCCATTAGGGCCCTCTGGATTCACGTAGATCAGCCCCATCTGCACGGCGGCCAGTGGGTTTTCCAGCTGGCGATCGCCGCTATAGCGCTCATCGCCGAGCCAGTTTTTTTCGTTGCCCCAGTAGATGTCTTCCTCAGGCTGCCAGATGTCGGCGCGGCCGCCGCCGAAGCCGAAGGTGCGCAGCCCCATCGATTCGAGGGCGGCGTTGCCGGCCAGGATCATCAAGTCGGCCCAGGAGATGCTGTTGCCGTATTTCTGCTTGATCGGCCAGAGCAGGCGGCGGGCCTTGTCGAGATTGCCGTTATCGGGCCAGCTGTTGATCGGCGCGAAGCGTTGGTTGCCGGTGCCGCCACCGCCACGGCCATCGGCAGTGCGGTAGGTGCCGGCGCTGTGCCAAGCCATGCGGATGAACAGGCCGCCGTAGTGGCCCCAATCCGCTGGCCACCACTCCTGCGAGTCGGTCATCAGCGCGATCAGGTCGCGCTTGAGGCCGTGGTAATCGAGCTGGCTGAAGGCCTCGGCATAATTGAACTCGGATCCCAGCGGATTGGAGATCGGGCTGTGCTGGTGCAGGATCGCCAGATTGAGTTGCTGGGGCCACCAATCCCTTGGCGAGGGGCCGCGGCCTGACACCGCCATCGTGGCCGCACCGTGGTTTACGGGGCACTTGCCGAGTTCGGTCACGGTGGCACTGCGGTTTAGGGCACTTCAACCTAGGCAGCGCGATCAGGGCCGTCTCTGGCCGGTCACAGCCCGTGATGTAGCCCTGGACGCAGCCCGACACTGCTCAGGCCCACCAGGGCTGGGAGCCATCGCGGCAATCGGTCTCGCTCCAGGGGCTGAGCAACACCTGATCGTTGTCGACCTGCACATGGGCGAGGGCCAGCGACAGGGGCGCAGGACCGCGCAACACCTTGCCGGCCGCCGGGTTCCAGGGAACATCGCAGCCCAGGTGAGTGCAGATGGCGTTGATGCCGTAACTGCCGATGGCAGCGTCGCCGGTGACGATCAAATATGTGAGATCTCCCTTGAGCCCCTGCACCAGGCTGCGCTCCCCGATCTTGTGGGCACAGAGCCAGCCGCCGGCGGGGGCAAGGGAACTAGTGTCGACCATTGAGAACTCATACAATGGTTACGTGCTTACAGCATAATAGGATTAAGCCTGGTACGTGATCCTCGCTGTGCGCTGTTCAGGCATGCCCCTGTCGATGCCCCGCGGCGCTGGGTGGCCCGGGCACATCAAGACTGGCTGCGGGTGAGATGAGTGCCGTGCCTCGGGTGGTGTTTTTGCATGACTGGTGCGGCCATGGTGACGAGGCCCAGCACCTGCAGGCCGCCCTGCCAGCACCGCTGTTGGCCCCCAGTTGGATGCCGGCCCCGGGATCGATTGATCTGGCTAGCTGGCCTGCGGAGGAGGGACCGGCGATGGCAGCGTCCATGGCCGAGGTGGCTGAACGGATCCTCCAACACGTACGTCAATCGATCCTGCGGGCCGGCTTTGCCGGCTCCATGCTGATTGGCCACTCCATGGGAGGGGCCATGGCCTGTGTTCTGGCCTCCGACCCCGCGATTGCCGCCCGGGGATTGGTGTTGTTGGATTCGAGCGTGCCGATGCCGCCCCAGCGCCGGGCCGACACCCTGGACCGCATGGGGCAGTGGATCGGGCGCGCGGTCACTGAGGGGCGCACCGCCGCGCAAGCCGCCTGGGTTGTGGATCAGCCCAACCGCACCGAATACTTCTTTGACCCCAGCGACCAGGAGCCTGCCCGGGCGCTGATCGAGCGGCGCATGGCCCACGCCCCGGTGGTGGAGGCGGCCGCTGCCCTCGGCGGTTACGTGCAGTGGTCGATCAACGAGGCTTTGCAGCAATTGCGCTGCCCATTGGTGGCCTTCGCGGCGGATCCGGGCCGGCTACCGGTTGCGGCGCTGCGGCAGGCCAGGCCCGACGCCGCGATTCACACCATCCGGCACTGCGGCCACTTTGTGCATGTCTTTGCCGCCGAACAGGTGCGGGCCGCGCTGCGGTACTGGGAACCCACCAGCAGACGAGTCTCGCCAACCCCACCACAGTGAAGTCATGCACTCACCCCACAACCATTCCCAGCCAGCTTTCGCTGGAGCTGCCGCACCAGTGAGTGATCCAGCTCGGTGGGACCAGCGCTACCGCGAGGGCGGAGATGGTTGGGAACTGGGTCAACCGGCACCCCCCCTGGAGGATTTTCTGAGTCACCACCCCCTCGCGCCCAGCAAGGCAGGCCGAGTGCTGGTGCCCGGCTGCGGCCGCGGGCATGAGGCGGCCCTGTTGGCGGAACTTGGATTTGCGGTCGTGGGGCTTGATTTCAGTACCGAAGCAATCAGGGAGGCAAGCCGCCTCTACGGGCCCGACCGTCCGCAGCTGCGCTGGCTGTGCGCCGACCTCTTTGCTCCAGCTGCGCTCAAAGCCGCTGACCTCGACGAGGAAAGCCTCGATGGAGTGTTGGAGCACACCTGCTTCTGCGCCATGGATCCAGCCCTGCGCGACGCCTACCGCGCCACGGTTTCAACCCTGCTCAAACCGGGTGGCTGGCTGCTGGGTCTCTTCCTCTGCCACAGCCGGCCAGGCGGCCCGCCGTTCGGCAGTGATCCCTCAGCACTAGCGGAGGCGTGGTGTGAAACCGGCTTGATTGAGCAGATCTGGCAGCCGGCAGCGGGTTCCCATGCCAAACGCAGCGACGAGTGGCTGGGTCTCTGGCGCAAACCCGAGACCACCGCCCCAGCAACCAACCAGGAGGTGCAGTGATGTAAGAGACACTCAAGCAACGCTTGCAGCGCTGGGGGTTTTCCTGGGCTGGCCTGCGGGATAACCGCCACGGCGAGTGGTGGGTGTTGGCCCAGATGGCGCTGATTGCGGCGCACGCCCTACCGCCGGAACCGCCTCTTGGCGCCCTAGGGCTGCCTTGGCCGCTGGCCCTGCGGATCACCGGTGCGGTGGTGGTGGGGATCGGCCTGGCATCGGGCGCCCAGGGTGCCTTCAACCTGGGCGACAGTCTCAGCCCCTTACCGGAGCCGATTCCTGGGGCGGCTCTGGTGACAGATGGAGCCTATGGCCGCTGCCGGCATCCCCTGTATCAATCGCTGTTGCTGTGCTCCCTAGGAGTGGCGTTATTGCTGGGCAGCCTGCTGCACTTGGGGCTGCTGCTAGCCCTGGCAATTGTGCTGGCGCTCAAGGCCCGGCGGGAAGAGCAGCGTCTGTGCCTCAGTCATCCCGACTATGAGGCTTACCGGCAGCGCACGCCGGCAATTATTCCGCACCTGCCCGGGCTCGACTGGCGCACCGCCTAATGGGGGCTCTGCGCCGCCAAGGCGGCCTGAACCTCAGGGATGAACACGGCGTACATGCCCCGCAGGTCACCGGGCTTGAAGTTGAAGGCCTTATCAGCCGGATACTTGTCTTTCACGAAGCCGGGCCGGCTTTCCTTGCTGCCATGGCAGGCCAGGCAGCTGGGTTGAACGTCGATGCGGCGGTAGTAGTTCACGCCCGCCTCCTGCTCGGCGGTGGCGGGTTCCCATAGGCCGGTGATCTTGGGGTGCTTGGCGAACAGGTCAATCACTTCGGTTTCCTGGGCACCAGCAGGCGCGTGGTTGGGATTGCGGTATTTGCTGGCCACCTGGCGCACAGTCCAGCCGTTTTCCTGGCCGATGGCTATGGCCCGCTTGCCCACCGGCATGCAGACCTCACGCATGGTGTCCATGGTGGGCTCCTCGCTGCTGCCCTCCAGGGTGGAGGCCAAGGAGATGCGCATGCGGTCGAGCTGCTCCATCTGATCCACTGCCTTGGCAAGTACGGCCGGATTAACGGGAGCTTCTCCGCTGGCGGCCAGGGCCGTGGAGGGATAGAGCGCCAAAAGAAGCACGGCGACCAGCGCTCCCAGCAGCCTGTCGATCAGGTGTTGCCGCCGAATGGGGGTGTGGAGAGCTCTCATCTCAGGCACTCAGCAATTTGTTGACGATGGCAATGCCAGTGATGGCCCTTCTGCAGGGCCGGTCCGAGGGCGGCTGTGGCGAGCACCAACACCACCACGCCACCGCCTGCGATCAGGTGGGGCCCTACAAACAACTTGCCGTTGTTGATGTAGGTAACGGCCATGCCGCCGATGCTGCCCAGCAGGGTCAGGGCCACGATCCAGCGCCCCAGGGCGGCGTGGCGTTGGCCATAGCGCAGCGGGATCATCTCCTTGCGCTCGGCAGCATCCACCTTGCGAATCTGGTTGGCCTTGAGGCCGAAATAGCCCGAATACAGCATCAGGCCAAGCAGCACCCACATCAGCAGTGGGTGCACGAAGCTCAGGATTTGGGGCATGGGTTCATCCTCAATAGATCGGTGGGCTTGGCTGTGGCCAGCCGTTGAACGGGAAAAGATCCCGTGACGGGGATCACGACAGCGGCCGTCAGTGCGCTCAGCTCTCCAGCAGGCTGCGCAGCATCCAGGCGGTCTTCTCGTGGATCTGCAGCCTCTGGGTGAGCAGGTCGGCAGTGGGCTGGTCGCCCGCTTCATCGGCCACGGCAAACACGCTGCGGATCGTGCGGGCCACGGCCTCATGGCCCTCCACCAGTTCACGCACCATGGCCAGGGCGGCGGGCACGCCCTCGGTTTCGAGAATGGAGGAGAGGCCGCCGTAGGTGCTCCCACCAAAGGGCGCCAGATGGCCGAGAGCGCGAATACGCTCGGCGATCCCATCGAGGGCAGTCCAGAGCTCGGTGTACTGCTCCATAAACATCTGATGGAGCGAGTTGAACATCGGCCCAGTGACATTCCAGTGGAAACCGTGGGTCTTGGCGTAGAGCGCAGTGCTGTCGGCCAAAACGCGGCCGAGTCCCTCGGCGATGGCGGCGCGCTGGGTCTCAGGGATGCCGATGTCTATGGCAGGTCGTGGAGTTAGGGACATGGTGGAACAGACAGGTTCAGGTTGGCTAAAGATTCCGCTGGCTTTTGAGGGAGTGCTAGGTACAGCTAAAGATCACTGGGGAAATCCAGGCCTAGAGGATTTGCGTTAGGCCTGCATTGCTAAAGCTGCGTTGTCAGATTTGCCTCTCGCATAGCGATCGAGTAGGCGAGGTTCAAAGCCTCACTAACCGATCGAAGGGGCATGTAGGGCAACAGGCTCAGACGACACAGCCGCCAGATCGAGGGGGAAGTTGTGCACGTTGCGCTCGTGCATCGCCTCGATGCCGAGGCCGCCGCGGTTGAGCACATCGGCCCAGGTGTTGATCACCCGGCCCTGGTGATCCATCACCGAGTGGTTGAAGTTGAGGCCGTTGAGGTTGAACGAGAAGCTCGCCACCGCCAGGGCCGCGAACCAGATGCCGATCACCGGCCAGGCGGCCATAAAAAAGTGGAGGCTGCGGCTGTTGTTGAAGGAGGCGTACTGGAAGATCAGACGGCCGAAGTAGCCGTGGGCGGCCACGATGTTGTAGGTCTCCTCCTCCTGGCCAAACTTGTAGCCCCGGTTCTGGGATTCGGTTTCGGTGGTCTCCCGCACCAGGGAACTGGTGACGAGCGAGCCGTGCATGGCGGAGAACAGGGCGCCGCCGAAAACGCCCACCACACCGAGCATGTGGAAGGGATGCATCAGCACGTTGTGCTCGGCCTGCAGCACCAGCATGAAGTTGAAGGTGCCGGAGATGCCGAGTGGCATGCCATCGGAGAAGGAGCCCTGGCCAATCGAATACACCAGCAGCACGGCAGTGGCGGCGGCCACGGGAGCGGAGTAGGCCACGGCGATCCAGGGGCGCATGCCGAGTCGGTAGCTCAGCTCCCATTCACGCCCCATCCAGCAGAAGATGCCGATCAGGAAATGAAAGATGATCAGTTGGTAGGGGCCACCGTTGTAGAGCCACTCATCGAGGCTGGAGGCGGCCCAGATCGGGTAGAAGTGCAGGCCGATGGCGTTGGAACTGGGCACTACAGCGGCCGTAATGATGTTGTTGCCGTAGAGCAGGCCGCCGGAGACGGGTTCGCGGATGCCGTCGATGTCGACGGGCGGGGAGCCCACGAAGGCGATCACAAAGCAGATGGTGGCCGTCAGCAGGGTGGGAATCATCAGCACGCCAAACCAGCCGATGTAGAGGCGGTTGTTGGTGCTGGTGACCCAGTCCTTGAAGGACTCCCAGGGGTTGCCCCTGGAGGGGGCGATGGAGGTTGTGGTCATGACGAGGAAACGTGTATGGCGGGCGAAGAGCTGCACTCTTTACCTGTATATAACGGTAACGTGAAACCATTGACACTAGAGGTCTTGATCATGGGTGTTTCTGCTCAATGTCCGCGGTGGTCCTGGCTACTGGGAGGCCTGTTTGGGTTGCTGCTTGCAGGGGTGCTGGTGGCAGGGTTAGTGCTGATACCAGGGGCTGCCCAGGGGCTGGAGGCCCAGCCCTGGGTGCTGCGGGATCAGGCCGGCCGCGTCTGGTCGCTCACGTTGCTGGAGCAAGGCGATCCGGCCTATCCGGCCGGCCGGCGTCTCCGCCTGACCGATCGCTCCGGCACGCAGCAGCTCGATCACGACCGGCCCCTGCAGCTACGCGATGGCATGGGGGGTGCCTGGGAGCTGGCCAACTACAGCAACGAGCTGGTGCCCGCTGGCGAGGAGGTCTTACCCGCCGGTTCAGCCCAATTCGACTTGGCTGGTTTGGAGCCCCGGCCCCGAGCCGAGTTGCCCCTGGCTCTGGAGGTGCCGCTCACAGCCGGAGATACAGCCCGGCTGATGGCCGGTGCGGCAGCGGTGGCGGCCCTACATGGCGCCTAATAAGGCAGGGTGACTCGAGCCGATTAGTTCTTGCCATCCCCGCAGCGGGTCTGCAGAGCTCGTTGAGATCAGCCACCCTGAGCGCAACAGCAAAAACAGCCGGAGGCTCAGCATCACCGCGCCGCTGAGCAGCCCGCAGCCCGAAGACCAGTTTGTGCTGGATTTCAGTGCGCCCAGCTGCCAGATCGTTTGAACCTCGCCGCGTAGCAATAGGCACGCTCCGCCGCACCGCCCTTTCGGTCAGATCAGTCAATATAGAAGTGTGATGATGTTAAACCATCTTTAAAGTCAACAGGTCGTCAAAGAGCTCACCAAGGCGATCCATGCCCACCTCGCTGCCGAGGTGCAGGCCAGCGGTTCCTTTGCCATGACCGCTAAGCATCTTGGTCGCCGCAAGGACAGCCACTGGCAGCCTCCCTGGCGTCAGGACCGCAAGAGCGGTGCCCTTACGGTGGCGCTGCTCGGCATGCCCAACACAGGTAAATCCACCCTCTACAACCGGCTCACCGGTGGCAACGCTCAGATCGCCAACTGGCCCGGACTCACGGTGGAGCTGCTGCGCGGCGCCATGCCGGCAGACCGCAGCGGCCGCAGCTACCAGCTGGTGGACCTGCCCGGCATCCACGATCTCAGCGGCAGCAGTGAGGACGAGGCGGTGGTGCAGCGCTTCCTGCGGCACACGCCGCCGGACCTGCTGCTGGTGGTGCTCAACGCCACCCAGATCGCCAGCCAGCTGCGACTACTACTGCAGCTCAAAGCCCTGGCCATCCCGACGGTAGTGGCGTTGAACATGAGCGACGAAGCGCGGCAGTTCGGCATCACAATCGATACCGGCGGCCTGGCTGAGTCGCTCCGGCTGCCAGTGCTTGCCGTGAGTGCCCGCCGCAACCAGGGCATGCACAAGCTGATCGGGCGAGTGCACCGGCTGGGCGAGGGGCTCGGCGGAGAGCCTCGAGAAGCCGCTTTGGATCAGGCCCTGGTCGAGATACCCCAGGCCAGGGCGGAGGGGCTGCTGGCCCGGCATGTGCAGCTACCACCTCGATTTATCAACCGCCGCACGCGTCTGGCTGATCGGGTTCTGCTCCACCCGCTGCTGGGTCTGATGCTGTTTCTGGGCATCGTGCTGGCGCTGTTCCAACTGCTATTCGCGGTGGGTGCGCCAGCCCAGGACCTAATGGGCAACGGCATCGACTGGATCCAGACCGCGATCCTGGAACCGGTTCTGGCGGCATTCAAAACACCTCCGTTTCTGCGCGACTTCATGGTCGATGGCGTGTGGCTGGGGGTGGGCACGGTGGCCACCTTCCTGCCGATCATCTTTCTCTTCTACCTGGTGCTCGCCGTGGTGGAAGATTCCGGTTATCTGCCGCGGGCTGCCTTCCTGATGGATGGCTTCATGCGCTGGATCGGCCTGGATGGTCGTGCCTTCGTGCTGCAGGTGATCGGCTTCGGTTGCAACGTGCCTTCGATCCTGGGCACCAGGGTGATCTGCGACCGGGGCATGCGACTGCTGTCGATGCTGGTGATCCCCTTTGCCCTCTGTCAGGCCCGGCTCACGGTGTTCCTGTTCATGGCCGACGTGTTCTTCCCCAAGCCCTGGTGGGCACCAGGACTGGTGGTGTTCGGCTTTTATGTGCTCAGCTTCGTGGCCGTGGTGATCACTGGGCTGCTGTTCAAGCGCGCCTACCCCTCCCAGGAGGCCTTCGTACTGGAGCTGCCGCCTTATCGCACCCCGAGCCTGAGCACGATCCTGCGTCGGGGCTGGACGCAGACGATGAACTTTCTGGCGACCACGCGCACGTTCATCGTGCTGGGGGCGGGGGCGATCTGGCTGCTCACCAACCTGCCACCTGGAGCAGTCCAAGGAAGTGGTGCCAGCATCGCCGATGGGATCGGCCGGCTGTTCCAGCCCCTGCTGGCCCCGATCGGCATGAATCCAGCGCTCACCGTGTCGCTGTTCTTTGGTGTCATCGCCAAGGAGATCCTCCTGGGGGCGATGGCCGTGATCTACAAAACCAGCGAGTCGGGCCTGGCTGGTGTGATTGGCAGCTTGATCACGCCGCTGCAGTCGCTCAGCTTCATGACATTCGTGCTGCTCTATACCCCCTGCCTTGGCACCGTGGCCGCCCAGCTGAAGGAATCGAAGAGCCGTACTTTTGCCCTGCTGTCGTTGAGTTGGTCGTTGCTGCTGGCCTGGCTGATGGCCCTGGTGGTGTTCCAGGGCGGCCGGCTACTGGGCTTTGGTTTGTGAATCAGGCTGGGCCCACTTCCATCTCCTGGGCATGCTCGTGGCGCAGCATGAATTCCAGAAAGCCGCAGGCGAGGTGCAGGATGCCGCCTGGCTTGCCGCGGCGCACCACCTCGATTTCTGCTCCCGGCTGCACCCCCAGCGCCCGCAGGCGCTGCACCAGCACCGGATGGGCGGGCAGGGTTTGCAGTATGACCCTGGCCCCCTGGCTGACGCTGCTCAACGGCATCGCGATGAAAGGATTCTTAAATCAGCCTAGGACTGATTCGGTCTGCAACCGGGCGGTTTTCCCAAGCCGCTGGCGAACAACGCTCCAGCGCAGACAACTCAAATGGATTGAGGTGTTCTTTATGCAACACCAGCAGCTGGTGGCCTGAGCCACAGCGCTGCAACAACCAGCGCAGCAGCGAAAGACCAATGATTAGCCCGACGACGGTGTTCCACAGCCAGGACGGACGCTTGGCCAACCTATGCAGCAAGGGTGGCATCCTTGGGTGCGGCTGCAATCGGTGTTGTCTTCAGCGCACGTCTTCTTTTGCGTCATTAACTGATGAACACCGATGAGCGTCACGTGCAGCCCTCAGCCTGACAATAATACTAACTGCCATTGCCATTGAATCTGTGTCCGATTATGCTATAAGCAGGCCCAATAAGGCAAGTGACAATATTCAAGGACTGGCCATTGATACACTTACGTGGGGGCAAAGTCCTTGATAGCTACTGACCTGAGATTTCTTCAATACAGAAGCAACTTAGGGGTGGCATCCGATACCATACTGCACAGATTAAATCAATAGGAAGTTACATCACTAATGGCTATCAAGCCATTAAGTGCCTACCACGCATTGAGTTGATGTTGCGCGACTTTGTAAATCCCAAGCCTAAAGCTGAGTCCTAAAAGAAGCTTCAAACTCGTGCTATATTCATGATAGGTACACTTGTAGTTTTGGGGTCCGCGGATACATGGCCTAAAAAAGGCGGTTGTCAACCGTAGAAAATGCTAACGCCCCTAGGCCTGTCTATTTGTGGTCATACTTTCGCCGGCCCTTGAATTCCATTGCTTTGGTCTGTTGACAAAGTCCCATTGCATCACAAATCTATCAACGGCTTTAGCTGGCCTGGTTGTAGCTACTACAATGCTCGTAATCGTTAAACTTGACAAGCCCATGGATGACAATTACACGGTCTGGGTTGAGCCTTTGAAAAAAGCTGAGCTACTGATGAACCAATGAGCCTCATGGTTGTTAACCCTGCCTCTTTACCCAGTGCGGCGCTGCTCGGGGTAGGTCTCTTTGCAAGCAAGAATGTTGATGACATCTTCCTCACGATGGCATTTTTGCCGACTCCCGCCTTCGTCGATCCTCTATTGTTATTGGCAAATTTATTGGCATCAGTTCACTAACACTACTTAGCACTATTATAGCGGCAGGTTCATTGATTGTATCTCCTAAGTGGATCGCCGCTCTGGGTGTTTATGTGCCAATTTTGCCGAAAAATTCTCGGCGATTCCATTCTTTGTATTGGTCTTTGCCTTGATGACGGCGTTTGGTGAGTGGCAGGAAATCATCTAGTTAGTCATCCGCGCATCACCGAGTCTATGCGGCGCCTCTCCCCGCATCTATTTCCTTATGTTTTGATAGTCTTAGGTGTATGGATATTGAGTGGTGCTGTCGGTAATTTTCTGCCTGTAAATACCACTACGTCAATCTCCCATAGAGCACTGTTACGCTAAACCTTGCCAAGGGTTACGTTGAAACCTCAATGTCAGGCAAACAATCCATGTCACCAGCTCATCTCCGTGCCTCCCGCGCGGTCAAGCTTATTTCATCAGATATTGCTGGTAGCCGCCATTTGGCTGCTGACACCGTTTGGGTGGTTGATCGTGAGGTGCACGTTCGCGACAGGGCTGAGCTCATAATTGAGAATGGAGCAACAATCCTCATTCTTAATGGGGTAGTGGAGAGCAGCAAACTAAGGCGTGCTGCGTTAATCTTTGATCCTGGCTCGAAACTCATGGCAGCTCGATTCTCGGTTCGTGCCGGGAGTCCCAAGTACCGTATCTCGCGTACCCCAGATAATGGGGGCCTTTGGTTTCTAGGAACCTATGCTTCAGGTTCAAATGATGGCATTAGCGTTATCAAGAGACCGGGTCAATTCCCATCCCTATTTCAAGCTGCTTCAATTACGGCTTCTCACCTAGGACGAAAGGACCCTGAACCTGATAGTCCAGAGGAGGCTTTGTCGGAAGATAATTATGAAGATGACATCGATGGTGTGAAGCTAATTGGGGTCGGTCCAGATGAATGGCAGGTATCTCAGCTGCGAAGCCTGGATTCCGGGGACGATGGACTCGATCTCACAAACAGTCACATTCGAATCAATCGGCTCGAGATTCGTAAGCCTACTGAAGATGGAATCAATGTCAGTAGCAGCCGAATTGAAATTCGCCGAAGTCTTATTCTGGATTTGGAGAAGACGTCCAATACTGACCGCGACCTATTCGACCTAGAGACAGATGATGGAGCTTCCTTTGTAGCGCTACCCCGTGGTTGTTGGGTTCGACTCAACGGCGTGTTTGGTGACCAACTAAAACTATCTTCTCAGGATATGTTTCCCCCCGATGTCTCTGATGATAATGAGACTGCGTATTACTTTTCTGGCAAGCTCAAGGCTGATGCACTCGTATTCTCGATATCTGAAGACTGATCCCCCGTAGCGCCTAGCGTTACCACCCGTAATGGTGTAGAAGGCCAATCGAGGCCAACCGGTTTGGGCGAAATACCTCCCGATAGCTGATTGGTGAAATCCAAGATACTCTGGCTCGGCTTTTTATATTACGAGCTCACCACCGCCAAGAAGAAGTCCAATCAGGGGCAGTTTCTCTCTGAGATGGAGGAAGTGGACCCGTGGCAGGCGCTGATCGACTTCATCGAACCCCACCTCCCCAAAACCAGCAAGAAAAGTGCCCAGCTCCTGCGAAACCATAGGCACGCTATGCCGGTGCGGCGGAGTCATCTGCCTTCTTAGATCAGCCTTGAAGGCCTCGCTGTAACGACGCATTACTCTGCCCCATCAAGCCCCCTGGTGAAAAAAGTGGTCGGGATGGAGAGGCGTCAACTTTCCTGGCAGAGAGGGCTGGATGCGTTACAACTATCAAGCCAAGGCCATGAGCAGGGTTTGCATTGCTACTATCAGGAACGCTCAAATCTATGATTAGCTCTAAACAAAGCAAGACGCAAAGAAGAAAAGCTAGATCAATCCATCCCGTTTCTTTTCATGTATAAACAACCTTAGCCTGCCGTGAATTTCTGACCAGTTGCTCTTTGAAATTTATGCTATCGGCAACCTTCTGGGGATCAAGACATGGCATTCCCGCTAGATGCTTTAGAGCAAGCGTGAGCCCACTTGCCGTTTTGTCTTTAATAGCTTGTTGCGTTGGCGCATTCGCTAGCTATGCCAATGCAGAAGATCTCCCAGCCGAAGACAATGCACCCTCTTCCAATGGCAACGTGTCCGGTCCATATGTGACAGCTGGGGTTGGCACAAATTGGCCAATTAGCCGAGTGGGGAAAGGCGAAGTAGGATCATTCACAGAGTTTTCCACTCCCGGATTTTCTACAGAATTGGGTATTGGCTATAACTTCAAACCAGTCCGCCTAGAGCTTACTTACGCCCACGACGCTAGCAAACTACAAGGTTACAACAGTGTTTCCGGTCAATATTTTAAGTACGTTCAGGGCGGTCAAACACGCAAGGATTCCGCTTTCGCCAGCATCTACTGGGATCTGTTGCCAAGCAAACGTTTATCACCTTACATTGGTGCTGGAATTGGAATTTCATTGCTTGATGTTGGCGCATTTGCAGATCCTGGATTGAGCTATCAAGGCTATTCAAAATCATTGTTTGGCTACCAAGCCAAAGCAGGCATTTCCTACGCGATTAATTATAGATCTAGAGCCTTCGCAGAGGCTATATACCGCGGCACAAGCGGCTATGGCACTGATGATGGATACGACAAATGGGATAACTCCTCTTTCTCTAGTTGGGGAGCTCTGATTGGGCTTAGGATTGGCTTGTAATGCCCAATTTGTGCTCATTGCTGATATAGGCGCTTCAGTAGTAGCGGCCGGGATATTCGCCAGGGTGCTCGATACGACTGATGCGAATCCCTGAGGCCGACTGCCTGTGGAAGCGAAGGATGTCGCTGCCAGGCCTTTATTCTTGTGTTATGCCTATGTGGTGTTGGCGGCTGATAGGGTAGTGGGGTTCCACACCCTGGTGGTGGGCGAGGTGAGCCAGGAGCGGCCGCCCGATCGCATCTGCAAGGGATTGGCGCGCTATTCGATTCCGCTGATGGTGATGGACCGGCATCCGCGCGCTGGCTGTCCATGCCAAGAATGAACGAGCACGAGGCTTCTACGAGCATTTCGGCTTCCGGCCCTCGCCGAGTGATCCGCTGTACCTATTTGTATTGCTGAAGAATCTGCATAGCATGTCCCTTATGTATTGACGCGAACGGATAAGGCATGCTGCAAGGAACCCATTCAGACTCTGTGAAATCAGTCGCCAGCGCTCTGCGAGGAAGTCTCGGAAATGCTCAGCGGTGAGCAGTGTAGATAGGTGGGGATGTAGTCGGCTTGGGATTTGTCGCTAATGCGGCCACCCAGAAGCAGTCATGGCGATAGGCGATTAATCAGTGGCTGGACTCAATAAAAAAATAGGAGATCATGGAATTCGTAGCTACCGATGCCAAACGATGCATTAATCAATCGTATATGATTAGTCTTTGGATTTGAACATGTCTGACGAGCATGGAGTTATTGCCTATCACTCCCCTGCGGAGCCAGGCAAGGCAAAAAAGCAGAAGGGCAAGAAAAAACGCAGGCGGGCCAAATCGCATGCAGACGAAGCAGATCGCTATCAACCCTCTCCAATCCTCGACGACTTCTCCGCCCAATCCGAGGGCAGGCAGCCAAAACTTGATCGTAACTTCTATGAAAAGGAGCTGGCCAGGCTTCAGGTCGAGCTGGTCAAGATGCAGTACTGGGTCAAGCACACAGGCTATCGGCTGATCCTGTTGTTTGAAGGCAGGGATGCCGCAGGAAAGGGAGGCACCATCAAGCGGGTCACAGAGCCGCTCAATCCGCGGGGTTGCAAGGTTGTCGCCTTGGGAACTCCTTCTGATCAGCAGAAAAGTCAGTGGTATTTCCAGCGCTACGTGGAGCATTTCCCATCTGCTGGTGAGATTTTGCTCTTTGATCGCTCCTGGTACAACCGTGCCGGTGTCGAGAAGGTGATGGGATTCTGCAGTGCAGATCAGGTGGAGGAATTTATGCAATCCTGCCCTGAATTCGAACGTATGTTGGTGCGCAGCGGTATCACGCTGATCAAGTATTGGTTTTCAGTCAGAGATGAAGAGCAGGAAATCAGGTTTCGCTCGAGGCTCAAGGACCCTGCCAGGCGCTGGAAACTAAGCCCCATGGACCTTGAATCCAGGGACCGCTGGGTGGAGTTTTCACGCGCCAAAGATGAGATGTTCGCCCGCACCAACATCCCAGAGGCTCCTTGGTTCACCGTGGAGGCCGACGACAAGCGCCGCGCCCGCCTTAACTGTATCCGACACATCCTGAGCAAAGTTCCCTATGAAGACATGACTCCTGATCCCATTGAGCTTCCACCTCGTAAGGCCGTTGGCGATTATCAACGGCCGCCGCTGAACGAACAGTTCTTTGTTCCCAATGTCTACGGTTAGGCCAATGGCTCAGGAGATGTCCTCCTGGGCGTTCGCCTGAGGGCCTGAGCTTTGCAGCCGTGGCCCTGGCTCAGATGATTCCAGCCATTAGCTACCCCAATGCGCCGCTAATGCCGTGGGGGGAGCGGTGGCAAAAGTTGTTGTTAAGCATGGGGCCACGGGTAGCGAGCGCACGATCGATGCTCGTTTTGTGTTTCTTGGCGCCGGCGGCGCCGCCTTAACCCTGCTTCAGAAGTCCGCCATTCCCGAATCTCATGGTTATGCCGGATTCCCGGTGAGCGGGGTCTGGTTGCGTTGCGAGAAACCCGAGGTGGTGAACCGGCACCGTGCCAAGGTTTATGGCAAGGCGGCAGCAGGCTCACCGCCGATGTCCGTGCCCCACCTGGATACGCGCATTATTGAGGGCAAGCGCTGGCTCCTGTTTGGTCCCTATGCAGGCTTTTCCACCAAATTCCTGAAGAATGGTTCCTACTGCGATCTGCCTCGATCGCTGCGCCTGGCTAACATCCTGCCGATGCTCTCCGTGGCCAAAGATAATTTTCCTTTAGAGGAATATTTGGTAGGCCAGGTTTTGCAGAGCAAGGCCCATCGCTTCAATGTGCTCAGGCAGTATTACCCAGGCGTAAACGAGGACGATTGGGAGCTAGCGGTTGCTGGTCAGAGGGTTCAGATTATTAAAAAGGAGAAGCACTTTGCTGGCCAGCTTGAATTCGGTACTGAGATCGTGTCAGCGGCTGATGGCAGCTTGGTGATTGGAAAGCCAAAATGAGTGAGACCATTCCCTCCTATGGGCATGATCTCAAGCAGGACGACGCCATGTTGACGAAGGTGAGAGCCGAAACGGCGGTAGTTCTAGGTTTGCAGAATAATTGATTTTTATTGCTTCTTACTGATTTAACGCGAGTGAGCAGGGCCATCGATCTGCTCCTACGGTCATTGAGATGAATCCCGCCAATGCACTAGACGCCAGCGTGGCCACTCCCTGCATGACGCGGCCGCGGGGCTGGCCTGGGTCATGGCACCCAGTTTGAAGGATTAAATGGCACCTGTCAGGCCCAGCTGCTGCAGGCGCCGCGTTGCCGCTTCCTCCTGCGCTCCCCCAGCGGCTAGGGCCTGGGCCAGCAGGGGCGCCAGTACCGGCACCTGGCTAAAGCCCGCACTGAAGCCGGTGAACAGCCACAACCCAGGTGCCCCTGCCAGCGGACCCACCAGGGGCAAGCCCTCACTGCAGAAGGCCACGGCCGCCTGGCGCAGATGGCCGGGCAGGGCCGCCAGCGGCGCCCCCCAGGCTTGGGCCGCTAGCTCTTGGCGCAGTTGCCTTTCCACCTCCATAGGCGGCGGCGCAGGGCCCAGGTCCAGGCCCGGCCGCACCAGGGTGTGCTGGCCCAGCAGGGCCCCTTCTGCCCGGGGCACCACCCCCCCATCCACCAGCCACTCCGGCTGGCTCAGGCCAGCGGCGCGCCGCTCCAGAGCGAGCCGCCCAAAGCTGACCGGCAGCCAGGCAGCTGCGCTGCCCAGCGGCGCCGGAAAGGAGGCCAGCTCCAGCGCAGCCGCCCAGCTGCTATGCAAGCGCTGGGGCAGGAGCGGCCAGAGCTGGCGGCAGTAGGCGCCAGCGGCCAGCACCAGCTGGGGTGCCTTCAGGTCGCTGCCATCACTGAGGGAAAGCCGCCAACCAGTGGCTGGCTGCCGATCCAGGCGCTCCACCCGGCCCGTTTTGCACGTTACCCCCGCCGCCGCCAGCACAAGCGGCAAGCGCGCCGCCAACACTGCGGAATCCACCTGGGCGACGGGCAGGGACCACCAGGCACTAAGGGGCCGCCAGCCGGCGGCAGCCCCGTGCAAACGCAAGCGGCAGGGCCGCCAGCCCAAATCACCATGGCGTTCTTGCAGAAACCGCCAGCGCTTAGAGGCTCCGGTCGCCAAGCGAGCTAAAGGGGTTGGGGCCAGGGGCCATCCCGGCAGAGCGCCATAACTGAGCTCGGTAGCGGAGCAAAGCCCATGGCTGGTGGGGGCAGCGACGACCGTCACCGACGCCCCCAGCTCCCGCAACGCCAAGGCCAACAGAGCACCAGCTACCCCAGCGCCAATGATCACCACATCGGCGGGGGCCGAAGCCGTCACACCAGCAGGGTGAAGGAGGTGACGACCTGGCGGAACATGTCCTTCACCTTGGCCCAACGAATTTCGTTGGTGCTAGCCGCAAAGGTGTAAAGCCTGCCGCGATCAAGCACCACGGTGGCCAGCTCGTGGCGGTCGCGGTCGTCGAGGTGCACGGCGTATTCCAGGTCGTAGAAGGTGCGGGGGCCTTCCTGCCGCTCCGACGCTTCCACAAGCTCGGCCTGGCGGCCACTGCCCTCAGGGGCAATCACGGTGCGGCGCAGCTGCTCGCCAACCGCCACGGCGCTGCCAAGTTTTTCCAAGTCGTTGGTGGGGTTCACCTCCGAGATCACCAGGCTGAGGGTTTCATCGCTGTTGATCAAATCGTGGAACACGACTTGGGGGCCGCCACTCACCTGCACCCGCGTCCAGCCGGTGGGATAGAGGAAGGCATAGCGCCCATCCGGGCTCTGGAAGCCATTGAGCCCGGCTGCCCCAGCACTGCAAGCAACCAGCAGCCCCGCCAGCACCAAGCCAACAAGACGCGGCATAAAGGCGCGTAGAACAGCCCGATTGCAAAAACCAGCCATGGCTCAAGGCGCGTTGCGTTGCGCCATTCTGCTGGGCAGCCGAGCCCCCAGGCGTCAGCATGGGCTCCTGATCTCCAGTCTCCCCATGCCACGCCAATCCACCTGGGTGGACCGGCAGCAGCGTCGTCACGACTCCCGCTTCTTCCGCCTGCTGGACGGCTCCTTTCTGTTCCGCTTAGCGCTATCGGGTGCAGCCGCCATGGCGCTGCTGATGGTGGTGAACAGCTACGCCACCTGCCGCAACAACCGCTGGGCCCAGGGTTGCCTTTGGCGGGAGACGGAGGCCCTGATCAGCGTCGGCAATGTGGAATCGCTGAGCATCGTGACGGCCGCCTTTCTCTATGTGCTGGAGGCTCAAAAACGGCGCCAGCGCGACAACATCGAGGCCTACGAGCTGCTGATGAACTGCAATGCCTCCGGCGTCAAATGGCTGGTGGGGCGCATTACCGCTCTAGAGATCCTCAACAGTGCCGGGCTACCAATCGACGGCCAGCAGCTAGCGGGCTTTGACCTACGCAATCTGCAGGCTGCCAACGGCCACTGGCACAACGTAAACCTGGAAGGGAGCGTGCTGCGCCGAGCCAACCTGGCCGGCACCGATCTGAGCGGAGCCAACCTGCGCGGCGCTGATCTACGCGATGCCGACTTGCGTGGCGCAATCCTTGTAGGCGCCGATCTTGAGGGTGCCCTGTTGGAAGGGGCCCAACTTGATGGGGCAGAACTTGATGATGCACAAGCTGATAGGGCCAGCCTCGATAGCGGAGCCCCCAATCCCAGCTGATCGAGCTGGCTGCCTAAATTCTGAATAATTGCGGCGGACTGCTGAGCGGCTTTACCCGCCCCCTGGCCAGGCTGATCGACCAGTTCGAGCGCTTACCTGGCATTGGCCCGCGCACGGCCCAGCGGCTGGCTCTACACCTGTTGCGCCAGCCTGAAGAGCAGGTCCGCAACTTCGCCGACGCCCTGCTGGCGGCCCGCAGCCAGGTGGGCCAGTGCAAGTGCTGCTTCCACCTCTCGGCCGAGCCGATCTGTGAGATCTGCCGCAACGAGGAGCGGGGCAACGGCCAGCTTTGTGTTGTGGCCGATTCCCGCGACCTGCTGGCGATGGAGCGCACCCGGGAGTTCAAGGGGCACTACCACGTGCTCTGCGGCTTGATCTCACCCATGGATGGCATCGGCCCCGAGCTGCTGCAGATCCAGCCCCTGGTGCACCGGGTCGATAAGGAGTCGATCACTGAAGTGATCCTGGCGCTGACTCCGAGTGTGGAAGGGGACACCACCAGCCTTTATTTGGCCCGGCTACTCAAACCATTCACCACCGTGAGTCGCATCGCCTACGGCTTGCCCGTAGGCAGCGAGCTGGAATACGCCGACGAAGTAACCCTGGCCCGGGCCTTTGAAGGCAGACGCCAGATGGAGTAAGCGCAAAGATGGCCCTGCCATGACCAGTAAGTCCCGCTACAGCAGCATCGCCCCGGCCGAACGGTTGCCCGAGTGGCTGCGGCGTCCGGTGGGCAATGCCTCAGCCCTGGAAAACGTGCAGTGGCTGGTGAAGCAGCAAAGGCTGCACACCATCTGCGAGGAGGGCCGCTGCCCCAACCGAGCCGAGTGCTACGCCGCTGGCACAGCCACCTTTTTGCTGGGAGGCCCGATCTGCACCCGCAGCTGCGCCTTCTGTCAGGTGGAGAAGGGCCAGGCACCCCAGCCCCTAGATGCAGGCGAAGCCGAGCGGGTGGCCGAGGCAGTTGCCGCGCTCCAGCTCAGCTACGTGGTGCTCACGGCCGTCGCCCGCGACGACTTAGCCGACCACGGCGCCCACCTCTTCACCACCGCCATGGCCGCGATCCGCCAGCGCACACCCGGCGTGGGCATTGAAGTGCTCACCCCAGACTTCTGGGGCGGCCAGCGCGAGGAACAGGAGGGGTTGCCCGCCCAACGGCAACGGCTGGCCGCAGTGCTGGCAGCGCAGCCCGCCTGCTTCAACCACAACCTCGAAACGGTGGAGCGCCTTCAGGGGGAGGTGCGCAGGGGCGCCACCTACCGCCGCTCCCTGGCCCTGCTGGCCGCTGCCCGCGAACTGGCGCCCGCCATCCCCACCAAGAGTGGGCTGATGCTTGGGCTGGGCGAAACCGAAGCTGAGGTGCTGCAGACGATGGGCGACCTGCGATCAGTCGATTGCCAGCGCCTGACCCTGGGCCAATACCTGCGCCCATCCCTCGCCCACATTCCGGTGGCTCGCTACTGGACTCCAGAAGAATTTGAGCAGCTGGGCGAGATCGCCAGGGAGCTGGGATTTCAGCAGGTGCGCAGTGGGCCGCTGGTGCGAAGCAGCTATCACGCCGCCGGCAGCATGATCACGGCCTCCTGAAGGCCACCTGATCGAGTCCACGAGCGATTTAATGCCCTAAGGGCTCCCATTGTCGCTACATCCTCGACGAACTCACAGGCTTGGACTGCGACTTCGATATCTAACGACCCAGATGGCGCGAATCCTTATGTCATATTTTGGGGTTGCTTCGATTCGATCAACTGAGCCATAGGGCTATGCCATCGCGGGGCATTTTCTTAGGTGTTCCACGAGTGCAGAGCAGCGAGGAAATCATGAAATCCTTCTGGAGCGCCAAGCTCTGCAGTAGAAATAGTATGCAAGGGGGCTTACCATTGACTGTGATGGTCCTAAAGTGACTATTCTTGGCAGAAGCGTTCGTCCGGGCTAGATCGGGCTATGCGGCGATAAGGAAACTCGTTACCAACACCACCCCATGAGCCAATACAACACCCCCCATTTCGTAGCCGCCCAGCTCGAGGACGGCTGGATGCTGCAATCCGAGCACGTGACTAAACTTCAAAACGGTGATTGGATCCTCGATCGCGAAGAATTGGAGGAACTATCAGAGTTGCTGCAAAGATTGCTCAGCCAGAGCTAAGAAATTCTGATCGGGTCTTAATCAGAATTCTTATTACATGTGACACATTTCCTATCCCTGAGCCTGGCTTTCAGCCACAAAAAGGTGCAATAAGCCTATTATTTTTGCGGTTTTTTGCCTCCGCCAAGAGACATTCCCCTCGCGTTATTCAAGGGTAATGATTTCGCCCTGCCCAGAGCCATTGTTCCCTTGACCTCGTCACTACGGCGCAGACCTGCTTGTCTGAGCAGCCGTCCCTGCGATTGTCTTCGCCGCTGCATCCAGCAATAATTGGCGCGAATGCTGGCCCCCCACGCCAGGGATCCTGTTCTGAAGGCCTCAAACGGGTGCCAATTGTGTTGCGTCCCAGCGGACTGCTGATTCCCCTGTTCAGGGTCCTGTTGGTGTTGGGAGCCGGTGGACTCACCCCGGCCGTCCAGGCCGAGTCCGACCCCCCCAGCCTCAACCGGTTGCTGAATGTTCCTGGCTGGATCGACCTTAACCTCAACCTTGAGGCCCAGCCCCTGGCCAACCCGAGCGGCGGAACCGAGCAGAGCACCAGCTGGATGCAGCAGCTCACCCTGGGGGCAGCGTTCAGCAGTGGTCTAGCCAAGCCCGCCGACCAGTGGCACGAGGGCGACCACTGGCAGGCCAACTTGCAACTGATGCTGTTCAGCGGCGATCCCCAGTTCAACGCCGCGATCGGAGCCACCTACCCCCTGCAGAGCACGGCCCATCCGACTGGCCTGTGGCTTACGGAGGCGACCATTGAGCGCCGGGCTGGCAGCGGGGAACTGGCGCTGAAAGCTGGGGTGTTCTCCCTCAATCCGGGCTTTGTGATGACGCCGGTGCTCGATCAATACGTGCACTCAGCCCTCAATGACACGCTCAACTTCAACATCGACGGCCTGCCGATCAACCCCTACGTGGCCCCAGGGCTGCAGCTGAGCTGGACCCCCGGTCGCCAGGGGCGCTATGGCGAATGGCGCTATGGCTCCTTCTGGCTCGATTCCCAAGTTGCCCTGGCGGGCCTGTTCGGGGTCAATCCCGACCTCAGCTCAAGCGAGGGCAGCCTGCACAACCTTCAGTGGACCTTCAACCAGCTGCCCGGAGCCAGCGCCCTGGAGGCACCGATCCGGCGCCAGGGTCAGACCATCTCACGCCAGCTTCCTTCCCCCCAGGTTCAGCTGGGCGGGGTCTATTTGGCCAAGGGCAGCTCGGGCGACTCCAATGGGGCTCTCTACGGCACGGTCACCCTGGCGGCCCCCCTGCCGCTGGGCCTCGACAACCGCCTCTGGCTCGGGGTCAACACTGCTGTGAGCGGAGACACCAACCCCGTGCCCCTGTTTCTGGCCGGCGGCTGGCTGGGCCAGGGACTGGTGCCCGGCCGCCCCCTCGACGTGCTGGCCCTGGGCTACGGCCGCAGCAGCTTCAACAGCCAGCTGGAACCAGGCCTGACAGCCGAAGCCGTGCTGGAGCTGAACTACACCTTCAACCTGAATGCCAACCTGTCGCTGCAACCAGTGCTGCAGTGGGTGCTCAACCCGGGTGGATCGGGCCAGGTCGATGACATCCTGGCCGCCGGCCTGCAAATGCAGCTGCAGTTCTGAATCAGTCCATCAGCAACCGATAGGCCGCCTCCAGCCGGTGAAAGGCCTGGGGATCGCCGCCCAGGTCAGGGTGGTGGGCCTTGGCCAAGCGCCGATAGGCCCGTTTGATCATCTGCAAGCTCGCCCCGGCCTCTAGCCCCAGCTCCCGCAGGGCCTCGCCACGGGGGTCTGGGGCCGAGCTCTGGGAGAAGTCCTGGGAGGAGTTCTGGGAGGTGGTCGGGCCCCGGGAGTGGTTCTCGGTGCGGGTGCCGCGGCGGCGCTGGCCTAGTTGGGCTTGGCGGCGACCCAACTCCACCACCACCTGGAGCGGCGCTTCAGTGAGCCACTCCGGCGCCCGTGGGCCATAGAGGGCAAAGGCCGCCCGCACGGCCCAGCGGGCTCGGCTGTGGGGGCCCCGGAGCGCTTCGGCCAGGGCGGTGCCCAGGCCAGGGGAGCGGCGGTCTAGCTCCTGCTCCAGGCTGAGCGCCGGGTTCGACCAGTGGCGTCGCAGCTCCTCGATCACCCCCCGCAATCCGCCCGGTGGACCGATCCGCAGCGCCTGCCACTGGGGGTGGGCGGCCATCGCTTGACCCCAGCGCTGCAGCTGCTCCGGGCTGAGGCCATGGCCATAGGTCGAGCCAGGCTGGGGGTCCTGCGCCGAAAGTTGCTCCAGTCGGCGCCGCAGGGTCTGCACTTCGCGGCGCAGGGCATCGTTTTCAGCCAGGAGGGCATCGACGTTGCTGGTGACCGGCGGGCTGCCGGGAACTGGACGCCAGCGGCGGGGATCAAAGCCCATCCAGACCCCCTAAGCCCAGCCGCCGTCCACTGCGGCGCAACACCTCAGTGCAATCGGCCCGCATCAACAGGCCGGCGCCGCCCCAGATCAGCCGGGGGGCCAAATCGGCAACGCCGGCACCGAGCTCGCGCAGGGGGCTGAAGCCCAGCTGGCGGAAGTAGCGCACCAGGCGGCGGTGCTGGGCCTCGTTATCGCGGATGGCCAGGATCGTGGCCTGGCGGCAGGGGGTGGCTTCCAGGGCCCAGGCAAAGGTGGCCGCCCAGATCAGCGGGCCCACCGCAGCAACCTGGTCGCCCTGCACCCGCATCGTGTCGAGCCGCAGGCCAGCGGCCGCAGGCAGGGCCCAGCCTTTGATCTCACCCAGCAGCACCAGCCTCTCCCCAGCCCTCCGCGCCACCCCCAGCCGCAGGCTCCAGGCCAACCCCACTGGCCGGCCCACCTGCAGGCGCAGCAACAGGCCCCGCGTGCGGGCCTCCTGCTCCAGCTGCTCTAGGCTGGGGTGGGGGCAGGTAGGTGCCCCGGGGAAAGAGCTGGACATCCACAACCGCCAAGGCCTGGGCCAGTCTCAACCGTTGCCCAGCGGCCCATCATGGCGGAAGGCGACAAAGTGGTCGCACATGAAGCGCCAAGCTTGTCAGAATTAGTCGTAAGCCAGGTTTCGGTGGTGGAAGTCACCTCCCATCGCAAGTCCATCGCTCGCATCACAGCTCTGATGCCGGCGTAATCAGCTGGAATGGCAAGAATCCTGTGATTTCACCACCCGTAAAGCTGAACGATGGCGGCCCACTTATGAGTGACATAGTGATCGAGGATCGCGGTTTGCAGGATCATCTGGGCTGAGTCGATTGCTGCCTTTGCCCAGGCTCGAACCATGTTTGAGCGGGCATGGCCTGACTTTGTGATCGCTGATGTCACCCAGCCGCTAGTTAAAAAAGCCGGAATGTATGCAGAAGCATTTGCCCTGCGCGGCTACGACAGCGTGCAACTGGCTGCAGCCCACAACCTGCACCAGCACGCTGGAGGTGCTCAAGTGACGCAGGCGCCCACACCCACCAGCGCTATGGCCTGCCGCTGCCAGGGCTCGGCCCGCAGCACCGCCTCCAGGGGCAAGGGCCCATAAAGGTGGGGAAAGGGCTCCCCCCCGTCGGCTAGCTCGAAACGCACCTCCAAACCGGCAGCGGCAAGGAGCTGGGGATCAATCGTGAGCAACAACACCTCAGAGGCGGGCAGATCGGCGTAGAAGCGGCTAGCGGTGGCCGGCACCTGGTGCGCTGAGCTGAGGTGGATGAAGCCCACCTCCTCCAGGGAGCGCCCCCGGGTGGAGCGGCGATACACGCCATCGGCCCTGGCAGCCTGCCATTCCGGACGCAGCGCCAGGTGATAAAGCAAGCCAGGTGATCGCCAAGGGACTCGCGCCGCCCAGGGCGCATCGAGTGCATCCGCCAGCTCCGGAGAAGCCAAAAACCGACCCAGCCAGGCCTGGAGTGCCGCCAACTGCGGCTCGGCGTCAAAGCCCGCCGGATCTACCAGGCGGAACTGGCGCACGAAGGGCAGCAGGGCCCAGTCGGCCAGGGAAGGGCGATCGCCGAGCAGCCAGCCTCCGGCCCCTAGTTGCTCGTTCCAGCGGCGCAGGATCGTGAGGCCAGCAAGCCGGTTGGTGCTGGCTGGCTCCCCTGGGTAGCGATTGGGGTATTTGAAGCGATCGAGGTGCTGCTTAAAGGGGCCGTCGTTGGCGGCGATCAGTGCATCCATATCGGCCAGCTGGGCTGGGCTCCAGCCCGCCAACCAGCCGAGGGGGTCGCGGCGCTCCAGGGCCCAGCGCATGATCGCCAGGCTTTCATCCAGCACCTCAGCCCCCAGTACCAACACCGGCACCGTGCCCTTGGCGGAGGCCTCCAGCAGCTCGGGGGGCTTGGCCTTGAGGCTCACCTCGCGCAACTCCAGGTTTTGGCCAGGCTGCAGGCCAGCGGCAGCTAAGGCCAGCCGCGCCCGGATTGCGTAGGGGCAACGGCGGAAGCTATACAAAATTGGCAGGTGATCAGCCAACGGAGCGCCCGCCGAGGTGGCACTCACCCCGCTGGCGAGCCCGCTCCATCTGGCGCTGACGCTCGGCGAAACGCTGCCGGTCAGCGTCGCTGAAGCGCTCGAGGCAGTGGCGGCAGCTCACCCCGGCCACGTAGCTGGCCAGCGCGCGATCAGCAGGCGAAAGCGGCAGGCCGCAGGCATGGCAAACGCTGTGCTCACCGGGCTCGAGCTGGTGGTTGACGGCTACTCGCTTGTCAAACACGAAGCACTCGCCTCGCCAGCTGCTTAGCGGCTCGGGGATCTCCTCGAGGTAGCGCAAGATGCCGCCCTCCAGGTGGTGTACCCCAGCAAAACCCTGCTGCTGCAGGTAGGCCGTGGCCTTCTCGCAGCGGATGCCACCGGTGCAGAACATCGCAATCGCCCGGGGCTGGCGCTGCTCCACCAGCGGCCTGAGCTCCCTCTCCACCCACTGGGGAAACTCGCGAAAAGTTGCGGTGCCTGGATCAATCGCACCTTCAAAGCTACCGATCGCCACCTCATAGGCGTTGCGGGTATCTATCACCAGGGTGTCGGGGTCGGCGATCAGGGCATCCCACTGCCCAGGGGGCACGTGGGTACCCACCTCCGAGGCCAGATAGGGACTCACCTGGGGCTCACCCATGGTCACGATCTCGCGCTTGAGCCGCACTTTGAGCCGGTGGAAAGCCTGAATCTCCGAGCGGCTGAACTTGGCTTCCAACCGCTCCAGGCCTGCCACCTGCCTCAGCCGAGCCAGCAGCGCCTGCACACCAGCATCTGCTCCGGCAATCGTGCCGTTTACCCCCTCAGCCGCCAGCAGGATCGTGCCGCTTACCCCCTCGGCTGCCGCCAGATCGCCCAGCTCGCGCTGCAGCTCTGGCAGGCCCTCCAGGGCGGCGAAGCGATAAAACGCCGCCACCAGCACACTCATCCGCCCACCTGCACGCCGGCGGCGGCCAGGAGCTCCCGGTCGGCCTCCACCGCAGGATTAGAGGTGGTGAGCAGGGTGTCGCCATAAAAAATCGAATCGGCCCCTGCGAGTAGGCAAAGAATCTGGGCTTCCCGACCCAGCAGCTCGCGGCCTGCACTGAGACGCACCCGCGCCTGGGGCATCAGGATCCGTGCCGTGGCCACCATCCGCACCAGCTCCAGGGGGTCGACCGGCGGCAGGTCTTCTAAGGGGGTGCCCTCCACCGCCACCAGGGCATTGATCGGCACGCTCTCCGGGTGGGGATCCAGGTTGGCCAGCACCTGCAGCAGCCCGGCCCGGTCGGCGTCGGTTTCGCCCATGCCGATGATGCCGCCACAACAGAGGGTGATGCCGGAGCGCCGCACCCGAGCCAGGGTCTCGAGCCGCTCCTGGTAAGTGCGGGTGGTGATGATCCGGTCGTAATGCTCGGGGCTGGTGTCGAGGTTGTGGTTGTAGGCGGTGAGGCCGGCTTCAGCTAGGCGCTCGGCCTGGGAGTCGCTCAGCATGCCGGCGGTTACACAGGCCTCCAGGCCCAGCTCGCGCACGCCGCGCACCATCTGCAGCATCGCCTCAAAGGGAGCGCCATCGCGGATTTCACGCCAGGCCCAGCCCATGCAGAAGCGATGGGCCCCGGCTTGCTTGGCGGCCCGGGCTCTCTCCAGCACCGGCTCCACCTCCAGCTCCGGCCGGCCCGCCACATCGCTGCTGTTGTGCAGCGACTGGGGGCAATAGGCGCAGTCCTCTTCGCAGCCGCCGGTCTTAACGCTGAGCAGCGAGGCCAGCTGCACGTGGTAGCCGGGGTTGGCGGCGCGGTGCACCTGCTGGGCCTGCCAAAGCAACTCCATCAGCGGCTGCTCTAGCAGCGCCTGGATTTCAGAACGGGACCAGTCGTGACGCGTGATCAAGGCGAGTTCAGCAGGGTTCGACACCACCAAAGCGGCGCTGGCGGCCCTGGTAGTCGAGCAGGGCATCGAGCAGGGCCGCCTGATTGAAATCGGGCCAGAGCACATCGGTGATATGGATTTCGGCGTAGGCGAGCTGCCAAAGCAGGAAATTGCTGATGCGCCTCTCGCCACTGGTGCGGATCAGCAGATCCGGATCGCACTCACCAGCGGTGTGCAGCTCGGCGGCGAGCTGCTGCTCATCGATTGCGGCAGGATCTAGTTCCCCAGCCACGCAGCGCCGCGCCAGCCGCTGGGCAGCCCGCACAAGCTCGGCTCGGCCGCCGTAGTTGGTGCAAACGTTGAAGTGAATGCCCGTATTGGCTGCCGTGCGCTCGGTGGCATCGGCAATCAGGCGCTGCAGACCATCCGGCAGGGGCTCAAGATCGCCAAGAAAGCGAATCCGCACCTGCTCCTGCTCCAGGGATTGAAGCTCGCGGGCCAGCACCCGCTCAAACAGGGCCATCAGAAAGCTCACCTCCTCGCCAGGGCGGCTCCAGTTTTCGGTGGAAAAGGCGTAGGCGGTGAGGGCGCCGATGCCCCAGTCGCTGCAGAGCCGCAAGGTGCGCTTAAGGGCCTCAACCCCCTCACGGTGGCCCATCACTCGGGGCAGGTTGCGCTGCTTTGCCCAGCGGCCATTGCCGTCCATGATCACGGCCACATGGACCGGCAGGCGCGCGGGATCTAGGCCAACCGGAACGGGCTGGGAGGCTTTCGCAGTGGTGGTCGCCAGGGCGCGACTCATCCGCGTGATTCCGGCGTGTCCTTCACCACGCTACGCCCAACAGGCAAGGCAAGGGCCTGGCTGAGCAGGTCGTGCAGACGGCTGCTGGTAATCGGCCGCTCGAGGCGGCCCTGACTCGCCAGCGACAGGGTGCCGGTTTCCTCCGACACAACGATCGCCAGGCACTGATCGAAGCGCTCGGTCAGCCCTAGGGCCGCCAGATGGCGGGTGCCATAGCGGTTGATGCCCTGGCGCGATAGGGGCAGGATCACACCGGCGGCGACGATGCGGTTGGCCTTCACCAGCACGGCACCGTCGTGCAGCGGTGTGTCAGCGGCGAACAGGTTGAGCAGCAAATCCACCGACAGCTTGGCGTCGAGGCCAATTCCAGGATTCAAGAAGTCTTCGGGACGCAGGTCGCTGCCCAGATCCACCACGATCAAGCCGCCGCGGCGAGCCTGGGAAAGACGGCCGGCAGCCTCACTCAGAACCGCCACCGATCCCGATCCCAGTTGGTCTTGGCTGCGGCTGCCAAACAGAACCCCGATGCGGCCGGTGCCCAGCAGCTCCATCAGCCTGCGCAGCTCCCCCTGCCAGAGAATCGCCAGGGCGAGGCTGCAGGCCAGCACCAGGGCATCAACAAGCTTGCTGGTGAGCGGCAGGTTGGCGTAGCGCTGCACCACCCAGGCCAGGGCCACCAGCAACAAATAGCCCCGCAGCAGCCAGAGGGTGCGGGCCTCGGTGACCCGGCCCAGCACAAGCACGCCGAGACCGAAGGCGAATAACAGATCAAGGAGCAAGCGCAAATCGATCAGCCGTAGCAACTCCCCCAGTTGCGGCCCGATCACGCTTACTCCAATCGATTAACTCACCTTACCGATCGCAACCGAGTTGGCAAAACGTCGTAGCGCAGTAGGTCTTCCGGCTGCTCGCGGCGCTGCACTAGATCAGCGACCCCGTCGTGGACCAGCACCGCCGCTGGCCGAGGGATGCGGTTGTAGTTGGAGCTCATCGAGGCGTTGTAAGCGCCGGTGGCAAACACCGCCAACACATCGCCACTGCCAGCTGGCGGCAGGGCCAGATCCTTGAGCAGCACGTCGCCAGATTCGCAGTGCTTACCAGCCACGGTGACGGTTTCGCTGGCCTCGGCCGTGGGGCGATCGGCCAACACCGCCGTGTATTGAGACTGGTAGGTGATGGGCCGGGGGTTGTCGCTCATACCGCCGTCCACCGAGAGGTAGGTGCGGATGCCGGGGATGTCCTTGCGGCTGCCCACTTCGTAGAGGGTGACCCCGGCGCTGGCCACTAGGGAACGCCCCGGTTCACATAGCAAGCGGGGCAACTCCAGCCCCCGCTCCTGACAGGCCGCCACCACCGCCTCGGCCACGGTGCGCACCCAGGCCTCGATGCTCGGCGGATCGTCGCTGGTGGTGTAGCGAATACCCAGGCCGCCGCCCACGTTGAGATCAACCACCGGGTGACCAAGGGAGCGGGCCAAGGCCAGGGCATCGGCCATCACGCCAGCCAGATCGCGATGGGGCTGGAGCTCGAAAATCTGGGAGCCGATATGGGCGTGCAGGCCGGTGAGCTGGGCCCAGGAACAGGTCGCCAGGTGCTGCAGCACTGCTTCGAGCTGGTCGGGATCGAAACCAAACTTGCTATCGAGGTGGCCGGTGCGGATGTACTCATGGGTGTGGCACTCAATGCCCGGCGTAAAACGCAGCATCAGCTGCACGGGTCGCTGCAAGTCAGGGGCCAGGGCAGCCAGCAGCTCAAGATCGCGCCAGTTGTCAGCCACCACCGTGACGCCCTGCTCAGCTGCGAGGGCCAGCTCTTCGCGGCTCTTGTTGTTGCCGTGCAGCACGATGCGCTCGGCCGGCATGCCCCCCTGCAGGGCGGTGAGCAACTCGCCAGCAGAAACCGCATCAAGCCCCAGGCCTTCGGCTGCCACCAGGGCAGTTATGGCCAAGGAGCTATTGGCCTTGGAGGCGTAGACGGCTAGGGCCTGCCCTGGGTAGTGCTGGGCGAGGGCTTCCCGGTAGGCCCGGCAGGTGCCCCGCAGAGTGGCTTCATCGAGCACATATAAAGGTGTTCCGTAATCGCGGGCCAGGTCGCTCAGCAGGCAGCCACCCACCACTAGGCGCCCCTCACTGTCAAGGGCAGTGGTGAGGGGGGTGAGATTGCGATTAGGACTATGGGGATCCCTATCGCGTTCAAAGGGATTCAACAGCGCAACGGGCTCATGGGAGTTCAGCATGGCTTTGGCCGCGCGGGTCAAGTGAGCATGAATGTAAGGACCTCCCTGGCGGCGCTGCACCAGGCGGCCCTGGCCCCTGAGCACCTAGAGGCCTGCTTAGGCCTCGACCAGGCCAGCCTCGGCAGCCTATGGAACCGCGCCCAGTGGCAGAGCGAGCTGGCGGAGCAGCGGCGCCCGGGGGTGGGTCTTTGGCAAGGGCAGCAGCTGCTGGCCATGGCTAGCGGTTGGCTGGTGGTGGATGAACTGCACATCACCGTGGTGGCGGTGGATCCGCAGCAGCGGCGCCGGGGCTTGGGCCAGCAGGTGCTGAAGGCCCTGCTGCTGGAGGCGGGGCAGCAGGGGGCCCTGCACGCCACCCTGGAAGTTGCGCCGGCGAACACTGCGGCAGTGGCCCTATACCGCCGCCTGGGCTTCCGTGATGCGGGTGTGCGTCGCGGTTACTACCGCAATGGTGAAGACGCCCTGATCCAATGGCTGCGGTTATCTGAGCTCAATGATGCGTAGCGATGGTGTGGATAACCGGCTTTTCTTATTGCTAATTACCGGCAATTCAGTGATTTGCATTGTTGACTTCGAACGCCTTAGAGCCAGCTACCGCAGGGGATCTGCCTTTGATGCGGCGTAAACCACACCACACCTGTTAACCCTGGTAGCTTGGATGCACTTGTACCAGGCCTAGGCCAATGTTCGAGCGGTTTACCGAGAAAGCCATCAAGGTGATCATGCTGGCTCAAGAGGAGGCCCGCCGCCTTGGCCACAACTTTGTGGGCACCGAACAGATCTTGCTGGGCTTGATCGGTGAGGGGACTGGCGTTGCCGCCAAGGTGCTCAAATCGATGGGGGTGAACCTCAAAGATGCCCGCGTTGAGGTTGAAAAAATCATCGGCAGAGGTTCCGGTTTCGTTGCCGTGGAGATCCCCTTCACGCCTCGCGCCAAGCGAGTTCTGGAACTCTCCCTAGAAGAAGCTCGCCAGCTTGGTCACAACTACATCGGCACCGAGCATCTGCTGCTTGGCTTGATCCGTGAGGGAGAGGGTGTAGCTGCTCGGGTCCTGGAAAACCTTGGCGTTGATCTGGCCAAGGTTCGCACCCAGGTGATCCGCATGCTGGGCGAATCAGCCGAGGTAGCCGCCGGTGGCGGCAGCGGCAAGGGCTCCACCAAAACACCAACCCTCGACGAATTCGGCAGCAACCTCACCCAGCAAGCCGCCGATGGCAAGCTCGATCCAGTGGTAGGTCGTCAGAACGAAATTGAGCGTGTAATTCAAATACTGGGTCGTCGCACTAAGAATAATCCGGTGCTAATTGGCGAGCCTGGTGTTGGTAAAACAGCCATCGCCGAAGGACTGGCTCAGCGAATCAATTCTGGTGATATTCCAGACATCCTCGAAGACAAGCGAGTCCTCACCTTGGACATTGGCCTGCTGGTGGCAGGCACCAAATATCGGGGTGAATTTGAGGAGCGTCTCAAAAAAATCATGGAGGAGATCCGCAGCGCCGGCAATGTAATCCTCGTGATCGATGAGGTGCATACCTTGATCGGTGCAGGTGCTGCCGAAGGTGCAATCGATGCCGCCAATATTCTCAAGCCTGCCCTAGCCCGGGGCGAGCTTCAGTGCATCGGTGCCACCACCCTTGATGAGTACCGCAAACACATCGAGCGCGACGCGGCCCTAGAGCGCCGCTTCCAGCCTGTGATGGTGGGCGAACCTTCCGTTATCGACACGATCGAAATTCTGCGTGGCCTGAAGGATCGCTATGAAGCTCACCACCGCCTCATAATTGCCGATGAGGCCCTGATTGCGGCAGCCACCCTGGGCGACCGCTACATCTCTGATCGCTTCCTGCCAGACAAGGCCATCGACCTGGTAGATGAAGCCGGCAGCCGGGTGCGGCTGATGAATTCCAAGTTGCCGCCTGCCGCTAAGGAAGTCGATAAGCAGCTGCGCGCTGTCCAAAAAGACAAAGAGCAGGCCGTGCGCGAGCAAGATTTCACCAAGGCCGGTGAGTTGCGCGATAAAGAAGTAGAGCTGCGCGAGCAGATTCGTTCAATCCTGCAGACCCGTAAGGATGAGGAGCCAGCATCCGAAACCGCGGCCGCTGGTGCAGCCGTAGCAGTGTTTGAGGGCGCCGCCGATGGCGATCGCACCCCCATGGTTACGGAGGAGGACATCGCCCACATCGTTGCCTCCTGGACCGGCGTGCCTGTTCAGAAGCTCACCGAAAGCGAGACAGCCAAGCTGCTGAACATGGAGGAGACCCTCCACCAGCGCTTGATTGGCCAAGACGAAGCCGTTAAGGCCGTGTCCCGTGCCATCCGCCGGGCTCGGGTGGGGCTGAAAAATCCCAATCGCCCGATTGCCAGCTTCATCTTCTCTGGCCCAACCGGCGTTGGCAAAACCGAGCTCACCAAATCGCTGGCGGCTTACTTCTTCGGCAGCGAAGAAGCCATGATCCGGCTTGATATGTCGGAATTCATGGAGCGCCACACGGTCAGCAAGCTGATCGGCTCGCCTCCCGGCTATGTGGGCTTCAATGAAGGTGGCCAGCTCACCGAGGCTGTACGCCGCCGTCCCTACACCGTGGTGCTATTCGACGAGATCGAAAAAGCCCACCCAGATGTGTTCAATCTCCTGCTGCAACTGCTCGAAGACGGTCGCCTGACCGATTCCAAGGGTCGCACGGTGGACTTTAAGAACACCCTCATAATCATGACCTCGAACATTGGTTCGAAGGTGATTGAAAAGGGCGGCGGCGGCCTCGGCTTCGAGTTTGGTGGTGGTGACGCGGATGAAACCAACTACAACCGGATTCGCTCGCTAGTCAATGAGGAGCTGAAGCAATACTTCCGCCCCGAATTCCTCAACCGCCTCGACGAAATCATTGTCTTCCGTCAGCTCAACCGCGACGAAGTCAAGGACATTGCCGAGATCATGCTCAAAGAAGTGTTTGGCCGGATGCTGGAGAAGGGCATTGCCCTATCCGTTACGGAAGCCTTTAAGGAACGGCTAGTGGAAGAGGGCTACAACCCCTCCTACGGCGCCCGTCCCCTACGCCGAGCCGTCATGCGGCTGCTTGAAGATTCGCTGGCCGAGGAATTCCTCACCGGACGGATTGGCGATGGCGACTCTGCCCTGGTGGATGTCAATGAGGACAAGCAGGTAGTGATCCGCAAGCAGGCAGCCCTGCCGGCCGAGCCGGAATTGGCTGCAGCTGGGGTTTGAGGGGGATTCGGGTCTAGCCCGTACCATCACTTGGGGATGAAAGCAGCAGCGGGATGAGCAACTCCCTCAGCCAACACGCCATCGCACCCGCAGAGGTGTTGAGGGGCCCTGGAGCCTGGCTCCAGGGCATCCCGCGGCTAGCGGCCCTGGGCCAGCGCCCCCTGGTGCTAGGTCGCAGCGCCGTAACAGCCCCGCTGAGGAAGCAGCTGGTTTCCGACCTACACCAGGTTGGGCTGCAGCCCCACTGGGCCGAGTTGCAGTACGACTGCTGCGAAAAAGACCTGCAACAGGTCGCTGCGATTTGTCAAAAGCAAGGCTGCGATGCAGTTGTGGCCATTGGTGGCGGCAAGGTGCTCGATGCCGGCAAGCTGCTTGCCCACCGGCTGAGCCTGCCTTGCATCACCGTGCCCACCAGTGCGGCCACCTGCGCGGGCTGGACTGCCCTGGCCAATATTTATTCAGCTGAAGGTGCCTTTTTGGGCGATGTGGCCCTGGCCCGCTGCCCAGATCTGCTCATCTTTGACCACGACCTGGTCCGCCAAGCCCCTGCCCGCACCTTGGCAAGCGGCATCGCCGACGCCATGGCCAAGTGGTACGAGTCGTCAGTGAGCAGTGGCGCCAGCGGCGATGGCCTGGTGCAGCAAGCGGTTCAGATGGCCCGGGTGCTGCGCGACCAACTCATGCTGGAAGCCGAATTTGCCCTCCAGGATCCCCACGGCGCCGCCTGGGAGCGGGTGGCTGAAGCCTGCGGGCTCAGCGCTGGCTTGATTGGCGGTATTGGGGGAGCCCGCTGCCGCACCGTGGCCGCCCATGCCGTTCACAACGGCCTCACCCAACTGGAGGCCAGCCATGGCCGCCTACACGGCGAGAAGGTGGGCTTCGGGATCCTGGTGCAGCTGCGCCTGGAGGAGGTGCTCGGCGGCAACCAGCTGGCCGGCCAATCCCGGCGCCAGCTGCTGCCCCTGTTCCGCAAGCTCGGCCTGCCGGTGAGCCTGGAGGAGCTTGGCCTGGCTGAGGCAGGCCTGCACCAGCTGCAGCAGGCCTGCGCCTTTGCCTGCCGCGATGATTCCGATCTGCACCACCTGCCCTTTGCCGTTGGGCCCAACGACCTACTGGCCGCCCTGGTGAGCACCTGCAGCAGCGAGCGCCAGCCCGCGTGAACAGCGAGCCCACAGCCCAGCAAGCCCTGGTGGCGGCAGCGGCCAGCAGCCTGCTGGATCCCCAGGGCAGGGCCCTGGCAGCCCAGGTGCAGTGGTGGTCCCTGCCTGAACTCGGCGCGGAGGGGCCCTGGCCTGTGGCCGTGCTGGGAGAGGGGCCACCGGTGTTGCTGCTGCATGGCTTTGATAGTTCCTTCCTGGAATTCCGGCGTCTGGCCCCCCTGCTGGCCAGCGGCGTGCAGCTATTCATTCCCGACCTATACGGCTTTGGCTTCTGCCCAAGGCCCAGCGGCGGCGATTACAGCCCCAGGGGCGTGCTGCGCCACCTGGAGGTTTTGGCGCGGGAAATTGGCAGCCGCAATCCCGCCCCCCTCGGCCTGATCGGTGCCTCGATGGGTGGCTCGGTGGCGGTGGAGCTGGCCCGGCGCCTGCCCGAGCAGGTGAATCGGCTGCTGCTGCTGGCTCCAGCCGGCCTAACTGGCCGTCCCATGCCCCTGCCGCCCCTGCTCGATGGCCTGGGCGTGCGCTTTCTGGCCCTGCCAGGGGTGCGCCGGGGCCTTTGCCGCACCGCCTTCGCCGATCCAGACGCAGCCGTGGGAGCTGCCGAACTGGAGATCGCCTCGCTGCACCTGCAAAGCCCTGGCTGGGCTGATGCCCTGCGGCGCTTTGCCCGCTCCGGTGGCTTCGCCGGCGCCGGCGCCCCCCTGCCCCACCAACCAATCACGGTGCTGTGGGGCGCCAATGACCGCATCCTTCGGGCACCCCAGAAGCGGACGGCCCTGGCCCTGTTAGGAGAGCGGGTGAGTGAGCTGGATGCCTGCGGCCACCTACCGCACCTCGACCAGACCGCCACCGTTGCCGCCACCTGGCTCGACTCCCCTTCCCAGCGATGAGCAGCAGCGACAACAAAGCAAGCGGGCCGGTGATGCAGCTGCTGGCCAGCGGCCTGCAGCTCTGGGTGCGCCAGCAGTGCCAGTCCATTGGCAGTCTCGATATCCAGCTGCAAGGAACTGGCCTGCAACTACTGCGCGGTCGCCTGGCCGGCGTGCAACTGCTGGCCCGCCGGGTGATCTACAAGGACCTCCACTTCGAGCTGGTGGAGCTGAGCAGCGGCCCCATCGAGGTGCACAGCGGCAACCTGCTCAAGGGCCAACCGCTGCAGCTGGAGCGGGCCTTCGAGATCCAGGGCCAGGTGAGCTTCACCGCCGACGGCCTCACCCGCTCCCTCAGCGCCCCCCAGTGGCGCGCCTTAGGCGATGGCCTCGGCGAAGCCCTGCTTGGCATCGTGCCCCTGGTGGAGCTGCGCATGTGCCGCGACAAGCTGGTGTTTGCCGCCCGGGCCCTCGGCACTCCCGACCTGGTCGAGCTGGCCACCACCGTGCTGGCAGCTAGGGGCAGCATCGAAATTCGCTCCGTTGACGGCAACGTCAGCAGCAGGCTGCCGATGGATCCCGGCATCCACATCAGTGATGCCCGCATAGAAGCAGGCATGGTGCAGCTGATGGGCACGGCCCAGGTGAGCCCTTAGCCCTGCGCTAGCCCTGCAAAAGGGGCAACACCAGGGTTACCAGCGAGTAAACCACCGCCGGCACAAACAAATAGCTGTCGATTCGATCCAGGATCCCGCCATGGCCAGGGATGGCATCACCGGAATCCTTCAGGCCTGCATCGCGCTTCATCATCGATTCGGTGAGATCACCCACCAGGGCAAACAGGGCCACCACCGCCCCGAGCACCGCGCCGATCAGCCAGCCCCAGCTCCAGCCAATCAAGGTGCCGCCGAAAGCACCCACCGCCACCGCACAGGCCACCCCGCCCAGGGCCCCCTCCACCGTTTTGCCAGGGGAGATTGGCGAGAGCGGATGGCGCCCCAGCCGGCGGCCGATCACGTAGGAGCCGATGTCGGTGGCAACGATCAGGAAGCAGGCCAGCAGGGTGAGGGCGAGCCCGGCGCTGGCGGGCCAGGGCTGGCCGGCCAGGTTGGGCGCCAGAGCGTCGCCGGCCAGGTCGCGCAGACGGATCCAGTAGCTGGGCAGAAAACCCAGGTAAAACAGCCCGAAAATTGAAGCCGCGATGTCGGCGATGGTGCCGGTGACCGGCTGCAACAGCAGCCAGCCGCAGATCACCGCCCCCGAGGCCGGCAGCACCGCTGCGGCCACATCGCCGGCAAACCAACCGCCACCCCATAAGCCACTACCACTGGCCAGCTGGGTGGTGACCAGCAGCAGCTGCACCGCCACCAGGGTGGTTTTGGTGGCGGGCCGGATCCCCTTGAACTGGGCCATCCGGAAAAACTCCAACAGCCCCAAGTGCACGATCACCCCAACGGCCACCGTGAACCACCAGCCGCCCAGCATCACCACCACGAAGCCAAAGCCCCCAGCCAGCCAGCCGCTCAGAAGCCGGGGCAGGGAGGTGGCGGTGCGGGGTTTAGCTGGCTGGGGAGGAGGGGGTATCAACACGCGGCGATCAGGAGGGCTCGGAGCTAGTTGAGCGCTCGGCAGCAATCAAAAACAGTGGTTCGGCCGCAGCCAATTTGGCCTGGCTGCCGCGCCGTTGCATGCGGTGCACGGTGGCCTGCACCACCTGCACATCTCGGGCCGCCAGCTGGCCCAGGATATCGGTGGCATCCACCAAGCCCTCCAGGCTGGCGGTGCTGATCACCAAGCGCCCGCGGGGGACCAGCGCTTCCCATACCGCCAGCAGCACATCTCCCAAGGGCCGTCCCACCTCCAGCAGCACCCGATCTGGGCGCGCGGGTAGCTGGTCCAGATCATCGGGCGCAGCGCCAGCGTGAATGTGCAGGTTGGTGATGCCAAAGCGGCGTCGGTTTTGCTCCAGCAACTCGATGGCATCGGGGTCGCGCTCGAGGGTATGCACCGCACCCCTGGGCATCAGCCGGGCGATTTCCAGGGCCAGGGCACCGGTGCCGCCGCCCACATCCCACACCAGGGAATCGGCGCGGGGGCGCAGATGGGCCAGCAGCATCACCCTCAGCTCCATGGGGGTGGGGCTGAAGCCCGGAGCATCTTCAAAGGCACTATCCGGCAGCCCAGGGGTGACGAAATCCCACTGGTAGGGCGGCGGCTGGGAGGCTTGCCTGGAATCCATCGGCCCCCTATCCGGCCACAACCCTCACCGTATCAGCGATCTGGCCCGGCCAAAGCTGCTGCTGCTGCCGCAGCCAGGTGGCCCTAGCCAGATCGATCCGCTCGCCGGGCACCAGCAGGGGTATGCCCGGCGGGTAAGGACAAAGGGGTTCGGCGGCGATTCGTCCAGCTGCCGCCGCCAAAGCCACCACTTCCGCCGCAGCGCGCCAGGCCTCGGCCAGGGGCAGCTCCGGCTCCGCTACCAGCGGCAGCGGTGGCGCACTGAAGGGTGGCAGGGGTGCTCCCCCCAGGGCCCGCCGCAGGCGCAGCAGCTGCTGGGGCAGGCGCCACACCAGCCCAGGGGGCGGCGCCATACCCAAGCAAAAAGTGAGCGTCCCCGGTTCCGGCAACTCGGCGATCACACCCCGCTGCAGCAACCAGGCATCGGCCTCCAGCCCATTGATTCCCATGGCAGCGGTGTGCAGCACCAACCGCAGCGGGTCGTCGTTGGCAACTAGGGGCAAGCCCAGTGCACGGCAGCGGCGCTGCAGGCGCTCGCCGCAGCGCCATGCCGCTTGCCAGCGGCGCCGGCCCGCCGAGCTGGTGAGGTCGTCGAGGGCAGCTGCTGCGGAGGCCAGCAGTAGGGCGCTGGGGCTGGAGGTCTGCAGCCACAGCAGGGCCCGGGCCACGGCATCGCGATCAGCTCGCGGGCCCTGGAGCAGTAGAGCCGCGCTCTGGGCCAGGCCGCCGCCAGCTTTCTGGGCTGAGAGCACCACCAGATCAGCCCCAGCAGCCAAGGCCTCACCGCGGCCGTGGGCTTGGTCGACAAGCACGGGCAGCCCACGGCCGTGGGCCAATGCCACCAGGGCCGGCAGCTCGGCGCGCTGGCCCTGGTAGCTGGGCGATACCAGCACTAGGGCCGCCAGGGGACCGTCCTGCTCTGCTGCTGCAAGCACCACCTCGAGATGGGCTGGACTAGGTGGCAGCCACAGGCCGCTGGCCGGATCGAAGGGCAGGTCAAACAGCACGGGCCGCAGCTGGCCCAGCACGCAGCCGTGCAGCAGGGAGCGGTGCAGGTTGCGGGGCAGCAGCACCCTGCTGCCAGGGGGAGCCAGGGCCAGCAGGGCCGCCTGCAGCAGGCCACTGGCGCCATTAACACCAAACCAAACCGCCTCCGCTCCAAGCTGGGAGGCACAGCGCCGCTGAGCCTCAGCGACGGCACCGGTATCAATCAGGGGGCCACCCTGCTCCGGCAGCTCCGGCAGATCCCAACTGCCCGGCCGCTGGCGCAGCAGGCGCCTCAGGGCAGGGGACAAACCCCGACCGCGGCCGTGGGCCGGCAGATGCAGCGGCAGGCCCATGGCAGGAGGTGTGACGTTCATAGAGTCTGCCCAGCTAGCCACTGCTGTGCCTTGACCAACGCCGAAGCTGCCAAGGAGCTGGGTTACGACCCAGGCCGGGACCTGCGCTGGTTGCTGTTGCGCCCCTGGGTGCTGATAGCCCGACTGATCGTGGTGATCTGGCAGCTGTCAAGCCTGGCCCTGGTGTTGGTGGTGCAGGGCAACAGCAGCAATGCGCAGGTTCAGCAACGGCTGGGCCGGCGCATTCTCACCACGCTCACTGACCTGGGCCCCTGCTTCATCAAGGTGGGCCAAGCCCTTTCCACCAGGCCCGATCTGGTGCGGCGCGACTGGCTCGACCAGCTCACCCAGCTACAGGACAACCTGCCCGCCTATCCCCATGAAATTGCCCTTGCAACCATTGAGCAGGAATTGGGCGCCCCAGCCGACCAGTTGTTTGAGGTATTTCCCGACTACCCAGTAGCAGCCGCCAGCTTGGGCCAGGTCTACAAAGCGCAGCTCGCTGATGGCCACTGGGTGGCCGTCAAGGTGCAACGCCCCAATCTGCCCACCATTTTGCGGCGGGATCTCGTGATCATCCGCCTGTTGGCTGTGCTGAGTGCGCCGCTGCTGCCACTCAACCTGGGCTTTGGCCTCGGCGACATCATCGATGAATTTGGCTCAACATTGTTTGAGGAGATTGATTACCGGCTCGAAGCCAATAACGCCGAACGATTTGCCGATCTGTTCGCCCGTCAACCAGAGGTGACCGTGCCGCGGGTGGAGCGACTGCTATCCAGCCAACGGGTGCTAACCACCCAGTGGATCAATGGCACCAAGTTGCAGGAACGCCAGGCGCTGGAGGCTCGCAACCTAGATCCCTCGGCCCTGATCCGCACTGGCGTGATCGCCGGGCTGCAGCAACTACTCGAATTTGGCTACTTCCACGCTGATCCCCACCCCGGCAACCTGTTTGCCCTCTCCGGCAAAACCGGCCCCCTAGGCCATGTGGCCTATGTGGATTTCGGCATGATGGATTCGATCAGCGACAGCGATCGCCTCACCCTCACCGGGGCCGTAGTGCACCTGATCAATCGGGATTTCAGCGCCCTGGCCGCTGATTTCGTCAGTCTTGGCTTCCTTAACCCCAAGACCGACCTCGAGCCAATCATTCCTGCCCTTGAGGAGGTGCTTGGTGGCGCCCTGGGCGACAACGTGGGCTCCTTCAACTTCAAAGCCATCACCGATCGTTTTTCGGAGCTGATGTATGCCTATCCCTTCCGGGTGCCGGCTCGCTTCGCCCTGATCATTCGGGCGGTGGTGAGCCAGGAGGGCCTGGCCCTGCGGCTTGATCCCAGCTTCAAGATAATCCGTGTTGCCTATCCCTACGTGGCCCGGCGCCTGCTGGCAGGCGACACCAGTGAGATGCGCGAAAAACTACTTGAGGTGCTTTTTGATCGCCATGGCCGCCTGCAGCTTGAACGGCTAGAAAATCTATTGGCAGTTGTGGAGAACGATTCCAGCAGCCCCGATTTGCTTCCAGTTGCTGGAGCTGGCTTGAAGCTGCTGCTGGGACCAGAAGGCGGCAGCCTGCGGCAACGGCTGCTGCTCACCTTGGTTCAGGGCGATCGCCTGCACACAGATGATTTGCGCGCTCTGATGGGCCTGATGGGACGTACTTTTTCACCACGCAAGTTGGTTAGTGGCATGCTGGCAAGGCTTACCCTGCAACCCGCTTAAGCGATAGGCTTAACCAATAAATAGCTCAGCCAACTTGGGGGATGGTCATCCAGCAGAAGGTGATAGCAGCACCACCCACCAGCACCACAATTAGGGGCCAGGTGTCATCGAGGCGATTCAGCTGCTGCAGTAATGCTTGTTTCTCAGCGGGATCTTCAATCGATTCCATCACTGCATAGCGACGCCCAATCCATAGGACCAACACAAAAGCCACCAGGGTAACTACGTATGCAACAACGTACACCTGATCAAGGAAGGTAAGAAAGGGCAAATCAGGCAGCTTGTCGCGATAGGTTTGCTGCAGAAAAACCAAAGTAAGCAGCACCGTGACCGGAATACTGGCGCGGGCGTCCTGCTCATCAGGCCGCACCTTGAATACCAACAACACCATGACCATCAGTACAGAGAGTGGCAATAACAACCTCCAGAAAGACGCCCACGAAGAGGTGCCATAGGAAATCTCAAAGAGGATCTGACTATAATCATTTTCTTCGCCACCAAGCCCAAAATTTGTAGCGTAGTGGTGTCGGTATTCAGCAATCGACCAGCCGGTATTTAGCCAGCCGATGATGCGAGCGTAGAGCCCCATGCCGCTATTGCGAATCTCCGGGATTAAGCGGAGATCTCGATAGCCGAGCTCTCCATCTATATCATTCGCTTCAATAACAACTGGCAGGCTAATATTCATGAAAGGATAATGCCGGAAGCTAGCCTTGTCTACATAATAACGTCCAATATATGTGAATAGCTGATAGTAGCTGCCATCAGCGAGCCGCACTGGCGTTTCGCCGACCGGCCCAAGGCTCGAATCCTTATCAGAAAGCAAGGTATTTAGCACAATAAATAAGCTGGAAATATCTCCACCGTGAGTTTCCACATAGCGCTGCATAGGTTCTTCCCAGCGCAGCCAAACATAGCCACTACTGGAATAGCTCGGTACCGTCAAATCAAGCTCATAGTTACTCGTTGAATACACTCCCACTTCCACCTTGTATTGGGCTCGCTCCAACTCAGCCCGATCCACCCGTTCTTCGCCAGCGCTGAGCTGGTCTCCCCGCATGGCGCTCCATTCACCCAGGGCCGGCTTCTCACCGAGGGGCAGGGTGGTGAGCGCGCGGGATGCGGAGGAGAGACGCAGAGAGTCGCGGCTAAGCACTTGGCTTACATCAATGCGCCCGATGCCAAACATGGCCAGGATGGCTGCCAGAACAACGGCAACCATCGCCAGCACATTCCAAGGCCTTTGCCTGCGCTTCCCCATGCCCATCTGCTGCAGTTTGCTGAAGTTAAAGCTGAAAGCCGCTTGTGGGCGAGTAGGCACCGGAATGGCGCTGGCCCTGACGCTGACCCTGCCTGCCCTGGCATCAACAGAACTGGTGCTGGGGCAGTCGGCTGCCCTCAGTGGCCCTTCCGGCATGCTCGGCAGCGAATACCGGGAAGGGGCTCTGGCCTATTTCGCCGAAGTGAATCGCCAAGGTGGCGTGCATGGCAAGCGCCTGAAGCTGCTGAGCCTCGACGACCGCTACGACCCACCTCTGACCGTACGCAACACCCTGCAGCTGATTGAGCGCGACAAGGTGTTTGCCTTGTTTGGTTATGTGGGCACCCCCACCGTCAAGGTGGTGTTGCCTTTGGTTGAGAAACAGAAAATTCCACTGATAGCACCACTCACCGGCGCCCAACTGCTACGCCAGTCCCATCGCCCCATGGTGTTCAACCTGCGTACCAGCTACCACATGGAAATTGACCGGATGGTCGACTACCTGGTGCGCAGCGGCCGCCATCGGGTTGCGGTTGTCTATCAAAACGATGCCTTTGGTCAAGACGGCCTCAAGGGATCTCTCAAGGCCTTAAGGCGCCATGGCCTCAAACCAGTGGCCACGGCCAGCGTTGAGCGCAACTCAAACCAAACCGGTGGGGCTGCGAGCATGGTGCAAAACTCCAACGCCAACGCGGTTTTGGTGGTAGCGGCCTACCCCAGCTCGGCCTCCTTAAGCCGCGAGATGCGGCGGCGCGGCAGCACAGCCCAGCTGATGAACGTGTCGTTTGTAGGCACCAGCGGCCTGCGGTCCTCCCTGCAAAGCCATGAGGCCAGTGGCATTGGAGTGGCCCAGGTGGTGCCTTTCCCGTGGAACGAAAGGGTGCCAGTGGTGAAGGAATACCAGGAATTGATGCGGCGCCAGCAGACCAAACCGCACTTCGGCTTTATCAGCCTGGAGGGCTTCCTTGCCGCAAAAATGACAGTGGAAGGCCTGCGTCGGGCGGGGCCGGCACCCACCCGCCAACGCTTTGTGACCGCCCTTGAGACCATGCGCGACGTAGACCTTGGCGGCTACCGGGTGCAACTGGGTCCCCAGGACCACAACGGCAGCAGCTTCGTCGAACTCACCTTCCTGGGTTCCCAGCGCTGGGAACCATGAGGGCCTAGGGTCTCGGCCACCCAGACCAGTCTCAGCAGATGGCCCGCCTGCCCCTCGACGCCATGGACAGCAGCGCCCTGCCGGACGGCTGGATGTATGCCGACCTCGATGCCAGCGACATCCTGCTGGAGTACGCCCAGATCATCCAGCCCCCCTACCTGGTCGCTGGCGTGGGCCTGGCCATCGGCGTGCTCTGCGGGCTCACCTTCGCCAAATTGGTCGAAAACAAGCTGGAGGGCTGGAAACAAGATCGCCTGCCCCTGCTACCGCTTGGCAGTTTTGCGGTCACCCTGCCCTACTTCGGCGTGGTGATCGGCATCACCCTGTTTATTGGCGGCAGCCTGCAGGTATTCGGTTTCTCAGCGGGGGTTGCCCTGCTGGTTTCATTTGTGTTGTCGATTGCCACAGCGGGCGCGCTGTGGGTGCAGCTGGAACGGCTGATGGCACAGGTAGAAGCTGGCACCTTCAGCGCAGTCGACTTCGACAACTTCGATCAGTTTTTCTAAATAAAAGCTTAAAATAACTGGCCTTAGCCTTCAATATGGCAAATATATCCCCTGATCACCATTTAATAGCAACGGGACTTCCTTGAGCCGTTCATTACACAAGCAACCTGGAACAATTTTATGCCCGTTGAGCCTGAAAATCAGACAAGCGTTGGCCCCGCCGATATGCTGCGCGCGCGCTTAACCAAAGGCAAAGGTCGATTAGCGGTAATTGCTGCCACTACAGGCGTTTGGGGAATGGATCTTTTGCTGGTTAACCACCTGCGGCATCGCCGCATGATTTCTCCAAATCTCAGCGATTTAGTTCACAGCATAGATACCGTTTCCACAATCGCTTTCATCGCCGTAACAATTGGGCTGACGATCAGCCTATTTCGTGGCAAAAACCGTCTTCTATTCCGCTGGGCCCTGGCCTATCTACTGTTTTCAATGCTTCAGGTAATTGCCAACGTTCTGTCCATGGTTGCTACTGCGGGCAACCATCAAGGCGGCGGACTTGCAGGACTGTGGGACGTGGCAGCCGTATACATGGAAAGCGTGCTCGTGTTTATGTTTGTTTACGTCTTCCTTGATGTCAGCACTCCAGGCGGTGCATTTATCTGGCCCAGCCGGCAGGGGGAAGAACCACCCGAACCCCACATCATTGACTACCTGTTCATCTCGATGAACGTCAACTCAACCTACGGACCCACATCTGAAGCCGTTATGTCACGGAGAGCCAAGCTCGTTATGGCTCTCCAGGTACTCCTTGCTATCGTGATGTTGACCGTACTAATTGCTCGCAGCGTCAGCTCCACCGGCTGAGTCAGCTCAGGCCACTAAATAACCCTCAAGCATGCGTGACTGTGCCCGTACACCTTCGAGGGCTTTGCGCTCCAGGTTGCGAGTTTTGTCGCGACTCATGCCCAATTTCTTGGCAATGGCGCTGAGGCTCATTGGCTCCGAGCTCTCTTGCGGCTCCCCAACCTCAATGCCATAGCGCATCTTCAGCACCCGCCCCTGCAGCTCCGGCAGTTGCTCCAGCAGCGCTCGCAGGTCGCCCTTCAGGCACTCGCCATCAACACGCTCCTCTGGCAGCTCCGCAT
>JBIKWZ010000017.1:0-47263 GCA_044356035.1 Cyanobium sp. | reverse complement strand
TAATATGGCATCTTCAACTTATTTTCTTCTTTTATTCATGTGTAGCACATCATCGCTTTTAGCTATGTCAAAAATCAAGGACGCCGATCCGGCGGATCTATTTTAGGATATTGAAAATGATTGAAAAACTTGATCAGACAAAAGAGCTAGCATTAAAAGCGAAAGATCTAAATCATTATTATGGTGATGCTTCATCATCGATCCATGTACTTAAGGATATCTGTCTCGAATTAAAGAAGGGTGAGTTTGTCGCGCTTGCAGGTCCTTCAGGTTGTGGAAAATCAACATTACTTACTCTTGCTGGTGGATTAAGATCGGTACAAATTGGGACCTTGGAAATTCTTGGCTATTCCTTGAATGGATGTTCATTGCGAACTTTAGATATTTTACGCTTGAAAATGGGTATGGTCTTCCAGTCACATCATTTAATGGAATTTCTGACGGCTAAGCAAAATGTACAAGTTGCTATGGAAGCGCTTATAGATACATCGTTTACAACCAGAAAGCTTTTAAGCCTGGAACTTCTAAAGGCTGTTGGGCTTCAGGGAAAGGAGAATAGTTATCCCTCAATGCTTTCAGGAGGCCAGAAGCAGAGGGTGGCATTTGCAAGGGCCTTGGCGGGGAGTCCTGAATTGATACTTGCAGATGAGCCTACTGCTTCTCTTGATAGTAGGACAGGACGTCAAGTTCTCGATACGCTACGATCAATTGCCAAAGACAATTTGATAACTGTTTTCATGGCTACACATGATCCAAAAGTCATGAAAATGGCAGATCGTGTTGTCTACATTGATGATGGACGTATTGTTTCGGGTTGACCTCTCAATTTTTAAGGACTGGCTCATCTGCTTACTTGGTTTTGAAGGTGTATTTTTTGGTCTTGTAAAGAATTTTGATGCTAATATTTCTTTTATTTACTGCGGATTTGGATGAATAGAAAACGGGTAGCCTTAACTAAGAGGTCATACCTCTTCGCCGATTCAGTGGCAGTACCACAGAGCATACCCTACGCGCAGTCGTTGATTGATCGGCCTTACCTAGCTCATCAAACCAACTTGAGATTGGTCGGGGTGTCGGACAGTGGCCGTAGGTCTAATGTTTTTTGTGACTGTTCATGCTCAGTGCAAGCGCATCGAGCGTCTGTCGCGTTGTGAATACTGGTGTCCAGCCGAGCAACGTCCTGGCTTTTTGGGTGTCCATGACCATTGGCGCTCGCATCGTGTAAAGCCATTCTGCAACTGCTGGAACGAACGGGAGGTGAGCCAGAATTGCCAAAATGGCAGTGAGCAGTGTATGTGGCACCCGCACGGCATGACCTCCGAAGGCTGGTACGATATCAGAAATGGTGATCACACCACTAGCTGCAATGTTGTAAAAACCGCTTGGTGCCAAGGTAGTCGCCGCAAGTGAGATGGCTTCAGCGACATCATCGTGGTGAACCAACTGTATCGGAACCCCGGGGTCTGGGATTACCAGCAGGGCGCGAACCGCGTTGCGCAGTAGATGGGGACCGTGTCTCCAGGGTAGAGCAGCTGCTAAAGCTGGCGCCTTAGGTCCGGCGACGATACATGGCCGTAGAATGAAGACCTCTAGATCTGATCCGTCAGTGATGTCAATAAGGGCTGCCTCGCACGCAGCCTTTTGTTCGGAGTAATAGTGCTCCGGGGTTCCCCGAGTTGGGACATCTTCACTTAAGGGGACCGGATTGTCGAGATGGTATCCGTAGGCTGCTACTGATGAGGTGTAGACCAGTCTTCTCGGCCTACGGGCACTTACCGTGGCCTCGAACACGTTTCTCGTGCCCGCAAGGTTGATGCGCTCACTGTCCTGGCGTGAACCCATGATCACAAATGCTAGATGTACTACCACGTCGACATCGACAACCAGTTCTTCGACCGCTTTCCTGTCTAGGATGTCCCCCTGTCGATAGAAAGTTTTGGTCCACCCGTGAGTGGTTGGATCGAATGGGCGCCTTGCCATTCCGACGATTCGGTCAACTGCGGGGTCAGCTTCCAGTACCCGAACTGCTGATATTCCAATCTCTCCGGTTGGTCCGGTCACCGCCAAAGTTAGTCCCATTCTTTTATTGTCTCATGTTTCCGTAGCGGGATCAAGTTTGTGATTCCTTGCCAGCTTTACTGCGGCCAGGCGGTAAAGATCAGTCGTCACCGGGCTTTCGTCTACGAACAGGCGCGCCAGCGCAATCCAAGGCGATGGTCAGAATCGACACGCTGCTGGCGTCAAACCGGAGGTCAGGGCTGATTTAAAGTCCGTTACAGGCGTCCTTGCCGGTGCTGTCAGCATGAGTTGAGGTCGGCGGAATCGCCTCCTCCCCGTGCTCAAAAGCGACTCTGCTGCATCCGATATCGACTTGATCAGCTACCTCAAGGCGATACCGGATGCGCCGAGGCGTGCGCATTCCGGCCTGGTACCTCCTTTTGGTGGCTGTGCTCGGGATCCTCAGTCGCTGTCAGAGCCTGCGGGATCTGGAGCGTTTTGCCATCCACCACCACAGCGTCCTGACCGAGGCACTCGGCCTGGAGCTGCGGCGGCCACCATCTGACTCCTCGTTCCGCTACTTCTTTCATCAGGTGGAAGTGGCGGTGCTTTTCGCTGCGATTCGTGACATGACAATCGCCCAGATCCCTGGTGGTGCAGCGGATCTCGATCAACTGGTGTGTGACGGCAAAACCTTGAGGGGTTCGATCGAGCCCACGGCCGGCGGGGGCTCGACTTGCATTGCCCAGGTCACGCTGTACTCCGCCGCGCTGGGCGTGGCCAACTGCTTTGCAGAAGTCTGACGGCTACAGCCAGGCCTGCTACGCCACCGGGAAGAACCACGAACGGGCGGTGCTGAGGCAGCTCCTTGGCGAGCTGGATCTTGAGGGCGTACTCATTCAGGCGGATGCATTGCATACCCAGCGTCCGTTTTTCGGCAGGTCCAGGAGCAGGGGGCCGACTTCCTCTTGACCGTCAAAGCCAACCAGAAGACGCTGCATCGCCAGATCCAATACCAGTTCCAGGGAAAGCGCCACATCCCTTTTTTGGCAATGGATCACGAGATCGGTCACGGCCGCAACATCGCCTGGACCCTACGCGCCAAACAAGCACCGGAGCACATTCGCGAGGCCTGGATCGGCACCAGCTGGATCGTGGAGATGACCGCCGATGGCATCCGTGATGGCAAGCCATTTTGGGCGACCCACTTGACCCTCACCAGCCTGCGAACTACGCCAGAAGCCCTGCTGCAACTTGTACGAGACCGCTGGAGCATTGAGGGGTGGCACTGGATAAGGGACACCCAGCTCCATGAAGACGCCCACCGCTACCTGGGCAATGGCGCCGGCGCGATGGCTACGCTGCGCACCGCAGCCATGAACCTGCTGAGGCTGGCCGGTTTCCAGCCGATCCGAGCCGGCTTACAGACGGTGATGCATGACATCAAGGCGCTGCTGGCGATGGCGCGGCGGCAGCCGGCATCAACTCCTGGCTGAACTTTGAATCAGCCCTGGCACCTGGGCCGTTATGGGCTCGTTCTCCCTGGCCCGTGGGCCCGGGTTGTGCTGCCTTTGCCGCCAGGCGTAGAAACCGCTGCGAGCCACACCCAGCTGCCGGCAGAGCCAGGCCGTGGAGAAGCGCTCTGAGAGGGACTCGATCAGGCGAAACCTCTCGGCGGCAGCTGCTCCTTTGCAAAGTGCGCTGCCGCCAGCTTGAAAAAATCCTTTTCCCTCCTGAGCTCGCGATTCTCCTTGCGGAGCTGGGCCAGTTCAGCCCTCTCATCGTTGGTGAGCTGACCCTGCTCGGGAGGGCCAAAGTCACCCCGATCAATCTGGGCTTGCCTGACCCACTTGGAAAGGCTGCTGATGGGAATACCAAGTCGCTGGGCGACAGCCTTACAGCTGAGGCCCTCACTGAGGCAGAGATCAACAGCCTCTTGCTTTTGCTGCGCCGTGAACTGGCGTCTTGATTTGGTCAGGTTGGTCATCGATGGACAGTCTGAGGGTCATGGCGTGACATCTAGCGACCTGTCCACGAAACCGGGGCAACCCCAGTTGAAAAGTTGCTGGAGAACGAGCATCTTGAAAAGGATCAGCGGATTAATCCTCTTGCGCTCTGCATTGCCATTGCTTTCCTGAGCATAGCCCTGGCCAAGAAGTGAACGGAATGATTCCCATGTGATTGAATCAGCCAGGCGCTTGAGAACCGGCTTTTTTATTCTGGAGCTTTGTGACCTTTTGCTCTTCATCCCAGAAGCCTCTCTGACCCATCGTTGCAGCGACAAATCCTTAGAAAAACATAATCAAAATAGTGCCAGAATCAAGTGGTTTGTTAATTTTTTTGAGGTGCTCTAATGTGGTTTGCGGACAGATCAGCTTTTAAATTGATAATAATTTATGCAAATTATAATTTTCCGCTCAGGAAAATCGATAAGCGAGTAGTTACGTCATTTCCAAAATAGTAACGAAGAGGCTAAGTTATCAATCAGCGTTTGTATGAAATGACTTAGTTTTCCAAGTACGATTTTAATTTATATGGAAAACGATACACATGCACAAGAGATGCCTGCGCTTGCTGGGATGAGACACAGCTTACTGTCATCTGAAATAAGACCCTCCTTCTTCGCATCATGTATACCAGCAGGTATACTAGACGACACTATATTCCCAAAATCTTCAAATGTTTTAAGAAAAACTTTGCTCTTGGGAATTCCTAGGCCTGCGGTTAGATCTGCATAAGCTGTCTTGGAAGCGGCATGTGGGAAATACATATCAACGTCTTTAACGTTAGGACCTTTCTTAATGACCTCCCTCAAAAGTGGCACTGCATAACCAAATAGTTCCTTGCCAAAGGATGTAAATTTACCTATACCATTGATTCCAATTTTCTCATTAGGGCGAATGTAAGTTTCATATCCATTAAGCGGAATCGTGCACAAATCGAAGTGTTCAGGCCTCGAAATATATTGAAAATCCCAGTGATTTGCACTTTTGCCTAAAATTGTTGCAGTAGCGGCTTCGCCAATCGTATAAGTTGGAAAAGTATGACGAAGTGACCCAAAATCTTTAATTACATCAGGGCTTCTGATGTCTAAGTGAAATTCACCAGTTAGAACCAGAACATTAGATGCCTTACCAGAATCTAGATAAAGCTTGGCCACCTCCAAGGATCTAATCCAGCTCATGCAGGCATCAGCGATATCGAAGCACTGGGCAGTATGCATGCCCAATTCTGAGGCATAATAATATGCATTTGAAGGCTCAATTACACCTTTGCCGACGCCACAATATATAACAAGATTTATATCTGATGGTTCCACCTTGGCGTCCATAATAGCACTTCGGGCTGCACCCATGATATGATCATAAGCTGTCTCCCCTGACTTAATATCTCTGCAATGCCTATGTCTCGCCCCAGCTTGATCTAGCAACTTTGAAATCGCTATAAAATATTTATTGCTGTCGCTAGGCTTTAGAAATGTTGTTTTCTCCTTTAGTAAATTAAGCAAATCCTCGTTATCTAGCCTTATTGATGGCGCACTGAACCCTATTGACTTGATCTTCATGGGACTTTGTTTAAAGGACTATTATTTCATCCCTCTTCTGTTCTGTCAAGTTCTGCTTTATGTTGCGATCGCTAGGGATATTCTGGAACACACAGGCTAATTGAGCGAGAATGTGGCATAAATTATTGCCAGGACTAGGGTGATGGCCGGCGAGCAGTTTGGCTTGTCCGATCATGAGCAGAGCACCCCAATAAAGCGTAATAAGAAGGAGAAGTCCCTGGCCGAGATTGATCAGGTAGTGCCTTGGCAAGCACTTATCGATCTGATCGAGCCTCACTACCCAAAGACCAGCAGCAAAGGTGGCCGTCCGCCCTATCCCTTGGCAACCATGCTGAGGATTCACCTGATGCAGCAGTGGTACAGCCTCAGTGACCCGGCGATGGAAGATGCGCTGATTGAGGTTGCGATCATACGCCGTTTCGCCGGAATCGATCTGATCAGCGATCGGATCCCTGATGAGACAACGATCCTGGCATTCCGGCATTTGCTTGAGAAGCACGACCTCGGCCAGAAGGCTTTTGAAACGGTCAAGGCCCACCTCAAGCAGCGGGGGATGGCCATGAAGCAAGGCACGATCATTGATGCCACCTTGATCTCTGCTCCCAGTTCCACCAAAAACAAAACCGGTGAACGGGACCCAGAGATGCACCAGACAAAGAAGGGCAACCAGTGGTATTTCGGTATGAAGGTCCACATAGGGGTTGACAAGGACTCCGGCCTCATCCACTCAGTAGAAACCACCTCCGCCAATGTGCATGACATCACCCGAGCAGCCCAGCTCCTCCATGGAGAGGAAGAGGTGGTCTATGGAGATGCCGGCTATCAAGGGATTGAGAAGCGGGCTGTGATTGCAGACAAGAGCATCACTTTTCGTGTTGCCACGAGACCAGGCAAACGGCGAGTGCTACCCCAAACCCCGGATGGACGCTTGTTGGATCTGGTTTAAACGGCTAAGGCTCACATCAGGGCCAAGGTTGAGCACCCATTTCGTGTGATCAAACAACAGTTTGGGTTTCAAAAAACCAGTCTGCGCGGATTGGCTAAGAACCACTGCAAGGTCAACGTGCTGGCAGCACTCACGAATCTGTATCTCGCTCGCGGGTACCTGCTGGCAACGGGATAGACGCACGATTGGTGTGTCTATTGGGCGAGAATTGTCCTCAAAATAGGCGAAAATTGCCCTTGAATTGGTAAAAAAAGTGAGTTTTGGGTGAAAAAGCTCAAAATTCATCCATCAGCAAATTTCTACGCTGAGGCCGATGCCAAACCCTCGTTGACCAGAGCTCCCCTAATCGATGCTATGCCTCCGGCATTTCTTAATCCTGTTTGGTGATTGTTTGTGTCGCCACCGGACTTGTCGACCGCACGCCGCATCGGTGGGAGGTGATAAAGGAGTGTGCTGCCGCAAGTATTTCCATTTGTCCGAATGCGGCGATATAAGAACTGGCCCACCATCTGCCTGTTATCCCTAAGTTGAAGAAGGGTATGTACAGTTTCTGGGGTCCACGTCAGAGGCTCAATGCGCTGGCCGATGCTTATTGCTAGTGCAGCGTTGGCGTTAGCTCCAACAGCTGCCCTAGCCCATGGTGGCGGGGTGGATGCAAACGGCTGCCATACCAACAAGAAAACCGGCGACTATCACTGCCACGGCGGCGGGAGCCCAACCCCAAGCCCGAGCCCGAGTCCAAGCCGATCTGTTTACAGCGCACCGGCACCAGCACCAGCACCAAGGCGTAGCCAACCAAAGCCCGTCGCTGCAACGGCTGCTGGCCCTGCCACGTTGGTATCAGTGGGCGATGGTGACACCATTCGGGTGACCGGCGCCAATGGGCAGAAGGTAACGATCCGAATGGCTTGCATCGACGCACCCGAGGCTCCTATGCAGCCATGACTATTCGACAGTCAGAGATCCAGAAAAGGCAGATATTGCAGCCATTGCACTATATGGTTACTCGTCGTCGAACGACTGGTCTTCGAGTAAGAGGTCCTCGTAGAAGGCGCCAAATGGTCGAGTTGGATGCCGGATCGCTATTTCCAGTACCCAGAGATTGGGTTTAGGGTGTAGGGTTGCGGCGGCAAGTGAGCCGTCATAGTGCGCTTCGTGGGGGAACTCAGAAAGCCGGTGCCCGGAAAGATCGAGATTGAGTTGCCAGCCCCGCTCCTCCGCAGTTTTGGTGGCATAATCGTATAGTTGAGGACCAGTAAGTCCCTTGTCTTGCCACATATTTCGAACGTCTTCCCACAGCTCGCGAACATCGTGCTTGGCCTTGTGATGTTCGGGATCGTCTCCGAAGACGAAGGTCTCGCCGGCATCTCCCTCGATGTCGCCATAGATGGGGCCGATGTCGATGAAGAATATGTCTTTCTTGCCCAGGACTACCCCGGGCTCAGACTTGGCTTCGAAGTCTTTTGTGGTATTCGGGCCGAACCGCACGATCACACGATGCCAGCCTTTGCCCATGTTCATGGTTCCAAGAACATCTCGCGCCATCGCTGTGGCGTCCTCTTCAAGCATGCCGGGGTTGATGTTGGCCGCAATCTGGCGCAGGGCCGTATGGGTTCGGGCGCGAACATCTAGCTGCTTGGCGACGGAGAAATTGTCTCCTATCGCCTCGAGGTAAGTATTTGTCGTCATCGCAGCACATCTTCTGGGTCCGCCGAGTGTATACCCGACGTTCTTGTGCTGTTGAGAAATGAACCTAGCCAGCCATCGCCCGCAAGGCTGGATTGGGGATAAAGCCGATCAGCGGCGCTGTGGCTGGTCGCGATAGGGCTGAACACCCACGCTGGGGGGCAGGGTCGCGTGCTCCTCGCGGGGGTCGCCGAAGGCGTGGCCAATACTGTCGCCGATCCAGCGGGCAAAGGCGCGGAGTGCAGCCATGGTGGAGACCTCATGGTGGACCCTTCCAGCCTGAAGGGGCACTGGCAAATAGCAACAGGTAGAAGCACCTGTTCGCCGCCCCAGCCGTTGCGATTGATCCACTACATCAATCAGGACCATCGCAGTTGATTGCTTCTGGCCAGCCTGACAGCGCGTCCTGAAGCGATACCCAGAGCGTGAGCCACTTGCGTTCGTCCCACGGTGGCGGCCCCCAGTGCTCCGGGGCTAGAAAAGAGTTGCAGACTCGAGCAACCTGCTGCCAGTCGGTTGGCGCGCAGTCTTGTGCGACTGGGACACTTGTCCTACGCTCCTGGGTTGCATCGCTGACAGCAGCAGCTAGGCCGTCGCTTTTCAACAGGCGCCTGCCGTCCTGGTGCCGGATATGTGAATCCAAGCGGCCCGAGTCTATCAGCCGATAAAGCTGCGAGCGCGAGCGGTGGCCGATAGCTTTGGCTGCATCTGAGACAGTTAGAATAGACATGGGACACCCCGAGGAGACAGGGGTAGGGGTGTTTGTATTCTACCGGACCCTAAATGTTATTATCTGTCCCTAATTTGAGAAGCCTGGCGCTAGCGAATAGGCGGGGTTCGAAATTACCTGAAAACAGCTATGCGGGAAGAACCTAGCTATTTGAATACGTACCGCCCACAGCGTTTTTGGTAAGAGCGAAGCAGGCTCATGGTTTCTTTTGAAATATCCTTAAAAAGGTCAACATTTACCTCTGCAAGAAAAATATAGGTATCACAAGCGCTGGTTTTGTCACCATTGCGAAAACCGACATCAGCGTTGCTAAATAGCCCCCTCATCTAATTTTCGCCTCCAGTTATCCTGGTATCAATTATCCAATTTGGATTAAGACTACATCCGCTTAAGACAAAGGCAGCAGCAGTAATCGGCAGGCAGCGCATGTCACGCAATGGCTTTCCGTGGCATATCCTAAATTTGTAGCTAATGGAATCTATCAAATTAAAACCGTCTTCTTTTGTTATTGGCGACACTTTCCGCCTGCAGGGTCTATTGGAACAGTCGCAAGTTGTAGGTGTAACGTTTCTAATCAAAAATCAAGTCCCGGGGGCTGCCCTGCTGATTTCGGGTCATCCTGCCAAAAGATACCACTTTCCAATGCTGCGCAAATCTGAGAAGAATGCTCTGTCATCACTGTTTTTACTTTGTATCGGAGCACCTCTGGCACTAGACCGCTTTTACGAATCAGGTCCTGGAGATGGTCTGCTGGGAATCCTTGGGTTCATTATTTCACTTGTGACAATTCTCGGCCTAATCGTTTGGGGGTCTTGGTATTCGCGAAGATGTTTCGCCTCCTTAAGGATTTCAGTCGCGAAGGTGAGTGAGCGACCCCGTCACCGGCAACATCTAGACCTTGCGACCTCCCGGGAATCCAGGGCTGATTCAAAGCCTGTCCCAGGGTCTCTTGCCGGAGCTGTCAGCATGGGTTGAGGTCGGCGAAATCGCTTCCCCCCCTGTGCTCGAGAGCGTTTCTGCTGCAACCGATCTCGATCTGATCAGCTACCTCAAGGCGATCCCGGACGCGCGCATGCGACGGGGCGTTCGCATCCCGGCCTGGTACCTGCTGCTGGTTGCGGTGCTTGGGATCTTGAGCCGCTGCCGATGCCCTGGCGCCGGAGCACAGGGACCTGGCGGAGAAGATCGCCGGCAACTTTGCTGGGCGCACCGTCCATCCCAAGGAGGACTTCCTGCAGCTGGCGATGATTGGGCTTATCAAAGCAGCGCGACGCTACGACCCTTCACGGGGACAATTTCGTCCTTATGGGCGCACCTACGCCAATGGGGAGATCACGCACTTCCTACGGGACAACGGCTTCCTGCTGAAGGTGCCGCCGATGTGGCGGGAGATCCATGCTCAAGGGCAGCGATTGCTGACCTCAGGGGTTGGCGTGAGCGAGATGCGGGAGCGGATAGGGATCAGCCGCGAGCAGTGGATTCAGATCGTTGATGCATGCTCAGTGCGGGTGGTTGCCTTCCGTATTGATTGAACGCTGACCCTGAGTGGCAGGCAAAGAGTATCTGGTACCAGAAGTGAATCATGGTGGCCTGTCCACACCAGGGGCTTGTTCAAAGGTGACGCATCTGCACAGGCAGCATTTGCTGGCCTACACCGCTTCAATCGACGAATCGCTCTCTTTGGCAGTCTTCAGCTGAGGAGGCCCCATGCCGCCGACTGACATAGGGTTTGACGGCTTCGCTGTAAGAACGCATTGCTTGCTTCCGTCAAGACCCTTGATGATTGAAGAGGAAGGAATAGGGTGGCATCATCTTTCCTTACGGCGTGGGAGTCGAGCCGCTTAAATCAAACTGTTAACCTGCCAATGGTTGCCGGCACCATCTGTTTGCTAAATTCCCCTGACTGAGACGTCACCTTTCATTTACCAAAGTTTTGTCCCTAATGCATCACAATGCCGTGACTGACCGCCAAAGACTGGCCGGTAAGAGCATTTGTAGGATAGGAGGCGAAGAACACAGCTGCTTCTGCCACTTCCTCCACTGTGGTGAAGCAGTTGTCAACGGTGTCAGCTAGAAATAACCTTTTTATGACCTCATCCTCTGAAATACCTAGGGCTTTGGCCTGCTCGGGAATTTGTTTCTCCAATAATTGGGTGCGGATAAAGCCGGGCTCGATGATGTTGCAGCGGATGCCGTGGTCAACGCCTTCCCGTGCTGTGGCCTGACAGAGGCCCACCAAGCCGTGTTTGGCCGTGATGTACGGGGCCTTGAGCTTGGCGGATGTGATGCTGTACAAGGAACCAATGTAGATTATATTCCCCCCTTTTTCGGTATTCTCCATACTGCGCAGTGCGGCTCGCGTAGTTAAAAATGCCCCGTCCAGGTGAACGGCCAGCATACGTTGCCAATCCGCCAGCGCCAGGTTACGCAGCGCCTCAATGTGTTGAACTCCAGCATTGCTCACCAGGAGGTCAACGCCTCCCCACTGCTGGGCACATTGGGCAAAGGCTTGATCCACCTGCGCCTCATCACTGACATCCATAGCGACCGCCATGGCCGATCCGCCTGCCTTGCAGATCTGAGTAGCTGCGGCCTGGCCTGCATCAAGATGGCGGTTGGCAATGCAAACCCGGGCGCCTTCGCGCGCAAAAACTTGGGCTATGCCGAAACCCAGACCCTGGTCTCCACCGGTGATCAGAGCCACCCGCTGTTGCAGCCGCACGCTGTTGCCTGAGAATTAAGTCTTCAATATGTCAGCCCTCTTGCCACCGCTCACTGCTGACATGATTGTTCACGAGTTCAGTCCGTTGCTGGCATGGCGTTGATGGACCACCTCAATCGTTACAGGGGCAGTGGTACTGGAGCGATGGCCTCGCTGCGCAAGGCAGCGTTGAACTTGCTGCGCCTGGCTGGATTTCAGTCGATTCGATCCGACATGAAAGCGGTGATGCACGACATCACGGCACTGCTGGCGATGGTGCGACGGAGGCCTCAGTCCGATCCTTGCTGAGACTTTGAATCAGCCCTGCCCGGGAATCGGCCCCCACTGCCAGCCGGATGATCTACAGGGCCACCAGCTGGGCATCAGGCTGCCCAGCTGGTAAATCCTGGACGGTCTGACACCATCCGGGATAGTGCCTCGCGGTAGCCGGGCCAGCCTTTCTCGGCACCTATCAGCAAGTGGCCAGGGATGCCGGGCTTGCCTACCCGCAAATGTTGGAGCGATACCGCTTCGATTGGACAGGTGATAGGCCCGAACTGTCCACAGCCGCCAGCTGCGTAAGCAGCTATATCGCGAGGGTTGGTGAACCAGCCGCGAATGATGCGGCCACGTTTGTCGATGCTGTAGGCAACCAAGCCAGGGCTGAGGCGGTTGCAGAACCGTTCACGAGCCCAGATAGGTCCACCATCAGGCCAGCAATCCGGGTCGATTGGTAAGCGGATTAGTTCGACCTCGCTGCTGAGTGAAGCGGCATTGCAGGCCGCCCAGCTTGGGGCGTGCAGGCGGCAGCATTCAGGCATGAAGGGGCGGGTGGTCACGCTGCCACCTCCTGCCCAAGCAAGCCAGTAGCGCGGCGCCTGATAGCAGCCTGCTCCAGTGATTGCAGCAGTTCAGCCACATCTTCATCACTCCAGCCGCTTAGGTCTGTGCTGCGCCCGTGCTCTCGTATGCGCTGCTCGTTTTCTTCGCGGTTGCTGGGTGTCACAACCTCGTGAAAAGTAGGTTGTGACGGCTGAAACGACTGCAGCGCAACGGATGTGGCCAAGGTGTCACAACCTCGGTGTGATTTTTCAAAACTGTCCTGGGAAATCGCGGCGGTGCCCGGTGTGGCGCGTTCCTTCTTCTTCAATTCCCTTTTAGTTGAAAAAGGTTGTGACGGTTGTGACGGTAGCCCCAGACCCACTGCAGCGGCAGGGGTTTTAGGTGTCACAACCTCTGCAGTTTGAGGTTGTGACGGTTGTGACGGCAGCCAAAAGCGATCAATGCGCCCTTTCACCCGCTTTTGTGCTCGGTCAAACTTCAGTTGCTTCAGGACCGCTGCTACCCGCATCTGATCAGCGCGGGTGATCTGATCCGTCCGGCGCAGTCCGGCGCTGTAGAGAATCTCGGCGTTGGTGAACCACCGGTTCGTGTCGTAGATCACGGTGCTGGGGTCGCGGTCTGAGTCCCAGCGATGCAATGGTTCGCCGTCCATCCAGGCAAGAACCATCTCCACCCATGGGTCCTGCTGGTTGAACTCCTGGTTCTGTTGAGAGCTGAGTGCCTCCAGTTCTGCTGTGAGCATCGGCAGCTCGCCGGCCCGGAAGGCAGCGACCGCAGCCTTCCAAATCGCATCCCTGGCGACCAGCAGCCCGGCCTTGTCAATCGGCCTTGATCCCTCTACTGGCACCACCCAGAAACGGCGGTTGCCGGTGTCATCCCGGAGGAAGGTGTCCTCGTTAACCGTGGCGCAGAACACTGATTGACGAGCCATGCGCTCGCTGGTTCTGCCATAGGGCACCCGCACCAGGTCGGCGCTGGTTGTGATCAGGTTCTTGAGCCTGCCGGATTCTTTTCTGCTGGTGACTGATTCCAGCTCCGCCAGTTCGTAAAGCCAGGTGCTGTGAATATTCAGCAGCAGGTCCTTTTCATTTTCGGGGATGCTGGAGCAATACCAATCCGGCGAACCGAGCGCCCCTAATGATGTGGACTTGAGCTGCCCTTGCGCGCCCTGCAGAACCAAGACGTAGTCCATTTGGCACCCAGGGTTCAGAGCTCGCGATACGGCACCAATCAGCCACTTGCGCACCATCGCAACGTGTAAGGGCTGCTTGGCGCGGAAGAACTCGGGCGCTACTTGGTCGAGGTCAAAAGGCGCAATGCCTGTGTCGGCTTCAACCTGCTGTAGGTACGCCCTTACCGGGTGATGCGGCGCCTGCCTAGCGGTGTGAAAGATCGCCTTAGTGACGGGCTCAGAACCGACTTTCCAGCCCTTGCCGGACAGCACCACATAGGCACTGTCCATGTCCGCATCAGTGATCTGCTGCCAGCCGCTGCTGGTGTGAACTTCGGCCCGGAGTGTCATCTCGTTGAACCGGAGCGCAGCGGCCGGCAGCATGTCGGCGATCCGCCCCGCGCTAAGCCCCTGGGGTTTAAGCGTTTTGGGGTCCCATCCGTCTGGGAGCTGCTGAATCAGGGCCTGCAGCGATGTGGGGCGATGCGGCGATGCCTCGGCCTGCGCAGTGGCGTGTGCCTGCTGGGCCTGCTGCCGTGGCTTGTGCAGCACGAATAGGGACCGTTCGCCAAAACTGTCGTGCTCTTCAGTGCGGACGTATCCCCAGGTCTGGCCATCGCTGCCGGTGATCTTTTCGCCGGCCCTGCTGCAGTCGGGAGCCGATCGAGTTTCACCGTGGCAACACCAGACAGAGCTGCCATCGGCATGAGTTGAGCAGGCGCCGGAGTGATCGCGGCCGCAGATCCGGCACGGGCGGCCGGTGCTGCTGTTGCTCCACTGGCCGGAGCTGCGGCTGTAGGCGTTGGCCTTGCGGGGGCTGCTGGCAGTGACTGCGCGGCGCGTTGCTGGCCTCAGTGGGCGATCACCGCAAAACACCCCAGTGAGCAGGGCGAACCACTCCGGGGGCAATGGCTGAGCATCAGCAGGGGCACGGCCAGCCCAGGCGTATTGGTCGTCGTTTTCGGTGTAGTTCGATTCCTTGGTGTAGTGGTTGCCCAGCGCCACGATCTGGGTGCCGGGCTTGGCGAACACCGCAAGCTCTTGGCCGTCGATCTTGACGGTCTTGGCACCAGCCACCAGGGTGTCCTTTTGCTCCGGCGTCACGGTGAACACCAGCTTCAGGCGCTCATCGTTGGCGGTGCGGATGATCCGCCAAGTGTCTGCGGTGTAGGGCTCACAGCCGTGGCTCTGGCAGAACGCGGCTGCCTTGGCTCCGTCGATGTCGATGCCGATGTGCCGGGGTGCGGCGCCAACGTGCCAACAGATGCACTCGGGCGCGGCGGCCTGTAGCTGGGCGATGCTCAGCCCAAGGTGCTCGGGCCAGCCATCACCCACCAGGGGCCGCTTGACGGGGCCGCCTGGCAGCAGCGGGGCGAAGCCCGCAAGCATGGGCAGTCGCTTCAGGGCACTCTGCCGATTGTCGGGAGCGCTTAAAATTCGGGCATCCCAACCCTTCCCTGCCGCGCCGATGGCGCTGGCAGGGGCTTTTTTTTGGGCCATTGATCAGGCCCCCTTCTCGCTAACGGGCTTGTGGGTGGTTTGAACGTTGCCGCTATACCGCTGCGATTGGCGTAGAGCCATTCCTCGCCTGTTAAGCGCATCGCGGATTTCTGGCACGTTCCAGCAAATAGTTGCGTTCAAGGAGGGCGCAGTGGCGTAATGGCGGCCAGATTCAAGAAAGCCACCGTGACTGTCACGCAGGCGCTTCAAATAACTAGTTGAGCGCCCTAAAGCAATGGCGGCATCCCGAGTGGGAAGCCACGCAATTTGTGTGGTTGGCATTGGAGGTTATGAGAAATATCCCTTTGCCTTCAAGGCGGCACGAAGATGTGGCTCGATCAAACCCTGAAACGGATTTGGAAGCTCATTACATTGGGTGCGCTGCCAGATGCGATCAGCAACCACAAGCGCATCTGCCAATGCCGAGGGCTGGAGAGTGCTTTTCGCACTAACCAAAACCTTGTGGCCATTGACAATCAAATGTCTAGGCGTGCTGAATCGGTTCTGTTTTGCCATGAAGCAAAGGGGGTGACAGAACCGCCTCATCAATCGCCAAAGTTCCTTGGATGGGAACTGGGTACGACCGACCCCGAGGGATCAGGAATGCAGTGCTTAAAGCGGGCTGCATTACGACAGTGGAAAAAGTGTACCGGGATAGCCAGCTACTGCGCACCCCACGCCGCCTACCCCTAGACCGGGAGGCATCGGCGTGCGCTCATGGTGCAACTAGGGCTGTTAACGGATCAGTAGTCAGCCTTTCCACGGCATCAATCAGCCCCGCCTCATCGGTCCACTTGCCGTAGTGCTGAAGGTGAACGGCGGGTGTGTGGCCCATTAATGCGGCCAAGTCCCTGACAGAGAGGCTCCGTTCATAAGCCTTGTGCCCGCGCCATGCGTAGCCGTGCCTGAGGCTGTATGGGGTTAGTCCTGGATTGGCAGTAGCCAAGCTCTGCCAAAACGGGTAACGCTCCAGCAGCTTGCGGAAGGCTTCGCCGACAGGCTTGAACTCTCCACGTTCGATTGTGGTGAGGATTCGGAGCGGCAGCTTCACCAGTCCACTGGCGTAGAGCTGAAGGATTCGCCTTCCTTCGCCATCGCGGCCGGGGATGTCGATAGCAACGGCTAATCGCTCGGACTTGGCCCGTCTCATCGCCCATCGGTTGCGTTTCACCTCGCCAACTCTGAGGCGACCCTCGTCATCGACTCGCAGAACAGCTAGCTCTGCTGGGCGCAGGCCGAACAGGCCAACCAAACCAACTGCAAGATGCAGCTCTGGCTTACCGTCCGCCTCAAGGGCATCGAGCAGGGCCGCTAGCTGCTCAGGCTTGATCGGCCTCGTCAGATCATCACCAGCAGGTCGTTGACTGGCACCAATCAGCTCGCGCAGCTCTTCGTTGGCCAATGGCCGCCAACAACCATCGGCGCCGCAACGGGTGACCGCGAAATCCAGCAGCGCCGCCACATTGCCGAGGTGGGCTTTGCGACCCTTCCCGCCAGGGGGGCACTTCGCGAAATGCTGGGCGGCATAGGCCCGCATCAGGCTGCGCCCGTCCCTTGGTGGGGCTTGGCTTGCATGGTCAGCTGGACATTGCTGACACGGTGCCGCAGGTCTCCAAGGGTGCTGGCACGCCGATCAGCGCGGCTTTCCAGAAACTGCTCCGCAACCTGCGGCCAGTTGAGACCGTTCTCGGAGTCCTTATTGGAATCCGCCAGATCTGTCATGGCGTGAGCTTCTGCAAGCCCAAGGCCACGCTCCTCCATGAGGTCGCGGATGCGAGCGATTGCGGCATTAATCGCACTTCCACTGTTGGCTGCCCACGGGATACCAAGAGTGACGCTGGATCGCGTTCCGTCTGGGTAACGCCGCGTGAGCTTGGCCTTGCCGGACTGGGGGCTAAGGCTCCAGCCACGACCGTGCTCAAGCTTTACCTGCCTGCGCAGGATCTGGTCCCAAGTGGTTGGTTTCGGCAAGGCTCTGCACTAGCGCAGAACTTAGCGCAGATTTAGCGCAGCAGGCCATAGCAAGCCGCAGCAGGCGGGACAGAGGGAGAGCAAAAACCAAGTGCAGACTGGGGAAAGTGCTCTCCCTGCAACTCATCTGATAAACAGCATCTCCTGGTAGCTGGGCAGGGGCCAAAGACCGTCGTCGACCAAGCCCTCCAGGCCATCCACCGCCGCACGAAGGTCGCCGATTAGCGGCATCAGGCTGTCGGCGCAGTGACGCATGTGGGCTTCGGTGCCGTGGGGCGCAGCATGTAGGGACTGATCGAGGCTCTCGCAACCGTTGTTGAGCTGCTCAAGCAGCTCGCCCAACTGATTGCGCAATTTGAGATTGGGATGCAAACCCATCGCCTGCTGCTCCTGCAGGGCCTGGCCCAACTCGCCTAGATAGCGCACAGCTGCTGGATATACCTGGGTGCGAGCGATCTGCAGGGCCAGCTTTGCCTCCACTTCAATCGCCAGCACGTACTGCTCCGCGTACACCTCAAAGCGGCTCTCCAGCTCCACCGCACTGAGTACTCCCTGGCGTTCAAACAGCTCCCGCACCTCCGGGCGCTGCAGCACTGGCAGAGCATCGGCGCAGGTGCGCAGGTTTTCCAGGCCACGCTCTTCGACAGCCAGGCGATGCCATTCGCTGGAGTAGCCGTCGCCGCCAAACACCACTGCGCCGTGCTCGCGCATCACCTGCTGGAGCACGTTGAAGGCCGCTTCGCCTAGGGCGGTGCCGCTGTCGAGCTGACTCTGCAGCCGATCGGCAATCCAGCCGATCGAATCGGCCAGCACCGTGTTCATCGCCACTAGGGGTCCGGCTACCGATTGGTTGGAGCCAACGGCGCGGAATTCAAAGCGGTTGCCTGTGAAAGCAAAGGGTGAGGTGCGGTTGCGATCGCCGGGGTCCTTGGTGAATTCCGGCAGGGTGTCCACCCCCAGGGTCATCACGCCGCCCTTGGCGGAACTCTGCAGGTTGCCCTCGCGGATCTGGTTGAACACATCCTCGAGCTGGCTGCCCAGGTACATCGAGATGATCGCCGGCGGTGCTTCGTTGGCACCAAGGCGGTGGTCGTTGCCGGCGGTGGCGATCACCGCCCGCAGCAGCGGCCCGTAGCTGTGGACGCCGCGAATCACGGCGGCGCAGAACAGCAGGAACTGCAGGTTGTCATGGGGCGTCTGACCGGGGTCGAGCAGGTTGCCCTGGGTGGCGTTGCCGATCGACCAGTTGACGTGCTTACCCGAGCCGTTGATCCCCGCGAAGGGCTTTTCGTGCAGCAGGCAGGAGAAGCAGTGCTTTTTGGCCGTGGCCTTGAGCACGGTCATGGTGAGTTGCTGGTGGTCGGTAGCGACGTTGGCGGCTTCGAAGTAGGGCGCAATTTCAAATTGCCCAGGTGCCACCTCGTTGTGGCGAGTCTTGGCGGGAACGCCCAGGCGGTAGAGCTGCTGCTCCACGTCCTGCATGAACACCTGCACGCGCTCGGGGATGGCGCCGAAGTAGTGGTCGTCGAATTGCTGGCCCTTGGCGGGCGGGGCACCAAACAGGGTGCGGCCAGCGAGGAGCAGGTCTGGGCGCAGGGCGACGAAGGCGTTGTCGACCAGGAAATACTCCTGCTCGGCGCCGCAGCTGGAGTTCACCGGAGCAACGTCGGTTTCACCGAGCAGACGCAACAGGCGCTGGGCCTGGCGATTCATGGCGGCGTTGGAGCGCAGCAGCGGCGTTTTTTTATCTAGGGCCTCACCGGTCCAGGAAACAAAAACGGTGGGAATGCAGAGGGTGACCCCATTGGGGGTCTGCATCAGGTAGGCGGGGCTGGTGATGTCCCAAGCGGTGTAGCCGCGGGCCTCAAAGGTGGATCGAATGCCGCCATTGGGGAAGGAGGAGCCGTCGGGCTCGCCCTGTACCAGCAGCTTGCCTGTGAATTCGGTGATCACCCGACCATCACTTTTGGGCGAAATGAAGCCGTCGTGCTTCTCGGCCGTTGAGTTGGTGAGCGGGTAAAAAACGTGGGCGTAATACAGCGCTCCACGGGCGCTGGCCCAGGTCTTCATGGCGTCGGCCACGGCGTTGGCCAACGACAAATCGAGCTTGCCGCCTTCCCGGATGGTGCGCTGGATCGACTTAAAGATGCGTCCAGGCAAGGCTTCCTTCATCGCCTGGAGGCCGAATACGTCGCTAGCCCATAGCTCATCGAAGGGGCCGGCAGCAGTTGTCGCCACCGGGCGTCGCCGCTGAATCTGCTGCAGAGCTGCGTAACGGTGCGAGCTGGGCATGGGATCGATTCGAAAAGGCTTTATGGGGGCATCCAATGCGGCAATCCCGCCCCCTTGTGTAGCTGTTGCTACAAAATCAATCCCCGCATTCGGGGGCTGGTGGCTACGGCGACAGACCGGCCGGCTCAGATCAAGTAACGGCGAATGCTGGGTCGACTCCAGAACACCAGCGCAGCAGTGGTAGCCGCCCAAAGCAGACCAGACAGCACAGCAGTGAGCAATCGGCCCTCACTGAGCAGAGCAAGGCGCACGATTCCGTAAGGCAGCCCCACCGCCAGGGCCATAGACAGGGCCACGATCGCCAGTATCTGGCCCCAGGCACGCCACTTGAGCAGGGCTATCGAGGCCACCAGGCCCACCACGGCCGTAGGCAACAGGGCACTGGCGCCCACAACCAGATTGGCCGTTCGCCAAGTGGGATCCAGCAGGATTACCGCCAGGCCGAGGGGAATGGCTAGACCATTGGCCACCAAACCCAGGCGAGCCAGGGTCACGTAGCCGCGGGGGGGCTGCTGCAACATCGCAAACTCGGTGCCAGCGATTCACCATGCTCCTTCATGGGTAAGCGGCAGGATGGTGGGGTTCGCAAATGGACGGGGATTGCAACTCCATTCCGCCCCGCCCCCAACAGGAGCCCAAGGGCCAGCAACGGCCTTCCCGCCGCTGCAACGGGGAGCCCTGACAACCCTGCAGGTGAACCTCGGTTATCGCTGTAACCAGGCCTGCAGCCACTGCCACGTCAACGCTGGACCATCCCGCACCGAAATGATGGATCCGGCCACCCTGGCCCTGATCCCGCCGGTTCTGGCGGCTCGGCAGCTGAGCTGCCTCGACCTCACCGGTGGAGCGCCGGAGCTCCATCCCCAGTTCAGGGAGCTGGTGGTGGCTGCACGCCAGCTTGGCGTCGAGGTGCTCGATCGTTGCAACCTCACAATTCTGTCGGAACCCGGCCAGGCTGATTTAGCCCGGTTCCTGGCGGATCAGGGCGTCACTGTGGTGGCCTCCCTGCCCTGCTACGCCGCCGAAAACGTTGATCGCCAGCGAGGTAGCGGCGTGTTTGAGCGCAGCCTCGAGGCTCTACGTCAGCTCAATGCCCTTGGCTACGGCCAGCCAGGCAGCGGCCTAGAGCTGCAGCTCGTCTACAACCCCCAAGGACCGGCCCTACCCCCTCCCCAAGCCCAGCTAGAGGCCGACTACCGCCGGGTGCTCGCCGCCGACTTCGGGGTGGTGTTCACCAGCCTCTACGCCCTTGCCAATATGCCGATCCAGCGTTTTGCCAGCTGGCTCCAAGCCCAGGGAAAGCTGGAGGACTACCAAGCCCTGTTGCAAAACAACCACTGCGGCGCCAACCTCGAGCGGGTCATGTGTCGCTCCCTGATCAGTGTCGACTGGCAGGGCTGGCTTTATGACTGTGATTTCAACCAGCAGCTTGGTCTGAGCGCAGCTGGCCGGCCCAAGCGCCATCTTGGCGAACTGGTGGGCTGGGATCCGCAGGGGGATGCGGTGGCAGTTGCAGATCATTGTTTTGGCTGCACCGCCGGGGGGGGCTCTAGCTGCGGCGGTGCCTTAAGCCGTGCCGTGGGCTGAATGCGACCTGGCCACGATCAAAATTTTCAGCCTTTTCTCAGTTGGCTTTTCGAGTCGCCTCATTAAGGTGAGAAAAAATTGCAGGGTGATGTGCACACGCGGATGTTTACGAATATCCGCCTGCATTTGACTTGATGCCGGATCCTTCCCCAAGCCCAGATCCTTCCCCAAGGAATGAGGAGAGGCACATCGTGCCCTCAATCAGAAAGACGATTCAGATCGACTTTCATGTCGATCCGGTGCCGTTTAGTGGTCGACTTTGGGATTTGGGCTCCTCTGTTGCCTGCCTGCTGTTTCCCATCCGCGAGCCCGTAGTGCCAGGTCTGGTCGGCTCCCTCTGGGGCGATCGGCTTGAGTCTGCCGCCTATGTGGGGGTGCGCTTTCTTGAAACTGTCGACTTCAACACCACCTTTTTAAAAGTTCTGATGCGCCGCAGCGGTGGCCACACGCCCGTGGGTAGTTTTGGCGACTTCCTCTCTGGCACGGCATTCGGCAGCTTCAGTTGAGCAAGCAGCACCTTGGCCCAGCCCTGCTGATACCTCTTGGTCTGGGCTGGCTGCTTACCAACTCTGCCCACGCCCTGCAGCGGCCGGTGGATCCAGTAGCGGTCTGCGTGGTGGCCCCCCGGGTCGAGCCGGTGACAGAGGGCGATGCCATTGGCCTGGTGCCCACGCCCATGCCCCTGCTGGTCGTGGTCGACCCCCTGCTGGAGCTCCGCATCGAGCGCCAGGGTCTACTGGCCTGGCAGCAGCTTGCGCCTCCAGGACGCCCCTTCCGCGCCCCCCTGGTCTGGCCCCTGGCCCCCATTGCCCCCGGCGAGGTGGTGGTGCTGCGCCTGAGACCTGAGCAGGCGGCAGAGGGCAGCTTTGCCCAAGTGCAATTAGTAGGCGCCGACGCCGAGCGGATGGCCCGCACCGCTGCCCTGATTCACTCCCTGGGCCAGCGCCCCCCCGCCTGGCTGGCAGCGATCGAAACGGCCCTGGCAGCTGGAGATGTGTCGCTGGCCTGGGCCCTGCTGTTTGAACCCCAGCTCCCCGACGCAGCCGATCTAGTCGCCCTGCGCAACGAGGTGGTGCGCAGGGGCTGCGGCGACTGATCCGCGACCATTACGGCCCCCTAGCAGTACAGGCGCACTATTTTGCGCTAGTGTTGCGGCCCTCGTGGGATTGCCATGGCGAGCGATCTGATCTGGCTTGGTCCCTTGCAGCCAGCACATCACGACCTCGAGCCCCTGCTCCTGCCCTTGGCGGGAGAAACCGTGGCCGCAGGTTTTCCCAGCCCTGCCGATGACTACATAGAGGCAACGATCGATCTAAATGGAGCCCTGATTCCGCGACCGAGCTCCACCTTTTTGATGCGGGTAGACGGCGATGCCATGCGCGGGGAGGGCATCCACCACGGCGATCTATTGGTGGTCGATCGCAGTGTGGGTCCCCATTCGGGCTCCATCGTGGTCGCCGTGCACGAGGGGCGCTTTCTTCTGCGGCGTTTGGAAGGGGCACCTGCCCATTGGCGCCTGGTGGCCACCGATGCCACTAGCCCCGCCATTGCCCTGCAAGGTGACGATCCCGACCTACTGATCTGGGGAGTGGTGATCCATGCAGTGCATCACCTCTGGAAGCCATCGCAGCAATCGCGAGTCCGAGGAAGCGCTTTTAAGCCTTCACCAGAAGCCTTTGGAATAAAGCCATAGGCCTAGCAATCCCACTGGCACAAACACTGCACCAAGGATCTGCAATTTGATGGTGCGCGCAGATGGCTGGTTCTGACGAGGCATGGAGATCAGGCTGAAGGGGAGAACAAAATCGAGCGATAGGTGGGCCGAGCGGAGGGCGAAAGGCTCCACTTCACCCGGCAGGTGAAGGTGGCGTTTTCACCTTTAATGGCAGTTGAGAGCCTCATGGCCGTAGCGGTTGCATCGGCTGGCATGCGGTAGTGGGCCTGATTGCAGGAGTCCACTTCCGAGACGTCCGAGCTGTATTCAACGGTGTCACTGGTGGGCGCGGCCTTGGCCTCGGCCTGGGCTGCGCCGGGAGCAAGCAAGGAAGCGGTGGCGCACAGGGCCAGCAGAAAGGGAAAGGCAGCAATGCGGCGCATGGCTTGGCGTCAAAGTCTTCCTGTAATAGCCGAAGAGACGCAGCCGCGCCCAGGCGAGCAGCCAGTGCGGCAACATGGCCCTGCCGCTTCGTGAACCTGCGCAGCCGTCGCATTTTTCTAACAATTCTTGTCGTGGTGATCGCAGTGGTCGTGGCGGGTTTGGCAGCAGGAGCGCTGGTGAGCTTTCCAGCCTCGTTACTAATTCCCCTGCTGCTTAAGGCTGCGGCCACGGCCCTCTTTTACATCTGGGCCTAAAAATAGGGCCTAAAATAAGGTTCTAAAACGGATAAGTCGCGGCTGGCTCAACATGATTTTGCATCCACCCCGATGGAGCAAGCGTCATCAGGCAGGCCTGGAGCTGGCGGAGCGGCTACAGACCAGTACCTGGCGGGACCATGACAGCACGGTTATTGGCCTGCCAGGGGGCGGGTTTCCGGTAGCAGTCGCCATTGGAAGCAATGGGGCATCCCGTGGCCACCTGGTCGGTGCGAAAGGTTGCCGATCCCCTGCAACCGAGCTCGCGATCGGCGCTATTTCAGGGTGACATGTAGCGGTCTGGCGAAACGGCCAAGCAGCGCTGAGGTACCAAGAGCAGGCCCCAAGCCAGGGTTGGCTCCAGCTTGCAGGAGCGGGAATTAGGGCGGCGGCAAATGTCTTCGTCGATCCAACCCCGGAGCAAATGCGCAATCGTCATCTGATCGTGTTAGAGACGGCATTGCCACGGGGATGACTGCGCCAGCTAGTCGATCAACTCGAAATCCTGATGTTAGTGGAGTAACTCCAGTCTGAGGGCGTGTGGTACGAAACGTTTAACCAGCTCGAGGATCAAGAGGTACTTGATCTTCTGGCAGCGGGAATACCCGAAGTGCCCAACTCAAATCACTGCTTGCCCTTGACCTCGAGATCGTATGAACCCTTTTGCACAAGGTAGGAATTGATGGCCTCTTTTAAGACGGCACCAAGTTTTCTACCCTCGAGGATGGTTAAAAGTTTTAAAGCTCGATGCTCCTCGACGGAGAGCTCAACGGTAATTCTTGGCATGACGGCAAAGGGACTGAACCGATCCGGCAAATCTATGCCAATGCTTCAGTGCAAGATTGTGAGATAATGCATCAGGCCAAGTGTTAAATTGGTGAATTAGTGATTAGGTGCTAAGACTAATTTTGCAAAAGCGCTACACCATGCCAAAGGCGTCCCACCGTTCCAGATTGCCAGACTATGCGGCGGCCACCCTTCCCGCCAAGTCAGTGCAGCCAGCCGGTCGAAAGCAAGTTTCAGCAAAGCTGGAACTCTGCGAATAAATAATTGTCCCCAGAGATTATAGGCATCGCCAGCCAATCAAACAAGCATTTCTTCAGTGAAATTGGCGCCACCAGCGCCAACCTTCAATATTGATCAACAAGCCAACCAGGGTCATCACCGCCATCAGCGCGATCTGATCAAGGCGTGCATCCGGCACCAAAATGTCTGCCAAAAGATGCAATATATTAGTAATAGAGTAAACGATACTAGACCAAAAATGTAGACGCCTCAAAGGCCTCCAGCGAATCCCTGGGCCCATAGCGGAATCGGCAAAAGAGATCAGCACGATTGCCAGCAAGGGCAGAAGAAAATAGCCGAGCATCGCGCCAAACAGCAACGGCAATGCTCCCAGGGGCACTTGGCTGTTGATCTCGGGTGACTGCCCGTGGAATAAGGGCATCAAGCCCAAATCCACGTGGAAGAGCATGGCCAGCAACCAGGCAATCCACAGAGTGATCAATCGCTGGGCATGATTTGTAGAGGGGTGCATGGGCGTTTGCAAAGCTGGCGGAAGAGCAGGGATCCCCATCCGGCTGCTGCCCGCAGGGAGATCGACGTAAAAGGAGGTATGACCATAGCCGCATAAAGGCGGGCTGTCCGGGGGGGCGGCCAGCAGAATGCGCCTGTCGACATAATTAATAAATATCTTATTCCAGCTCCATGCCGTCTCCCCTGTTGCTGGAGGGGCACTGCCAGTTTTTAGTTTGCTGAGCGAGCCGGCGAGCCTGCAGTTGATCTATCAGCTCAGGGCAGGGCCCGTGGATGTGGCAGCACTGATCGAAGCCACTGGCTTCTCCCAATCCCACATCAGCAGCCAGCTCGGCCAACTGCAGTGAGCTGGCCTAGTGCGCTGAGAGCGCGATGGGGTGCGCACGATCTGGAGCGCCGAAGGCGCCCTGGTAGATGAGCTCTGCTCCCTGGTTCAGACTCGACTCAAGCGACCTCTGGAGAACCAGCTGGCCCAACTGGAATGAGCCTGAGCGCGCAGGGCCTGAAGCCGGAAGAATGGCTGCATTGAGAGTTCCGTATGGCGCAGGCCCCATCGCCCCTAGATCAGCTGCAGGAGCATCTGCGCCAGAGCCAGCTGCTCGGCTCAATCAGCAGTGCCCTCTATTACGACCAGAACACGGTGATGCCGGCAGCCGGCGCCGAATGGCGTGGCGACCAACTGGCCCTACTGGCCAGCCAGCTACACGCACGCCAGAGCAGCCCTGCATACGCCGATCTGGTCGAAGCGGCGGAAGCCGAGCTGCAACCCAGCAGTCCGGCGGCGGTGCGCCGCAACCTGCAGCTACTGCGGCTTGAGCTAAATCGCCAGCGCTGCCTAGATCCCCAGCTAGTGGCCCAAATCGCCCAAGCCCAGTCGCGCGGTAATGCCATCTGGCAGGAGGCAAGGCGCCGCAGCGACTTCAGCATCTTTGCTCCGGCCCTGGCAAGCCTGATCGGCCTTCGCCGCGAACAAGCGACCCAACTTGCCGCCGCCGAAGCCCAACAGCGCAGCCCCTGGGAAATCCTCGCCCAGCCGTTTGAGCCCGACGTCAGCAAAGAACGGCTGCAGCAGCTGTTTGCCCCACTGCAGGCCGAGCTGCCCGTCCTGCTCCAGCAGGCAGCAGCAACCCAGGTATCCCCCCTGCCAGAGCTACCCGAAGCCCTGCAGGAATATCTCTGCACCGAGCTCCTCAACAGCTGGGGCTACGACCCGGCCTACTGCCAACGCTCCCGCTCTGCCCATCCCTTCTCCTGCACCGTGGGCCCCCAGGACTTCCGCATCACCACCCGGGTGGTGCCGGATCAGCCCCTCTCGGCCTTCCTTGCCACCGCCCATGAATGGGGCCACTCCTTATATGAACAGGGCTTGCCCCGCACGGGCAACCACTACTTCCCCTGGCCCCTGGGTGAGGCCACCTCGATGGGGGTGCACGAGTCGCAGTCGCTGTTCTGGGAATGCCGCGTGGGCCGCAGCCGCGCCTTCGCCGAGCGCTGGCATCCGCGCTTCTGCGCCGGCTTGGACAGTGGCGGTCGCAGTGGCGGTGGCAGTGATCCCTGGGGCGGCGCCTTCGGCTTCTGGCGAGGGCTGAATCCCCTGCGGCCCGGCCTGATTCGGGTGGAAGCCGACGAGCTCAGCTACTGCTTGCACATCGTGCTGCGCTTTGAGCTGGAGCTGGCCCTGCTCGAGCAGGACATGCCGGTGGCAGAACTACCCCAGCAGTGGAACCAACGGATGCAGGAGCTGTTTGGAATCCAGCCGCTGACTGACTCGGAGGGATGTCTGCAAGATATCCACTGGGCCGAAGGCCTGTTTGGCTATTTCCCCAGCTACGCCCTGGGCCATCTGATCAGCGCCCAACTCGCGGAAACCATGGAGCAGCAGCTTGGCGGCCCAGGTGCCATCGAGGCCGCGATCGCTGCTGGTCAGGAGAGCAGCTTGCGGGACTGGCTGGCCAGCAGGGTTTATCCCCTGGGCCGCAGCGTCAATGCGGAAGAGCTGGTGGAGCAGGTTAGTGGCCAGAGACTCAGCGCAGCAGCCTTCCTTCGCTATCTGCGCAACAAGCTGGAGCGTCTGCGCTCAGATCCTTAGGATGCCGCCCAGCTAATCAAATTCCGCTTCATGGCGAACATCGACCACGCCCCCAGCCGCACGATGCTCAACCTGCTGCACGTACTGCCGGCCTTCGCCGATGAAGCCGAGCTGCGCGTGAACGCGATCGTGGAGCTCAACTCCATGACGATCAACAAGTACGAATTGATCACAGAGACCGGCCACCTCAAGCTGGATCGTGTCGGCTACTCGTCACTGGCCTACCCCTTCGCCTACGGGTGTATCCCCCGCACCTGGGACGAGGACGGCGACCCCCTAGATATTGAAATTGTCGGTGTCACCGAGCCCCTAGTGCCGGGATCGCTGGTGGAAGCTCGGATCATCGGCATCATGACCTTTGACGACGGCGGCGAGGTCGACGACAAGGTGATCGCCGTATTGGCCGATGACAAGCGCATGGACCACATCACCAGCTTCACCCAGCTTGGTGAGCAGTGGGTCACGGAAACCCAGTACTACTGGGAGCACTACAAAGACCTCAAAAAACCCGGCACCTGCAAGGTCAATGGCTTCTTGGAGCCAGCAGAAGCTGTGAGCATCATTAAGGAGTGCGAACGGCGCTATCTCCACATCATCGACGCCAAACTGGTGAACTAAGCGCCCTTAATCACCATGGCTGACTACCTCAAACCGCTCTGGATTGCCGCAGCAGCCCTGGCGATGGCTCCGGCTTGGACCCCTGTCCAGGCCCAGAGCAACAGCCTGGAAATTAGCCGGGAAATTGTGCTTCAGCTTGACAAGCGCACGATCAGCCTGCGTGAAGGCGGCAAGGTGCTGGGCAGTTGGCCAGTGGCGATTGGCGATCCCAGCACCCCCACACCACTAGGGCGCTTCTCGGTGCAAAACAAGGTTGTTAATCCCAAATACCAAAGCACCAAAAGCGGCAAGATCAACGCCACCGTCGGACCAAATGGCCCCTTAGGCGATCGCTGGCTTGGATTCCAGAAAAGCGGACCCAACCAGTACGGCATCCATGGCACGCCAAATGCTTGGTCCTGGACGGTGACATCACGCGCAGCCGTGACCAATGGCTGCGTGCGCATGCTCCACGAGCATGTGCGCTCCTTATTTGATCAGGTGGAAGTCGGTACGCCAGTAATCGTGCAGCGCTGAAGCCAGCCGATTGTCGGAAAATATTCTGGAGATAACCCCAGCTGCGGCCGCAAGTTGGGATTATCGACGTACCTTGTAAGGCCAAAACAAGGCATGAGGCCTTTCGACTGCGTCTATGTCTGCGGTTCCCCACTCCAATCCTTCCTGCGAACCCCAAGTGAGCACCACCTTGAAGTGGGCCAGTGACGGCGAGCTTTCGGCCCTTGATTTGGAGCGGATATTGGCCAGGCTAAGTGCGGTTGATCCAGCAGCCCAGGCTCTCTCTAGCCAGCTACAGACTCAAGCTTGAGCCCAATCTTCAGCGGGTGTGAGCTGGCGCGCTAGGGCCCGGGCCATGCCATCGCGGCTGGCTAAGCCACGTAAAGAAGCAACCGGCAAACCGGGATTGGGAAGCCCATGGGGTAGGGCTGCAGCCGCAGCCGCCGGCACATCAAAAACCGGCAATTGGCGCAAGCCATTTGGTCTTAGCTGGTCTTCCAGCTGAGCTAGCTGGGCGGACATCGGCAGCCATACCAAGTCACCGCGGCGACAGGAGAGCAAGGTGGGCAGCGGCAAAGAGCCGTCTTCATTGAACTCCCGCTCGGCACTTAGGGCCCGCTGCAGATCAGCCAGGGTGACCAGCCCCACAACCCAAGCCCCATCCGCTACGACCAGACAGTGGCCGTGGGCCTCCACCAGCTGAACCAAGGCCTTTTGGGCTGGCAGCTCGGCTGCCAGCACCAGGGGGGCCTCGGGCTCGAAAGCCTCAGCAACCGGCAGGGCGGCCAACTGGCGGCGGCGATGCTCCTCTTGGGGGTCTGGCCCAAGTAAGCCTGGATCAGCCAGGCCCTGCCAGCGCTCCACCAAGGCAGCACTGAGGCCGGCGGCGGCCATCAGCGGCAACACAATTCGAATATCGCGGGTGAGCTCAAACAGCAGCAGCAGGGCCGTCAGGGGAGCCCGGGCACTACCGGCCAGCACAGCGGCCATGCCCACCATGGCGTAGGCGGGAGGCTCAGCCACCGGCAGGTGCAGGCCACTATCACCAAGCAGCTGGCCGTAGCAGTTGCCGAGCACCGCTCCCAGGAATAGGGATGGGGCGAAGCCACCGCCAACAAAGCCGGTGGCATTGCTGATACCAGTGGCCAACAACTTGACTCCCAGCAAAACCAGCAAGGTGAGCAGTGGCACGCCCCCTTCGCTGCCAAGCAGGGCCTCAATCGTGTCGTAGCCGACACCCAGCACCTGGGGAAAACCCAGAGCCATCACACCCACACAGGCGCCCCCCAGGGCGGTGGGCAGGCCTGGCGGCAGCTGGCCGAGCCAGGCCTGCAGCCGCTCGCTGCGGCCTGCGGCCAGCAAGCTCACCAAGGCCCAGGACATCAAGCTGGCCACCAGGCCTAAACCCAGATAAAGGGGCAACTCCAGCGATGAGCGCACTTCATAAGCAGGCAGCCGCAAAATCGGTGTGTCGCCGAGCAGCAATTGGGTGACCAGCGAGGAAGCCACCGCGGCCACCAGCACCGCCCGCAAGCTGGGCCGCCCCTGAACGGCACTGAAGCTTCCTTCAAAAGCAAAAAACACGCCGGCAATGGGTGCCTTGAAGCCCGCCGCCAGACCTGCGGCCACTCCCGCGGCCACCAGGGCTTTCTGGCTCTGGGGCGAGAGCCCGCCGCGCAGGGCCACCCACAGACCGATATTGCCACCACTCTCAACGCTCGGCCCCTCCGGGCCGAGGGAGGCACCACTGCCCAGGCTGATGGATGCACCCAGCAGGCGCTGAAAGGGCAAGCGGGGCCGAGCGCTAACGGCGCCATCGGCCATCGCCATCAGGCTGGGTAGGCCAGGGCCCAGGTCACCGCCATAGCGGCGCAAAAGGCCAACAGCCCAGCCCCCCAGGGTGGGCACCACCACCACCGGCCAGAGACTGATCCAATCGGGCAGGGAGGAAACCGGCAGGGGCAACGGCTCAGGAATGGCTGGTGGCGGTGGCAGGAAGCCAAGCCCGCCGAGACCCACCTGAAGCAGGGCCCGCAGCGGTGTACCTGCATCAGGAGCCACCACCAGCGGCAATTCGGGTGCCAACTCAGGCGGCTGGCTACGACCAACTGTTAGGAGCCCCTCCACAAAAGGTCCAAACAGCCCGTTATTGATAAAGCCCAGCAATTCGTGGAAGGCAACCACTGCCAGACCCGTGAGCACACCAATCAGGGCAGCCCAGGCCAGCAGATTCCATTGATAGGGAAGGGCGCGTGCCTCGGCTTCAACGGGGCTGGCGGCGGCTGACGCTGGTTCAGGCTTCGGGCCGGACAGTTGCAAAAATCTCCTCCAGGATCTCGCCTGCGCCCTGGGCCTTCAAAGCATGGGCAAGGGCGATGCCAATGGCCTCAGGGTCAGCCTGGGGACCGCAAGCTTCGTCGCGAATCAGGCGCAGGCCATCGATGCTTGCCACCATGCCCGTTAATACAAGCGTATCGCCGTCGAAGCGGCTGTTAACACCGATGGGCACCTGACAGCCCCCCTCCAGCTCACGTAAAAAGGCTCGCTCAGCCAGGCAGCGACGGGCGGTGGGCTGGTGCTCCAACACCTTGATCTGCTCGAGCACGACGGCATCTCCCTCGCGGCACTCAATACCCAAGGCACCCTGGCCAACGGCGTGAAGGGAAATGGAGGGATCGATCAGTTCGTGGATGCGATCCCCCAAACCCAGCCGTCCCAAACCAGCGGCCGCCAGGATAAGGCAGTCGTACTCACCAGCATCAAGTTTCTCCAAGCGGGTGATTACGTTGCCGCGCACATCTTTAAAGCTGAGGTGCGGGAAGTGGTGGCGCAGCTGGGCTAAACGGCGCAGGGAACTGGTGCCCACCACGGCACCGGCGGGCAGGGTTGCCAGGCTCTTATCGCGGTGCTGTTCATGCACCACCAAGGCGTCGGCAGGATCTTCCCGCTCGGTGATGCAGCCAAGCATCAGCCCCTCGGGCAGGTTGGTTGGTAGATCCTTGAGGCTATGGACGGCGATATCAGCCTGTCCAACAAGCATCTGAGCCTCTAACTCCTTGGTAAAAAGGCCTTTATCTCCGATTTTGGCGAGGGCCACATCGAGGATCTTGTCCCCCTGGGTGGCCATCGCTTCGATGGTGATCTCCAGGCCGCTGTGGGCCTGGATGAGTTCATCGCGCACCCAATTGGTTTGCACCATGGCCAGCTGGCTGCGGCGGGAGGCGATGCGCAGGGGGTTGACCATCAGGGGCAGATCACAGCCACTAAGATTAAGGGCCGAAGAAATCAAGGGGCAATGGGCCCCAGGTGTCTTCCGCAGCCGTATCTGCTGAACAGTGACCGCTGATCAACAGGCCCTCACCTAAACCGGTTTCAGCGCGCACCTGAAAGCGGCCGCTGTTCTGGTTGGCCTTGAGGAAGACCGGACCCTCGATCGAATCGAGGGCTACACCGGCGGGATCTAGCTCCAATTGCGACCAGCCCAGAGCCGTCTCAACCTGACGCAAACAGCTCACCGCAGCCGCTGCAGAAGCGGCCATCACTCCCGCCGTGAACCAGTCACAGCGAGCCAGCAGAGGCTCAAGCTCTGTCCGCAGAGCCGAGAGCGCTGCGGGGTCGAGCGACGGAGCAGTGCGCAGCCCCCGTAGGGATGCGAGTCCCTGACTCACTTGATGTACTCCTTGAGCACGCCGTTGCGGTTGGGGTGGCGCAGCTTGCGCAGGGCCTTGGCTTCAATTTGACGAATGCGCTCCCTGGTGACATCAAAGATCTGGCCGATCTCTTCAAGGGTCTTCATGCGGCCGTCATCTAGGCCGTAGCGCAGACGCAGCACGTCACGCTCCCTGGGGCTGAGGGTGGCCAGTACGCCCTCGAGGTCCTCTCGCAGCAGGTTCTTGGCCACATCCTGCTCAGGGTTTTCGATATCGGCCTCGATGAAGTCACCGAGCCGGGAATCCTCCTCTTTGCCGATCGGCGTCTCCAGGGAGATGGGCAGCTGGGCGCTTTTGGCGATGAAACGCAGCTTCTCGATGGTCATTTCCATCGATTCGGCAATTTCCTCTTCGGTGGGCTTGCGGCCGAATTCCTGGGAGAGGGTTTTGGTGGTCTTCTTGATCCGGGAAATGGTTTCGTATAGGTGCACCGGAAGGCGGATCGTGCGTGACTGATCAGCGATAGCGCGGGTGATCGCCTGACGAATCCACCAGGTGGCGTAGGTGGAAAATTTATATCCCTTTTCGTGGTCAAATTTCTCGGCAGCCCGGATCAGGCCGAGGGAACCCTCCTGAATCAGGTCCTGGAAGCTCAGGCCCCGGTTCATATATTTCTTGGCGATCGAAACCACCAGGCGCAGGTTTGACTGCACCATCTTTTCCTTGGCTCGGCGGCCAAGCATCAAGCGCCGGCGGAACTTGATGGAGGGCATCTCCACCAATGCCGCCCATTCCTTGTTGTCGGGCTGGCGGCCGTGATCGGCCTCAAACTGAGCGGCGATCTCTTCGAGCTGGAGCAGATCGGCGATCTTGCGGGCTAGCTCGATCTCCTCATCGGGCCGGAGCAGGCGGATACGGCCGATCTCCTGGAGGTAAACCCGAATGGAGTCTTCGGTGTAGACACCTTTAGGCCCCACCTTGATGCTGGCTAGGGCCTTGGCAGCCTTTTCGTCCTTCTCGGCAGAGCTGCCGGATGGGCCTAGATCATCGGCATCGTCTAGCTCGGCGGTATCGACAGGAGCCTCAGTCTTGGCCTTGGCCGCTGGGGGTTTAGGCGCTGAGGATTTGCTTGCTGCCGGCTTTGCCTTCGGAGCAGCCTTTGCCTTGGTAGCAGCAGTTCCTTTAGAAGCAGCCGGGGCTTTGGTGGCAGTCTTTGCTTTGGGAGCAGTCTTTGCTTTGGGAGCAGCCTTTGCTTTGGCAGCAGCCGGGGCCTTGGCAGCAGCTTTTGCTTTTGGCGCAGCCTTCTTCGGCTTTACTTGCACCTCTTCACCGGCCGCCGTGGCCACCATCAAGATTTCCGGGGTTGCTTTCGGCTGGGCAGCAGCGGGGCTCATAGGTAACGAAAACGAAACAACAAAACAAATGGGCGGAAACGCATCACCTGAAATCGCGTTTAGCAATCTCCTGCCAGCAACCGGCAAAAAATCTTTCCAGCCATTCCGGGATTAGCCGTAGGAGCTGTTGCATGACCACGAAAGCGGGAAGGAAACCTCTGAAACAGTGGTAGTCGGCAGGGAAAAGAGAGCGACCCGGCAAAGAGCAAGGGGTCGGTGGCCGAGGCCTGGGAGGGTTGGCCGAGGCCTAGACAGGGCTGACAGGGGTGGTCGCAGACCGGGAGGCCGAATGGTGGGAGGCTGGCTCCCGGGGTCTCACTTCAGGTCTTCCCGCTGGACGGAACTCTGTTTGGTTCCGACGGCAGCCTTTGAACTGCCCAACATTCACATTCTAAGAATGGGTTGTGACCTTTGCAAGCTTGTCGATCCCCTGGTTGCAGATCTGGCTCGAAGCAGGGAGGGAAGGCCAGGTATTCACCTACGCCAACTCCCCCGAAACCCCAGCAGGGATTGGGGATTTGGTGCGGGTGAAGCTGCAGGGACGCCCGCACACTGGCCTGGTGGTGGGCTGGATTGATCAATTACCCGCCAGCCTCAGCAGCAAGCGAATACAACCAATCCTGGAGGTTTGGCAGCGGGCTGCCGTAGATCCAAATTGGCAAAACTTAATGTCAAGCGTGGCGGCGGAGTGCCACACAAGCCTGTTCAAAACTCTAAAAAGCGCCCTGCCCCCTGGCTGGCTTGGCCAGCGCAACCAGGGGCCCAGCAGGCCAAGCCGCCCAATCTGGCTGGTGGAGCGCTCGCAGGCAGCACTCCCAGGCCAGCCCCTCACCGAGCGCCAGCAGCAACTGCTTGAGCACCTTGATCGCCATAGCGGGCCAGTGCCCCTGCGGGATCTTTGTGGTGAGGCTGGCTTCAGCCGCGCCGTGCTCAAGGGGCTGCAGGCTCGGGGTCTGGTGCAGCGCCTTCAGGCTCCTCAAGAGGGAAGTGGAGCAGGCCTCGCACCATCCCACTGGCCTGCCCTGACAGAAGCCCAGGCCGCTGCCGTAGGGGCCCTGGCCGGTGCCCCAGCGGGCGCGGAATTTTTGCTCTGGGGTGTAACAGGCGCCGGCAAAACTGAGGTGTATCTGCGGGCGGCCGCTCAGGCCCTGGAAGCGGGGCAGACCAGCCTCTTACTCACCCCGGAGATTGGCCTAATTCCCCAGTTGCTCGACCGGGCACGGGAACGCTTCGGCTACCGGGTGGTGGAGTTCCACAGCGGCCTTTCCGACGGTGCCCGGGTGGCGGCCTGGCGCCGCTGCCTGGAACGAGAAGCAGTGGTGGTGGTGGGTACCCGCTCAGCGATCTTTCTGCCTATGCCCAGCCTGGGCCTGATCGTGCTCGATGAGGAACACGACAGCTCCTACAAGCAGGACAGCCCTATGCCCTGCTACCACGCCCGCGACGTAGCTCGCCTAAGGGCCCAGCAAAGTGGAGCGCGGCTGGTACTCGGCAGTGCCACCCCCTCGCTCGAGAGTTGGCTGAGCTGTCAATCCCCCCAACCAGCCACCCGCCTCCTACGACTGCCGGAGCGGATTGGTTCGCGGCCCCTGCCTGCCGTACGGGTGATCGACATGCGCCACGAGCTCGCGGACGGCCACCGCCGCCTGATCAGCCGGGCCCTGATGGGGCGGCTAGAGCAGCTGCAGGAGAAGGGCGAACAGGCAGTGGTGCTGGTGCCCCGGCGGGGCTACCGAGCGTTCCTGAGCTGTCGCAGCTGCGGCGAAGCGGTGCTCTGCCCCCACTGCGACGTGGCCCTCACCGTGCACCGCTCCAAAGGGGGCCATGAATGGCTGCGCTGCCACTGGTGCGACCACCGCGCGGAGCTGGGCAATCGCTGCGGCCACTGCGGCTCCACGGCCTTCAAACCCTTCGGCGCGGGCACCCAGCGGGTGATGGAGCAGCTGGCAACCGAGCTTGAAGGGTTGCGCCTGCTGCGCTTTGACCGTGACACCACCCGGGGCCGTGACGGCCACCGCCGCCTGCTCGATCGCTTCGCCCAAGGGGAAGCCGACGTATTGGTAGGCACCCAGATGCTGGCCAAGGGCATGGACCTACCCCGGGTCACGCTCGCGGCGGTTTTGGCGGCAGACGGGCTTTTGCATCGCCCCGATCTGCGCTCCTCCGAGCAGTGTCTGCAATTGCTGTTGCAATTAGCGGGCCGGGCGGGCCGCGGCGAAAAACCAGGCGAGGTGCTGGTGCAGACCTACAGCCCCGACCACCCGGTGATTCGCCATCTAGTGGATGGGCGCTACGAGCTGTTTTTGGCCGAGGAGAGCCAGTTGCGCCGCCAAGGTGGCCTGGTGCCCTTCAGCCGGGCCTGCCTGTTGCGACTGAGCGGACCAAGTGCCAGCGGCACGGCAACCGCCGCCGCCGCCTTGGCCGAGCAAATCCGCAGCCAGCTGGAGGCAGCCGGATGGCTGTTGATTGGTCCCGCCCCGGCCCCGGTAGCCCGGGTAGCGGGGAAGAGTCGCTGGCAACTGTTGCTGCATGGTCCCGCCGGCAAGCCCCTGCCCTTGCCAACTGAAAGCCTTCTGCGGGAGGCGCTGCCTGCGGGGGTAGGTCTGGCGATCGACCCCGACCCCCTCAGCCTTTGAGCACCGCTCTCAAGCCGGTAGTTCCGGCAGACCGAAGCCCAGCAGTCGCCGCAGCCGCACCAGGGCCAGCACCAGGGCCAGGGCGAGGGCAATCAGGGCGCCGCCAATACCAAGACCACTCCAGCGCCAGCAGCTGAGCTGCAGAGAATTGCTGGCGCCAAAGCGCAGGGGCCAGTGCAGGGCAGCTCGTCCTGAAATCGCCGCAGCGGGTTCGGGACTGGCCAGGCGGACAGCCGCAGGGGTCACAGGGGCCAGGTCGATGGCGGCGCTGAAGCCCGGCAGAGCACTGAGCCCACGCAGGTCCACTGCCAGCTCAAGGCTTTGGCGCACCCCCAGCAGCCAATTGCGCTCCCGCAGCTGGAAGTGGGGCGGCGGCAGGGCCACACCGGCTAGATCCGCTGCCGCGCTGAGGTTCGCTGCCAGCAGGGCAAGGGCCTCGGGCGCTGCTAGCACCGGGCTCTCGAGGCGCTGGTGAAAGCCCTCAGCGCCAGCAGATGGCTTGGGCTGATTGGCCGGGTGAAATCCCTGGCTCAGCAATCTGCGGCCAAACTGGCGGGCCCAGGGCTCGGGTTGGCTACCGGGGCTCGATAGACCATGGGCGATCTGCAGCCGGCCCGGCCCCTTAAAGGTCAACTCGCTGCGCACCTCGGTGCAGCCGCCGAGCAGCAGCGTCAGCAGCAACAGCAAAACGGCCAGCACAGCGAAGCCCACTGGAGCCCTGGTTAGCCCCACCGGCGGCGGTGGCGGCGGTGGCGGTTTGTTGGAGCGGCGGCCGCGGGCAAGCTGCTGCATCTGGCCGCCCATGGCCTCGGCCGAGCCCAGATCGGGCAGGGTGATCGACCAATCGCGGGGGCGCTCGAGGGCCGGTGCCTCCAGCACGGTGAGTAGGTCTATGGCCTGAGCCCGCAGGCTGGCATCACGGCAGCGCTTGATCAGCCGGCAACACAGGATCGCCCGGCCGTTGTCGCCCCGCCCCATCCAGGCGGTGGCGAGCAACAACTGAATCTCAGCTCCGGTGGCGGTAGCAGCAGGATGCTCACTGGTGAGGGGCTCCAAAAGGCGTACAACCTGGCCGTAATCGCCCCGCTCGAGGGCTGCACGGGCTGCAGCCAACTGGTCTTCGTCCACCAGGTCTTCTGCCTCCAGGTCTTCAGCCATGGCCGACGCGCTGGCTGCCCACCACCATGGTGCCGATCCCCGAATCGGTGAATACCTCCAGCAACACGGCGTGGGGCACCCGGCCATCGACGATGTGGGCCGCCGTCACCCCCTGGGCCAGGGCACGGATGCAGCACTCGGTCTTCGGGGTCATGCCGCCTGCCACCACACCGTCATGGATTAATTGGCGTGCGTCCGCCAGGGTCAGCTGACGAATTAGGGAGTCAGGATCGTGGCGATCCTGCAAGATCCCCGCCGTGTCGGTCAGCAGGATCAGCTTCTCGGCCTGTAAAGCCGCAGCCAGTTCACCGGCCACCGTATCCGCATTGATGTTGTGGGCCTGGCCCTCAGCATCGGCGGCCACGCTCGAAATCACCGGGATGTAGCCCGCATCAAGCAGGGGGAAAAGCACTGCCGGATCTACTGCCGCCACCTCTCCCACCAGCCCATTTACTCCGCCGGCGTAGGTGCGGGCCCGCACCAAGGAGCCATCGCTGCCGCAAAGTCCCACGGCCCTGCCACCCACCTGATTGAGGCCGTTGACAATGTTTTTGTTGACCCGGCCCACCAGCACCATCTCGACCACGTCCATGGTTTCCGGAGTGGTGACCCGCAAACCATTACGGAATTCGGGCTCGATTTGGAGGCGATTCAGCCAGTCATTGATCTCCGGGCCGCCGCCATGAACCACCACCGGCTGCACCCCCACCGAGGCCAGCAGCACCACATCGCGGTAGACAGCGTCGCGAAGCTCCGCTTGCACCATCGCCGCACCGCCGTACTTGACCACCACCCTGCGGCCCGCAAAGCGTTGGATGTATGGAAGGGCCTCACTTAGGACCGACACCCTCAGGGTGTCCTGGCTGCTGATCAAGGTTTGGCTTGTCGATGGGGCTGATGGATTAAGCGTTCTTAGCTAGGGCTGGGCTCGGGCACCAGAGCGAGGCTGAATTCATCGCGCCGCTCTGGCTTGATGTCGGCACTCAAACCGGGGCCAAAGAAGCGGCCCAGCCGATCAGCGCGGGCCTGCCAGCGATCTAGGGGCACCCCTTCGCAGCGAAAGCGCAGGCGCAAGCCATAGCGGCCATCGCAGTCGAGCTCCTCCACACTCAGCAGCTGGGGCGGAGCGTCCTCGTCCCAGAGCTTGAGCACCTCCAGGGAGCTCTCCAGATGGGCTTTCTGGCCGTAGCGCCAGCGATCTACATCGGCCAGCAGCTTGCGCAGGGGCTCGCTCTCCGGCAGGTCTCGCAAATGCTTGAAACGGGGGGCCGGCGTTAGTCGCTTAGGTGGAGGCAGCTCAGAGGATTTCAAGGCCAACCCACCCAACAGGATCGGAATGCCGTAGAAAATCGTGGGCAGGCTGAGATTGGGGATATCGGTGGCATAGGCGATCGTGCCGATCACCGTGAGCACAGCCCCCGCGATGGTCACGAGGCTGCCTGGTGAGAGAAGTGCTTGCATACAGCCATCTTCCTTTATGCCCATGGCGGATGCGACCACCAGCAGGCCCAGCGAAACCGGCACCGCCGAACTGATAAGCAACCTCAAGAGCGACCGGCTTTGGTTATTGCGCCAGATTGATGCAGGTCGTTGGGCCCAATGGCGCCTTGATCTAGCCGCCCTGGAGCGGGAGCTGGGCCAGCTGCTCGATCAATTGAGCGACGCTGATTCGCGAGGCGACGCCTTGCCCTGAACAGGGCCAATCCAGGATCAAAAAGGGATGTCGTCGTCGTCAGGGAGATCAGGCACCAGCGGGGAGGTATTCCAAGTGGGGGGCTGGGCACCTGCCGGCGCCGCTGGAGCCGGGGTTGCCGCCGCTGGGGCACGGCGCTGGGGCGCAGGCGCAGTTGCGGCAGCTGGATTGACATCAGGACTGCTGGTGGCGCCAGGGCCCATGCCGTGCAACCGGGCCAGGGTGAATTCAGCGCGCTTTTCCTTGACGCCGTCCTGACGGGTGACGGTAATCATGCGCAGCCGGCCCTCGAGCATCAGCCGCTGGCCAACCTGCACCCGGTTCTGGAGTTCTTGCGCCAAATTGCCCCAGCCGACCACCTTCAATTGACCCGGGGGATCATCGGGACGCAGGCCATCTATCTGGACCGCCATCTCCGCCACCGGCGTCTGATTGTCCTGGGTGTAACGCACCTGGGGCGCTTCCAGCACCTCAACCTCGAGCAGACAGTGATTCACTCCTAGGCAACCATTGGTGGGTCCCATCCTGATGCACCGACCTGAGATTCACCAGACCTCGCCCCGTCTGTGGCTCATCGGCGGCACCGGCGAAGGCCCCGTAGTGGCGGAGCGGCTGCTGCAGCGCGGCTGGCACCTAACCGTGAGCGTGGTGGGTGCAACAGCGGCCTTGGCCTATCGCCCCCATCCGGGCCTAACCCTGCGCGTCGGCGCCATCGATGGTGAGCAGGGGGTTTGGGCAGAACTGGCCGCCGCCGAATCGGTGGGCTGGCCCTATGCGGTGGTGGTGGATGCCAGCCATCCCTTCGCCTGTGTGGTGAGTGGCCAGCTGGCCGCCGTGTGCAAGCAGCGCAGCCAACGGCTGATACGGCTGCTGCGCCCCAGCCTGCCTGGAGCGGCAACGATCCTCTCCAGCTTGGAGGATTTGCGCAGCCGCGCGCTGCAGGGACACCGCCTGCTGCTGGCAATTGGTGCCCGCCAATTGAGCGTGGCGCTGGCCTGCAGCCCCGGCGCCCAGCACTTCGCCCGGCTGCTGCCCAGCCCAAGGGCCCTCCAGCTGGCCATGGCAGCTGGCTTGGCGGCCGATCAGGTCGCCTGCCTCCGCCCAGGCTCGCAGCTGGAGGTGGAGCGGTCCCTGATTCGGCGCTGGCGCATCACCACGGTGTTGGCACGCCAGTCGGGCGGTGTTACTGAACAGCTCTGGCAGCAACTCTGTGCCGGCACAGGCCCCAAGCTATTGCTGATCGGCAGGCCGGCAGAGCCAGCGGGAGTACAAGCTTTAAGCCAAAATTGCCTATTGAAGACTCTGGTGCTGCCGCAGTGAGGCTCAGCCCAGGTGCTGGGCTACGAGCTGCTTGAGGGAGCCCTGGGGCCGGGGACCCAGCTGGGTCACAACCTGACCAGCGCAGAGGGAGCCCAGCCGTCCACAGGCGTCGACGGCCTGGCCCTGGGTGTAGGCGTACAAGAAGCCAGCGGCGTAGAGATCACCCGCCCCCGTGGTGTCCAGCAAGGGACCGAGCTGGAAGGGGGCGATGCTGTGGGTGCCGGCGCCATTGAGGACTACCGATCCCTGCTCGCTGCGGGTGAGGGCTGCCAGCTTGCAGCGGCCCCGCACCTGGTCAGCAGCCTCGTCAAAACTATTGGCCTTGTAGAGGGCTGTGATCTCCATTTCGTTAGCAAACAGGATGTCGACGTGGCCGTCGACCAGCTCCTGGAAGCTTTCGCGGTGACGCTCGACGCAAAAAGCATCCGACAGGCTCAAAGCCACCTCGCCCCCATGGGCGCGGGCCACCTTGGCTGCAGCGATGAAGGCCGCCTTGGCCTCGTCGCTATCCCAGAGGTAACCCTCTAGGTAAAGCACCTTGGCTTGGGCAACCATCTCAAGATCAAGGTCTGCTGGATCCAGCCCCACCGAAGCGCCCAGGTAGGTGCACATGGTGCGCTGGGCATCTGGAGTCACCAGGATCAGGCAACGGGCCGTGGAGGGCCCCTCCGTGGCAGCAGGGGTGTCAAAGCGAGCTCCAACCGAACGGATGTCGTGGCTAAAGATCCCCCCCAGCTGATCGTTGCGCACCCGACCAATAAAGCCCGCCCGGCCACCCAGTTGGGCAACTCCAGCCAGGGTGTTGGCAGCGGAGCCACCAGAGGTTTCAAGGCCCGGTCCAACGCTGGCGTAGAGGCGCTCGGCTTGGGCTTCGTCCACCAGGGCCATGGTGCCCTTGGTGAGTTCGAAGTTGTCAATCAGGTCGTCGTCGGCTTGCACCAGCACGTCAACGATGGCGTTGCCAATGCCGACGACGTCGTAGCTCTTTTCCATGAGGTCCATCAGGTGCTCAGCAGGGCCCGCTTGGGACCGTGAATGGGATCTTCCACAACGATCGTCTGATCGCGGTTAGCTCCCAGGGAAACGATGGCGATCGGCACCTCCATCAGATCGGCAAGAAAGCGCAGATAGCTCATCGCTGTTGGAGGTAATTCCTCGAGGCTGCGGCAATCGGCAGTAGAGGTTTGCCAACCCGGCAAGGTTTCAAAGATCGGCTGGCAGCGGGCGAAATCCTCCGAACTGCTGGGGAAATATTCGATCCGCTTGCCGTCGAGTTCGTAGGCAACACACACCTGGATCTCATCGAGCTCATCGAGCACATCGAGCTTGGTGATGGCCAGACAATCGAGGCCATTCACCTCCACCGCATAACGACCAATCACCCCGTCAAACCAACCGCAACGGCGGCGGCGGCCCGTGGTGGTGCCAAATTCACCGCCCCGGTCACAGAGGTGATCGTTGAGGCTGCCCTGGAGCTCGGTGGGGAAGGGCCCCTCCCCTACCCGAGTGGTGTACGCCTTGGCTACACCGATCACCCGATCGATCAAGGTGGGGCCCACCCCTGCTCCGATACAGGCGCCGCCACTAACCGGGTTAGAGGAGGTGACATAGGGATAGGTGCCGTGATCGAGATCCAACAATGTGCCCTGGGCACCCTCAAACAGAATGTTTTGGCGGGCCCGCGCAGCGCTGTGGATGGTGCGGGTGCAATCGACCACATGGGGGGCTAGCCGCTTGCCGTAGCCGACGTATTCGGCCACAACCGTCTCGAAATCCAACGGCTCAAGGCCGTAGAGCTTCACCAGGATTTCGTTCTTTTCGGCGAGGGGGCCGGCGAGGCGATCCCGCAACCGATCCGCATCAAGAATGTCCAGGATGCGGATGCCATTGCGCTCAGATTTATCTGCGTAGGTGGGACCTATGCCTCGGCCAGTGGTGCCGATGCGGCGATCCCCGCGTCGCTGCTCCATCGCCTGATCCAACAGGCGGTGGTAGGGCATGGTGACGTGGGCCGTAGAAGCCAGCTTTAGGCCACTGATGTCGATGCTGTAAGTGGCGAGCATGTCGAGCTCGCCCAGCATCACCTTGGGATCGACCACCGTGCCGGAGCCGATCAGGCAAATCGTGTCCGGGTAAAGGATCCCGGAGGGGATCAGGTGCAGCTTCAGCACCTTGTCGTCCACAACGATGGTGTGGCCGGCGTTCACACCGCCCTGATACCGCACCACAACGTCGGCTGAGCGGCTGAGAAGATCCGTGATCTTGCCCTTCCCCTCGTCACCCCACTGAGCACCGATGACGACAACGTTGGCCAAGGACACAGCGGCCCGGAGCCGCTTCTGAGCACAATCCGAGAGCTTCTCAGATCGTGGGGTCCTTCGTCAAAGATGGACGGCTCGCATCAGGGCCTTAGGCGCCGCGAGTCGCGTTCGTTTCAGCCTTCTTGAGTTCCTTGGCGATCCGCTCCTTAAGCGCCTCCGGCAGCGGGCGATTGGGATAATTGGTGTAGTGGCCAGCCATGGAGTTGATTGCCGTCTGCATGGTTGTGAAAGAGCCCAAGCCGTTCACTGAGCTGCGGGGGCGATAGCGGGCCACGTAGCCATTGCTCAGGCTGCGAGCTTCGATCTCGGCCTCGGCGCGGGCAGGATCGTCGGCCCCTAAGGCGATGGTGCTCAGCAGGCTGTCGGCCACGGCCACCGTGTCCTCGACGTAGTTACCAGAAAGACCAGTATTTGCAGAGCTACAGGCAGTGAGTGCCAGGCTGAGGCAGAGAACTAGCGCTATGGCCAAGCGTGAAAGAAGCTGCTTCAGCCGCTGGCGGAATGAGGGAAGCGCAGCGGCCATGGGTGAAATGCGAGTCCTACGATCTTAGAAGCCGCCTCAGGGGCCCTTCAGCCAGGCAGGCCCATGCGCTGGCTTGCCAAGCTGGGCAGCAGGGTATCAAGCAGCTCAATGGCCGCGAGATCGCGCTTGTTGCTGGTGGAGCGCTCCACCAACTCCACCAGCCCATCCACCGCGCCGCGACCCACCACCACCCGCCAGGGAATACCAATCAGATCGGCATCTTTAAACTTCACCCCAGCCCGCTCACTGCGGTCATCCAGCAATACATCTACACCTGCTTCCTGGAGACGCAGATAGAGCTGCTCAGCCAAGCTGCTCTGCTCGGCCTCGGCCCAATTGGCCGCCACCACGATCACTTCGAAAGGCGCAATCGATACGGGCCAGCAGATGCCATTGCCATCGTGATGTTGCTCAACAGCCGCCTGGGCCAACCGGGACACACCGATGCCGTAACAGCCCATCCACAGGGCTTCTTCCGTGCCAGCCTCGTTGGTGAAACGTGCCTCAAGGGACTCTGAATATTTGCGGCCCAGCTGGAAGATGTGTCCCACCTCGATGCCCCGACTGGCCTGGAGCTGCTGGGAGGGGTCGTGTTGGCAGCGATCACCTGGTTGGGCAGCCCGCAGATCAAGGCTCTGAGGGCAGGGGCAGAGGGATCCCCAGGCCGCGCCTACCAGGTGGATATCGGTGCTGTTGGCACCACAAACAAATGAGCTGAGCTCAGCAGCTGTGCTGTCAGCTAATCGCAAAAAGTGCTTGGTCCAGTGACCGGAATCGCTCAGCAGCCCATCGGCTAGGTGGGGCCCCATAAAGCCAAAGGGCAAGGGCAGCAGCCCTTCGCTGGCCACGGCCTCCTTAGTAATTGGGGAAATGTCTAATAGCGCCCCATGCTCCGCTGAGCAGCGGGCAGTGACTGCATTGGCCAGCTTGACTTCGTTGAGCTGTTGATCGCCCCGCAGGCTCACCAGCAGGGGCTGGACACTTCCATCTTCAAAACGGGCCAACAACATCAACACCTTTACGGTTTGACAGGGCTCAATGCCATGGGCTCCGCAGAGATCTTCAATGCTGCTTTGGCCAGGGGTGGCCAAATGTTCACCCTTACCGCCATCCCGCGCTCCACCCGGTAGGGGAATTGGGGTAGAAGCTAACGAAACAGCCCGCTCCTGGTTGGCGGCGTAGGCCCCATCGGAACTAGCCAAAACCAAATCCTCACCGGCCTCAGCCGTAACCATGAATTCCTGGCTGGCCGATCCACCAATCGCACCGCTGTCTGCCTCCACCGCAACGGCTCGCAAACCACAACGGGCAAAGATGCGTCTGTAGGCACCATCCATAGCAGCGTAGGTTTGCCGCAAAGACTCCTCATTGGCATGGAAGGAGTAGGCATCTTTCATAATGAATTCGCGACCACGCATCAAGCCGAAGCGGGGACGAATCTCATCGCGGAATTTGCTCTGTATCTGATACAAGTTGACTGGCAACTGCCTATAAGATCGCAACAGATCGGAGGCCAGATATGTGATTACCTCCTCATGGGTAGGCCCCAGCCCTAACTCACGCCCCTGGCGATCCTCCAGGTGAAACATGATGCCCTCCCCTGCGGTGTAGCCGGCCCAACGGCCGCTGCGCTGCCACAGCTCTGCCGGCTGAAGTTGGGGCAACAGGGTTTCGAGGGCTCCGGTGCCGTCCATCTCCTCACGCACCACCCGGGAAACCTTCTGGAGCACCCGCCACATCAAGGGCAGATAGGCGTAGATGCCCGAGGCCACTCGGCGGATGTAGCCGGCGCGCAGCAGCAGCTTGTGAGAAGGAATCTCAGCCTCCGACGGATCGTCGCGGAGCGTCACCAGCATCAGGCGGGAGACGCGCATGGCAGGAGCTTTTCGATGAGGATGGAACCTATCACCGACACCCAGCCAGAGGGGGCGGTAAGGGGGTGACCACCGCTGCTGTGTGCCTTCAAAACCCCTGCTATGTTCTCGATGTGATCCCGTTAGTCCAAAAGCCGTCTCATGCCACCACAATCCAGTTCTGGAAATGGATTGGGGGCAATCGGTCTACCTGGTGGGATTGTCGCCGAGGCAGAACCTGCAGTTAATGGATCTGCCGAGATCGCTGAAGGCCTAATCGGCATCGATGAGGTCCAAAGGGCTCTCAACCGTTCTCGGGCATCTGTATACCGCTATACAAATACCGATCCCCGCAATCTCAATCCGCCTTTCAACCCCCGCAAGTTGAATCCGGAATACCGCAGTGATCAAAAGGATCCGCTGATGTTCCACCCCAACGAGGTGGCCCGATTTGCCCGCGACGTGCTGCGAATCAAGGAAGTAACGGTTGAGGTGCTCAACTCACCCTCCACTGCTACCCAACAATTGTTGGGTTCGATCCTTGAGGAGCTGCGCTCGATCCGAATGCGCCTGGACCATCTCGATGGCCGCCCCACAGATCTGAGTGCCCGCCGTGATCACCACGATCAAGGCTCCCGCCCTGCCGCCTAAATATCGGCATTGCTAGTTGAACGAGTAAATAATTGTTTGACCCCCAATTTCTGAGCCACAGTGCCAGAATTGAAAAAGTTCCTTTGAATTTCTGAGTGGAATCGGTGCCCTTATGCGCCCTTTCCCATTGCTATGGATTCAGTTCCCCGAGATTCCCAACCCTCTTCCATCGCCCATCTTGCTGAAGCGAGCGCGCCAGAACGCGACCTTGATGCGCAGGGCGAAGATCCATTCAGTACGGGACCCCAAGCCCTTTCAGGCCTGCTGGGAAGCCTGATCGCCCTTGCCACGGCGGTGGTGCCCCTAGCCATGGTTGTCTCTGGACGACCGTTCAGCTATTCGGCCCCGAGCTTCGAGGGCTCAGGGGCGGCGTTGCAGCAGAAAGCCCTCATAGCCGAGAGCCTGAAAGATCCTGGCCGGATCTCCAAAGCCAGCCGCGTTGACCAGAGCCGTTAGCCGCGCTTCACCAATCGGATGGAGGCCTTGGGTAAGAGGCGCCAAATCGTGAGGATCAGCGTTGAGGCCACTAGCTCGTTGGAAACCCATCCAGGCAGCCTCCACCTGGCTTTGCAGGGTTGATCGCTCCGGCGCCATCAAATCAACCAGTACTAGTTGGCCACCAGGCTCAAGGCTGCGGGCAAGGGCCGTAAGGAATGCAAGCTTGTTGCCATCGTCTGGCAAGGACTGCAAGACCAGCACGGACAGAGCGCCAGCAAAACAGCCGTCGGCGTTGAGGTCCTCGACCGTGGCTTGACGCCAGATGATCGACTCGACACCCAGTCGCTGTTGGGAAGCGGCGAGCATCTCAGCGGAGGGATCGATTGCGGTGAGCTGCCAGTCCGGGCGCTGGGCCCTTGCCTCCACCAGCTCTGCTCCGGTGCCGCAGCCCGCCACCAACACAGCTGCACTAGCTCTGCTGGCCCGGGGCGAGGCAGCCAGCAAAGCAACCGCAAGGCGAGCCAGACTGGCGTATCCCGGAATCAGCTGCTGGACTATCAGGTCATAACCAAGAGGCAGGTCATAACCAAGAGGCAGGTCATAACCAAGAGGCAGGTCGGAACCGAGGGGCGTTGACACAGCTCGTTCTCGAAGGTTCTGATGCTAGGCATGGGGACGGGCGTGACCTAAGTTGGGCGGCGCCCATTCCCCCAGCTCGACCGTGCCCACCATCCGTTTTGAACAGGAAGGCCAGACGGTCGGTTGCATCGAAGGTGCCAATCTCCGCAAGGCCGCCCTGGATGCGGGCATCAACCCTTACAAAGGGCTCAACAACGTCAACAACTGCGGTGGCATCGGCCAGTGCGGCACCTGCGTCATGGAGGTGATCGAGGGCATGCAAAACCTTTCCCCCCGCAGCGATGTCGAAGAGGTTTACCTCTCTGATCGTCCAGCCAATTTCCGCCTCAGCTGCCGCACCAGCGTCAACGGCGACGTCACCGTGCGCACCAAGCCGACCAACGCCGTTGGCCAGGGTTCAAACAGCCTGGTGGGTGCCCTGAAGTCCCTAATCGGCATCAAATAAGCGGCCGGCACCCCAATCCGTAGCTCCGGATGAAGCTCTACAGCTATCCCCGCTGCAGTACCTGTCGTAAGGCAATCGCCTGGCTGACAGCCCGGCACCTAGCTGCCGAAACGCTGGACATCACCGAGCAGCCGCCCAGCATCGCCGAACTTGAGCAGGCCTTGGCCCAGCTTGGCAGGCAGCGCCTGTTCAATACCAGTGGGCAGAGCTATCGGGCCTTGGGAGCCGCCGCGGTGCAGGCCATGGACGACCAGTCCGCCCTGGCAGCGCTGGCCGCCGACGGCAAATTGATCAAGCGGCCTTTTCTGGTCGCAAACGACGGGCGCATTCTCACCGGCTTCAAGGAGCCGGAGTGGCTGGATCTTCTGGGCTAACGGGGCCAGGGGCGGTCATCAACTGGTCGAGCTCTTGAATTAGGGCTTCGATTCCGGCCCTGTTGATCTGGCTGAGATAGGTGCCCTT
>JBIKWZ010000052.1:0-15431 GCA_044356035.1 Cyanobium sp. | reverse complement strand
CCGTTAAACTGCACCTTGGTGTTAACGCTGAGCTTGCGGCCGCCCTTACCGGTTTTGGCTGCACCGCCAAAATCGACTCCCTTGGCATTCAAGAGAGCCTCGTAGAAGGCTGTGAAGTTCAGCCGTTCTGAACCGTCTTTTTTGTGGGAGACATAGCCGCAGGAGCGAACCAAGTCAGACTTGCTCACATCCCCGAGTTCTTTGACCTTGGTGAGAAGGTCGGCACCAGTGAGCATCGATGATAATTATGCGACTTTTGCATTATTGCGCAGCAACAGGCCCGATTGCAAGCGAAGCAACCTGAATTTGATGCAAATCCAGCTCGAAGCAGCTCCAATATTCAAGCCTGAGAAACAATCCCGCTCCACTGCACCGTCTTCACCTGATCGCGCCGCCAGGAGTGAAAAAGCAGTGGTTCGCTGGCTGTACAAAGAGGGCAGCTGCCAATTTGCGCCGTTGGCACCCCAAGTCGCTCGAGTTGGAGCTTGGCTGCAAGGCGAATATCAAGGCGGTCTTTCATAGGGTCTGGGTCGGCCTGCAGAGCGCCGCACTGACGCAACTGCTCAAGCAGAGCAGGCAGCAAAGACGCATCAGGGGCGGCGGCTAGAGACGCCGCAACCTGTTCCGACACCAGCCGCTGCACCTGGTAGGAGCCACCGCTGATCGCTGGTCCTAGGGCCACCAGCAGCTCGGCCGGCCGACTGCCTCCCCCCACCAGCTGCTGCACGGCGCGCTCGAGGATGCCACCTGCCACACCGCGCCAACCAGCGTGGCAAGCCGCCACCCGCCCAGTAGCGGGATCAGCAATCAGCACCGGGGTGCAGTCCGCGCCACAAGCCCAGAGGCTTTGGCCGCCGGCATCACTAACGAGACCATCGGCCTCGGGAAGGGGATCGGCGCTGGCCAGGCTGGCTGGCAAAACCACAGCACTGTGCACCTGGCGTAGACGGTGCACACTCACCCCAGCGCTCACATAAGCCGCCAGCACCTCCGGCCCCCGTCCCTGCCATTGGCGTGTAAAAAAACCGTGCTCAAACGACTGAAGCAGGTCGCATTGGAGGTAGTAGCCGCCGTAGGTACCTACCCAGGTCCAACCGGGCAGGGAATTGAAGTCCCGGTCGGGACGATCAAAGGGGGGATCAACCGCTTCGGCCATCGTGGGGCATCAAGCGTCGGGAAGATCGCGCAGCAACCAGAAGCCCTCAAAGCGCTGGTCCTGCTCGCTGGCCTGAACGGCAAGAAATTGCAGGCCACCGGCCTGCTCTCGGGCGGCAGCAAAAGCGGCAGTGGCTACCTCTGCCTCCTCAGCCGGCAAGTTGGTGAGTAGCCAGCGATCCTCAAGGCCAGCCTCAAGCACTAGCTGCGGGCCACTGATCTCAAGACGCACGGGTTCGAGCCCAGCCAGCCAACCGGCCAGGGCCAGGGCCCTAGTGGCGCTGAATAGGCGAATTCCCGGCACCGGCAGCTCGGCAGACACAGGCTCTGGCAGGGGTACCAGGCCCGCAAAGCCAAGCTCCCACTCCGATGCTGCGGCAAGGTCACCCAAGGGCAAGGTGGCCCAGGCCCAGCTGTCGCCCCGGGCCGATTCCGGCAAGGGCACCGCAATCGGTCGCAAGGCCTGGGGGGGCGGGGCTAAGGGGCCTGCCATGTAGCCGGGCTCCTGGGGGTAAACCAGGCGCTCCCGCTCCTGTAGCCAGCTCACCAGGGCGTAGGTGCGGCGGCTGGCCACCAGCTCCAAGCCCAGCCCCTCCGCCGCCCGCTGCACCATGGTGCGCATCGAGGCACGCCAGCAGCGCAGCCGCCTCGGCAGCCCAAAACCCTGGGCGGCAGCAGCAGCCAACGCTGCCTCCAGAGCCTCCCTCAGCCAGATCGAATTAACGCTTGTGGCAGGGCAGGCTTGCACCCAGCGGAAGGATTCGCCCGCTACTTCCCCTGGTCCGGGCACCTCAGGGGTGGAACAGATCAGCAGCTCCCAGCGCTTTTTGCCATCTTCATCAAGGATGGGACGGGAGTAGTAGTCGAGCTCCCAATCTGGAGCGGCCTGCTTCATCCGGCCCCTTGTTCTTGCTGGCGGAGCACGGAGCGGGCCCGGTTGGCCCGCTCTGGAGCCTCGGCCATCACCTTGTCTCGATCGATCAGCAGTTCACCGGGCTGTCCCTCGAGAAGGGCGGTATTGAGGGCGATGCGGCCTCGGCCCGGATCCAGCTCGGTGATCAGGGCCTTGACCCGATCTCCCTGGCCAAAAACCTCACGCAGGTCCCGCAGCTGACCACCACTAATTGCCGATTGGTGCAACAAACCGCTCACACCGCCTAGATCGACAAACAACCCATAGGGCTTAATTGCCACCACCTGGCCTTCGACCAGCTGACCCACCTCCATGTTTTGGAACAGGGCTGCAGTGGCAGCTTTCTTCTCCGACAACACCAGCTTGCGGGTCTCTGGATTGACCTCTAGGAAAGCGGCCCCAAGGGTCTTTCCTACCAAAGCCTCATGGTTTTCACCCTCCTGGAGCTGGGAGCGGGGGATGAAACCGCGCAATCCCTCAAGTTCACAGGTGACACCACCGCGATTGAAGCCGTTCACTTTGACCTGCACCACCTTGCCCTCCTTCTCCAGGAGCCTCACCTTCTCCCAGCTCTGGCGCAGGGCCAAGGCACGAGCGCTGATGGTCACCATGCCATCGGCGTTTTGCTCGCCGGTAACGAGCACATCCACCTCAAGCCCCTTGGGGAAGGTCTCCTTGAGGTTGGTGATCACCCCCAGGCCGCACTCTTTCTTAGGCATGAAACCCGGCGCCTTGCCGCCGATATCCACATAAACGCCATCGCTTTCGACACCGATCACGGTGCCGCGCACCACCTCTCCAGTGGTGCCATGGGGCTCATGGTCGTCAAGAGCAGCCAGAAAGGCTTCTTCGTCAAAGTCGAAGTCGTCGACGCTCCGGGCCGCGGGCTTGGTGCTGGGCTCACCGGCAGCAGCCTTCGCAGCCCGCTTCTGACTCGGGTCAGGGCCCAACAGATCAGCCATGGTTAGGCCCTCCATGGCCCCCAGGTCAAACAGCTCGTCATCGTTTCGGGCGGGAGCGGCGGCAGGTGCAGCAACCCGGTTAAGGGGAGCTGAGGCAAGCGCAGGCTCAGTCGCAGCCGGCTGCGGGGCGGGCTCGTCCTTGCGGATCATCAACACCTGGGGCGGCTTACGCAGGGGCGCCAGCGGCTGGGGGCGTGCAGGCACTGGGCGCGCAGGACCAGGGGGCACGGGCCGGGATGAGGATGAGGGCGGTTGACTGCCGGTACCGGCCATCTCCACTAAGGGCTGAGAGCCCCACACTGTAGTGATTAGTCCTCAAAAAATGCCCCAGCAGCGCCACCTTGAGCAGCTGGCCTGGCCGCAGGTTCAGGAGCTTGCAGCCCAGCCAGGAAGCACGGTTGTCTGGCCCTGGGGCGCGGTCGAGCAACACGGCCCCCAACTGCCGCTCGGAACGGATGGCCTGTTTGCCGAGCGAGTGCTGGACGCAGTTTTGGCTGCGCTGGAGCCAAGCCTGCCGATCGTGCGGCTGCCGCTGCAGAGCATCGGCTTCTCCCCAGAGCACCGTGGTTTCAGTGGCACCATCAGCCTCCCCCCCCAGGTCCTGATCGAGCAACTGGTGGCTGTGGGCCACGAACTGGCAAGCACAGGTTTTCAGCGCCTGGTGTTGTTTAACGGACACGGAGGCCAAATATCCCTGCTCCAGACCGCCGCGCGCCAGCTGCGGGCGGAGCGGCCCGAGCTAGCCGTGCTGCCCTGCTTTTTATGGAGTGGTCCCGAGGGGATCGCCGAGCTCATCCCCGAGCCGGAGCGCTCCGAGGGGCTGCACGCGGGCCTGGCGGAAACTAGCCTGATGCTGCACCTCGCTCCCCAGCTGGTGGGCGAGCAGCGCCCCATCGATGGCAAGCGAGGCGAGGTCATCCCCGCGGGCTGGAGCCTGGAAGGGGCCGCCCCGCTTGCCTGGCTCAGCCAGGAACTCAGCCTCACCGGAGTGGTTGGCGACTCCAGCGGTGCTTCTGCAGCCCTGGGAGCCCAACTTTTTGACCGGTTGGTGGCAGGTTGGCAACACCGCTTCGAAAACCTGCTGGCCAGCCCCTGGCCAGGTCTTGGGACGGTCAGGGTTCGGTAGGGAGTGGTTACAGTCTCAAGATCAGATTCAACAGCGCGGCTGCCATGACAACCCTTGCTCCTGCCAATGTTTCCGAGGCGTTTCCCGCAGACCAACTGCCCGACTTCAGCACTGATACCTACAAGGACGCCTACAGCCGCATCAACGCGATCGTGATTGAAGGCGAGCAGGAGGCTCACGACAATTACATCTCTATCGGTGGGCTGCTCCCCGACCAAGCTGAGGAGCTAGCCAGGCTGGCCCGCATGGAGCTGAAGCACATGAAAGGCTTTACAGCTTGCGCCAACAACCTCGGAGTCACTGCTGACATGCCATTTGCTAAGCAGTTCTTCTCGCCTTTGCACAACAACTTTCAGAAGGCTTTAGCTGAAGGCAAGGTCACAACCTGCCTTTTGATTCAGGCTATTTTGATTGAAGCATTTGCGATTTCGGCGTATCACATCTATATCCCTGTAGCCGACCCCTTCGCACGCAAGATCACAGAAGGCGTAGTCAAAGATGAATACACCCACCTTAATTATGGTCAGGAATGGCTCAAAGCCAACCTTGAAACCGTACGAGTAGAGCTGGAGCAGGCAAATCGGGAAAACCTGCCCTTGGTGCGCAAGATGCTCGAGCAAGTAGCAGGCGACGCGGCTGTTCTGGAAATGGACCAGGAGGATTTGATGGCCGATTTCCTCACCTCCTACCAGGAGGCTTTGCTCGAAGTGGGCTTCACCTCCAGGGAGATCGCCAAAATGGCAGCTGCTGCATTGATCGGCTGAAGCCTGCCTGCCAGGCGTGTCGTGGCAAGATGTAGCGTCCGCGACATCCTCTGGGGTTGCCCATGTTCGGCCTGATCGGTCACTCCACAAGTTTCGAGGCTGCCCGTGAAAAGGCTCGCACTCTTGGCTTTGAGGAGTTTGCCGAAGGTGACCTCGATGTTTGGTGTAGTGCCCCTCCCCAACTGGTGGAGCATCTTCAGGTCACCAGCGCCACAGGCAAGACCATAGAAGGGGCCTACATCGACTCCTGCTTCGTGCCAGAAATGCTGAGCCGGTTTAAAACTGCTCGCCGCAAGGTGCTCAGCGCCATGGAGCTTGCCCAAAAAAATGGTATCGATATCACCGCTTTGGGCGGCTTTACCTCGATCATTTTTGAAAATTTCAACCTGCTCAAGGAGCAGCAAATCCGCTCCACCACCTTGGAATGGGAGCGATTCACTACCGGAAACACCCACACCGCCTGGGTGATTTGTCGCCAGGTGGAAACCAATGCCCCCAAGCTCGGTATCGATCTGAGCCAAGCCCGGGTCGCAGTCATCGGGGCTACCGGCGATATCGGCAGCGCTGTATGCCGTTGGCTGAGCCAGCGCACTGGAGTTAAGGAGCTTTTATTGGTCGCCCGCCAGCCCCAACCCTTGCTGGACCTCCAGCAGGAGCTGGGCGGAGGCCGGATCGTCAAGCTGGAAGAGGCCCTGCCGGAAGCCGATGTGGTGGTGTGGGTGGCCAGCTTGCCCCAAACGCTGAGCATCGATGCTGCCAGCCTTAAGTCGCCCTGCCTGATGATCGACGGCGGCTACCCGAAAAACCTTGACACCAAGGCCAGTGGCAACGGCATCCATGTATTGAAGGGCGGCATCGTTGAGTTTTTCAGCGACATCACCTGGCAAATGATGGAAATGGCTGAAATGGACAACCCCAAACGTCAGATGTTTGCCTGTTTCGCCGAGGCCATCCTGCTGGAGTTCGAAGGTATCCACACCAACTTCAGCTGGGGGCGGAACAACATCAGCCTCGACAAGATGGATCTGATCGGTGCCGCTTCCCTGCGCCATGGCTTTCAGGCCCTAGGGCTATCCGCCCAGATCGATCCCACCCCGGCCCTGACTACTGCCTGAATACCTTTCGTCCCCTTGCCCATCCCCGCCAAGGCCCGCCGCGCCTTGCTGGAGTTCGAAAAACCCCTCGTTGAGCTCGAAGAGCAGATCGAGCAAATCCGCCAGCTGGCTCGCGACTCGGAGGTGGATGTGAGTCAGCAGCTGCTGCAGCTCGAGACCCTGGCCACCAGACGTCGCAAAGACATCTTCGATGCCCTGACGCCCTCCCAGAAGATCCAGGTGGCCCGCCACCCCCAGCGGCCCAGCACCCTGGACTACATCCAGGTGATTACTGATGAGTGGCTGGAGCTGCATGGCGACCGCCGTGGCAGTGACGACCGGGCCCTAGTGGGTGGGGTTGGCAGGATCGGTGAGCAGGGGGTGGTGCTGCTCGGACATCAAAAAGGCCGCGACACCAAGGAAAACGTCGCCCGCAACTTCGGCATGGCATCCCCAGGCGGCTATCGCAAGGCGATGCGCCTGATGGAGCATGCCGATCGCTTTCGCCTGCCGATCTTGAGTTTCATCGATACGCCCGGGGCCTATGCGGGGGTGCTGGCCGAGGAGCAGGGGCAGGGTGAAGCGATCGCCGTCAATCTGCGTGAGATGTTCCGGCTGCGGGTGCCGATTCTTGCCACGGTGATCGGCGAAGGCGGATCTGGTGGCGCCCTGGGAATCGGCGTAGCCGACAGGCTGCTGATGTTCGAGCACAGCGTTTACACAGTGGCCAGCCCAGAAGCCTGCGCCTCGATCCTGTGGCGGGACGCAGGCAAGGCCTCCACTGCCGCTGAGGCTCTCAAGATCACAGGCCCCGATCTGCTGAAGCTCGGCATTGTTGACCTGGTGTTGCCCGAGCCTTCCGGCGGCAACCACTCGGCTCCTCTGCAGGCAGCTGAAACCCTGAAATCTGCCCTACTTGAGCAACTCAGCGAACTGCAGGGCCTAAGTGAATCCCAATTGATCGAGCAGCGCTACGCCAAATTCCGCCGCATGGGAAGGGTGCTCGACAGCGAGTCCCCAGTTGCCTCCCCCAGCTCTTAAGATTTGCTTTATCTCCCGTTGCCTCCCTGAACCTGCCTTTGCCTGATTCAGCACCTGTTGCTCTGATCACCGGCGCCTCCCGAGGCATAGGTGCCGCAGCAGCCCACAAGTTTGCCGCTGCCGGCTACGACTTACTCCTGCTGGCCAGGAGCACTGCCGACCTTGAGTCGCTCACAACGGCCCTAAAGCCCACTGGCAGGAGAGTCGAATCCATCGGCCTCGATCTGGCCGAGCCAGCCGCTATTGCTCCCGGATTGGCAGACCTCTGCAACCGAGGCCTCACCCCTACGGTTGTGATTAACAATGCAGGCGTTGCTTATACGGGCTCCCTGGCAGAGATGCCCCTAGAGCAATGGCAACGGTTGATGCAGCTGAATCTCAGTGCTGTATTTCAGGTCTGCCAGTCGCTGCTACCGCGACTCAGGCAGGCTGGCGGCGGACAGATCATCAATGTCAACAGCCATGCAGCCCACCAAGCCTTCCCCGACTGGGGCGCTTACTGCGTCAGCAAGGCCGCTCTCCTCGCCCTCAGCCGATGCCTGGCAGTCGAAGAACGCCCCTTTGGCATACGGGTGAGCACCCTCACCCTTGGTGCGGTGAATACGCCTCTCTGGGAGAGCGAAAACGTCCACAGTACGTTCGATCGCCGTGCCATGCTTGACGTTGAAAGGGCATCTGAAGCCCTGCTGTACTTGGCCCAACAGCCAGCCACCTCAGTGGTGGAAGATCTAACCCTCATGCCGGCCGCCGGCGCGCTTTGAGCCCTCCTATGACTTCCACCCTGCCGTCCAGCATTCCTTCGCGCACGATTACGCCCGATTCAGCTCCCCTGCCCATAAGTCTGCGAATCCGTGAGCGCCTTGACGCGGCAGGAGTTGCCTACCTCGCAAACGACAACATCGCTGACCACCTGCGCGATGGTGAGCTTGAGCAATTGGAGATCGAGGTAGCGGGCAAGGTTCGCGAATTGCTACGTAGTCTCGTCATCGATATAGACAAAGATCACAACACCGAGGAGACAGCGGAGCGTGTCGCCCGGATGTACCTCCACGAAGTCTTTAAGGGGCGCTACCATGAGCAGCCCAAGATCGCCAGCTTTCCAAATGTCAAAAAGCTGGATGAAATTTATACCGTCGGTCCCATTACCGTTCGTTCAGCCTGCTCGCACCACTTGGTGCCAATTCTGGGCAATTGCTGGATTGGCATCAAGCCTGGCGATCGGGTAATTGGTCTGTCCAAGTTCTCTAGAGTTGCCGATTGGGTATTTTCAAGGCCTCACATCCAGGAAGAAGCTGTAATGATCTTGGCCGATGAGATCGAGCGTCTCTGCGAGCCCCAGGGTCTAGCGATTTTGGTAAAAGCCCAGCACTACTGCATGAAGTGGCGTGGTGTGAAGGAGCCCCAAACCAGCATGGTCAATTCTGTGGTGCGGGGCGATTTCCGTCTAGATCCCAGCCTCAAGGCTGAATTCTTCGAGCTGGTTAAGCAGCAGGAGTGCATGCTTTCCACCTAAGGCGAAAGCCTTAGAGGAAAGCCACAATCCCCAGCAAACCAACCTCAGGGTTTGCTGCCAACTGGTCCAATGGCCGGCGAAGCCTGCCGGCTAGAGCCTCCACCTTGGGCTGGCACCGCTACCACCACCATTACCTGGGCTGATACGTCTTGAAGTTGCAAGACGTAGCTCGGTCCTGCAGCGCCTTCAATCAGCAGCCACTGGTTGGCACCAGGGCTACGCCGGTACCAGTGAAACGCCGAGGCTGGCAATGCGGCCAGTACGTCGGCGACGGCCGTGGCCTGCAGTACCGCCCCCTGAACGGCTTCACCCTGCAGCACCAGCTGCTGCAGACCATTGATCTGCTGCTGAACAGCACTCTCCTGTTGCAGATCCGTATTGATCTGCTCGCGCAGGGCACGGATCTGAGACTGGGGGTCGGCACTCACCCCTGGTACGCAGGAAAGCTGGCCATCCACCAGCTGGCAGCCCACTAGGTCCTGGGCCTGGACCGGTGCCAGCAGGGCTAGTCCTAAACCCGAGCCCATGGTCAACGCCAGGGCCCAGTGGGACGGACGAATAAGGGTAGATCTACTAAAGAAACCCATCAAGAAAGGGCAAGACCTAATGATCTTGACTGGGAAGGGCCAGCGAGGCCAGCAACCCGTACCGCAGCCACTAGCGCTGCAACCTGATCGAGATCCTTATCACCTGGGCTTCGCTCCACGCCGCTGGAGGCATCGAGGCCTGTGGGGCCCAGTTGGGTCAACAGTTCCGGCACACGGTCGGCCCGAATGCCACCGGCCAGCCACCAGGGAAGAACTGGCGTAAAACCTTTCAGCCACTCAATCGGGATGCGGTTGCCGGTACCACCCAACTGGTCGGGCACCCAGGCATCGAGAAGCAGGGCATCCACCACCAGGGCGTAGTCAACGGCCCGCTGCAAATCCTCCGGCCTGCGAATTCTTAGGGCTTTCCAGATCTCACAGCCCAGGCGGGAGCGCAGCTGGCCGCAGAGCTTGGGTGTTTCTGAGCCGTGCAACTGCACCACACCATGACCCTGTTCCAGCTCTAGTTGGGGCCACTGCTGCTCGAGCGGATCGGCTACCACCAGCACACCGCGGCAGCCAGGCGCCGCGGCTCGCATCGCCTCAAAAAGCGCCGGCCGGTGTTCAGCTTCAAGGAAGCGAGGCGAGCCCGGCACCCCGATCACGCCGATCGCATCCACCCCCAGTTGAGCCACCGCTGCGGCCTGGTCCGGTTCCCGTAACCCACAGATCTTCAGCAGGGGGGACGCCATGGCGAGGGCAAAGGCTGTCGCCCCTTTCTAGGATCAGACACCAAGACAGAGGGCAGTGGGAGAAGGCTGGCAAATTTTCAAAATCCGGGGCATCCCCCTACGGATTCACCCCAGTTGGTTTGTGATCTTGGTGCTTGCCACCGCGGCCTTCCAACAGCACTACAGCCTCACCCTCAAGGATCCGATGAGCGGCGCGGTGCTTTGGGGCCTGGGTTTAGTTACGGCAGTGTTGCTGTTCGTTTCGGTGCTCCTGCACGAATTGGGCCACTCCCTGGTGGCCCTGGCCCAGGGGGTTGAGGTGCGCAGCATCACCTTGTTCCTGCTCGGCGGCGTGGCCAGCGTGGAGCGCGAGTGCAGCACCGCCCGAGGCGCCCTGCTGGTGGCCGCAGCCGGGCCGGCCGTAAGCCTGGTACTGGGTGTGGGCCTGCTGGCAGCGACCCATCCAGCCGCCCATCTCTCCCCCCTGCTGGGCGCCATTGTTTCAGAACTGGGCACCCTCAACATGGTGCTGGCCCTGTTCAATCTGCTGCCCGGCCTACCGCTGGATGGGGGCCTGATTGTGAAGGCCCTGGTGTGGCAGGCGAGCGGTAGCCAGCGGCGCGGCGTGGAGGTGGCCAACAGCTGCGGGCGCTTCCTTTCCCTGCTGGCCATTGGCATGGGCACCGTGCTGCTGCTGCGCGGAGGGGGCCTCAGCGGCGCCTGGTTGATGCTGCTGGGCTGGTTTGGACTTGGGGCCTCGCGCAATCAGCGCCAATTGCTTGCCCTACAGCAAACCCTCAACGAACTAAAAGTACGGGATGCGGCTGGGCGGCGATTTCGGGTGCTGGAGGCGGCAGGTCGGTTGCGGGAACTAAGCCAGATGCGTGTCTCCCAAGCCAGCGAGGTCGACCAGGGCGACTGGCTGCTGGTGTGCGATCGCGGCCGCTGGCAGGGCTTTATCGACGACAAGCCGCTGCAACAACTGCCAGTGCAGCGTTGGGATACGGACAGCATCGGCGACCACATCCAGCCCCTCTCGATCCTGCCCTCCATCCGGGAGTCGGCACCGCTGTGGCAAGCGGTGCAGCAACTCGAGGACAGCGGCCGCAACCGGCTGCTGGTGCTAAGCCCCGCCGGACTCCCCTGCGGCACCATCGAACGCCCCGAGCTCGGCGAGGCGGTACTTGCCAAGTTGGGCCTGCGCCTGCCCGCTCCCATGCTTGAGGCGGCCCGTCGCCAAGGCACCTATCCCCTTGGCCTGGCCCTAGCCCTGGTGGTCCGTTCCATGGTGGCCTCTGGTGAAGCAAGCGAGGAGGGCCCTGCCAACGCCAGCAAGTAACTGGCCTCGGTCGCTGCAATCTGTTCCCATTCCTCGCTGCTGAGGGGGATGGTCCTGTTACCGGCAGCCGCAGCAGGCAGCTCAGCTTGGGCAGATTTGATTAAACGCAGCTCCAGCTCAGCGCGGTTTACGGGCAGAACTGGCAAGACGGGTGGTGGCCCGCCGAACACCAGCTTCCATAAATCGGCGGGTGGCTCCAGAAGAATCGAGCCGTGCTGCAGCAGGCAGCCGTGGCGCCAGAGCTGGGCGCTGCCAACCCGCTTGACACCGCTGGCGTGGCCTAGATCGGCAGCCGTACTGGTGGCAAAGCAGCTGCTGGGTTGTGGGCTGGCGGCCTGGCGGCCTGGCTGCAATGGCAGGCCCAACGCAGCAAAGCAATTGACAAGCCAGGCGCAGGCGCGGCCATACGTCTGCAGACGCGACGGGGGGGGATCAGGCCACACCAGGGCGTAGGTGATCTCTCCGGCGTGGAGCACGGCACGGCCGCCACTGGGTCGCCGCACCAAATCGATCACCCCCGCCGCTGCCAGCTCCTGCCAATGGGGTTCTAAGCAGCGCTGGTGAAACCCCAGCGACAGGGTTGGGCGCTGCCAGGAGTAGAGCCGAAAGGCCGGTGCCCGTTGGTCCAGCAGCAGGCTGTCTATCGCCATCTGCCTGGCTCCCGGATGGCAGCTGCTGGGCAGCAGCCGCATGGCTGGGAGGGGAGATGCTGGAGAGTGATCCATTGCGCCAGGTTGCCCGGATGTTGTGGAGCCTGTTGCCCTATCTGCCCCTTGGCCTACTTGCGGGTCTGTTGTCAGGCGTGCTGGGCATCGGCGGTGGGTTGGTGTTTTCACCCCTATTGCTGCTAGCCGGACTTGATCCACACCAGGCCTTGGCCACTAGCACCCTGGCGATCGTGCCCACCACCCTGGGTGGCACATGGGCCCACCTGAGAAACCGCAGCCTTCCCTGGCGCGGGGGCTTGGCGATTGTGCTGGGGGCAGGCCTCGGTGCAGGCCTGTTCAGCCAGGTGGGGCTTGTGCTGCATGGCTGGATGTTGCTCGCAATGCAGGCGTTGATGTACGGAGGGCTTGCCTTGAGCTTTCGCCCCCCGTCGGCGCCGGCTGCCATCGAAACCCCCAGCTTGCAGCTAGCGGGTTTGGCAGCCACGGGCATGGTCGCAGGCATGGCCACCGGCTTGCTCGGGCTCGGCGGTGGACTGGTGATGGTTCCCCTGATGGTGCAGCTGATGCAGGTGCCAATTCACCTGGCAATCCGCTTCAGCACCCTGGCGGTGCTCACCTCGGCCTCAGTCGCCTCAACCAACTTCCTACTAGATGGCCGCGCGCTACTGCCAATAGGGATGCTCTTAGGGGGCACCGCAGCTGTTGCAGCCCGCTGGTCGGCCGCCCGACTGGATCGGGTCAGCGACGGTCAGCTGACGTTGCTGCTGCGGGCATTAACCCTCCTACTTGCGCTGGACAGCGGTCGCAGGGCCCTGGCACTACTTCTGAGCCGCCCCGGCTGAAAGGGCCGCCCAGAAGCCTCCGTCTAGCTCATAGCCAAGCACCGCAGCCATCTGGCCTAAACCCTGCCGGCAACTCAAGCCGTGCAGTCGCGCCCAGGCGTCAAGGCTGAAAAGCCTATGGGTGATCCAAAGCTCCAGGGACTCGGGGGCAAAACGGATGCCCTCCGTGCGGCTGAATTGGTGGGGCAGCACCATCGCCACGTGGCGGGTGAGTTGGCCGCCCCCACGCTCCAGCAACAGGGGCAGCCAGGGAGCTTCGGCATCGGCCCGCAGGGACCAAAGCCGCAACTCGGCAATTTCCGACAGCTCCCGGGGGTCGTCGTCGGCACGGGGCCAATTGAAGTGAAGCTCCAAGGAGCCAGCCTGCTGGACAAGGGCCTCAGGGCTAAGGCTGAACCAGAGCTGGAGAGCTGCAAGATCCAACTGGCGGATCTGGCTCTCGGAAATCTCCACAGGGGCCATCAAGAGCTGTGACAGCAGGGCGGGACAAGCTGGACCGTAGCCACCTAAGGGCAAAGAATGGGGCGAATCCAGTTGCTTGCTGCCCTCCCATGGTTTCCACTCTCAGCCAGGCCGAAGTGCTGATTGCCCTGGTGGTGGCCGCCCATGCGGGCGTGCTGGCCGTTCGCCTCTGCTTCAGCCTTTACAAGGCCTGAGAAGCTGGCAATTACTTCCTGGCAAGTTTTACCCCTTGGCAAGTCGGGCCTGGCCAGCTAAAAGCGTCTAGGCCCCAGCGGGGTTTGATCCCTCGTTGCTCCCATGCCGCCTCTCGCTCCAACCAGCTCTCAGGCCAGGCAAAAACCGCCCTTGCGGCGAGATAGGAAGCCGCGTTCTGGCGCCCAGTCAGAACCTGCCTCGCTTCCCAAGCAAGCCTCTCAGCCCGATCCCCAGATAATTTCTGGCGGCGAAGCAGCAGCCCTGCAAGCTCTCTCAAGTGAGCGGCAGGAATTGCTCTGCAGCGTGATCGGCCTGGCTCTCAAGGTTGGCCTTGTTGTGGTCGCTGGGGTCAGCCTGGTGCGCCTTGCCTCCGCTTATCAGGAGCGGATGGAGCGCCAGGGTGAGCTCGCGGCGGTGCTCGACCTTGAACGGGCCAAACTCTCCAAAGCACGCGAACGCTTTGACCATCTCTTCATGGTGGAAGGGGAGCAGCGGCTGATCCGCGAGCAAAACCAGTGGATTGCCCCCAATCGCCTGCGGGTGGTTTGGCAGCAGGCCAACCCGTAGGTTGGGTCCCCTGTCTCAACTCACTTGATGGCCGCAACAGCAGCCGCAGGAACGGTTTTGATCACCGGCACCACCTCAGGGGTGGGCCTCAATGCCGCCTGTTCCCTAGCCAAACGCGGCTGGCATGTGGTGACGGCCAACCGTGATCCCGTTAAAGCCGCTGCTGCCGCAGCCAGCCTGGGGATTCCTCCAGATCAGCTCAGTCATCTGCGTTTTGACCTCGGCGATCTCGACAGCGTTCGGGTGGGAGTTGAAACTTTGGTGGCTTCCCTGGGTCGCCCCTTAGACGCCTTAGTTATCAACGCGGCTGTCTACAAACCGCGGCTAAAGCAGCCCGAGCGCTGCCCGCAGGGCTACGAAATATCGATGGCCACCAATCACCTGGGGCACTTTTTACTGATTCAGTTACTGCTGGGCGACCTGCAGCGCTCCAGCCACCCCTCGCGGCGGGTGGTGATTCTCGGCACCGTGACGGCCAACTCCAAGGAACTGGGCGGCAAGATTCCGATCCCAGCTCCAGCCGACCTAGGCGACTTTGCCGGGTTCAAGGCCGGATTCCAGGCCCCTATCGCCATGGCCAATGGCAAGGCCTTCAAACCTGGCAAGGCCTACAAAGACAGCAAGCTCTGCAACATGATCACCACCCAGGAGCTACACCGTCGGATGCACGCAAGCACCGGCATCGTGTTCAGCTCGCTATACCCAGGTTGCGTTGCCGACTCGCCCCTTTTCCGCAGTACGCCGCGGGCGTTTCAGACAATTTTCCCTTGGTTCCAAAAAAATATCACCGGCGGATATGTAAGCCAGGCCTTGGCAGGAGAGCGGGTTGGCCAGGTCGTGGCCGATCCAGAATTTTCAGCCTCAGGTGTGCACTGGAGCTGGGGCAACCGCCAAACCGAAGGGGGACAGCAATTCAGCCAGGAGCTCTCCGACAAGGCCAGCAACCCCGAAACGGCGCAGACCTTGTGGGAGGAATCAATGAAGCTGGTGGGGCTGACGCCGGTCTAGAAGCGGCGGCGGAAGGCATCGTCGCTGCGGCCTGATGCTTCTTCAGCGAGGCTCAATTTCCAGACGTTGCGGCTGAGGCGGCGGGCCTTGAGGCCGCCTCGCTCCACCGTTTCACTGGTGGGGCGGGCACCAAGCAGCTGACTCACCTCGGAAGTGCTGAGCGGTGCCCCGGTCTTGACGGCTAACTGGGTGAGCTCGAGGCGTTGCCGCAAAGCAGCCAGATCGGCGTGGCCACCGTCTTCTGTCTCAGACCAAAGCCAGGGCAGGTCGTGGGCCGAACCGGCCATCTTCTGCATCAAGCCCATCCCGATGAAAGCCAGTGCTTGCTCTGGCTTGACTCCCTGGGCCGCGGCCTGGGCCATCCATTCAGGCATCGGAGCACTGTTGACGGTGTCTCCAGCGGGCATGGGTTCGGCCTGGGCAGCCTGGCTGCGAGTGGAGCTGGAAGCGGTGCGGCGGGTGGCCATGGACGTCCCTTGAACGTTGGCTGGACGGTACCGGCTCAGCCGCGATGGGCAAGGGGC
>JBIKWZ010000051.1:0-15561 GCA_044356035.1 Cyanobium sp. | reverse complement strand
TACCTCGGTGCTGGCTGCCTCTGGCTCTGCTGCTGGGGCGGGTGCCTCCTGAGCTTGCAAGGGTCTGATCCCAAGAGGCAGGGATGCCAGTGCCAGTGCGGCTGCTGCGGCAAGAGCTGAGGATTGGCGGATGGTGTGCTGCATCAAATCGGGTTCAGCGTCTGTGCTGCGGTTCTGCTGTGCTGCACCCAGCCTAGAAGCGCTGAGAAGTGGGAGCATCCCACTACCGCCCGGCGCTCCCTTGGCGGAAGCAACGCTCAACGTGCAACTGCGACGGTTCAGCCGGTGCGGCATCACCACAACCACAGCATGCAGCAGATGCGCGGCATCAGCTGGCCAGGTGGTGAACGCCATCGGTCACAACGCCAAGGGGTGCCCCAGTAAGCCAGCATCGTGATGACGGTCAGGACATCCCATGCCCCAGTTCGCCGTATTTTTCAGTGACGGTGCCGGCTATGGCTTCGAAATGGTGCAGGCGCTGGACGCTGCCCACGCCCAGGACATCGCCCGAGCCCAGCACCCCACCGGAAGGCTGTCAGCAGTGCCGGCTGAGCTATCAGTGCCGCTAGGTGCTGGCGATATGACCGATGCTTAAGGATCGACGCGGATCTCCAAGCCCGAAAGCGCTGTGGGCTTGCTACCGGGCGCTGCCTTGATTGTGTAAACGAGGCGACTCCCGTCTGGGCTGATGAAACCGGTGGTCTCCTCGCCGTCGGGGTACTTCGTGGTGCTGATGCAATCGATGCTGACGCTGTAGGTGGCCTTCTCCACCCCGCCGGAGCCATTGGAGCCGCGATAATTCACCACAGTGCCACCTTGGCCGTCGTAAACCTCGCGGCCGCTTTCGGCGTAGGGCTTGCCGTTGAGCACCCCGGAGTGGTTGTAGAGGTAGGTGCCCTTGAGGGTGGCGTTGCTGCAACGGCTGGATGGAGCGGAGGGCTGTTCCGCCCATGCGGCCGGGGCCCAGGCCAGTGTCAACAGGGATACCAAAAGGGCAGGCAGGGTTGGCAGACGCAAACGGGCATTCATGGAAAAGGAGCAAGACTTGCTCCAGAAAGCATGACGGACCTAGGGCACTCTCGGTTATTCAACGCAGCGGTAGCTGGTGCTGCCGGCTGCGCTGCTCGACGGCCAGGACCGCCACAAGCTGCTTGCGGCGTGGCTAAGGCGTGTGGGTCAGATCAGATGACCGGCTTGAGCCGGATTGGTTTGGGTAGTTCTTGGTGCAACTTGCTAAGCATTCCGATGGCCAGGCTATGAACTCCACGATGGTTAGGCCCTTTCTTCTGAGCCATCTGCCACGGCTGTTTTGCAGGCCCTCAGTAGATCAGCTCGAGCCGTTGGTCAAGTCTGACCACCAGCAGCAGCGGATCAACGAGTCTGGATCGAATGTGCTCCAGCCGATGGCGGTTATTCGTGTGAATGGTAACGAGGTCGGCCGGCTCCGCTGAGCTCAACCACCAGGCGCTCTGTAGCCCACGTAGTAGATGCCGATCACCACTCCAGCCGCTGACTGGATCGGCTCATAGCCGGTGATGTATGGGGTGCCCAGAATCGGCACCAGGCCATAGAAAGCCGCGCCGTTTCGAATCTTCTTGATCACCGGGCCGCTGGGATCCAACCTGGTACCCAGAGCGCGACCCGGGCCGTTGGCGCTGGGCACATTGGTGGCAACGCGGATGAAGTCCTCGCCTTGGCGGGCAAACAGCGTGGCGGTCATCCAACCGCCGCTTTCGGCGCGCACCGCGTCCACCACTGCCTCGTTGTTATTGATCGTGGTGGTGCCGAATCGCAGAACTGGAACCACCTGGCCCGCCACCGTGTCGGCGCCTTGCAATGAGGGAACCCCAAGGGCGGCGGTCTTCTGACGCAGCAGCGTCATTGCCAACTTCACCTGAGGATCCACCCCATCGCCCCCGGGGCTGGAGGCGAGCCCCGGCAGTGCCAGGCTGCAGACGGCGGCTAGAGAACCGATCAGAAAGGTCTTCCGCTTCATCGGGTAATACCAAGCCTTTTGGTTATGGCAACAACTGGTGGGACCGTCAATCGTCTTCAGACGGCAGGGGACCAACCGCCCTACACCCCACGGGGTTGCTGTCAGCAGTGCCTGCAAAACTATTCGATGGCCAGGACCGTCACAAGCTGCTGCGCGCTCAGGGGGGAGGGGTGAGCGAGATGGGGACAGGAGTTGCCGCATAAATGCGCTAACAAATGCGCTACCCACTCCCAGCTACCGCCCCTAAAAGCTTGCCTGCAAATGCTTTCCACGAATCCACCCCCTGCCCAGCTACCAGGAGATGCTGTTTATGCGCTGATGGCCTGGCGGTCCAGCAACCTGCAACACCGGAAGATGTTGTGAAGGTGACAGTTTCGATCTGGCACAAGGTCCATGATTATCACCAGAGCAGCGAAGCCAGACATGCCAGCAGTGCGAACCCAATCCCCCAGCCACGTGCGGATCTACCGCCTAGTCGATCGTCAGGGCGCACCCCATCCAGTGCTCGACGACCTCTACGAATCCCTCGATGCCGCATGGAGCGAGGCGATTTGCTGGTGGAACGAACACTGCGGTGGCAGCTCAGGGCCTGTGGAGATTGGCGTTGAAGTAAGCACTGCCAGCGGCGACTGGCGCACCCTGCGATTTCCAGGTTGCTGAATCCCTTGCTGCGCCACTTCCAGACTGTCCTCCAGCTCTGCGGCCTGGCCCTGGCCCTGGTCGTAGCTCTGATCGCCACACCTGTGCAGGCGCTTGAGGTCAGTGCTTACCCCAGCGCTCAGCAAGCCCCCCAAGCCGTCTGCAGCCCCCTCGATGAGCGGCAAGTGGAAGGCTGGTTTGAAAGCTGGAATCAAGCATTAGCCACTGGCGATCCTGCCCAAGTGGCCCAGCTCTATGGCGATCATGCCTTGCTGCTGCCGACTCTCTCTAGTGAGTTGCGCGAGACCCCCGAGGCGATCACTGATTACTTCAGCTCTTTCTTGGCCCGCCACCCCAGTGGCAGCGTCACCCACCGTCAGATCCGTTTGGATTGCAATGGAGCTGTGGATGCGGGCACCTACCGATTCACCCTCCACGACCCAGAGGCCACGGTGGAGGCTCGCTACACATTTGTGTATGGATTGGAGGATGGCCAGTGGCGGATCCTCCATCACCACTCCTCCTTGCTACCCAGCTGATTCAGGTCACCTGCACTCCCTTCCAGAAGGCCACCCGGCCGCGGATGTTGGCGGCAGCATCCTTGGGCTCTGGATAAAACCAGACCGCATTGGCGTTTACCTGGCCATTGACGACTAGGTCGTAGTAGTGAGCCGTGCCTTTCCAGCCGCACACGCTGGTATGGGTGGAGGGGCGGATGCAGTTGGGGTCAAGGGCGGCGGCGGGGAAATAGGCGTTGCCGTCGACCTTGACGATGTCATCGCTGCTGGCGATCACCTGACCATTCCACTGGGCTTGCATGGAGCTTGGGGCGCAATTAAGGGCTGATTGTGGCAAGCACCGGGGGTAGGAATGGGGGCGGCAGGTGGGGCGTTGGATCCAGGGCCAGCAATTCCGGGCCCTGGCGCCGCAGCTCAAAGTGCAAATGGGGGCCGGAGGCCGAGCCAGTCATTCCCACCGTCCCCAGGGCCTGCCCCTGTTCCAGCAACGCGCCGCTCACCACGATGGCGTCGTGCAGATGCGCATAGAGCGTCTGCCAACCCTCGCCATGGTCCAACAGCACGGTGGTGCCGTAGCCACTGATCGACTCCACCAGCAGCACCCGTCCGGCCCGGGACGCGAGCACCAACGTGCCCTTCGGGGCCGCCAGATCAACGCCGGTGTGCAGCCGCCAGGCCGAGCGGCGCTCCGAGTAGCGCCAGCCCCAGGGATAGAGGCTTTCGGCTGGCTGGGCCAAGGGATAGGCCAGGGGCGGCGCCGCGTTATCCGGTGTTGATGTCTGCAAGATGCCCCGGGCCAGAGATCCATCCGATCCGGGGAGCCGCACATCCGGCACCGAAATGTGGCTCGGCAGCTCCTGGGGCATCGGGGGCCGCAACCCCTGGGGCTCCGCGGTCTGGGCCCGCAGCGGCGGCTGGCCAGCAACCGCTGCCAAAAGCAGCGGCAACAGCACGGACCAACTCCGGTGGGTCATGGCTCAGGGGATCTGGCTCAGCGCCAATCAGGTTCGTAGATCCGCAGGGTGCCAAATCCCACTGGCGCTGGCGAGGGGTTGGGGCCAGCTGGATAGGCCGTCACCTGGAACATGTAGGTGTCGGAGGAAGCCGGGTTGTTCCAGGGTTTGAGCACCACGGTGAGCGTGCTTCCGGGCTGAATGGGCTCAGGGAAGGTGAGGGTGAAGCGGCGCGCAGCGCTGTCGAACTGGGCCTGCACCGGCACGCGGGAACCCTGCTGGCGCGGCCGGCCCAAAAAGGCGGAGGTGCGATCCACAAAGAAGGGAAAGTTGGTATCGACACCGCGGGTCTGCTGAATCGTCAGGCCGCCCAGGGCAACCCCCGCCTCCGGATCGAGGCTGATCGTGAAGTAGTACTCGGCGCGGGACTCCCAGACGGTGGTGTAATAGCTCACCAGATCCACCTTCCAGGGAGCCTTGCTGAAGTAGGTGGCACCCTGGATTTCCAGGGCCCGAGCGGCGGGGATCGCAAGCGGCGAAAGAGCCGGGCTTCCGGCAACGCACGTGGCCATGGCCCAGTCGAGGGCGACGCGTCGAAGACGGGGCACTGGCACTGGAGAATTAGGCGGTTGGAAAAACGCTAGGGGCAGCCTGGAGAAACGGCATGGGGTCTTGATCACGGCGATGGGTCATGGGGAGCGGCTCTCCCTGGGCTGTGCCAGCCAGCGGATCGAGGCTGGCTGTGGTTTCCAGTGCCTGGCGCAGGCGCCGGGCCGCATGCAGTGGCATGTCCCGGGGCACGCTGATGCGATCGCGCAGGTAGCGGAGGGCAGGGGCAGAGCCAGCCGGAGGCGCCAGGCTCTCGCCACAGCCTTGCGTTTCGCCCCGGATCAGGGTCGAGAGGGCAGTGCGCAGGGGTTGGTCGAATCCGGCGACACCCAAAGGGCTGCGCGCCAAAATCGCTTGCGAGTGTTTGAGCACCCGGGCGAGGGCCAACGCCGCCGCATCGTCCGGTTCGCCCTGGCTCGTTTCCGGGTCGGGGCTGCCCAGGGGCCATGGTCCCTGGTCGATGCGGGCTGCAATGTCGCGCTGGACTGCCGTGCCACTGGCGTAGCAGCCACCCATCTGGGGCGGTAGGTCGTGGGCATGGGTGTGGAAGTCGCTCTGGGTGCCTAAGTAGCTGGGGCGCTGCTCCAGCGCCTCAAACCAGCGACCAATGGCCGGATGCTCGCTGCGCAGCAGAAAACCCTTGTAATAGGCCAGGCTTGCAGCCATACGCTCCACGTAGGGCACGAACACCAGATCAGCGGTGCCTAACTCTCCAAGCAGAAACGGCCCGCTGTGCTGGCTGAGCGCCTGCTCAAATTTGCCGGCGATGCGCTGAAAAGCAGCCCGGGCAGCTTCCTCTTGGGCAGGCCGTAGGCCCGGACTGCAGAGCCATTGGCACCAGGCGCGAAACAGCAGGCGCTCCAGTTGGCGCAAAGGCAGCACCGCCTCATTATTCATGCCCAGTCCCAGGGGAGCGAAGGCTGTCTCAAGGGCCTCCAAAATGCGATCACTCTCAGTGATTAGGCGGCCATCGAGCTCAAGCGCCGGCAGCATCCCCGAAGGCACAAGCCGCTTGAACCATGCCTCCTTTTCGCCGTAGCAAAACATCGTGACCTTGCGCACCCGGAAGGGCACCCGCCTTTCTTCCAGCCAGAGCCAAACCTTCTGGCAGTAGGGGCACCAGGCATGGTGATCGCGAAACAAGGTGACGCGAACTTCCTGCTCAGAGTGGCCGAAGAGACGCAGGTTCGCCTGAGCACTGGCGGCGCCATTGATGGGATCGGCCGGCTGGGCGACCAGCTGAGTGAGGTCTTGCCAATCGAGCACTTCCTCGGCTGTCGTCTCCATGCCTATCGCTGCAGCAGCCTTGGTTCTAGGAGCTCGCGGGGTGCTTGGTGGCCTATCTATGGTTCAAAGGCGAAGTTCCATAACAGAGCTCCAATGTTCGACGCCTTCACCAAGGTTGTTGCCCAGGCTGATGCCCGTGGCGAATTCATCAACGCCGGCCAGATCGATGCCCTCGCATCGATGGTTGCCGAAAGCAACAAGCGCATGGATACGGTGAACCGCATCACCTCCAACGCTTCTGCCATCGTTACCAACGCTGCTCGCGATCTCTTCGATCAGCAGCCCGCCTTGATCGCTCCTGGCGGCAACGCTTACACCCATCGCCGCATGGCTGCTTGCCTGCGCGACATGGAGATCATCCTCCGCTACGTCACCTACGCCGTTTTCACTGGCGATGCTTCCGTGCTGGAAGACCGCTGCCTCAACGGCCTGCGTGAGACCTACCTCGCCCTCGGCGTTCCTGGCGCTTCCGTGGCAGAAGGCGTTCGCAAAATGAAGGACGCTGCTATCTCGATCGCTAACGATCGCAACGGCATCACCCCTGGCGATTGCTCCGCCCTGATGTCTGAAGTTGGCACCTACTTCGACCGCGCTGCTGCTGCAGTCGGCTGATCGCAGCTTTTGTAAAAAGCAAAAAATAAACGTCGCTCAATTTTTCGATTGGGCGACGTTTTTTGTTGAACTAGATTTAGTTTTGCGAAAAGGCCTGACTAGTTAATAGATCAATCCATTAAGAGATCAATCCAGGGTGACATCACCTGTTTCACCCGTTCGAATCCGGATGGAAGCTTCAACGGGGAGGACGATGATCTTGCCATCGCCGACCTCGCCGGTTTGGGCTGCAGACTTGATCGCCTCGACCACGCCAGCAAGGGCGGCATCCGTCACCACAGTGGTGATCATGGTCTTCGTTAGCAGGCGGGCTTCCACCTTGACGCCCCGGTAAACCTCGGTGTAGCCCATCTGCTTGCCGAAGCCCTGAACGGAGGTCACTGTCATGCCGTTGATGCCAATGCTCACAAGAGCATCCTTGACGGCATCAAGCTTTTCGGGGCGGATGATGGCTTGGATCTGTTTCACGTGGTCAGAGAAAGTCTCGATGATTTCTAGCCACAACCAGCCGGGCTTGTTGTAGCAACCGCAGCAAGTAGGGCCCTGACTGGGGTGCCGTGATCAAAAATGTTTGCAGCGAACATTTTTGTCTTTTCGAAGCAGGTTTTTTGATGGCGTGGCCAGGCGAGGCCTGATTCGGTATCAAAACGAACATCCCATCCCACGGTGAGCGCGCATTCTTCTTGGCGATGGGATCTCGACAATCCCCAACCTGAGCAGCCGTCCCTCTGATCTGCCCATGACCATTGCTTCCACCCCTCCCCGGCGCAAGCGCCTTCAAGAGGCGAGTCTGACCGAGGCCCCGATGATGCTGCTACGCAGTATTAAAGGGTTCAGCAACAGCCGCACCCTTGTATGGCTGGCCTGCGTACCCCTGGCGCTGTTTGGCCTAGGTGTATTCAATCTGGCGGCCCATGCCGCCGAGCTTCCCGAGCTCACCCCGGCCTTCTTGGCCAACAACATGTTCTTGTTGATCTGCGCCGCCTTGGTGATCTTCATGAACGCCGGCTTTGCCATGGTGGAAGCCGGCATGTGTCGTTCCAAGAATGCCGTCAACATTCTGGCTAAGAACCTGATCGTTTTCGCTTTGGCGGTTACGGCCTACTGGTTCATCGGCTACAAGATCATGTACAACTCCAGCTGGGTTATTCCAGGCTGGTTCAAGTTTGGTGGTTTGTTCTTCGATCCAACCGTCACGCCTGAGATGGTTACCGATGGCAAACTGGTACCAAGCGTTGACTTCCTCTTCCAAGCTGCGTTCGCTGGTACTGCGGCCACGATCGTTTCAGGCTTGGTTGCAGAACGGATTAAGTTTGGCGAATTTGTTATCTTCTCGCTGATTTTGGTCGGAGTTCTCTATCCGATCTCAGGCTCCTGGCAGTGGAACGTTGGTGAAGGCTGGCTCAACAAGCTTGGTTTCATCGACTTTGCTGGCTCAACTGTGGTGCACTCCTTCGGTGCTTGGGCTGGCTTGATCGGGGCCATGCTTCTTGGACCCCGTATTGGCAAATTTGTTGACGGCAAGCCCCAGGCCATTCCTGGTCACAACCTGGCGCTTGCAACCCTAGGAACCCTGATCCTTTGGCTTGGTTGGTACGGCTTCAACCCCGGTTCCTGGCTTTCCATGGCACCTGAGGTTCCTTACATCGCTGTGACTACGACCCTTGGGGCTGCAGGTGGTGCAATTTCTGGGACCCTGGCATCTCAGCTGCCTGGCATGGGGCCTGACAAGCGTCCCGGCAAGCCAGATCTAACCATGACCATCAATGGCATTCTTGCCGGCTTGGTGGGTGTTACTGCAGGCTGTGATGGCTTCTCCATGCCCGGCGCCTGGGTGGTTGGCTTTATCTCAGGTGCCCTTGTGGTGTTCTCGGTTGCCTTCATCGACAGCATCAAGATCGACGATCCTGTTGGCGCCTTCTCCGTTCACGGCGTATGTGGCATCTGGGCAACCCTTGCAGTGGGCTTGTTCAATGTGGACAAAGGTTTACTGACTGGCCATGGTTTTAATCAACTTGGCATTCAGTTTGTTGGTGCGGCAGCCTTTGCCGTTTTCGCGATCGTCTCGTCCTGGATAGTCTGGTCAGTAATTGGAGCGCTCTTCGGTGGCATTCGCGTCACCGAGAGTGAAGAAGTTATTGGCCTTGATCTCGGCGAGCATGGAATGGAAGCTTATCCAGACTTTGCCACCTCGGCAAAGTAAGTATTTGCTGTATATTTCATTCTAGTTCTTAAAGCCTCTATTCAGCCCGCAGCTCTGCTGCGGGCTTTTTAGTTGGGCAGATCGATTGTGGCTATCTTTATGGAATCTCCTCTTCCCAGCCGAGATGGTTGACAGCCTCAACTTCGAAGAGTTGGCAGCAGAGTTTGAGACTGATGCCCGCTTAGATGCCGATTTTTTGGTTTTGACCCTCGCGGCATCCCTGATTGCCAGCTTCGGGTTGCTGGCAGACAGCGCTGGAGTTGTGATCGGGGCGATGGTCATTGCGCCGTGGATACTGCCGCTGCGATCCATGTCCTTTGGGATGCTGCATGATCCGGCCCTAGTTGGCCGCTCGCTGCTCACCCTTGCCGCGGGCTTTGCAATCACGGTTTCGCTCTCTGCCCTGGTGGGCGCTGGCGTAGGTATGCCGGTATTTGGAGCTGAGGTGGCTGCCCGCACCTCCCCAAACTTGCTGGATTTGGGCATTGCCCTGGTGGCAGGTGCGGCGGCGGTCTACGCCAAAATCCGCAGCCGGGCCGTTTCATCCTTAGTGGGCACCGCCATCGCCGTGGCGCTGGTGCCGCCAGTCTGCGTTTTAGGGCTGCTGCTCTCCGCCGGCGAATGGCAAGCAGCCCGTGGCGCCGGGCTGCTGTTTGTTACCAACCTGCTGGGGATTCTTAGCGGAGCCTTGCTGCTGCTAGTTGCCACCCAGCCGCAGCTGCGCAGGCGTCTGTGGCGCAGTCAAATGGGATTGGTGAGTTTGCTATTTACGGCGGTGCTACTGCTGCCACTCAGCAGCAGTTTTTTGCAGCTGGTGCGCCAATCCCAGCGGCAGCTGGCCCAGCGGCGCATTGAAGAGACGATTGCCAAAAGCCTGAAAACTGAAACCATCACCATTGGCAGAGATTCCCAGCTGGTTGGCGTCTCCATCGACTGGACAAGCAAACCGCCATTGATTCGTGCTTCTGTGCGGGTCAATCGTGCTGATCTGCCCACCCCCGCTCAGGTGGCGGCGGTGCAGCAATTCATAAACAGCAAGCAGCCGCAGCGTTATCAGTTGGTAGTGCAGCGCAGCGCCATTGACATCATTGGTCCAGACAGCCGGGATGATGGGAAGTACTGAGCAACAGGCTGCCGGCCCATGAACGAACACTTCGATTTGGTGGTGCTTGGTGCCGGCTCGGGTGGTCTAGCTGCTGCCAAACGGGCCGCAAGCTATGGCGCCCGGGTGGCGATCGTGGAGGGCGATCGGGTGGGCGGCACCTGCGTGATCCGCGGCTGCGTGCCTAAAAAGCTGCTGGTTTACGGATCCGCTTACAAACATTTGCTTGCCGATGCAGCCAGCTATGGCTGGGAAATCGAGGGGATTCGCCGCAACCCCAGCAACCTGCTGGCCAATGTGCGCGCCGAAGTGGATCGGCTCAATCAGCTGCACCTCGGCTTTCTTGAGAAAGCAGGGGTAGAGCTAGTGCGCGGCTGGGGCTGCTTTGAAGACGCTCACACCGTTGCCGTTGGCGAGCGCCGCCTGCGGGCCGAGCGCATTTTGATCGCGGTGGGGGGGCGGCCCCAGCGGCCAGGGATTCCAGGGGCAGAGCTGGGCTGGGTGAGCGATGAGATGTTTCTGTTGGAGCAGCTGCCTGAGTGCATTGTGGTGGTGGGCGCTGGTTTCATCGCCTGTGAATTCGCCTGCATCCTCAATGGCCTTGGCGTGGCCGTGACCCAGCTGGTGCGCGGCAATCATTTACTGCGGGGCTTTGATCTTGAAGCTGCCAAGGCGGTCCAAGAGGGCATGGAGCAAGAGGGTATTGAGATTCGCTTTGCCCACAGTCCTGCAGCCATCACTGGCAGTGCCGGCGACCTCAGCGTCCACACCGAGGCAGGCGAAATCATTCCTTGCGGTGGAGTGCTGCTTGCCACCGGCAGGCGCCCTTTCCTGGAGGGCCTGCGCCTTGAGGCAGCGGCTATCGCCACTGAGGCCAATCGCATTCCAGTGGATAGCGAGCAGCGCACCAACGTGCCCCACATCTATGCAGTTGGCGATGTCACCGACCGCATCAACCTGACCCCGGTTGCCATTGATGAGGGACGCGCTTTTGCCGACAGTGTCTATGGCACTAGCCCGCGCCAGGTGGACCACAGCTTGGTGGCCTGTGCGGTGTTCAGTCAGCCGGAGTTGGCCAGTGTGGGGCTTAGCGAAGAGGAGTCAATCCAGCGCCATGGCCCAGGGGGCGTGCGGGTGCATCGGGCCCGTTTCCGGCCGATGAGCCAGGCCTTGCCGGCCCGGGGACCCAGGGTGCTGCTCAAGTTGGTTGTGGAGCTGGAAAGCGGCAAGGTGCTGGGCTGCCACATGGTGGGCGAGCACAGCGCTGAAATTATCCAGATGGCAGCCATCGCCATTGGCATGGGCGCCACCAAGGCCGACTTCGATCGAACCATGGCCCTGCACCCCTCGGTTGCCGAGGAGTTTGTGACCATGCCGAACTAGGCCGGGAGCCGGCTTTTGCGCCAATCATCCGCCAGCATCACCACAAGTGGCGCTAGCAAGATCATCGGCAAGGCCCGGCTGTCAATTGGCACCATCGCCGCTAGCCGCGACAGGGGCGGCCAATAGAGCAATAGCGCTGTGAAGAGGATTTCAGCTGCTATGCCAAGCCAAAGCAGGGGATTGCGGCGCCAGCCCTGCTGCACCAAGTTGACGAAGGCGGAGCGATGCTCACTGCGGCAGGCCATCGCCACACCGATTTGGCCGGCCACGATGCAGGTGAAGGCCACACTTGAGGCCTGCTGCTGGCTGGCCACGAGCGCTGGTCCGGCCTCGCCATGGAGAAGCAGGGGGGCTGCCAGCCTGAGCTCGGCCCAACCCACACCCTGCTGCTGCCAGCTAAGTAGGTAGGCCGTCATCGACACCACGGCTTCGCTCAGGCCCAGCACCAGATAGGCGCGCAGCATCAGGGGCCGATCCAGTAGCGGCGCTGTGCGGCGGCGGGGCGGTTGGCGCATCAATCCAGATTCAGGCGCCTCAGCGCCTAGCCCCAGGGCGGGTAGTAAATCGGTGCCCAGATCCACCGCCAGGATCTGCAGCACGGTTAGGGCCGCAGGGATCTGCAGGGTCACCATGGCTAAAAACGGAGCCATCTCGGCCACGTTGCTAGCCAGCACGTAGGGCAGGAACTTGCGAATGTTGGCCACCACGCCGCGGCCAAAGCGCACCGCCGTGACGATCGTGGCGAAGTTGTCGTCTAGCAGCACCACATCGGCGGCCTCCCTGGCCACATCTGTGCCAACCAGGCCCATAGCTACGCCCACATCGGCCGCCCGCAAGGCCGGAGCATCATTAACTCCATCGCCAGTGACCGCAACCACTTCGCCGAGGGAGCGGTAGGCCTGCACAAGCCGTAGCTTCTGCTCCGGAGCCATCCGGGCAAACACCAGCCGGTTGCGGTATTTGAGCAACTGGCGCAGGTGCACATCGCTGATCAGTTCGAGCTGGTCGCCCTGGATCACCCGCACCGGATCGGCCTGGGGGTGGTTGTCTCCCTTGGCCGGCATATCCAGCAGGCCGATCTGGCGAGCTATCGCTTGGGCGGTGAGGCCGTAGTCGCCAGTCACCATCGTGACCTTGATGCCCGCCTGGTGACACTGGCGAATCGCCTCAGGTACCTCAGGCCGGGGCGGGTCGTAGAGGGCGATCAAGCCCAACAAGCTGAGCTTTTGCTCCAGTTGATCGGCTGGGGCTTGCCCCTCCGCGGCCTCGAGCCGGCGCTGGGCCACAGCGATGACGCGATAGCCGCGGCAAGCAAGGTCGTCGTTGGCGGCGATTGCCTGGGCACGGCCCTCCGGACTACAGCGCTCTAGCAGCTCCAGGGGTGCCCCCTTGGTGATCAGCTGCAGCCCGGAATCGGTGGTCACGATCACGCTCATTCGGCACCGATGGGAGTCAAATGGCAACTCCCGGCTGCGGGGATGGCGCTGCTGATGCACCTCGAGGCCCAGATCTCGAGCCTGGGCTGCCACCAGCAGGGCGGTTTCAGTGGGATCGCCGAGGGCTCGGCTGCCGTCACCGCTGGCTTTGAGCTGGGCGTTTGAACAAAGGCAGGCCGCCAGCAACAGCTCGGCTTCTCCGCCTCGATCAACCCCTGGCTGCTCGCCCGCCTGGGGCAGCCACATCTCCTCCACCGCCATGCGGTTGCAGGTGAGGGTGCCGGTTTTATCGCTGCAGATTACGCTTACCGAGCCGAGGGTCTCCACGGCTGAAAGCCTGCGCACCAGTGCTTTCTGACTGGCCATGCGCTGAACGTTGATCGCCAGGGCCAAGGTGACCGTGGGCAGTAAGCCCTCGGGCACGTTGGCAACGATGATGCCAACTGCGAACACCAGGCTTTCGAGGGGACCCATCCCCACAAACAGAAGGCTGAGGCTGAAGGTGATCGCCCCCATGGTTAGGGCGATGGCTGTGATGGTGCGCACGATGTGGCCCACCTGCTGCTCCAAGGTGCTGATGCCCCTGGTTGTGGCGGCGGTGAGGTGGGCCACATGGCCGAATTCGGTTTCACCGCCGGTGGCATAAACGATCGCCTCGCCGCGACCGCCGGCCACGCTGGTTCCCGCCAAAACCAGATTGGCCCGTTCCCGGGTCGGGATCAGAACAACTTTGCCTGCCGGAGGAGGGTCGATGGCATCGGCATGGCGCGCCACTGGCTGCGATTCGCCTGTGAGCACCGAGAGATCCAGGCTCAATTCATTGGCCTGGATCAGGCGAGCGTCGGCGGGCACCTGGTCTCCCTCCTCCAGCAGGATTCGGTCGCCTGGCACGAGCAGCTCGGCATCGAGCTCGGTGAGTTCACCGTTGCGCCAGAGCCGCACCTGGCGGGGTAGGGATCGCTTCAGTGCCGTCAGGGTGCGCTCGGCTTGGTAGTCCTGCCAGAAGGAAAACAGGCCGTTGACCAGCACTACTGCCCAAATCGCCCAACCCAGCTGGGGGGTGCCTGCCGCAAATGCCAGGGCCCCAGCCACCCAGAGCAGCAGGGCCATGAAGTGCACCAGTTGATCGACAAACCTCAACAGCAGGGAACGGCGGCGCTGGCTTGGTAGGCGATTGGCTCCAAACCTCTCCAACCGCCGCTGGGCCTCCGAGTCGCTCAGGCCTTGGAGTGTGCATTGCAGCGCTGCCGGCACTGCCTGCGCTGGGATGCTCCAGATCGGCTGGCTGGCAGTGAGCTGCACGGCGAGTTAGCTAGATGGTGCGGCCAGACCCTTCTCATCAAACACCCCTTCAAACAGCACTGAACTCAAGTAGCGCTCGCCGGAGTCGGGCAGCACCACCACGATGGTTTTGCCGGCGTAGGCCTCCTCTCGGGCTAGCCGCAAGGCGGCCGTGGCTGCGGCACCACAGGAGATGCCAGCCAGGATTCCCTCCTCCTTCATCAGCCGGCGGGCCATGGCCACCGCCTCCTCGTCGCTAACGGTTTCGACCCGGTCCACCAGGTCCAGATCGAGGTTGACGGGCACAAAGCCAGCGCCGATGCCCTGGATTTTGTGGGGACCGGGCTTGAGCTCATGCCCTGCCTTGGCCTGGCTGATCACTGGGCTGTTGGTGGGCTCCACCGCCACCGAAACCAACGGCTTACCGAGGGTGCCTTTGATGTAACGGCTAACGCCAGTGATGGTGCCGCCGGTGCCCACTCCAGCCACGAGCACATCCACCGATCCTTCGGTGTCTGTCCAGATTTCGGGGCCGGTGGTGTCGTGGTGTATCTGGGGGTTGGCCGGGTTGGAAAACTGCTGCAGAAGTACGTAGCGGTCGGGGTCGGAGGCTGCCATTTCCTTGGCAGCGCCGATGGCGCCGGTCATGCCCATCCTTCCTTCAGTGAGAACGAGGTGGGCGCCGTAGGCCGTGAGCAGCTTGCGGCGCTCCAGGCTCATGGTCTCCGGCATCGTCAGGGTTAGGGGGATCCCCTTGGCGGCGGCCACGAAAGCCAGAGCGATGCCGGTATTGCCGCTGGTGGGTTCCACCAGCTCCTTGCTAGGCCCCAGCAGCCCCTCTTGCTCGGCGCGCCAAATCATGGCGGCACCGATGCGGCACTTCACCGAAAAGGCAGGATTGCGGCCTTCAATCTTGGCCAGAACGCGGGCCTTGCATCCCTCGGTGACCCGATTGAGCTGCACCAGTGGGGTTTTGCCGATGGTCAGGCTGTTGTCGGCGTAGATGCTCGTCATCCGTTGGCGGAGCCATTCTCTTGGCGCACCCTAGGGATGCTCTGCCGAGCGGACAGCAGGAATTAGCCGGTGTTCAAGGGCTTTTTTGCAGATGAAGGGTCACGAGCTGCCGTTTAGCCAGATGACCCCAGTCGGACCAGACCCAAATGGACTTCGTTTTTTCCATCCTTGATCGAAGTCTTCATCTGATTTTGGTGGGAAAGCTCGGCTGCTTAAGTGCGTTTGTGGTGCTCAGCTTGATTTCGGCCTGTGGTCGTCCTGATGGCCAGGCTCTTAAGAAGCTCGCCTGTGAACAGATGGTCAACAACATCGATCTGCAGTCGGTGAGCCAACTCGATGCCCTGCGCAAGGCCTTGGGCTTGGCCCCTGGGGTTGACCCGATTGGGGCCTGCCGCTCCTTAGGTATTGAGACTGGGGCGGGTGCAGGAGGCCAGGGCGACAACTGACATCAGCGGCACTAATGGGCTTCATCAGCAGGGCTTTGGCGCCGCCCCGCCAGTCTTCTCACCAATGCCGCAATCTTCCGTT
>JBIKWZ010000050.1:0-15671 GCA_044356035.1 Cyanobium sp. | reverse complement strand
GCTGCCTGCCGCCGCTGCCAGCACGCGCCCGCCCGCTAGCAGGGTGGCGAGGGCCGCCAGCAACTCCTGGGGTTCGGGCGACTCGAGGATTCCAGCCGCCGGCATCTGCAGCAGGGCATCACCGCCCAGGCCATGGGCCGCCGGCAGCAGCAGCAGCACAGGAGCTGGCTGCCAGCGCTCCTGCAGGCGCAGCAATTCTTCGGCCAGGCGGCCGCCCTGGAGGTCGCCGCTGCTGGCTTGCCAGATCACCAGTTGGGGCAGCCCTTGCAGCTGCTCTGGCCGCTCAGCGATGCTGTAGAGCCCCGCCTGAGCCGTGAGCAGGCGGGTGAGGCCATCGCGCAGCAGCGGTTCGGCAAACAGCAGCAGCTGCGAACTCACGGGTTTGGCCAACTCACGGGTTTGGGCACTGAATGAGCCAAAGGTACCGATGCTGGAGCGGAATCTCCAGTCCTGGGTCGGCAAAGGGATTCAGCTGCGTCGCCGGCCTGTGAGATGCAGGGTGTAGGTCTCGATGGCGAAGCCGGTGTGGCTCTCGATCTGGTCGAGCAACTCGCGCGGCAGCTCGACGTCTAGGTCTTGGATAGCGCCTGATTGCGAGCAGGTGAGGTGGCTGTGGGGATCGCTGCGGTAGCCGTAGAGCCGGCCACTGGCCCGGTCGAGGCACTCGATCACGCCAGCGGTTTGAAGGGCTTCGAGGTTTTGATAAACAGAGGTGTGGCCGATATTGCGGCCCAGGTTGTTGAGCTTTTCAAAAATGTCGCGGGCGCTGAGATGGCTCTTCTCAACCCAAAGCAAATCGAGCACCATGCGGCGCTGACGACTGAGCCTCATGCCTAGGTCGCGGCAGCGCTGGTAGACGTCGTCTACGCAGGTTGATGGATTGGTTGGGGGAAGGGCGCCGGCAATCACGCGACACGCCTCAAAAGAGACTCAATCTGTTATAGGGCAGGTCGCAAGCGATCCGCTTTTGCCATGGGCTCTGGCTCACATCGCTAGCTGCATCAGCCGGCCGTTGCCTGAGCCGAGCTGGTGAATATTTAACTGTTGCAAGGCGTACCAGTAAGTGGCGGTGTTGACTGCAACCACCGGTTTGCCCAGCTCCTGCTCCAGCTGCTCCACCAGGGAGGTAGCCACCAAGTTGGTGCCCACCTGCAACAGGCAATCCACGCTGCTGTGGTCCACCGCACGAAAGGCTGCCCGGATCCGCTCGGCGCTGACTCGCGCCGAAAACACCTTGCCCTTTTGCGCGGAGGCCAGGCACTCCATGGCTTGGACCTCAAATCCCTCGCTCTGAAAGTGGTTGAGCACCGCAGCGTTGGCCTGCTCGGGGAAGGGATTAACGATGCCTATTCGAGTGCAGTTGAGGGCCCTCAGGGCGGCGCTGACCGCTTCGGTGGCGGTGCTGACCGCCAAACCTGTGGCCTGCACCAGGCTGGCTTTCAAATGGCGGGCTACCGCCGCCGCCTGGGGCATGTATTCCGGCGAATAACCAAGCACCAGGTGATCCGGTTCGCAGGCTCCCACCATGGCGATGGCCGGCTCCATCAAGGCCAGGAGGCGCTCTGGGCTGGCGGGCAGCTCGGGGAAGGGGAAGCGGAAGGTGTGGTTCGTGACCCCCGGGGGCTGAAGCGAGGCGAGATCCGGTTCCACCATGGTGTTTGTGGAGGGCACCAACACCGCCAGCACGGCGCGCGTTCCCAGGGCGTCGGTCAAGGTGAGATGGGCGGAGACTCAGGCCATCATCGAGGCACTGGTCGGATCCTGCAGGCGGCCCTCGTCGATGGCCTGCAGGGCTTCAGCTAGATCCACTCGGCCGTCGTAGAGGGCCCGGCCCACGATCACCCCCTCCACCCCTAGGGGCGCCAGGCTCAGCAGCGATAGCAGGTGCTCCAGGTTGCCGATGCCGCCGGAGGCGATCACCGGCACGGCGCTGGCCTCGGCCATGGCCCGCAGGGCTTCGAGGTTGGGGCCCGCCAGGGTGCCGTCTGTGGCGATGTCGGTGCTGATGATTGCGGCGATGCCGCTGGCGCAGAAGCGCTGGGCTAGGGCGGTGGCTTCGGTGCTGCTCTCTTCGATCCAGCCGCGGGTGGCCACCTTGCCGTTTTTGGCGTCGATACCCACCACGATCCGGCCGGGGTAGCGGGATGCCAGCTCATCGACTAATTCGGGTTGCTCCAGAGCCACGGTGCCGAGGATGACCCGATCCAGTCCGAAGCTCAGCAGCTCCTCGGCCCGTTCGGCGCTGCGCACCCCACCCCCCAGCTGCACGGGGATGCTGAGGGCAGTGGTGATCGCCTTCACGGCCGCATCGTTGATTGGTTGGCCGCTGCGTGCGCCATCTAGATCCACCAGGTGCAGCCGCCTGGCTCCCTGCTGCTGCCAGCTGAGGGCCTGGGCCACTGGGTCGTCGGAGAAGCGTGTTACCTGGTCGTAGTCGCCCTGGTGCAGCCGCACGCAGTGGCCATCGAGCAGGTCGATGGCGGGAATTATCTGCATGGCTGCTGGAGGCAATTGCTGCCAGCCAGGCTGCCAGAGCTGCCGGTTGCGCAGCTCCCGTAGCGGCACCACCAGCCGAAAGCCCCGCTCCAGCACCGCCTGGAGTTCCACGGCCCGTTCCGCGCCCTGGCCCTGCTCCCCCAGCAGGGAGAAGTGGCGATAGCCGCGGCTGCCGGCGGGCCACAACGTGATGGTGGCGGGCTGGGCGGTATAGGCCTTGGCCAGACGCATCACTGAAAGGGGCAAACCAGAACCAAAGTGTGGTTTACGGGGCCGTCTTGGCAGCCAAAATTAGAAACCCATTTGTGCGCCCTATGGCCCGACTTCGACAAGCCTCCTTTGCAGGCGGAATCGGCAGGAGTGCCGTCAGGGTTTTCGCCTGCTTAGGCGTTGCTGCAGGAGCGATGTTGATGCCCGTTAGGGCGGAACCGGCCAAAACGGCGCTGCGTTTTGTGCTGGTTCCGAAGGTCAGTCACCCCTGGTTTGAGGAGGTGCGACTGGGGGCCTTGGCGGCGGCTCGCATGATTACCAGCCAGACCGGCCGGCCTGTGACCGTGGACTACCAGCCCCCGGCCCAGGCCACGGTGGAGCAGCAACAGGCGATCCTCAGCCGGGCCATCAATTCCAAGGCCGATGGAATTTTCATCGATCTGCTCGATGCCAGCCGCCTAACTTCCCTGCTTGTCCGTGCTCGGGCTGAGGGGATTCAGCTGGCGATTTTCGATTCCGAAGCACCGGCCGGCTTGCCGATCACCAGCGTGGGCAACGACTACTGCAAGCAGGCCCAGATTGCCTCTGAGCGCCTGGTGAAGCTGCTGGGAGGTCGCGGTGAGGTGGCAATCATGCAGGGCGTTCCCACGGCGCCAAACCACGCGATCCGATTTCTCTGCCATCAGGAGGTATTCCGCCGCTTTCCCGGCATCCAGGTGGTTGCCACCCCCAGCGATCAGGACTCCATCGCCACCGCCGAGCAGCAGGCTCTAGCGACGATGAAAGCCCATCCGGCGCTGCGGGGCTGGGTGGCTAGCGACGCCAGCGGGCCGATCGGCATCGGCCGTGCCATCGCCAGCCTGGGGGCCCAGGGTCGTGTGCAGGCGGTCGGCATCGATGATCTGCCCGAGCTGGTGGGCCAAATCCGCAGCGGCGTGGTGAACTCCAGCGTGGCGACCAAGCCGAGGGCCCAGGGCTACTGGTCGATCTTGTCCCTTTGGCAGCAGACGCTGGCGGCGCCACCGATCGAGCGGATCGACACGGGCATAACGGTGGTGGAGTAACCGCCTCTGCTGGCCGGGGGTTTGAATGACGCCCAGTTTCGCGGCCCCGTGGGCAGCAGCATGAACATCCTGGTGATGGGCGGCACTCGCTTCGTGGGCAAACCGCTGGTGGAGCGGCTGCAGGCTGAAGGCCATGCCCTCACCTTGTTTACCCGTGGCAACAAGCCAGCGCCGGCTGGGGTGGAGCACCTGATCGGCGACCGCAGCACTGCTGGGGGGCTGGAGCCGCTGGTGGGTCGCAGTTTTGATGTGATCGTCGATAGCTCGGGCCGCAGCCTTGAGGATTCCCGCGCTGTGATCGAGCGCACCGGGCCTCCGGCCCATCGCTTTGTTTATGTGAGCTCGGCCGGCGTTTACGCCGACAGCGAGCTCTGGCCCCTCGATGAAAACAGCCCCGTTGATCCGGCCAGCCGCCATGCCGGCAAGGCCGAAACCGAAGCCTGGCTGCGCAGCGAGGGCATCGCATTCACCAGCTTTCGGCCCACCTACATCGTGGGGCCGGGGAACTACAACCCTGTGGAGAGCTGGTTTTTTGATCGCATCGTGCATGGCCGGCCCGTGCCCCTGCCCGGTGATGGCAGCACGATCACCCAGCTGGGCCATGTGGCAGACCTAGCCGCCGCCATGGCTCGCTGCATCGAGGTGGATGCCGCCGCCAACCGCATCTACAACTGCACCGGCAGCCAGGGCGTCACCTTCCTTGGCTTGGTGCAGGCAGCGGCCCGGGCGGCTGGCAAGGAGCCAGATTCTGTGGAAATCCGCAGCTTCGATCCCGCTGCTCTCGATAAGAAAGCCCGCAAGGCCTTTCCGCTGCGCCTAGCCCACTTCCTCACCGACACCACCCGGGTGCGGCGCGAACTGGCCTGGGAGCCGGCCTTTGACCTTGAGGCAACCATCGCCGACAGCTACAAAAACGACTACGCCCTGCGGACTCCCACCAGCCCCGATTTCTCCGCAGACGAGGCCTTGATCGGCTGAGCTCCTTTGCCGCAGGTGTGAGGCCTATTTCCATAGGCTCCTGCCATGAACTGGACTACCGACTCGATTCCCGATCAGGCCGGACGCTTGGCCCTGATCACCGGCGCCAACAGCGGCCTGGGACTGGAAACGGCTCGGGCGCTAGTGGCAAAGGGCGCCACAGTGGTGCTCGGTTGCCGCAGCCTGCCCCGGGCAGAGCTGGCCAAGGATGAATTGTCGGCAGCGGCCGCTAGCGGGGGTGGTGCCGTTGAGCTGCTTGAGCTTGATCTGGCCAGCTTGGCTTGCGTGCGCCGTGCCGCTGCGGAATTGGCCGATCGCTACGGCCGGCTGGATCTGCTGATCAACAACGCCGGCCTGATGGCCCTGCCGCGGCAGCTCACCCCCGACGGCTTCGAGATGCAGCTGGGCGTGAACCACCTGGGCCATTTCGCCCTCACCCTGGCCCTGCTGCCGCTGCTATCAGACCGCCTGGATGCGCGGGTGGTGAGCGTGACCTCAGGGGCCCAGTATTTCGGCCGAATTGCTTTCGACGACCTGCAGGGCGAGCGCCGCTACGACCGTTGGGCTGCCTACGGCCAGAGCAAGCTCGCCAATGTGATGTTTGCCCTAGAGCTGCAGCAGCGGCTGCGGGATCAGGGCCAGGCGGTGCTGTCCCTGGCGGCCCATCCGGGTTTTGCCCGCACCAACCTTCAGCTGGCCTCGGTGGCTGCCAATGGATCGTGGTTTGAACCCCTGGCCTACCGGCTGATGGGCCCGCTGCTGCAGAGCGCGGCCATGGGAGCGTTGCCCCAGTTGTTTGCCGCCACCGCACCCGAAGCCACCCCAGGAGGCCACTACGGACCAAACGAGTTTGGTGGCATGCGGGGCTGGCCCACCGAGGTGCGCATTGCCCCCGCCGCCCTCGATGCCGATCAGCGCCAGCGGCTCTGGCAGCTCAGCGAGGAGCTCACTGCTTTAGGGCTTGCGTAGGTAGCCCCAGGCGGAGCTCAGCGCCAGCAGCAGCGAGGGCCAGAACAGCCACCACCCCGCGCTCTGAAATGCCGCCGCCAGTCCGTAACCCCAGCCGTTGGGCCAGAGCAGCAGCAGCAGGCTGGCGAATTGCAGGATCGTTTTGAGCTTGCCGGCCAAGGAGGCCGGGCCGCCACTTACTTCAGCGGCGCGCCAGCCAGAGATAAGTAGTTCCCGGGCCAGCAGCAGCCAGATCGCCCACAGGGGCAGGATTCCCTCCGCTCCAAGCCACAGCAGCGGCGCGCTGATCAGGATTTTGTCGGTGAGTGGATCGAGGCGGGCGCCCCACACTGAGCCGCCGCCGGCCCGGCGGGCCAGGGCGCCATCGGCCCAGTCGCTCAGGCCGCCCAGTAGCAGTAGCCACCAGGCCAGGGCTGGTTGGCCTCCCGCCAGGGCAACGATCAGCGGTAGTCCCAGCACGGCCCGGGCCACGGTGAGGCCGTCGGCCAGTTGGCGTATCCGTTGCGTCGCCATGGTGTCTGCCGTGCTCGGCCCCAGAATGGCTCCAGTCGTCTTGTTTGGCCCGTGGTGCAACAGCTGGTTTCCGCCGTGATGTCTGCACCGGTGTTGAGTGTCACAGCGGACAGTCCCCTGCAGGATGCCGTGAAGCTGATGAGCGAGCACCACATCAGCGGTTTGCCGGTGGTGGATGGCACTGGCGCCCTGGTGGGCGAGCTCAGCGAGCAAGACCTGATGGTGCGCGAGAGCGGCTTCCAGCCCGGCCCCTACGTGATGCTGCTCGATGCGGTGATCTACCTGCGCAATCCACTCAACTGGGACAAGGAGGTGCACCAGGTGCTCGGCAGCACCGTGGGCGAGGTGATGGGCAAGCATCCCCATAGCTGCAGCGCCGAGCTGCCCCTGCCGGCAGCTGCGGGCCTGCTGCATGAGCGCAGCACCCAGCGGTTGTTTGTGCTCGATCAGGCCCGCCGGCCCGTGGGCGTATTGACCCGCGGCGATGTGGTGCGGGCCCTGGCGGCAGCGGGTTAAGGCAGGAGTATCAGCCGATCAGTGCCGGGCCAGCTGCCTTGAGCCCTGATGCCACGCAACGATGGCCCCCTCTGCCACCAGCCAGATCCGTTCCCCTGGGGAGCAGGGATGGCCTCCGGTCAAGCGGCCGTAGGCGGGCAGGGCTAGCCGCTCACTGGTTTCGCAGTAGCTGAAGCAGGGCAGCCGCAGCCGATCGGCACCCCGGCCCACCACCGCCACTGGATGCAGGTGGCCACAGAGGTTGAGCAGGCCCGCCCGGGGCTCTGGAATGTGGCTCAGCCACCAGGGGCCTAGGGCTTGGGATGGCTCCTGCGGCAGCCCCTCGATCCAGCTGCCCTGCTCGTGGTTGCCGCCGATCAGGCGCAGCGGGCAGCCCAGCAGCTCCGGTAGGGCCGCCAGTTTGGCCCGGAGTTCGCCGGTGAGTCCTAAGCGGCTGTGGATCAGGTCTCCCAGCACCACCACCTGCTGGGGCTGCAGCTGATGGGCTAACTCCAGCAGCCCATTGAGGGTCTCGCCGTCGCCATCGCTGGGCAGGGGAATGCCGTGGGCCTGGAAGCTTTCCGCCTTACCCAGATGCAAATCCGCCACTAATAAGGTTCGGCGCTGGGGGTCCCACACCGCCCGTTCTGCCCGCAACTCCAGGGTCTCGCCTGCCCAGGTGAATGGCGTTGTGTTTCCAGGTAGGGCCTTCACCGGCTGCACCTTACCCGCTGGTAGGCGGGGTTGACCTGGGCGCTGGCGATTGCCGCCCGCACCCCCAGCCAGGGCTCTAGATCGATCTGGGGGCCCACCGGCCGGATCTATGAGGCTGTCGTCCTCTAGAGGCGGCACTTTGGCGAAGGGAGCTTCACAGGGCAGAGCAGGGGACAGCCTATGGAGGGGGCTAGGTCTGGCCCTTGCATGCCAGCGACTAGCCACCGGCGTTATCCGAGTCTGCAGAGGAGATAATTAAAGCCCTCAGATCTTTGGCTGTAAATGACGATCGCCCTATTGGTTGGTCTGGCAGGTTCGCTTGGTTTGATGGCCTTCATCGTGAAGCGCCTGGAGAACTCCTAAGCCTTTCCCCCAGCCAGAACCCTTGGCTGTGAGGATAGCCTTTTGTCACAGCTCCTTAATAAATACGCCACTTGCAGAACTGGCAGCTGTGGGCCTTAGCGGCCGCCCTCTCTGCAGCCGTCACCGCTCTCTTGATCAAGGTGGGCGTGCAGGGGGTGGATGCGGGAATGGCCACCCTGTTCCGCTCCTTGGCAGTGGCGATTGTGTTGGCTCTGGTAGTGCTGGTAGGTGGCCGGCTCGATTGGCAGGAGCTGCTTCAGCTGCCCGCACTCAGTTTGGGCGCTCTCGCCCTCTCCGGTCTGGCGACAGGGGTCTCGTGATTCTGCTACGGCCGAGCGCTGGAGCTGGGACCCGTGGCTGCGGTGGAGGCGCTCGACAAGCCCAGCGTTGTGCTGATTGCCCCTCTGGCGGGACCTGATCAGCCCAGAGACCGGTGCCACGGTGCTTAACCTGGCTCCCGAGTCCCTCAATTCCGATCCGATGGTGGAGCTGGCCTATGACGAGGGCGGCAGCGGCTGGTGGCCGCCTGGTGTTGTGCCATCTGGGATTACCGCTAAGCGGCGACCTCGCCGGAAGTCCCAAGGCCGGGTGATGCCGCCTTTCACCTGCCAAACCCTTTGGAGTGCACGACTGGCACGCTCTTCTGCTCTTGATAAGCCTTGGCATCACAGCCGCTCAGGTACTGGCGTTGGGCAAAGGCCTGGCCGTCTTCCACCAATGCCAGGTTGATGTTGGTCTTGCAGATCACCTCAGCAACCGTGCGGCCATATCGATCGGTGGTTTTGATGTTGAGGATTACTTCCCTGCCGATCGGTAGGCGCTGCTGCAAATACCTGCGGGCCTGCTGGCCGTATGGGCTTTGGGCCGTCTCGTAGGCATCGATGCAGGCCAGGCCAAGCCGTTAATACAACCACACCCAGCAGAAACGTTTTAGACATTGCCGGAGTTTGCACCGGCAGCCTTTTCATGCTGATCCTGCATGACTTGGGTGCAGCTGGCTGATTCACGCCAATCTGTACCTATGCATTAAAAGATGATGGGTTGCAATCGGCTACTGCGTGCCCAGCTCCGGGGGCAACACCCGCGGCGCCAATTAGAAAAGTGGGGCTGGCTGCCCGCTGGGGTTTTATTCCTCTGGCAACTACTGCCTCAGCAGCCCCAGTAACGAGCGGGAAGCGATCCAGAAGAGCGGCAAGGGATGCCCGCTGGGGTGGTATTCATCCGGCGTCTACTGCGTCAAGAGCCGCTGAAGCACGTACCAGAGACCTTCTGCCTGGAGCAGCTGGGCCTGGCTGGTGTTTCTGCAGGTGGAGCGACGGTTGCCGCCCCTCAAACCGGAGCCCGAGGAGTGATTCGCAGCTCGGCATAGCCGGTGGCCGGATCCAGGGCCCGCCAGAAGCGCCACTCCGGCAGCAGACCGATTACGAGCTCGGCGGTGGTGCGCACCAGCGAGCCGGAGCAGAGGTGACCACCCATCAGGGTACCTTTGCTGTCGGCCACTGCGATGTGGAGGTGGGCGCCATCGGGCGAAAGGGTGCCGGAAAGGCTGAGGATCTCCAGCTCGCCGTGGATGGTTGTGGCCGCCGCCGCTCCCGCGAAGCGCAGCTCCACCACCGAGAGGCTGCCGATACCGCTGATCACCCATCCGGCCTGCTCCTCCTGCTCGCCCATCCAGGTTTCCAGCGCCTGACGGAGATCGTCTCCGGGCTGCAGCCGCAGCGGCACCACCTTCATGGGGCCAGTCCCTCCACAAGCACCTTGATCATCACTAAGGCATCGACGTAAGCCAACTGCCTGTGGCGAAACGCTCCCGGCAGAGTGCCGATGACCTGAAAGCCGTTGCGCTGCCAGCAACGGATGCCGGCGGTGTTGGTGCTCACCACCAGGTTGAACTGTATCGCCCGAAACCCCAGCCGCCGGGGCGCCTGCAGCGAGTGCTGGCATTGGCCACATGGGCACCAAGGCAGAGGGAATTGTGCCTGAGGTAATAGGTGCCCACGAGGGCCCCTGACCCATCCACGGCGATCATCACCGCCTGGTTCTGTTCCACCCAGGCGAGCTGGGCTTCTGACTCGCTGATGGCCGGGTCGTGGGGAAAGGTCTCACCGGCGCGGAACACCGGCTCCAGCAGCTCCCATACCGCTGGCCAGTCGGCCGGCTCATAGGGGCGGATCAGCAGGGGGGATGCCACTTGGGACCAGATGGACGAAGGTGCCGCCGCATCCTGGCGTCAACTGTGAAGCCCCCTTTATGAACTCCCATTGCCCCCGGTGAAGACCGGAGATCATTTATTTTCCTGGCAGCAATTGCCTCCCACTGCATTGCATTAGGTGATCCGGACTTGTGGAACATCACCCTCGACACCTGGCCCACGGTGCCAGCGCCAGCAGGCTGGGACAATGGCTAATCTTGTGAAATTATTAAACCTCCTTGAAAACTCTATGACATGGAATCTAGCACTAATTGCTTTTAACAATCGCGATAACGCCGCTTTCTCCATAGCCGGTTGGTATATCGACGCCGGCATCGGCATCTACAACACCGGCACGATTAACGCAGGCACCGGCAACGACACTTGAGCGCAATTGTTGGCGGGTTTTCGGGTAATGGATCAATTTACCTAGGAACTGGCAACGACACTCTTACAGGCTTCGGCACTGGGAATTTCTATGGCGGTACTGGCACTGACAAATTCTTATTGGGCGAAGGCATTTATGCAATTTCTGGCTCTACCATTGATTCTGGCGGAGCATCTATGAATGCAAGCCAGTTTGAACAAATTGGTGGTGTCGATGACGGCATATTTAGTTACTCTGATGGCATCGTCATTGTTAATGCCGATGGTGTTGCATCATTTGCTTAATTGACCGGCGCAACAGGGTGCCTTGGACTGTCAAGCGGGCCATTGGCAAGCCAGCCAACTTTTTACCACCGAGAGCGTCACCCATCTGGCGCAGTCCAACGATGCGTTGGCCAGTTCTGCGATGCACGCCCAGCCCGGCGCTTCCAGTCAGTCGGCGCACTTGTCTATCGGCGCCAGCGCAGCCGCCACCACCTTGACGCAGTGGTGGATGCCATAGCTCACATACACATAGAACCGCCCAGGCTCACCAAACAGGGTTTCGTTGCTGGGGGAGCGGCGGCGATAGCCGTGGCAGGCAGCAGATGAACTCAGGGGCAACCTGCTCGGCAGGGCGGGCGAAGAAGGAGTGGGGGAGGTGCTGGGAGGGCGTGGTGGCTATGGGTTTGGCTTGGTGAGGTCGCACGCTGGAGGATGGGTGATGATGGTGAAAGCCCACTACGCCAAGGCAAGCGATGTCAGAAGAGCAACTCTCAGCACTGCTTGCCAAGCTCAAGGACGATGCTGGACTTAGGGAGAAGCTTGAAGGGGCTGGAGACCTTGATGCCGCTGTGGCACTGGCGAAGGAGGCTGGGTTTGATTTGAGTAAGGCAGATTGGCTCAAGTATCAGGCAAAACAGACCTTGGTGGAACTGAGCGATGAGGAGCTTAGTTGGGTAGCTGGAGGGATGACTACCCAAGACAGGAAAATTCAGGATACTAGCCACGAGAGTTATTGTAGGAGGGTAAATTAATCGACTCGCAGGCATTATAGCAATGTATGTGCAGTTTAACTCACAAGCCCCTGCCAACACAGGGGCTTTTACTTCTTCAATCACTCCTAAAGCACCTAAAACGCCCTCCAATACCTGGCACCATCACCCACCTCCACCGCCAATCCCAAGCCGCTTTGCCTGCCACAATAAATCTCAAGCAATTCAACCCGCAGCCAGACACCTCTATTCTCCATTCCTACTGATACATCTATTCCCCCAACGCAACTACCAAATACTTCGCTCCCAATCGCCATCACGGATGTCGTTGGCTCTTCTAAATTTCACTGCTACTTGATACCAGTAATCAGAGATTTGATTTGGTGCAAATCAAGTGAAAAAGGTAGCTGCAATTGCCCTGGTCTCAACCACATAAAACCGCCCAGGCTCCCCAAACAGCGTTTCGTTGCTGGGGGAGGGGCGGCGATAGCCGCGGCAGGCGGGCTCGCCCTGGGAATACGCCTCCGTTTCCACAATCACGCCCCACAGCAGCTCGCCTGAAGCTTGGCGTTTCACCAGCAGGCAGCCGATGAGCTCGGGGGCAACCTGCTCGGCGGGGCGGGCGAAGAAGGCGTGGGGGAGTTGCTGGGTGGTCGTGGTGGCTATGGGAATGGCTTGGGGGATAGGGCTTTCTTAGATTGGCGGAAAGCAGTTGGTGCGGCGTGGGCAAACCCAAACGGAGTGGCAGTGGGTTCTCAGCCGCCAAGCAAACAGCAGCCCCCAAGCAGCAGATCACCAAGAGTTCTGCGGATCACGCCGCCAAGGAACAACAGGCTGTTGCACTGATCGACCAGGGCAAGCCGCAAGAAGCAGAAGCGATTTATAGAGAGCTGATTGCCGCTGGAACAAGAAATCACATTGTCTATGGAAATCTTGGGGCTATCTGCGGAATGCAGGGGAGATTTGACGAACTCGTAGAACTGCTCAGGAAAACGCTTCAACTCAAGCCCAACTACCCAGACGCTCACAACAACCTGGGAGTTGCTCTCAAGGAGCAGGGCGACCTAGACGCTGCCATTGCCTCCTACAACACTGCTCTTCAACTTAATCCAAACTACCCAGACGCTCACAACAACCTAGGCAATACTCTCAAAGAGCAGGGCGACCTTGGTGCTGCCATTGCCTCCTACAACACTGCTCTTCAACTTAATCCAAACTACCCAGACGCTCACAACAACCTAGGCAATACTCTCAAAGAGCAGGGCGACCTTGGTGCTGCCATTGCTTCCTACAACACTGCTCTTCAACTCAAGCCCAACATCCCAGAGGTTCACTACAACCTGGGCGTTGCTCTCCAGGAGCAGGGTGACCTAGACGCTGCCATTGCTTCCTACAACACTGCTCTTCAACTCAAGCCCAACTACCCAGATGCTCACAACAACCTGGGCAATACTCTCCAGGAGCAGGGTGACCTAGACGCTGCCATTGCTTCCTACAACACTGCTCTTCAACTCAAGCCCAACTACCCAGATGCTCACAACAACCTGGGCGTAGCTTTCCAGGAGCAGGGCGACCTAGATGCTGCCATTGCCTCCTACAACACTGCTCTTCAACTCAAGCCCAACTACCCAGACGCTCACAACAACCTGGGCAATGCTCTCCAGGAGCAGGGTGACCTCGATGCTGCCATTGCCTCCTACAACACTGCTCTTGAACTCGAGCCCAACATCCCAGAAGCTAACAACAACCTGTCAATGGCAGAGATGCAGGTTGGCGATTACAAGACAGGCTGGGCAAGATATGAATCCCGCTTTCAATGCAAGAAAAATGAATCCATGCTCGATGCAAACCCCTCTTGCAGACAATGGAGCGGGGAAGAGCAGATAGAAGGAATCCAGATACTTTTGGTTAGCGAACAAGGACTTGGAGACACCTTGCAGTTTATGCGATATGCAACCATCTTACGAGCACAAGGGGCATCTATCTCATTATGCGCTCCACCAAAGCTGCACACTCTGATTCAAGCATCAGGCATTGACCCATTACCTCTCACTCCTAAGCAAGCTAATCATGTCACTGATGGGCATTGGATACCTCTTTTATCTATTCCTCGTCACTTGGAGGTCAACCCAGGCAATCCCATCATCACCGAGCCTTACATAAAGACAACTAACGAACTCGCTTCTAAGTGGAGTGGCATTCTTTCCAGCGAGAAACGACCCATCATTGGCATCAACTGGCAGGGCAATCCAAGTCATGAGAAAGCAAACAGCAAAGGTCGATCACTTCCGCTGGAGACTTTTGCACCCATCGCTCAGCTCACTAATATCTCACTCCTCTCGCTTCAAAAGGGGTTTGGAAGTGAGCAACTAGAAAACTGTTCCTTCAAAGATCGTTTTGTCAGCTGTCAGCCGCAGGTGGATGAGACTTGGGACTTCTTGGAAACGTCAGCGATCATCGCCAACTGTGATGTGGTCATTACCAGCGACACCGCTGTAGCCCACCTAGCAGGAGGGATGGGCAAGACAACTTGGCTACTACTCAAGAAGGTGCCTGAATGGCGATAGGGGCTAGAAGGAGACACCACCTTCTGGTATCCCTCTATGCGGCTGTTCCGCCAGAGAGAGCGGGGCGACTGGAATGAGGTGATGGAGCAGGTGGCAGAGGCACTTCAGGAGCATTTTGGGGATGGTTCAGTGCCCACTCAAGCAGCTGCAGCTCCTCAGCCTTCAATCAAGCCAGAACCGATCCAAGACATTCAAGCCCCTATCTCCCTGGGCGAACTCATTGACAAGATCACCATCCTCCAGATCAAGACCCAGCATCTTCAAGGCACCGCTCTGGGGAATGTCAAGAAAGAGCTAGCGGCTCTTGAAACCACACTCAACAATCTCCACCTCAACATTGACACCACGCTCATCCAACGCCTCAAGGAAGTCAATCAAGACCTCTGGCAGATAGAAGACGATATTCGGGATCAGGAGCGGCAGAAGAGCTTTGGCGAAACCTTCATTGGGATAGCACGATCGGTCTATCAACAGAACGATCAGCGGTCAGCCATCAAAAAAGAAATCAACACCACCTATGGTTCTGCCTTCGTAGAAGAAAAATCATACCAGCAGTATTGATCTTCTACCTAACTGAACCACCAGAGGTCTTGTGGTATTCCTGGCGGATCTGCTGGATCAACAGCTGCTGCAGATCCTTGAATGCCTTATTCTTTTTCTGCACCTCCACCAGCATCGCTGCCTCCACATCAGGCAGGCGAATGGTGACGGTCTTCATTTGAGTGCCTCCAGACGCTCCAGTTTCTCGGCAATCGCTTCTCTACAAAATGCTGAGATATTCAGGCAGCGGCTTCTCTTCAATAGCAGCAGTGCCTGATGGAGTTGCTGGGCGTCGCCTTCTGGGTAGGTGATGGTGAGTTGATTTCTTCTCATTTCTTTCTGGGTGATAGGTCGCTGTTGAATGGGTCAAGGGCAATCAGCTCCAGGTTGGTCTGCTTTCCCAAGTAGCTGCTGATGCGTCTGTAGTCGGGCTCATCGGGGTTGATGCGTTGAATATCAATGGATTTCCATTTAGACAACGCCTTGACCTTATGGGGCAGTCGCTTATGAAACAGGGTTTCCATCTCATATTGGGTATTTAGGCTCGTTGGCAGCTTTTCCACGATTAGGTGCGTATGAAACTGACCTGTGCCCTGGTGGCTGGTTTCGTGGAAAAACAGCATCTTCGGGTATGGATATTCACCAGCACCCTTGATGGAGCGGTCACGGCTCTTATAGATGATGCGATGCAGTTTTCGTTTCAGGTCTGCAACATCATCCAGTAGCTGGTGTTCCTTGCTGTGGTGGTCTCGGTAGTGAAAGCTGATGAGCCACCAGGGGTTGATGCTGTGGAGCTGGTCGTGGATGAGGCGTTTGATATTCCGTTTCAGCCGTTGGGCTTGTTGGCGGTCTTCTGTTTGCATCTGGGTCATTTGAGTTTCTCCTGTTTCTTCTCACGCAGAAGCACTGGCACACCCTTCGGCATCCAGCACTTCTCTTCTGTTAGTTGCTCGCAGCTGTCGCTTCTCAATCCACCGAGTAAGCACTACGGGCAGTGATTATTTATGCGAGTTGCTGTTTTTACAGGGTCTGCTTGTGTGGATTTACTAACACGTCAACGTCTGCAGGCAAAGCCAACAAAAGTGACACTTCACGCAAGCTTATTTTTATTACTATTTTCCTGTTGCATCACACAGCTACGCACCCACTTTTATAGCCTGGAAATAAGCATCCTTTTTGGCTTTTCGATTCAGGCTGTCTGCCAACTCGG
>JBIKWZ010000016.1:0-48350 GCA_044356035.1 Cyanobium sp. | reverse complement strand
CATTCAGCTCTTATTTCATTCATTACTTCCTATGGCATAATCGGCTTCTTATCTCTTTGCTACTTTCTTTTTTCTGTTTCTCGTCGATATTTCCTTTCGGTTGACTTGAGTGTGCTAGGCTCAGTCATTGTCTCTTCTTTGTTTAGCGATCATTTTCTTTCGCCTATTGCTTTGTTCTTGCTTTATCCCCTTGTTTTTAAGTGTTCATTGGCAACTATGGCTGTCTGCGCTCCTCGTTCCAAGGGCGATCCAGGCTTGGCCACTGGTTTGATTCAGTAGCATGTTTTTGCTATTTTATTGTCTCTTTGCTTCTCTCTCGTTTTTGCGGATCTTGTTTTATCGGTTGTCTCTGGGCGATGCTTATTGAGTGGGTTGCATGTGCAGCTGTGTGGCTAATCTTGGTATATGTGGTGTATATTGACTTTGAGGACCGTTTCGGCGGTCGATTGAAGCCCATGCTCGACTCGAATTGATCCATTTGTCTTCGGCGTGGGTGTCCTTGTTGGGCGCCCTGAAATAATGTTTGCCTTCTGCGAATTGCTAGGAAATTCTCTGTTTGCAGCCGTTTGATCAAGCTGGCTGATCTCATCCAACGGGATGCACTCAGCCCATGTATGTGCCCGTTTGGCTTCGCTAAAATCGAGAATAACCCAGACTGTCTCTGTGCTCGATGCGCTTTGCCAGGCGCTCGATTGGCCATCCGCTGAAGTTTTCCGTAAATACTGAATATGCCTTTCCGTTGATGCTGCGGCCATGTCGTTGTCCCTAACTAGTGCCGCTCTGGCGATTTCCATCGCAGGCGTATCTTCCTGGCTACTTCTTGCCGCCTTGATCCCACTGCTGCGCCGGCGCCTGCTCGATCAACCCAACCCCCGCAGCTCCCACCACCAGCCCACCCCCCGCGGTGGAGGTGTGGCCTTTGTGTTGGTTGCCTCAGTAGGCAGTCTTATGGCTTGGTTGGTCAGGTCCAGCTCCGCTTCGGCGCCGTTGCCCCTGCTTGTTGCCCCTTTGCTGGCGTTACCCCTCGCCTTGGTCGGCTTTCTCGACGATCGACACAGCCTTCCCGCCAGTTGGCGCTACGGCGTACAGCTCGCCACCGCTCTGGTGGTGGTCCTTGCGAGCCCGCTGGTGGCTCCGTCCGTCGGTTTGCTGCCCCTGCTGGCGTTGTTGGTGATTGCCGTCACCGCTGTGATCAACTTCACCAATTTCATGGACGGCCTGGATGGCCTGGTGGCTGGTTGCATGGCTGTCGCCATGACTGCGGCGGCGATCCAGCTATCTGCGCCCTGGCCCATCTGGGCCTTGGTGGGTTCCTTGCTGGGGGTTTTGCTGTGGAACTGGAGCCCCGCCAAGGTGTTTATGGGCGATGTGGGCAGCACCTTTCTCGGTGCCGTGTTTTCTGTGCTCGTACTTCAGGCGTCCAGGTGGCCTGAAGCGCTGGCTTTGCTGTTGGTGGCCACCCCGCTTCTCGGCGACGCCTGCCTTTGCGTGCCGCGGCGAATGCTGGCCGGCCAGCGGGTGTTTCAGGCCCATCGCCTGCATCTCTTTCAGCGCCTGCACCAAGCCGGCTGGCCCCATGCCCGCGTCTCCAGCCTCTACATCGCGGCCACCGTTGTTCTCGCTATCTCTCTCCTCTGGGGTGGTCTGCCTTGGGTCATCACCCTTGCCGCCCTTGAGCTGCTGATCGGCATCTGGCTGGATCAACTGGTGGCTGTTCCCTTTGCCGAGGCATCTCGCAGCTGATGGCCCAGCGTTGGTTGATCCTTGGCGCCGGCGGTCATGGTCGCTCTGTGGCCGATGCCATCGCCGCCAATGGCCATCATGTGGTGGGCTTCCTCGATGACGGCCAGCCTGTCGGCACCTTGGTGAATGGAACGCCTGTGCTTGGAGCACTGTCTCTGGCCTGGGAGCTGCATCGGTTGTTTGCCGCTTCCGATCAAGCCCCACCAGACCAAGTGGTGGTGGCCATCGGCAACCCAGCGCTGCGCCAGACCTGGCAGCAGGTGTTGGAGCAGGTGGCGGCCCCTCTCGGTGTGGTGCTACATCCACGAGCAAGCGTGAGCGCAACAGCCCAGATCCGCCATGGGTCTGTGGTGCTGGCCGGCGCTGTGGTGAATGCCAACGCCTCTCTCCACGCCGGTGTGCTTGTGAATAGCGGCGCCGTAGTGGATCACGACGCCAACTGCGGCGCCTACAGCCAACTCGGCGTCAACGCCGCCATGGCTGGCGGCTCCCGCCTCGCTCCGCTCGCCTGCTTGGGGCCTGGCGAAGTGCTCCGTTGCGGTGAAACCCGCTTTGCCCCCCTGGAGCTATCGCCCGGTGCGTCGGATGCTGCCGAGGGATTGATCCCCGCGCCCACGGCATCGCCGTGATCGAAGACTGCGCCCAGGCAGTGCCCGCATTCAAGACCAGTCCGTCGGCAGCTTCGGCGATGTAGCCGCCTCGAGCTTCTGCCAAGACAAGATCCTCACCACCGCCGGTGAAGGCGGCATGGTGACCACCCATCGCGACGATCTCCGGGATGCCATGTGGGCTTTTAAAGACCACGGCAAAACACACGAGGCGGTCTACGGGCGCGAACAACCCCCCGGCTTCCGTTGGCTGCATGAGCGTTTCGGCTCTAACTTCCGCCTCACCGAACTGCAGAGCGCCATCGGCCGCATCCAGCTCCAGCGCCTGCCCAAGTGGACCGCCGCCCGCACCCGCAACGCCCTATTGCTCGCCGAAGCCCTGGCCGATTGCCTCGCCGTGCGTGTGCCACTGCCGCCGGAGGGCATCAGCCACGCCGGGTACAAGTTCTATGCCTTCGTGAAGCCGGAAGCCCTGGCCGAAGGCTGGAGCCGCGACCGCATCCTCAGCGAGATCGCGACCCTCGGCTATCCCGCCCTCTCTGGTAGCTGCAGCGAGATCTACCTGGAGCGTTGTTTTCAGGAGGCTGGTCTGGCACCCGTCGAGCGTCTGCCGGTGGCCCGCGAGCTTGGGGAGACCAGCTTGATGTTTTTGGTGCATCCCACCATCACCCTTGAACAGATGGCCGGCTATGCCGAGGCTGTTCGTTCGGTGGTGTTGCGGGCCTGCCGCTGACGGCGCCCGCCCTGATGCGACTCCAGCGCCTGCCTCGTCTGGCCCTGGCTGATGCCGTTGTGGTTTCCGGTTACGGCGCCTCCCGATCGCCCCGACCTGCTGCAGGGCTTCGACACCGCCACCCAGATCACCGCCCTCGCCCACTGGTTGCGCCACCAGCCCCCGCCCCGCAGTGCCCGGGTGTGGATTGCGACCGATCCCGATCACACCGCCCGCGCCGTAGTCCTCGCCCGCATAGCCCTTGGCAGCCAGGGCATTCGCGTTGGCCCGACCGATTTGCCTACCCCCAGCCCTAGCGAGCACCGCAAGCTGCTTCGGGATGCCCTGCGCCTCACGCTTTGGCGCGCCACTGGGAGCACCGGCGCTTGGCTGGCGCCTGAGGTTCTTGCCCGTAAACGGGCGGATTGCGGGGTGTAGGGGTAGCTGCCAACGCGGCTTTCTGGCCGCGGGTGTGGTGTCTGTGGCGCTTCAAGCCAGCGGCCTCGTGAAAGCCGCTCGCAAGTTGTTGCGGCTGCAGCGTGGCCCAGGTCTTGGCTGCGGCGGGGTGGCTCGAGAGCAAGGGCCAGGACCCTTGACGATCTGGTGTTACTCAGTCACACTAGGTTGTGCTTGTGGGTGCTGTTCTCGTGGTCGTCAAGAGTTCCGTGTCTCTCCGCGAGGATCAGCATGCTTTTGCCAAGGCCTTGGTGGGCGCTGGTCGCTTCCCGTCGGTGAGTGCTGTGCTGCAGCAGGGCCTTGAGCTGCTGCAGCAGCAGGAGGCTGATGCCCAAGCCGATCGAGCGGCTTTGCAGGTCTTGCTTCAGCAGCGCGCGAATGGGGCCTTCATCTCTGCCGATCAACTGCGGGCCAAGTTGGCGGCGCAGCCCCGATGAGCGAGGCTCCATGGACGGTTGTCTTCGCCGGAGAGTCCATCAACGATCTGTTGCTGATCACTGAGTACCTCACTCAGGCCTACTGTGGTTTTGGGGAATCACCGGCCGAGGCTAATCGACACGCACAAGCGCGCATCGAGGCCATTATTGCTGCCGCTGAACGGTTAGCCACCGCTCCTTGGCGCGGAGAATCGCACGATGATCTGATGCCTGGCCTTCGACATCTGGCTCTCGATCGCGCGGTCTATTGGTTTCGGCCACACGCTCTGCAGCGGGACATCCAGGTGCTTGCTGTGTTCTTCGGTGGCCAAGATCACCAGCGCCGCATGTTGGTTCGCCTGCTGCAAAAGAGTTCCGAGGTCTGAGCCTGTCTTGTTCACCAGCGTGATTTGATTTTTTCTGTTCATTGCCCCTCGGCTCCAGTCAGTCCGTGGGCCGCTTCGATGATGTGGCGGCTGAGCGGTTGCCTGTGGGCGGAGAGCTGGGGGAGACCAGCTTGATGTTTTTGCTGCATCCCACCATCACCCCCGAGCAAATGTCCGGCTACGCCGAGGCTGTGTGGTCGATGGTGTTGCGGGCTTGCTGCTGACTGCACCCGGCCTAATGCGGCTCCAGCTCCTGGCTGCTGTCCCGGTGTTGTTCACGGCCGCCGCAGCGTCTGCTGATCCGCTGCCCCCGCAGCACTCCGCCGCCACAGCCCCTGCCCGAACTGCTCCAGGGCTACGACACCACCACCCAGATCACCGCCCTGGCCGCCTGGCTTCGCGCCCAGCCCGCCCCCGGGCCCCGCCGCGTCTGGATTGCCACCGATCCCGATCACACCGCCCGCGCCGTAGTGCTTGCCCGCATTGCCCTCGGCAGCCAGGGCATTCGCGTTGGTCCGGCCGATTTGCCTACCCCCAGCCCTAGCGAGCACCGCAAGCTGCTTCGGGATGCCCTGCGCTTCACCCTTTGGCGGGCCACTGGGAGCACCGGCGCTTGGCTGGCTCCCGAGATCGTTGCCCGTAAGCGGGCGGATTGTGGGGTTTAGGGGTGGTGCTCGCGACGGTGCAACTGCGATTAGCATTGGGACCCAATTCACGCGACTCACGAGGGTCTGCAACGTGATGCCCCCAGGCGATCAAGTGATTCAGGAGGCTGAGGCTGCTTTCTCCATACTTCGCCGGCAGCGAGGTGGCAGACATGTTGTGCAGGTGAGCAGCTCGGTCAATGCCATGGATGCCCTGCGGGCCCGCATCAGATCACAGAGCAAGGCCGTCGCCGCTCACATTGCAGCTGATCCTGAGGCAGACGCCTTCATCGATGCCTGGACCAGCCCTGAGCCCATTAGTCGCTGAACACCAGCGTGGACCTCAAGGCCGGTCAGATTGTCACTGTCGACTGGCGCAAGGATCCAAGGGATCCCGCCCAGGATCCCCAGCCCCCAGAGCCCAACAAGGTCAGGCCGGCAGTCGTGGTGCAGGACACAGGCCTTTTCGATCCGACTTACCCCACAGTGTTGGTGGTGCCGATGACCGGGGACCTTTCCCTGGCAATCGAAGCTTTGACTGTGGTCTTGCAGCCCAGTCCAAGCAATGGCTGCAAGAAGGTGAGCTACCTGCTCCCGCAGAACTTGACCTGCGTTTCCAAGGCCCGCATAGCCACAGCCACGGGGTCAGAGATCACCCCGGCCGAACTGCAACTGCTTCGACAATTGGTCGTGCTGACAATCGGTGGACTGAGCTGACCCCAGTGGCCTTGGCGGCTGGGTGTTGCCCGAGTAGGTGGCCCGCAAGCAGGCGGCCTGTGGGGTGTAGGGGTGGTGCAGCGCTCGGCCAGGGCTTTCCGTAATTCCACGGATTCCCTGACAGTTTTCTTGTACTATCGTGTGCTCAGGATTTGGGCTGGCTACGGTGGTTTGGGATTTGACCGTCAAGGCTGGATCACACTTTTTACCAATTAGGCCCATGTTGAAATCCTGGAAAGCGCCGCCCCCTTGCCGCCAGCTACCGGGAACAAATGTCTTCCTAAATTGAACTGACCCTCCGGGACCTCCGCCGTGGCTGAATGGCTCGTCAACTTTCATTTGGAGCAGCTTCCTGAGGGCGGCTTTCTGGCCACCTGTGAAAGCATTCCCGGTCTGATCGCCCAGGGGCGCACCGTGGCGGAGACCCTCGAGATTGCCCGTGATGTGGCCAAAAAGCTTCGCGAAGCGCGGCTTGATCGGGGTGAACTTGAAGCTTCTGCTCCCCTCTCGCAGTCCTTTGAGCTTCCCGTTGTTCTGAGCGCGTAGTGGGTCGTCTGTCTGGTTATCGGTATCGGGATGACCCGGCAATCGCTACACCACGATCCCGAACCACCCCGGTGACATGCAAGAGGGAACCCTTCGCGCCATCCTGCGCCAAGCAGGCATCAGTGTGGAGACGTTTCTAGCGAACTGAGCTGCCCTTCCTCAACCAGTTCCTGCTGGGCAGCGTTGCTGACCATTGCCACGGGCCGGAAGGGCCTCGCCCCCGCCGACCCGCTACTTGAAGCCCGCTTTTTTGGTGAAACTGCCCTGATGTTTTTAGCTTCCCACCATCACCCAGATCACCGCCCTCGCCCACTGGTTGCGCCACCAGCGCTCGCCACGCATCGCCCTCGGCAGCCAGGGCATTCGCGTTGGCCCGGCCGATTTGCCTACCTCCAGCCCCGCTGAACGCCGCAAGCTTTTTCGGGATGTCCTGCGCCTCACCCTCTGGCGCGCCACTGGCAGCACCGGCGCTTGGCTGGCTCCCGAGATCGTTGCCCGTAAGCGGGCGGATTGTGGGGTTTAGGAGGGAGAGACCTTGTGAAAGCGGCTCAGGTGTTGTTCCGGCTGCAGGTCGTGAGGGCTCTGCTGGTTAGGGAGTTTTCAGCTGCGGATGGCCCAGGCCCTTGTTCCGGCGGGATGCGCTTGCAGCTGCGAGGGGAAGCACTATTGATCTGCGCCCAGCGCTGTGTTCCTGCTGACTAGTACAGGTGTATTACGAACTGAGCGGCGAGGGCTCGGCGTGGGTAGGGTTTTTCTGTTCGACATCCAGGGTTGGATCACCCTGGGCCTGGGCGGCCTGCTGGCGCTGATTACTCTTTTCTCGTCTTACAGCCATGTCCACATCCCCTTCGTCGGCACCGTCGCCCTCAATCAGCAATGGCTGTTTCGATAAATCCGCCTACTACTCCTCGCTGCCCTGGTTCCGCCGCTGCTTGGCGATGCTCAACTGGCGACCCGTTGTCGACTACGAGCTGAGAGAGATCGAGTTCGATCGGAGAGAGATCGAGTACGAGCAGCGGAAGATAGCGCACGAGCAGCGGATGAGGCAGCTGAAGAGCGAGAACGAGCGGCTCGCCGAGCTCAACGCCAAGCTCAGTGCAATCTCGTCCAGCTCCGACACCAGCTCGACCCCTCCGAACGCAACGCCAGGCGAGTCCGAGATGTGACTTCGCTGCTGGAGGAGTACGGGGGGTTTGCCTGAATGGACAAGCCCGTCCCCCTGCGTCGCCCCGGTGGTCACAGACCTGGCCAATGGAGGCGATAGGCGCGGCTGCGGCCCTCGCCGATTGGCTCGATCGCCCGCAGCTCCACCAGCTCGGCCAGATCGCGCCATGCCGTGGCGCGACTCACCTTGGTGAGGCCGATTGCCTTGCGCAGGGTCATCCCGCCCGTGAAACCCTCCGGTTCGGCATCCAGCAATCGATTGAGCAGTTTCTGCTGCCGGCTGTTGAAGCCGCTGTGCCGGTGGCTCCACCAGAAGGCCGCCTTGCGCCGCACCGCATCGATAACGGCGCCATTGGTGAGCGCCGCTGCAGTGAGCTGCTCCAGGAACCAGCGCAGCCAAACCGTTACATCCAACTCCCCCCGTTGGCAGCGCTCCAGTGCCATGTAGTAGCCCTGCCGCTCCCGCAGGATCTGGGTGGAGATGCCCAGGGCGCGGCCTGATAACGCCTGTTGGGCCTGGGCCTTGCAGTCCTGGGCGAGCAGCCGATCAGTGATGGCACGGGCTAAGCGGCCGTTGCCGTCTTCATAGGGGTGGAGGGTGAGGAACCAGAGGTGGGCCAGGCCCGCCCGCAAGAGCCCGTCCAGCTGCTCAGGCGGGGAGGCGACCCAATCCAGGAAGGCCTCCAACTGCTCCTTGAGCTGGTCTCGAGGCGGCGCCTCAAAGTGCAGGTGCTCACGGCCGATGGCACCCGAGAGCACCTGCATCGGGGCCCCATCGCGCAGCTCACCGATCCGAATAACGCGCAGTCCATCGGGGCCAGCGGCGAACAGGCGCTGGTGCCAGTGGTTCAGCGTGGTCAGGGTGAGGGGCTTATCCAAGGTGCTAGTGGCCTCCAGCAACACATCCAGCAGGCCCTCCACCTGGGCGCTGGCGGCCGGCTGCCCCTCGGCTAAGGGAAGGCGCAGACGGCGCGCGATTGAGGAGCGCACCTGACCGGGATCCAGCAGCTCGCCTTCGATGGCGGCCGTGCCCAGGCTCTCGCGGCCCAGCAAGGCGGAGATCGCCTCACGATCGAGCGGGGGCTCCAGCGTCTCCAGCCGGCCCAGCAGCTCCTGGCGTGCAGCGCCGGCCTGCTCTAGCAGCGGCTCCAGAGCGGAGCCCTCCCAGCGGAACTGGGGCCAGTCCGGCTGCTGCCAGATCCAGGATGAAGCCATCATCGCACTCTAATCGCTTTGCCTGGTGAAGCGATTAGCTGGTAATCATCGCTTCGCGGCTGTTGTCTCAGAGCTTCGTTTACCAATGACGAGCATGTCGACCTCCTGGGAGCCGCTTCCGTCGATTTACCGCAGCAAGCAGGAAGTTCAGTGCAATCTTGTCCAGAACAGGCACCAGCGCGACCCCTCCGAGCGCAATGCCAGGCGAGTCCGAGATGTGATTTCGCTGCTGGAGGAATACGGGGGAATGGCATGAGGCCGGTGGCCTCGTGAGCGCCGCTGGGTTGAGCGGTCGCCGTTTTGTAGCCGTGCATCGGTTCTGTACGGTCCGTACAGGATTGGGACACTCCAGCACTGTCGGTTGATCCTGAGCTTTTTTCGGCCTATCCCCGAGAAGTGAGCCGACTGGGCTGCCGGTATTCTGCAACTGGTGCTTGGCGGTGCCTGGTGCAGCTAAGGGTTGTTACGGGCTGCTCAACAGCGCTCCCACCAGCTGCAGCACCCGCTCCACCACCGCAGTTGGAGCCTTGGCAATCAGCTCAGCTTCTCGGCTGCGCCAGTCCAGGCTGCGCAGTTGATCGGCCAGCACCACCCCCTGCACCGGCCCGGCTTCCGGTAATGCCACTTCAAACGGGTATCCCTTCACCCTGCTGGTGATGGGACACACCAAAGCCAGGCCCACCTTGCTGTTGTACGTCGATGGCGACACCACCAATGCCGGGCGGCGTCCAGCCTGTTCACGCCCACTCTGTGGTGTGAAGCTCAGCCAGATCAGATCTCCGCGCTCTGGTGCTCTCACCACACCTCCGCACCGGTGGGCTCACCCCAGTCCGTTTCGCTGTGTTGGTTCTCAGCCGTGATCTCAGCAAGCAGAGCCGCAAGGTGGATTGCCTCTGCGGGCCTGGCGAGCAAGGCACCGGCCTCCACCTTCACCTCCATCTCACTGCCGGAACCCACACCCAGCTCGGTGGCGTAAGCCTTGGGGATCCTGAGCCCCAGGCTGTTGCCCCAGGCCTGCACCTTCACTTTCACGGCAGCTCCGTTCGAATAGCCAAAGTTTATCCATGGTTCTCGCCTCCTGGAGCTTCTGTTAAGACAAGGCTCTCTGCGCCGCCGGCATGGGCGGCATGGTGACCACCTCCCGCTCCGAGCTCTGGGGCGCCATGTGGACCTTCCAAGACCATGGCAGTACCCACGAGGCCGAGTTCGGTCGCGAGCGCCCGCCCGGCTATCGCTGGCTGCCGCACATCCAGCCCTCTCCGGTAGCTGCAGCGAGATCGATCTGGAAACGTGCTTCAAGGATGCAGGCCTGGCCCCAGCTGAGCCCCTGCCCGTTGCCCGCGATCTCGGCGACACCAGCCTGATGTTCCTTGTGCACCCCACCATCACCCCCAAACAGATGGCTGGCTTGGCCGTTGATTGCTCTCCAAGGCCTGCAAGGCCCAGATGGCGCTCTGAATCGGGATCTGATCGTGGTGCTCGATGGCGGATCGGCGCGTCTGGAGCAGGCCGGGCGCTACCGGCAGCAGGTTCTGCAGGAGCAACCCCCGCAGGGCCGGCGTTTGGAGCCGGAGCAGCTGCTGATTCGCTGTCCCCGCACACCTCCGCCACCGCCCTCAATCACTGGGCTGCCCTTGCTGCAGTTGCTCGAGGGCTACGACACCGCGACCCAGATCACGGCCCTCTCCGGCTGGTTGCAGCGCCGCCAAGGTCCTCCTCCCCAGCGCCTTTGGCCCGCATTGCCCTGGCTGGTCGTGGCATCCAGATTCAGCCAGACCCACCGCCACCTCCCGGCCCCAGCGAGCACCGCAAGCTCCTCCGCGACGCCCTGCGCCCCAGATCGTTGCCCGCAAGCGGGCCGATTGCGGGGTGTAGGCCTGCGGCCTCGTGAAAGCCGCTTGAACGTTGATCGAGAGCGAGAACCAACGGCTCGCCGAGCTCAACGCCAAGCTCAGTGCAATCTCGTCCAGCTCCGCCACCAACTCGAGCCCAGCGACCCAACACCCAACGCGTCCGAGATGTGATTTCCCTGCTGGATGAATACGGCGGGTTTGCATCGTGATGGCAAGCACCGCGCTTCAGATGCCGTACAATGTCCGTACGTTTTGTTGCTCGCTGGGCTCCATGGTCCGAGTCCCGCCTCCCTCCTCCCGGTCGCTCAAGGCGAGCCGCATTGAGTTGAGGGCCAGTCAGGCCGATCGAGATCTGCTGGATCGGGCCGCCGCTGCTCTCAGCACCGATCGCAGTTCCTTTTTGCTCAGCCAAGGCCGCCTGGCAGCGCAGCAAGTGCTGGCTGATCGTGAGCACTTTGTTCTCGATGCCGCTGCCCAACAGGAATGGGAGCGGATCAACAGTTGCCCCGCCCGCGTCCTGCCTGGTCTGAAGCGTCTGTTGGAGCGGCCTTCACCCTTTGTGCCGCAGGCATGAGTGGATACCGGCCGCCGGTGCTGCTGGCGGCCAGCCATCAGCTCGGCGGATTCCAATGTCGCTCCCAGGCGCAAACAGCCTGGCTGGTGGAGATGGCCCGGCAGGCCCATGGAACCGGCACCACCAGGCTGTTCGTTGTGTCTCCCGTCGATCAGCCAGCCGTGGTGGCCTATTACGCCTGGTGCATGGCGAGCGTGGCCATCGCCGATCTGCCTGAGCGGCTGCGCCGCGGTGCCGGCCGCTATCCCCAGCCCGTGGCCTTGCTGGCGCGCCTGGGGGTGGATCAACGCCATGAAGGTCAAGGCCTTGGAGCTGCCCTGCTGGCTGATGTGATCACACGCGTGGCCAGCCTCAGCGATGCCATTGGCTGTCGCGCGTTGCTGGTGCATGCCGAATCAGAGCAAGCCCAGGGGTTCTACGAGCATCTGATTCCAGAGTTCCAGCGCTCACCCACGGATCCCCTCCATCTGGTGCTGTTGCTCAAGGACATCCGATGCACCCTGAAGGCCTTCGGCACTTGATCTGCGATACATGCCGCTGGCAGTACCCGGTCCCCCTGGTTCTGGCTGCTGCTGCTGGCTGGATTGGCCGTGTGGGTCGTGCTCGGCCTGCTCGGCTTCATCTGGACAGCGATCTACGACACGCTCCAGGAAGGCGACCAGCCCCCGCCCCCCTGATCGCCCCCCATCAACTACAGCGCATGGCCTGAGGCTACGTTCCCTGCCGCTGGGTTCAGGTCAGGTGTTCAAACGCTCCAGAGTGATGGCGCAACGCTGTTCGATCAGCGAGATGATCCTCTCCACCAGCGGTTGATCCGAATACAGCGCGTCAGTTTGCAGCCGGCGAGCACAAGAGGGGAGTTGCTTTGCGATCCCCGCAACGCGCTTTCTAGCCTGAGCTTCAGACAACCCTGCTTCCTTGGCGAATTGCTCCCAGTGGCGCGGTGAGTGTGGGGTACACCGCTGTGCAGAGCAGGTCGTAGAGCGGAGCCAGCGTTGTTGCCTGCTTTCGATAGAGGATGGAAAAGTTCTTGGCGTGGGCGTCGTGATTACCAATCAAGGCATTGAAGATCACTGCATCCAACAGGCGGATCACTTCCGGAGCGCTGGGCCTGGTTGCTCGGCGCAGCAGTGAGAAGCAGGCCTGCAGATCAGGCCCTCCCTCATTTTGATATTTGAGATCGGGCGGCACCGCCAGAGCCTGGCAGAAGTCCTCCTGATGCAGGCGGCTCCAGCTGCCATCGTTGGCTCGGCGGCGGTCGTAACGGCGCACCAGCAGGATCCGTTGATCACCTGCCATCAAGATCTGCGTGTCCGCCGCTCGCAGCTTCACCATCCTGGCCAGCGCCATGCAGAAGGCTTCGTTGGTCACGCTGTTGTCCACTGCCGCGATGGCCGGTTTCAGGATGTGGGTGCTGGCAGCATTGCCTTTGGGCAAGCCGATGCGCTGCCCCTCAACAACCACCGGCAACTTGTCCTGGGCAGCGTGATCAGCTGCGTTGGAGTTAGCCATTCCACCTCGGCTGGCTCTGGCTCTTGATCCCCGGGAGCCAGGCTCACCGCACCGGCGCAGGTCTCCTTCTGGCAGTAGGCCTGCGAAAAATGGACGGCAGACCTGGTCGTCGAAAACTTCAATCTGCAGCGGCAGGCTCTGCGACAGAGCCATCACACCGCTTTGCTCCAGCCAGTGCGTGTAGTAGCGAAAGCGCAGGCGTCCTTTCTCAACCCATAGCGTTCCGGTGGCTTCGTCCTTCATGCTTCTGGCGGCACGGGGGCACTGCACAGAACAAGGCTGCCGCCGAGGACCTCGATCAGCTGCATCACGCGTCCCAGCTGCGCTGAGGGCTTGCCCGCTTCCACCTCTCCCACAAAACGCAGTCCCACTCCCGCGGCCAGGGCCAGCTCTGCCTGGGTGAGTCCCAGCGCCTTGCGGTTGCGCCGCAGAGCTGCCCCCAGCTCCTCTGTAGAACCGATCGGAAGCTCATACGAAGCCTCGCCCGAACGTTCCCGTTCGGGATCATTGGATCCGGGGAGGAGCGCATTCACCAGGTTGTTACCGAGCGGGAAAATTGGCCGGCCTTAGCGCAAGAAGCCTGAAATTCTTCCCGCTCGGGATGACGGACAGAGTTGTCGAAGTCTGTGGGCGGTGTGGTGTGTTGGGCTGCAAGCCGTGCATCGCTTCTGTACGGTCCGTACAGAATTGGGGACGCTCCAGCGCATGGCAGCCCCTGCCCGACCTCGGCGACCCAGCGCACAACCGAACCGAAACGCCGTGATCACGCTTGTTATTGACAAGCCCAGCTGATTGCCACCGAACTCTTGACCGATTGGTGCTACTCAGTCACACTTGGGAACGCGTGTGGACGGTGCTCAAGTGGTCATCAAGAGTTCGGTGTCTCTCCGCGAAGATCAGCATGCCTTTGCCAAGGCTCTGGTGGCAGCTGGCCGCTTCCCATCCGTGAGTGCTGTGCTGCAGCAGGGCCTTGAGCTGCTGCAGCAGCAGGATGCTGATGCCCAAGCCGATCGAGCTGCCCTGCAGGTCTTGCTGCAGCAGCGCGCCAATGGGGCATTCATCTCTGCCGATCAACTGCGGGCCAGGTTGGCATCGCAGTTCCGATGAGCGAGGCTCCGTGGACGGTGGTCTTCGCTGCAGAAGCCGTCAACGATCTGGTGCTGATCACCGACTACCTCACACAGGCTTACTGCGGCTTTGGGGAACCACTGGCGGAGGCCCATGGCCACGCAAAGTTGCGCATCGAGGCAATCATCACCGCGGCCGAACGGTTGGCCCCAGCTCCTCTTCGTGGAGAATCACACGACGATCTCCTTCCTGGCCTTCGCCACCTTGCTCTGGATCGTGCCGTGTATTGGTTTCGTGCACGCGCTGAGCAGCGGGAAATCCAGGTGCTGGCAGTGTTCTTTGGTGGTCAAGACCACCAGCGCCACATGATGGTGCGCCTGTTGCAAAATAGCTCCGAGGTCTGAGCCCGCCTCTTTGATGGGATGTGGTCCTGGAGACCATCGCAGCGCGGCGATGTCGCCGAGTATAAAGTAGTTCGCCCGTACTATGATTGAGGCCTGCTGGTTGTCCGGTTTTGGCGCAGGTCGGGCCCCATCAGGTTGGATCTGAGCAACCCGGTGTTTCAGCACTCGACACCCTCAACAAAATCCTCCAGCTCCGAGATGTGATCTTGCTGCTGGAGGAGTACGGGGGAATGGCTTGAACTCCCCACTCCTGCCGCGGGGCTCAGCTCAGCTCCAGCCAGCTGCGCAGGGCCAGATCAAGTTCAGCCAAGGCTGGGGTTTCTAGCTGTCCCACCACAGTGCCGATGGCGGCAGTGGGCACCGAGAACAGCTTGTCGGCCATGAGTTGCGAAGGCTTCAGCAGCCCATTGGTGCCACTGGGGTCCACAGGAATCCGCACCAGTGGTGCGTCCAGCAGGGTGCTGGTGAGTGGGCAGAGCGTCACACTCGGATGGCCCTTGAGCCAGCGGTTGGCCTGCACCACCACCGCGGGCCTTGGCTTACCCGAATACACACCAGAACTGGCAACGGTCACAATCAGCCCCCGCAGCAGAACAAGCGCCGTCATGCGGTCCAATCAGCCCACTCGGGAAGTTGTTCGCTCCAGTTGGCTGAATCGCCGGCTGCGGCAATCAAGGCCGACTGACGCTGCGCTTCATCGGTGCTGCTGAAGCGCTGCACATACTGCGCGATCGCCTCCCGCACGCAAGCGCTGCGGCTTTTGCCCATTCTTCGCGCCAGCTGGTCGAGCTGCTGCTCCAGCTGCGGTTCAACCCGCACGCCGATGGCCATTACGTCTCCTGTTTCAAGGTGTTCAACGACCTGTTCAACATCTTAGCTTCTTTCCTTGGCTTCCTCCGACGAATTGTCCAGGACCCGCACCTCATCGCACAACGGAATCGCCGTTTTCACCTGACCAAGGGGAAGGCGGCATGGTCACCCCCTCCCAGCCCCTGTCGCGATTGCGGCAGGGGCTTTTTTTATGACTTTTCGCGCTCTCACCTCCCAGCTTTTGCGGCAAGCGCCCCAGCAGCGCCGCCTGCTCCTGCTCGCCGCCGATGCCCTGCTTATTCCCCTGGCGGTGTGGCTCAGTTTCTGGCTGCGCCTGGCCCATCCCTTCAACGCCAACTTCCTCCAGAGCCTCTGGATGCTGCCGGCCGCCCTACTGATCGGCCTGCCTCTCTACGCGTTCACGGGCCAATACAAGGGGCTCACCCGCTATGTGGGCAGCCTGGCGCTCTATCGCCTCGCTGGCCGCAATGGGCTGCTGGTGCTGTTGCTAGCTCTCGTGGGCTTAATGCTGCGGCTGCCGCTGCCGCCCCGCAGCAGCTGGCTGCTGCTTTGGCTGCTGCTCACCGGTTTCACGGGCGTAGTGCGCTTCGGGCTGCGGGACCTGTTGCTGAGTCTGCAGAGCAAGCCCCGCCACACCCTCATCCGCGTGGCCGTGTATGGCGCCGGCTCCGCTGGTGCGCAGCTCGCCGCTGCCCTGCGCCAGGCCGGCAGCCACAACGTGGAGCTTTTTTTAGACGACGAACCCAGCCTCTGGCGGCGAGATATCAATGGCATCCCCATCCAGCCGCCCCAGATCCTGCGCGAGCGCCTCGGTGATGTGGATCAGGTGTTGCTGGCGATTCCCTCCCTCAGCCGCAGCCAGCGCCGTCGCATCGTTGACGATCTTCAATCCCTCGGCATCCCCGTGCTGCAGGTGCCCTCGTTGGAGGAGATCACCAGCGGCCGCACCCGTATCGATGACCTGCGCCCGGTCGCCATCGAAGAACTGCTCGGCCGCGACGCCGTGCCCCCCGATCCCCAGCTGCTCGGCCCTGGCATAGCCGGCCAAGTGGTGCTGGTGAGTGGCGCCGGGGGGTCAATCGGCGCCGAGCTCTGCCGCCAGATTCTGGCGCTCAGGCCCCGCCGCCTCGTGCTGCTCGAGCGCAGCGAACCCAGCCTCTACGCCATCGATCAGGAGCTGCGCCGCAGCCTCCCCACGGATGTGGAGCTCGTGGCCGTGCTCGGCAGCGCCGCCGATAGCCAGCTGGCCAGCCGCGTGCTGCAGGAGCAGGCCGTACAGGTGGTGTTCCACGCCGCCGCCTACAAACACGTGCCCCTGGTGCAGGCCAATCCCCTCGCGGGCCTGGCCAACAACGTGCTCGGCACCCTGGTGCTGGCCCGCGCCGCAGCTCGCAGCGGTGTGGCCAGCTTCACGTTGATCTCCACCGATAAGGCCGTGCGCCCCACCAACGTGATGGGCGCCTCCAAGCGGGCTGCCGAGCTGATGATCCAGGCCCTGGCCCAGGAGCTGCCCGCCACCCGCCTGGCCATGGTGCGCTTCGGCAACGTGCTGGGCTCGTCGGGGTCGGTGGTGCCGCTGTTCCGCGAGCAGATCGCTGAAGGTGGGCCGATCACCCTCACCCACCCGGAGATCATCCGCTTTTTCATGACGATCCCGGAGGCCGCCCAGCTGGTGCTCCAGGCCGCCGTGCTCGCCCGCGGTGGTGATCTTTTCTTGCTCGACATGGGCGAACCCGTGCGCATCATCGACTTGGCCAAGCAGATGGTGCGCCTCAGCGGCCTCTCCCTGCGCGACGGCCAGCACCCCCAGGGCGATATCGAGATCATCTGCACCGGTCTGCGCCCCGGCGAGAAGCTCTACGAGGAGCTCTTAATCGACGCCGAAAGCGAACCCACCAGCCACCCGCTCATCTACCGCGCCACCGAAGGGGCCATCCCCCCCGAGCAGCTCTGGCCTCAGATCGAGGCCATGGAAGCGGCCATTCAGCGGCAAGACGCCGCCGCCGCCCTCGATGTGTTGGCTCAGTTGGTGCCCGAGTGGCAGCGGGGTGAGTAAGCCGAAGCAATTTTTGGTGCCTAAACTATGCGTTTATGCTCATAAAACAGATGTAGTTTGTGTTCTGTGTGCCGCTCGTGAGGCCGGCGCGGGCAATCCAGTCCTATCGCGTGAATGATCCCGGCTTGGGTTCGGTAATTCACGCGGTTCGCTCCAGGCCATGCGAAGCACCATCACCGCCCGGGGGGCAAACCGTTATTGCTGCAGCTCGTCAAGGATGACCAACGGATAACTCACGTCAGCAGACAGAGGCATCGGTTAATGCTGCATGCGTGGGCCGTGGGCGATGGCAGAATGAGATCAGTTGATGCGAATTAAAATGCCATCACTCAGCTTGCGAGGGTTGTCGGATCAGGCCTATGAGGGCCTGCGGCAGCTCGCCACCAGCAACCACCGCAGCATGCAGGAGCAGGTGCGGCTCCTAATTGAACGGGAGGTGCGCTACGCCCAGGTGGGTGGGTTGGAGCGGGCCCGTCGATGGCGTTCGCTGCTTGCTGGGCGCCATTTCCCAGACCTGGCTGCTGACATTCAGACCGACCGCAGCCGCTGAAGCGATGACCGCATCAGCACAGACCCAACCTCATTCTTTTGTGCTGGATACCTCTGCCCTGCTGAGGCTTTATCTGGCCGATGGTCCATTGCCCCCCTCATTGGAGCTCGCCATGCAACGGGGGTGCAGTGGCGATGCCTTTCTGTTGATTCCCGATCTCTGCCTGCTTGAGTGCGCTTCTGTGCTGTTGAAACAGGTGCAGCGCCAGTTGCTCAGCTTGGATGAATGCCGTGCTCTCCTTGCAGATCTGCTGCAGCTGCCGCTTCGGCCCACCAGCGCCAGCGAACTGGCTGTAGCAGCGCTTGAGCAAGCTATAGCACTCTCTTTAAGTGTGTATGACGCTAGTTTCCTTGCTCTGGCGCTCAAACATGACGCACTTTTAATCACAGCAGACAAACAATTAGCCAAGGCAGCTGCTTCCCTTGGTTGTCTCGCGGATGCTGAGCTGGTGCAACGCAGCTGATCGGTAGCGACAATCTCAATCCCTTCTGTATGCGGCCAACCAGCACGCTTCGCCTACCTGAACGGCATGATTCGCAACGCCTAGTTCCAACCTCTGATTTGCAGCTGTGCGGCAATCTGTACATGCTGTACAGATTCAAGATGTACAAAATCGAAGAGGCACCCAAAGCGGGACATTCGCGACCGTCCAGGGGTGCTGGCTTTGCTGGCGGAACTGAGGCCCGATGCAATCGTGCACACGGCGGCCCAGCCCAGCCACGACCTGGTCACCCTGCTCCAGCGCCCCCTGCCCGCCGACAAGAAGATCAACATCTTGGCGCCTTAACCAGCGTCAAACACCCGTTTGCCGTCGGCCCGTTTCTGGTTGTGGCGCCGCGCTTCCCTGCGCGTGAATTCACTCACCGTTGGGTTGGCCACCACCGGATCCACGTGGGCCACCTGCTCCCACAGCTCCCGAGGCGCCCAGCGCACCGTGTGCTCCACCCGGTCGTGCTTGGTTATGTGGCACCAGCGGCTGCTTCCGCAGGCCGGGCAGAACAGCTCTTCCAGCCACTCGTTGGTTAGCACCAGCACCGGATAGGCCTGGATCACCAACTTGGCTTTCTTATCTGCCATGCCACGGGCCTTGAGCTGCTCGCTGGTGAGCAGGTGCAAGAAATACTTCCTGCCATTGCCTTCGATGCGTTGCTCCGGGTGGGCAGGGCAGCAAAGCTGGCGCCGCTGTGGCCGCCGCGAACGGCGAGGGGAGCTTTCAACCATTCCGGAGCCAGAGGCTACTGATTTCAACGTAGCGCTACCGCGGCAAGTTGCTGCGGATCGCAGTTGCTCCAGGCGGTGCGGGCAGCCTCTGTGCCGCCAACTCCTAGGGCCAGCAGGGCTTTTTCAGCCTGCTGCTGGCGGGCCGTGCTGAGCTTCCTCTTGGCCTCCTGCTCGCCCTGCCAGTAGAGGCGCGCGGCGCGATCGCTGCTGCGCCAGTCGGCCAGGGCCTGCTCATAGCGCTCCTGCTCCAGCTCCTGGTCTTCGCGGGTGAAGCGTGCCATCAGCTCCGGATCTGGTGCCGCGGGCTTCCGTAGGGGGGAGTAGGCCTGTTGCTTGAGATTGGCTAGCTCGCTGCTGCTGCGCCGCAGCTCCTGCAATTGACGCTGCACCGCTGGCTGCTGGCCACGGCAGCGTCTCACCAGGGCACCCAGCTGACGCTGGGCTGCAGCGGCCTGCTCGCGCTTTTGCTGTTCCGCGCCATTGCAGCCCAGCAGGCTTAGCGCCACCAAGGTGGCGAAGAAAAGGCTTGCTGAGGCGCGCCGTTGCCGCATCGGTGCCCTTAGGGGGGCCTCCGTCAGCTGCATGGGTGCTCAAAAACTGCCTCTAACCAACTGGATCTCGCTGCCTCTGTCAAGCCACTCAGCAGCTGCTCTAGTGCCCCAGCCGCCGGGCAGCTCTCATCAGTTCCGCTTCCGTGGCTCTGTACACCGCTTCTGCTTCCACGGCGCTGCGGCCGATGCAGGTCATGCCGAGCTTGCCGTATTCCGACAGGCAGCCCAGCAGGTGAAACACGCTGCCGCGCAACTTAGCTGGGTCGAAGTGCAGGCCCGCCTCAGCCACGATGTCGATCAGATCCACCGGCAGCAGTCCTCGCAGCTGCGGCGCCGTCAGGTTGTCGGTGGCCTTGTAGTACAGCGCCGGGCCGCTGGGGGCGTGATACAAACCGCTGGCTGGATCGAGGCTGCCGCTGGTGATGGCGCTTAGCGCCATGTAGGGGTGGGTGGTGCCCCCCTGGCGCAGGTTCACCTCGATCGCCTGCAGATCCCAGCGATCGCCAAAGCGCCGGGCGATGAAATCCACCGCATAGCGCTCCAGAGCCCCCTCTGCCGCTAGCGCCTCGCCCACCGCCTGGCCGTGGCGCATCAGCTCGGCCCGGTAGCGCTCGGCCGCCGGAAAGCTGCAGCCCAGGTAGGTCTGGCCGCTGGCGCCGCCCAGCACCTGCTCATGGCTCGAGAGCACCTCCACCAGACCTGGCTGGCCCGCTGTGCCGGGATGAATCGTGCCCTGCACGCTTGGTGAGCTGAGCTCCTCCCCTCCTTCCAGCCAAGCCTCCACCAGCGCCCCCTGCACCGCCAGCTGCTTCTTCCAGCTGGCTGCTGGCATCGGCAGCGCCTCCAGGGCTTGCCGCAACCGCCGCCGCCGCTCGGCGCCACTGAGCTCCGCCAGTTGCAGCGGCGCCAGTGGCAGGGGGGCATTGCCCTCGCCGCTGAAGCCCTCATTGAGCTTCACCACGCATTGGCGCAGCTCGGGGTGGGCTTCCCAGAGCTCGGCGGTGGCTTCGCACAGGTCGTCGAGGTTGTGGGTGAGGGCCGAGCCGGGCGGGTGGGGCACGCCGCAGCGGGCGAACAGCTCGCGGCTGCCGGCCTTGCTGCCCCAATAGCCCAGGGCTGGATCGGTGCCCAGCAGCGGCACCTGCAGCCGCTCCGAGAGCTGGCGTTCCAGGTCGCTCACCACAAAGCAGTTGATGAAGCTGCGCCCTGGCCGCAGCAGCTCGGCGATGCGCCCCAGCAGGGCCGGCCGCTCCAGCAGCTTGGCGGTGAGGGGCCGGTTGGAGGCGTCGTCGGTGTCGACCAGGTGCAGCCGCCGCCGCGCGTGGGAGGTGGGCACCCCCGGCAGCAGCTCCAGCACCGCATCCACCACCAGCTCCTCCAGCGGTTTGCTGGTGGCATACACCATGCGCACCCCCGGGTCCCGCAGCCGGATCAGCGAAAACAGCTGGCGCTCCTCGTAGTGGTGGGCGCCGGTCACCAGGTCGATCTGGTTCTGGTCCATCGACAGCGACGGCACCATCAGCACGTCCACATCCGGCCCCTGGGCTGCGGTGCTCTGGCCCCACTGCGGCTGCAGCTGGGCCTGGAGCTCGCGGAAGCTGAGCAATGTCATTGGGGAGGGGCAGGATCGAGTGCCAGCTCCCATATTCCCCTGTTCACCACCTTGAGCTTCTTCCCCCAGGCCCTCAAAACCCGGCGCTGTTAGGCGCTGTAGCCCTTTCTGGCTGGGATCGGGTAGGCGATCCGGCGGTGGCGCATCCGCCGCCACACCCGCACGAAGGCCCGGATCAGTAGTTCCAGTTCGGCCCTACTGATGCCACTTTCGGCTAGCTGGTTGTCGTCCTGGCGGGTTTCGATGATGCGGCGCACCATCTGGCGAGCCTCACTTTCGCAAGTGCCGGGCGGCAGGGAGCGCAGGGCGGCTTCGCAGCCATCGGCCAGCATCAAGATCGCCGTCTCCCGGCTGCGGGGCGTCGGTCCCCGATAGCGGAAGCGCTCCTCGGCCACGCCCGGCTCCCGTTCGCGGGCATGGTGCAGGAAGTAGCCCATCTTCAAGGTGCCCTGGTGCTCTGGGATGAAGTCGGCCAGGGGGCGCGGCAGCCTGTAGCGGCGGGCCAGCTTCAACCCCTCATCCACATGGGCCTGCAGGATGGCGGCGCTGGCGAAGGGGTCGTCAAGGCTGTCGTGGGGGTTGGCGCCCTCGCCCTGGTTCTCGATAAACCATTGGGGGCCGTGCAGCTTGCCCACGTCGTGATACAGCGCCCCGGTGCGCACCAGATCGATGTCGGCCTGGATGGCCCGCGCCCCCTCCTCCGCCAGGCCCGCGATCATCAAGGTGTGCTCGAAGGTGCCTGGTGCTTCCACCGAGAGCCGCCGCAGCAGGGGCCTTTGTAGGTCGGCCAGCTCCATCAACCGCGCCCGCGTCACCAGGCCAAAGAAGGTTTCCACCAGCGGCGCCAGCAGCAGGCCCGCCATCAGCAGCCCGCCCAGCAGCAGGGCTTCGCTCATGAGGTCCACCTGGGCCACCGCTCCCGGCCCCTGCAGCCCCCATTGCAGTAGTAGCCACTGCAGCAGCAGCCCGGCGCCGGGCAGCAGCACCGCCAGTTGCAGTAGTTCGGCCCGGCTGCGTTGTCGTCCGGCCGCCAGGGCCGCCAGGCTGCCCACCGCTGCCGCCACCAGCAGCCGCACTCCCATCAGGGCCGTGATCGGCATCGGCCACAGGAAGCTGGCTGCCGCTAGCCAGGCCAAACCGCAGGGGGTGCCTAGGCCTTGGGCCAGCAGCAGCGCCGGGGGCACCAGCAGCACCAGGGGACTGGCCAGGGGCCCCAGCCACAGCGCAAAACCCTGCACCACCAGCAGGGCCCCCAGGGCCAGCAGCGCTTGCCGCGGCTCCAGGCAGGCCCGCCAGCGGCGCAGCACCAGCACCAGCACGCCAGCCATGGCCAGCGCTTCAAGAAAATGACCTAGCCAGGCCAGGGGCCGCGGCCGCCGGTTCACCAGCCCGAAGTAATCGAGCACGTCAAAGGCCTGGGGGCTGATCGTGTCGCCCTGACGGGTGATCAGATCTCCCTGCTGAACCCTGATCGTGGGGATCCCCTGCTGGGTGATCAAGGCCTCGATGCGTCGCTGGCTCAGGCCTGGATCACTGCGCAGGTTGGAGTTGCCCTGTAGAGAGCTAGCCAAAAGCCGTGCTCCCAGCCCCCGTGGCAGCGGTGCCAAGGGCTCGAGCTGCAGGGTGGCCGCCTGCAGCAGCTGGCCTTCTGCCACCCCAGCTGCCAGCCCCTGGCTGAGCATGCGCAGCTGGGCTTGACGCACCTCCCGGCCCCAGGCCGTGAGCTGGGTGCCCCCGGCCCCCCGCAGCCACTTGCGCTCCTCGCTGGTGATTGCCACCGGTTCGATGCGCTGCTGGTCTGATTTGGCCTGCTGCTCCACCGCCTGCAGAACCTGCTCCAATTTCTGACGCAGCTGCCCGTTGGCCTGCTCATCCACCACCTGCACCGTGCTGCGAGGCACCAACTCCTGGCGCCGCTTCTCCAGGGCGTTGCTATCCACCACCATTGCCGCCTGCGGCGCCCTAGCAGTGAAGGGCGCCTCCATGCCGGGACGCAGGTTTGGCTCCACCAGCCAGGGCCAACTCGATACCAGGGCCACCAGGGCGCATACCAGCAGCACTGACGCTGTATCGCGATTGCGCCAAAGTCCCGGCGAATGCCGCGGGCGCTCCAGCCGCAATAACTGCCGCCACAGGGTTCGCAGCCGCCTTAACACCATTCCAAAACGCTAGCGGGCCCTAGGCGGGGCGGGATTGCAAGCTGGGTAGGCGTGCTTGCTTTCTGCCCCATGGCCACCCGTATGGACGGTCGCCAGCTGGCCGGTGAGATCGAACTCCGGTTGCAGGCGACGATCGCTGAGCGGCTGGCAGCCGTGGGTCGCCCGCCTGGTTTGGCGGTGTTGCGGGTGGGCGACGACCCGGCCAGCGGCGTTTACGTGGCTAATAAGGAGAAGGCCTGCGCCCGGGTGGGCATCACCAGCCTCGGCGCCCACCTCAGCGCCACGGCCAGCGCAGCCGAAGTGCTGGCCGCGGTGCAGCAGCTCAACGCCGATACCGCCTGCGACGGCATCCTGCTGCAGCTCCCCCTGCCTGCCGGCCTCGATGAAGGCCCGTTGCTGCTGGCGATCGACCCGGAGAAGGATGCCGACGGCCTGCACACTTTGAATCTGGGCCGGCTGCTTAAGGGCGAGCCGGGGCCGCGCAGCTGCACCCCCGCTGGTGTGATGGCCCTGCTGGCCCGCCACGGCGTGGCCCTTTCCGGCCAGCGGGCCGTCGTGGTGGGCCGCAGCATCCTGGTGGGCCAGCCGATGGCGCTGATGCTCCAAGCCGCCGATGCCACCGTGAGCGTGGCCCACTCCCGCACTGCTGATCTCGCCGCCCTCACCCGCCAGGCCGACGTGCTGGTGGTGGCCGCCGGCCGGCCTCGCATGATCGGCGCCGAGCATGTCAAGCCTGGTGCCGTGGTGATTGATGTGGGCATCCACCGCACCGAGAGCGGCCTATGCGGCGACGTGCGTTTTGAGGAGGTGGACCCCCTCGCCAGCGCCATCAGCCCCGTGCCCGGTGGCGTCGGCCCGATGACCGTCACCATGCTGCTGGTAAATACCGTGGTGGCCTGGTGCCGCCGTGCCGGCGTCGCCCACAACCTGGGCGATCTGGTGCCTTAACGGGAAGCCAGAGCTCTCGGCCGCAACATTCGGCGCTCTTGAGCACCCAGCGCCACCCCGCCTGAGAGAATCCCGCTAGCACGGAGGCCCCTGGCCGAAGCTCCATGACCGCGGCGGACTCCAGCCCCTTTGACTTCGCCGCCTATCTGGAGGCGACCCGCCTGCGGGTGGAGGCGTCCCTTGATGGCTCCCTGGGGCCGGAGCGGCCCGAATCCCTGCGCGAGGCGATGCGTTATTCGCTGCTGGCTGGTGGCAAGCGGCTGCGGCCGATCCTCTGCCTGGCGGCCTGTGAGTTGGCTGGCGGCGACAGCGAGCTGGCCATGCCCACGGCGGTGGCCCTGGAGATGGTGCACACCATGTCGCTGATCCACGACGACCTGCCGGCGATGGACAACGACGATCTGCGCCGCGGCCGCCCCACCAACCACAAGGTGTATGGCGAAGCCAACGCCATCCTGGCCGGCGATGCCCTGCTCACCCGCGCCTTTGAGATGGTGGCGCTGCGCAGCCCCGGCGTGCCGGCTGAGCGTTTGCTGGCGGTGGTGGGCGAGCTATCCCTGGCCTCCGGCGCCCCCGGCTTGGTGGGCGGTCAGGTGGTCGATCTGGAGTGCGAGGCCAAATCCGTCGATCTCGACACCCTCGAATACATCCACCTGCACAAAACCGGCGCCCTGCTGCGGGCCTGCGTGCTCACCGGCGCCCTGATCGCCGCAGCCCCTGAGGCCCTGCTGGCCGCCCTGCGCACCTATGCCCGCGGCATCGGTTTGGCCTTTCAGATCATCGACGACATCCTCGATGTGACCGCCAGCAGTGAGGTGCTTGGCAAAACCGCCGGCAAGGATCTCACCGCCGACAAAACCACCTACCCCAAGCTGCTGGGCTTAGAGGAATCGCGCCAGCGGGCTGATGCCCTGGTGGCCGAGGCCAAGGCCGCCCTGGCTCCCTGGCACGCCAGTGCCGCGCCCCTGCTTGCCCTGGCCGACTACATCACGAGCCGCGACCGATGAGTAACTCCGTGCTGATAGGCGTCTTCGATAACGGCGTGCTCTGGTGGGGCCTGGCGGCCTGTGGCGTTGCCCAGCTCTCCAAGCTGGTGATTGAGCTGGTGGTGCATCGCCGCTGGAATCCGCGGGTGCTGGTGGAAACCGGTGGCATGCCCTCGAGCCACTCGGCCCTGCTCACCGGCACCACTGCAGCCCTCGGTTGGGTGCAGGGTTTTGAGGGGCCCCTGTTTGCCCTGGCGGCCGTGCTTTGTTTTGTGGTGCTCTACGACGCCTCCGGCGTGCGTCGCGCCGCCGGCCTCACCGCCGCCCGCGTTAATGAGATGGGCCCCGCCCCGAAGCCCCTCAAGGAAAACCTCGGCCACACCCGCCTGGAGGTGCTGATCGGTGCCCTGATCGGGCCCCTGGTGGCCTTGCCCGGGTTGGTGCTAGCTGGCTCGCCGCTGCATCTGGCCCAGGGTCTGGGCTGGTTCACCGCGGTTGGTTGACCTCACCGCCGACCAAAAGGTCGCAGCGGCTGCGTTTGCCGATTGGCTCGCCGCTCCGGCGGATGGCACGCCCTTTGTGCTCAGCGGCTACGCCGGCACCGGCAAAACCTTCCTCTCGATGCGCTTTTTGGCCCAGGTGGAGGCCACCGGCCTCTGCTGGACCGTGGTGGCCCCCACCCATAAAGCCGTGGGTGTGCTGCGCTCCTACCTGGCTGGGGCTGGCCTTTCGCCCACCTGGTTTCCTTCCACCATTCACCGTCTGCTGCGGCTGAAACTCAAGCGCCAGCGCGATATCGAGCGCTGCGAGGAAACCGAGCAAACCGCCGTCGCCCTCGAGCACCTGGGCCTGGTGTTGATCGATGAGGCTTCGATGGTGGACTCCACCCTGCTGGAGATCAGCTTGCGCTGCGCCCATCCTTTTCGCACCCGGCTGGTGTTTGTGGGCGATCCGGCCCAGTTGCCACCGGTTGGTGAACCCGTGAGCCCGGTGTTCAGCCTGGGCCGGGCCAGCCGGGCCGAGCTGCGTCAGGTGGTGCGCCACCAGGGGCCGGTGTTGCGCCTGGCCTCGGGGTTGCGCCAGGGCGACCTGCCCTGCCGCCGCCCGCCGCCGCTGCCGCCGATCCGCAACGCCAGTGGTCAGGTGGCCCTGCTGGAGCGCGGCGCCTGGCTGCAAGCCGCCCAGGCCGCCCTGCGCCGCAGCGCCGAAACCGACAACCCCGACCTAGCCCGCATCCTTTGCTACACCAACCGCTCCCTCGAGCAGCTGGTGCCGATTGCCCGCCGCGCCCTGCACGGCGAAATGGCCGACCAGTTGCCGGTGCTGCCCGGCGAGGTGCTGATCACCCGCGCTGCCGTGATGGCCCCCGCCTGCCGCGAGGGTGAAGATGCCGCCGAGGAGCCCGACATGCTGCTGGGCTCCAACCGGGAGCTGGTGGTGCGCGATGTCATGCCCGAACGCTGCGATCTGGCCGACTTCGGCGTGCCTGATGCGCCGGTGATCGATACCCTCACCGCCCGGGTGGAGGCTGGCGATAGCCAGCTGAGCCTGCGGCTACTGCCGCCCCTGGGTTCGGCGGCCCGGATTGCCCTCGAGGCTGTGTTGGCCCGCCTACGCCAGCAGGCCAAGGACGCCGGCAAGCAGGACGGCAAGGGCCTGTGGCGCCGTTTTTTCCTGGTGCGAGATGCCTTTGCCTCCCTCGGCCCGGCCGCCGTTCTCACCGTCCATCGCAGCCAGGGCAGCACTTTTGCCGAGGTTTTTGTGGATGGCGATGTGTTCTGGCCCAGCGACACCGTGCTGCGCCGCCAGCTGGTGTACGTGGCCGTGAGCCGCGCCAGCCAGGCGGTGTCGGTGGTGGCGAGCCCCGGCCCCCTCGCCGAGCAGCAGCTGTGGAGCGACTGGCTGAAGGCTGATTCCTGATCTCTGATCCCTTCCCTGATGGTTCTTGCTGCCTAGGCCAGCCGCAGGCCCTCGATGCCCTGCCAGCCCAGATACACCGCCAGGGCCATGCTCACCAGGCCCACCAGCAGGTCGCCCTTGGCGAACAGCCACTGCTTGCCCCGCTCCAGCAGGGGCAGGATTCGCTCCGGGCCAACCAGCAGTAGGGCCAGCAGCGGCACTAGCAGCAGGCTGGCGCTCACCAGGCTGAATATCCCAGTGGCCAGAAGCTCCTGGCCGCGGCCGAGCCCCGCTGACAGCAGGCTGCTGGCGGACTTGGCAAACAGAAATAGATCGTCGGGGCTAGCCACCTGCAGGCCGGCGCTGATGGCCAGCAGCAGCGGCAGGGGCAGGGCGCAGAACTGATCGAGGCGGCGCGTCCAGCCCGGCGGCCCCGCACCCTCTTCGTTTTTATTCAGCAGCTCCTTCACCCCCAGCCCCAGCAGGGCGCCGGCGGCCAGTAGGTCGAGGCCGGTGAGGTGGACGCTGCCCTTGTCCATGCTCAGCAGCAGGCCGTGGCCCACCGTGAGCAGCAGGGTTACGGCCAGGGCGGCGGTGACCAGCCAGCCAGCCACAAACAGCCCGCCGCGCTGCAGCGGTTTGGGGCCGAGCAGCAGCAGCAGCAGCAGGCCGATGTGCAGCGGCGAAAAGCCGATCGCCAGCCCGAAGGCGGCCAGCTCCCCCAGCAGGGCGGTTAGGCCGTTGGCCGCGGTCTGGGGATCAGTCATCTAGGCGGCGGGCACGACCGGGGCATTCCAGCGCACCACTGTGCGTCGTTCGCGTTCATGGCCGAGCACCGAGATGGTGGCGGTGTTGAGATTCAGCAGCGCCCCGCCGGCCGCTCCCAGCCCCAGCCACGTGCCTGCCAGGCTGCGCAAGATATGGCCGTGTGCCACCAGGGCTACCGCTGGGGCCTGGGGGGTGGCTAGGGATTCAGCCAAGGCGATCACCCTTTGGCAGCGGTCCTCCACCTGGGGGCAGCTTTCGCCCTCAGGGCAGCCGTGGCTCCAGACGGTCCAGTCGGGCAGCTGCTCGCGGATTGCGGCCGTGGTGATGCCCTCGTAGCTGCCGTAGTCCCACTCCTGCAGGTCGGGGCAGATCTGGGCGCCCTCCCCCAGGCCCGCCAGCTCGGCGGTGCGCCGGGCCCGTTGCATCGGACTCACCAGCACGGCGGCAAAGCTCTGGCTCGCCAGCCCTGGCGCTACGGCTCGTGCCTGGGCCTCACCCTCCGGCAGCAAGGGCAGGTCGGTGCGGCCGGTGTGGCGCCCGTCGCGGGCCCATTCGGTCATCCCATGGCGCAGCAGCCACAGTTCGAGCTGGGGAGGCGTGCTCAGCTGAGTCATTTCAGCGGCGCACTTCAAACCAGTCGGTGCCGGCGGCGGCCATCTGGCTGCTAGCCACGCTGTTCACCACCGCTTCACTCGGGCCCTTCTCGCACCACAGCCGCAGCTCGGTGAGCTCCTGCGGGCAGCCCTCAGCTTCTATCTCCACCGAACCATCGGAGCAGTTGCGCACCCAGCCGCTCAGGCCCAGATCCTGGGCCCGCAGTCTGCAGGCGGCCCGGTAGCCCACCCCCTGCACCTGGCCGCGCACGATCAAACGCCAGCGTTCTTGCTGGATCTGGGACCGGGGTTCGTGGGGCTGCACGAAGCGGCGCTCGTCTGCAGCGGCTCGGCGCGCGCGGCTGCGGCTGCCAGGCGTGAGGGAATCACCGGGCATCCAGCCCAGTGGAGGTGCAGCCAGCTGGCGTGCACGTTCGGCGCTGTCCATCCTTCGCTCCGGGCTGCGGTCCCCCAGCCTTCAAGCTGCCACAGCCCGTTGCCGGCCGCCACAGCTTTGTCGCAGTTCTGTAGAGGCTCCAGTTGCCAGCGGTGAAATTCATGGCCGCAAAAGCTCTCGCCCGGCCGCACCAGCAAGCCATTGGCGGTGGCGGTAGCCGTGCGATAGCCCAGGCTCAGGGCGCCTTTGCGGGCCTGGAAGGGCAGCACGCCCGCCATCGGCTGCAGCTGCCCCTCGCCATCGGCCAGCTGCTCGCCCAGCAGCAGCAGGCCGCCACATTCGGCCACCAGCGGCAGCCCCGCCGCCGCCGCCCGGGCCAGGTCGCCCAGGCTGCGCCGGCTCGCTGCTAGCTGGGCCGTGTGCAGCTCCGGGTAGCCCCCCGGCAGCAGCACCGCCCGGCAGCCCGCCGGCAGCGGCTCATCGGCCAAGGGGCTCCAGGCCAGCGGCTCCAGTCCCACCGCTTCGAGCAGCTCGCCGGCCTCCGGATAGCGGAAATGGAAGGCCGCATCGCTGGCGATCGCCACCGGCAGGGGCTGGGAGTTCTGCCGCAAGTGGGGGCTCTGGCCCAGGCACCAGCTGATCGGATTTTCGGCCCCTGGCTCGGCTGTTGGTGGGGCCAGCAGGGGCACTAGCTGCGCCAGATCCAGGTGGCGGGCGGCCAGCTCGGCCCACTGCTCCTGGCGCTGCTCGAGGTCGTGCAGCTCCCCCGGCGGCAGCAGGCCCAAGTGACGGGAGGGCAGCTCCAGGCTGGGGTGGTGCGGCAGCACCCCCAGCAGCGGCACCCCGATGCTGGCCAGCGCTTCTGCCAGCAGGGCGTGGTGGCGCTCGCTGCCCACCCGGTTGAGCACCACCCCGGCCAGCTGCACCGCTGGTGGGCCATGGTCGCGGAAGCCCCGCACCAGCGCCGCCAGGGAGCCCGCCTGCCGCGAAGCTTCCACCACAAACACCACCGGCAGGCCGAGCTGGGCCGCCACCGCCGCCGAGCTGCCCTCACTGCTGGGGCCGCGGCCATCGAACAGACCCATCACCCCCTCCACCAGCGCCAGGTCGGCCCGGCTGCCGTGCCAGCTAAAGCAGCGCTCCAGCCACTCGGGCCCGCACAGCAGCGGATCGAGGTTGCGGCAGGTGTGGCCGCTCACCCGGCTGAGCAGCTGGGGATCGAGGTAGTCGGGCCCCACCTTGAAGGGCTGCAAACCCAGGCCCTGCGCCCGGGCCCAGGCCGCCAGGCACAGGGACAGCAGGGTCTTGCCGCTACCGCTGCTGGGCGCGGCGATCAGACAGGCCATCTAGGGCAGCAGTTTGGCGGCGAGGGGGGCTGCTGCTGCCAGCAGGGGGTTGGTGGAGTCGTGGCCACCGGAGAGCAGGCGGGCCATCTCCATCTCCTCGCTCTCATTGGGCAGGGGCACCACCTCCTCAGCCAGTTCCATGCTGGCCATGCCGCCCGATTCGAGCCGCATGCAGCCGCCCGATTCGGAGCAGAGGATCACGCATAGCGGTGAGCCCTGGCTGCTTTGGCAGATCAGCCGCAGCCCCACCATGGCGCCGGGGTGGGTTTTGGGTACGCCCACTGGCACTGGCATCTGGCGGAAGCGCACGGTCTGGCCGTCGGTGCGCTCGAATTCGGCGCCGATGCCATCGCCCAGCCCATCGCCATCCACCGCATAAGTGGAGATCAGGTGCCAGCCCAGCCGGTCGGCCAGCCAGGCCGCCAACAGCAAACCCTTCACCGGGTTGGAGCCCTCCACGTCGAGGTCAAGCTGCACCACGTGGTTGAGGGCATCGCGCCGCGAGGGCGGATCAAACACCATCGCCAGTGATTCGCGCCAGCTGCGCAGCCGCAGCCAGTTGAGGTCGTTGATTGGCTGGCCCGCCGTGATCCGGTCCACCAGTAGGTCGAGGCAGCGGCGCGGATCCCCCAGCGACGAATCCACCACCAGGCGCCGGGCGCCGGTGGCTAGAGCCGCCATCACCTCAGGGGCCTCATCGAGGCTGCTGTTCCACCACACCCAGCAGGGCAGGTCGGGGGCGATCAGGGGTTGGACCAGGTCGAGGTTCTGGCGCAGGGCACCGGTGCCGCCCCTGAGCACCACCACGTCACCGCAGGCGGAGCCGCCAGCGCCCTCCTCCGGCAGGGGGCAGTAGGCGGCCACCAGGGTTTCAAGCGGCTGGCCCCCGTCGAGGGTGGGGGCCAGGGTGATCAGGCGCCGGGGCATGTGGGCGCTGATCGCCCCTTCCACAAACTGGCCGCGCTGGTCTTCGGCGTGGTGATTGCCGCCCAGCTGGCCGAGCGCCCAGGCCAGCTTGGGATCCATCGGTGCCGTGCTCAGGGGCAAGCCGCAGCTCACCGCCGCGGCGCGGGCCGCCTCCAGCACCGTTTCATTGAGCAGACCGGTGATTGGTCCATCGAGCCGGCCGCAGCGCACCAGCTGCTGCTCCAGCCAGGAGCCCTCCCACACCACCAGGGTGAAGGTGGCGGCGCCGGGGGAGCTGCCCAATTCTCGATCCCAGAGGCGCTCCAGGTATCCGGGCACCTGGTCGGGGGGTAGGGCGAGGGGGGCCTGGAGGGTGAGCTGGGTCGACATGGGGGCAGACTCGCGGTGGGGTCAGGGCAAGAGAAATCAGGGGCGACGCCAGGCCAGGCCGTCTTCGGCCAGCAGGTTGTCGGCGGCGGCAGGACCCCAGGTGCGGGCTTCGTAGGGGTACACGGGCAGCTGGGAGGGGGCGTCCTCGATCAGTTCCAGCAGCGGTGTGTAGAGACGCCAGGCGGCCTCCACCTCGTCACTGCGGGTGTACAAGGTGGGGTCGCCCAGCATGGCGTCAGCTAGCAGGCGCACGTAGCCCTCGTCGCTGGGTTCACCGAAGCTGTCGTCGTAGGAGAAGGCCATATCCACCGGCCGGCTGCGCATGCCGGAGCCGGGGGCCTTCACCTCAAATTTGAATTCAGCGCCCTCATCTGGCTGGATGCGCAGGATCAGCTGGTTGGGGGTGGGGGCGCCGCCAGCGGCATCAAACAGGTGCACCGGCGCCTCGCGGAAGGTGAGCACCACCTCGGAGAGCCGCTTGGGTAGGCGCTTGCCGGTGCGCAGATAGAAGGGCACGCCCTGCCAGCGCCAGTTGTTGATGAACAGCTTCATCGCCACGTAGGTCTCAGTGGTGCTTTCCGGGTTCACCCCCGGCTCATGGCGGTAGCCGGCGATTGGTCGGGTGCTGGATCCCCCTGGCCCGTATTGGCCCCGCACGCAGCACTTCCAGGGCTCGTCTTCATTGGCTAGGCGCGCCGCCTGCAGCACCTTGGCCTTCTCGTTGCGCATCGACTCGGGGTCGAAGCGTCCCGGTGCCTCCATCGTTGTCAGGGCGAGCATCTGGGTGAGGTGGTTCTGCACCATGTCGCGCAGGGCGCCCGAGCTTTCGTAGTAGCCGGCCCGCTCCTCTACCCCGACGGTTTCGGCGGCAGTGATTTGCACACTCGAGATGTAGTTGCGGTTCCAGATCGGCTCGAAGATCGTGTTAGCGAAGCGCATCACCAGGATGTTCTGAACCGTCTCCTTGCCCAGGTAGTGGTCGATCCGGAAGATCTGGTTTTCCTGGGCGCAGGTCTGCACGACCCGGTTGAGTTCCTGGGCGCTGCCGTAGTCGCGGCCGAAGGGCTTCTCGATCACCACCCGGCTGCGGGCCGGGTCGCTGAGCAGCCCGGCGGCGGCTAGGGAGCGGCAGCCACTGCCGTAGAAATTGGGCGATACGGAGAGGTAGAAGGTGCGGTTGCCGCGGGTGGCCCGCAGCCGGTCGATGACTTCTAGCCGCTGGCCCAGGCGCACCACCGAGGGGGGATCCTCCAGATCCACCGGCTCGTAGAACAGCCCGGCGGCAAATTGCTCCCAGGCCACCGGGTGCTCAGCCACCTCTGTGGCCATAGCCTCCGCCATCTTGCCGCGGAATTCCTCATCGCTCCAGGGGCGGCGGGCGCAGCCCAGCACTGCAAATTCACTGGGCAGGCGGCGCTGGCGAAACAGTTCAAACAGCGCCGGCACCAGCTTGCGGTGGGTGAGGTCGCCACTGGCCCCAAAAATCACCAGGCATTGGGGCGGAATAACCCGCTCCTGGCGGAGTCCTACCCGCAGTGGATTGGTGAGCACAGCGCCCATGAATGCCTGTCTGGTGCCCATGGTTTAACGGGCCTGGCGCCGTCGCCCACCGCTTGGCCCACTTTGTGATGGTTTCTGTGTGGGATTCGCCAAAAAAAAGCCCGCCTTGAGGGCGGGCAGGGGAAGCGGCTTGGGCTCGAACTCAATAGGTTTCGACGTGCCAGCGGCCGGCCTTTTTGAGCTGGGGACGTAACTCGGCCCAGTTCAAACCCTTGGCGGCGGCGGCGGCGGTCATCGCCTCATCGATCCCGGGCTCCATGCCCCGCAGGCCGCACATGTAGACGTGAGTCTTGGGATTCTCGATCCAGGAGAAGATCATCTCGGCGTTCTCGCTGACGCGGTCTTGGATGTACATCCGGCCGCCGTTGGCGTTTTGCTGCTCGCGGCTGATCGCCTTGGTGTAGCGGAAGTTATTGGGAAACTCGCTGGCGTAGCGGTTGAAGTCGTCGTCGTAAAGGAGGTTGGGGGTGGTGGGCACGCCCATCAACAGCCAGGCCGCACCGCGGAAATGCCAGCCGTTCTTCTCCCGCTCGGTCGGCTCAAACATGCGGCGCAGGTAGGCGCGCATCGGCGCGATGCCGGTGCCGGTGGCCAGCATGATCACGTTGGCTTCCTCGTCTTCAGGAAGAAGCATCTCCTTGCCCACCGGGCCGGTGATCTTCACCTTGGCGCCGGGTTCGATGTCGCAGAGGAAGGTGGAGCAGACGCCGTTGATCGTCTCGCCGTCCTTCTCGTATTGCAGCTGGCGCACGCACAGCGACACCGTGTTGCCCTCCAGGTTGTCGCCGTGGCGGGTACTGGCGATTGAGTAGAGACGCAGCTTGTTGGGCTTGCCGTTGGCATCGGTGCCGTCGGGAATGATGCCGATGCTCTGGCCTTCGACGTAGTGCAGCTGGGGGTCGCCACCGGAGAGGTCGAAGGTGATGTGGTTCACCCGACCGATCGCCCCTTCCGCCAGCAGGCTGTAGTTGTCGGTCACCGTGCCGACGAACGGATCCTTCGGCTTGTAAAGGTTGACGGGAACGTCGGCGTGGGACACGGCAGCGGGTTTCGAAGGAGCGGCGTTTGCTTTGGGGGCGGGTGTTGGGCTGGCGCCATCGTCTGCGAGAACGGCGCTGATGCGACCGCCTTTCTGAGCGATCGATTGCATCAGACCCTGGAGTTGGCCGAATGGCACGGTGAAGCGGCGCTCAGCCTGACGCTGGCGTCCCACCCCAAAGGCTTCCACCACGACGGTGAACATCCGGTTGTCGGACTGGGTGGCGCGACCGGTGGAAACACGCATGCAGACTCAGTCCCCTCAAAAGCGCGCTGATCATAGGGAACCCGGCCGCAGCGAATTCCCGGCAGACACCGCTAGGTTTGTGCCCCAGCACACTTACGCCGTGCGTCCTTGGCGCAGCTTCTTGCCCAATCAGGTCTGCCTGGCCAGCTGGCTGAGCCAGGTTTGCTGTCGAAGGGGCCTGCGAATGTGACCAATTCCGCCCAAACCTCCCTTTGTAGCCTCGACACCATCCAGCAGGAGATGGAGCGGCTGCCCCAGGGCACCAGGCGCCTGGCGGTGCAGTTGCGCCTACCGCTTGATCCCCGCTGGATCTGGTCCGTGCTCACCGATTACGCCAATCTCAACAGCTTTATTCCAAACCTGGCCTCCTCCCGCCAACTGTGGCGCCGCGGCAACCGGGTTGGCTTGGAGCAGGTGGGCACCCAGCAGTTTTGTGGGCTGAATTTCAGCGCCAAGGTGGAGCTCGAGCTGGAGGAAGATTTCGAGGCAGGTGAGCTGCGCTTTTGCATGTGCCGCGGTGATTTCCGCCGCTTTGAAGGCTGTTGGCAGATCGGCCGCACGGGCGAGATCACTCACTTGCTCTACGAGCTCACGGTGCAGGGCCGGCCTGGCATGCCAATTGGCTTGATCGAGCAACGTCTACGCGAAGACATTGCCAACAACCTGCGGGGAGTGCAGCGAGAGGCCGAACGCCGCGCTGCCCAATCCTGATCAAATTGGACTTGGATTTGTGAATACCCCCAAGGGGATTCGAACCCCTGTCGCCTCCGTGAAAGGGAGGTGTCCTAGGCCTCTAGACGATGGGGGCGAGACCACAACGCTGTAGGGCGTTGATGTATTGGAAGCTACGGGGCAGGGGGACCCTTCGTCAAGGCGAGCAGCGCTTCAGGGACTGTTCTCAGTGGGGGCGAAGCGATGATCAGGGCCCGTTGGGGTCAGCGCGGGTTGGGCTTGGCCGCTCCAGACCGGCACGCTGACGTGGAAGCAAGCCCCCTCGCCGGGCTCAGACACCACCCAGATGCGCCCGCCGTGCACCTCGGCGATGCGGCGGCACACCGATAGGCCCACGCCGTAGCCAGAGGTGGTGCCGGAGGTTTGGGGCAGGCGCACCCGATCTAGAAAAATCCGTTGGTGCTCGGCTTTGGGGATGCCCGGCCCGGTGTCGCAGATGCTCAGCTGCACCCACTGGTCGGTGCGGTGCAGCAGGGTCAGGTGCACCCGGCCCTGGTCCGGGGTGAACTTCAGGGCATTTTCCAGCAGGTTCAGCAATACCTGGCGCATGCGGCGCTGGTCGGCGAACACATCGGGCAGGTCGGCGGGGACGTCGGTGATCAGCTCCAGGTCGCGGCCGATCCAGAGTTTTTCCAGCTCCAGGATCGCTTCGGCGGCCACCTTGCCCAGCGCCAGGCGCTGGGGGTTAAACAGGGCTTCCCAGCGGGTTGTACCCACCTCCAACAGATCCTTGGAGAGTTCCTGGATGTCGTCGAGGCGGCGGGTGAGTACGTCGCGAAAGCGGGTCTCGTCGATTTGGCCGAGGCTGTGGCTCTGGAGGGCGAGCTTGGCGGCCGTCAGCGGCGTGCGCAGCTCATGGGCCACCATCCGCAGTAGGCGTTCCTGTACCCCAAGGCGCTCGATCAGGGTTTCATTTTCCTGGCGTAGCACCAGCAGCTGATCTTCCAGCTGCAGCTCGCGCTTGGTGCGGCTGCCATCAATTTCGGCGGGCCGCAGGCTCATGCCCAGGCTCGTAACCACCTCCATCTGCTGCCAGCGCGGCAGCCAGCTGCGCAGCTTCTGGGTGATTCCGTTACCGGCAATCACCTGCTTGGGCAGGGGGTCGAGCTTCACCAGGGCCGGGGTGGCCACCAACCGATGCAGCTCCAGCAGCTGGGGTTGGCGGGCCGGATCGGCGATCTCCAGGCTCACCTTGAAGACGCACTCCTCGCTTTTGAGGAACTGGATCAGGTTGCGCAGGTCCTGGCTGGCTAGGTGGTAGCTGGTGGCTACCAGCAGCAGCTTCAGTTCGGGGCGTTCGGTCGCTCCGTTGCTGGCGACCTGCTCGGCCGTGATGGGGTGATCGGCGCTCACGTGGCTAACCCTATGGGGATTTGGGCACAGCAGCTCGATTTCGCTATGACTAACGCAACCAATGCCGTGCGCCCTAGGGCCGGGATGTCATGAGCATGCCTTCAAACTCCAGTCCAGTGGCGCCGCGCCCCAGGATTCAGCTCGACAGCAATATGCGGCGCTGGTTTGCCCGCAACCTTGGCCTATGGCGCTCGCGCCGGCTCTATTTATTTGAGGATGGGGAGGCGCTGCGGGTCGACATGATGCTGCGGGTGGAGATATTCAGTGAGCCTGTGGAAGGTGATGCTGCCTATCGCTTCACTTGGTGGCCCGAGCAGGAGTTCGAATTTTTCGACAAAAAGCCCCGCTACGTGCCCACCGGGACCATGGAGGCCTATTTGTGCGGCCACCAGCTCAGCCGCAGCTCCGGCTACTTGAGCGGCGCTCCCACTAAAAGTCAGATCCGTCAGGTGGATGAGCACGAGCTGATTTTCGAATCCAGCTACCAGGAGTGGGACATTCTTGAGCACACTCGCCTGGTCGACCAGGACCGCTACCGCTCCCGTTCGATTTACTCCTGGAAGAACGGCGCCCTGGATGTGGCCGAAACCCACCATGAGATCCGGGTTGAAGAAGCGGGGGCGCCCATCCCGCCCGACGCCCCGTCCTGATGTAGCAGCATGCAGTCATCAATTTTTCCTTTCCGGTGTTTCTGATGCCCCGTAGTTTTCTGGCTCCCCTGCTGGTGCTTCCCCTGCTACTGGTGCCGGCAGCGGCCCTGGCAGCCCCAGCCACTGAGGCGGAAATGAACCTCTACACCCGGATTGCAGCCGTAAACGTATGCATTGCCCGGGCGGCAGGGGTGCCCTTCGATAAAGCGGTTGGTATTGCCGGCGAAACCGTCGCCCAGCTGATCCAGGGCCAGCACGATGGCGTGATCAGCCAGGTGGGATCCAAGCCGCTAAGCATCGACGACCTGCGCAAGGGATCGATCAACTCGGCTGTCCTCGGTGCCGCTGAGATCTGCCCCAAGGAGGTGCCCGCAGATGTGATGGCCAAGGTGCAAGAAGCCATCAAGCAGTCGCCCGATGCCAAGCCAGCAGTGAAGCCCGCCACCCCTAAGCCCGCCACTCCTAAGTAATTCCCATGCCCCTCGTGCGCCTCGCCGATTACCGTCCGGCGCCGTATCTGCTTGAGCGCACCGATCTGACGGTGCAGCTCCACTCCGGCCACACCGAGGTGCTGGCCCGACTGGCCTTCTTGCCCAATCCGCTGGCCCAGCCGGGACCGTTGGTGCTCCAGGGAGTCGACTTGGAGCTGCTGGAATTGCGGCTCGATGGCGAGCTCCTGCCAGCGGAGGCTTTTGAGCTCAGCGCTGACCAGCTGGTGATCGACCAGCCTCCCGCTGGAGCTTTTCAGCTGCAGAGCCGGGTGCGCATCCATCCGGAAACCAACAGCACCCTTGAAGGGCTCTACGCCAGTGGCGGGCTGTTCACGACCCAGTGCGAAGCCGAGGGATTTCGGCGCATCACCTTTCACCCCGACCGCCCCGATCTGCTCAGTCGCTTTCAGGTGCGGATCGAAGCCGATCGCTCCAGCTGTCCGGTGCTGCTCTCCAACGGCAACTGCCTAGAGAGCGGCGACCTCGACGCCGGGCGCCACTTCGCGGTTTGGGACGACCCCTTCCCCAAACCCTCCTATTTGTTTGCCCTGGTGGCGGGCCAGCTTGAGGAGGTAACAGACAGCTTCACCACCGCCAGCGGCCGCGCCGTGGCCCTGCGCATCCACGTGGAACCCGGCGATGCGCCTTTCACCGCCCACGCCATGGCGTCCTTGAAACGCTCGATGGCCTGGGATGAGCAGCGCTACGGCCTCGAATACGACCTCGATGAGTTCAACATCGTGGCGGTGCGTCACTTCAATATGGGCGCGATGGAGAATAAGAGCCTCAATATCTTTAATTCCAAGCTGGTGCTAGCCGACGCTGAAACCGCCACCGATGGCGAGCTTGAGCGGATCGAGAGCGTGATTGCCCACGAGTATTTCCATAACTGGACAGGCAATCGCATCACCTGCCGCGACTGGTTCCAGCTGTCGCTCAAAGAAGGCCTAACCGTGTTTCGCGACCAGAGCTTCACGGAAGATATGCACGGTGCGGCGTTGAATCGCATCGAAAATGTTTCGATGTTGCGCAATAGCCAGTTTCGTGAAGATGCCGGCCCCACGGCCCATCCCGTGCAGCCCGATGCCTATCAGGCAATCGACAACTTCTACACCACCACGATCTACGAAAAGGGATCGGAACTTATTCGTATGTTGCACACCCTGCTGGGTGAGGAGGCGTTCATGCGGGGGATGGCGCTCTACGTGAGACGCCACGACGGCACCGCCGCCACCTGCGAAGACTTCGTGCAGGCGATGCAGGATGCCGCGCCCGTGCCGCCGCCCTTTGATTTCGCCCAATTTCGCCGCTGGTATCACCAGGCCGGCACGCCGCGGCTGCACATCCAGCGCCACTGGGATGGCGAAACGGGCGTGCTGGAGCTGCAGGTGCAACAACACACTCCTGCGACTCCCGGCCAGAGCGACAAGCAGCCGCTGGTGATTCCCCTGGCCCTGGGCCTGCTGGCTCAGGGCGGCGAGCCCCTGCCCGTGCGGCTCGAGGGGGAACCAGTCCCAGCCGGGCTAGTCGGCGATGGCACCCGCCTGCTGGTGATCGACCAGCCCCAGCAGAACCTGCGCTTGGTGGGACTCCCCCGCCAGCACCATCCCCCGGCCCTCTCCCTGCTGCGCCATTTTTCAGCGCCGGTGATCATGGAAATGGGCCGGCCCACCGCCGAGCTGGTGCATCTACTGGCTGCCGATAGCGATCCTTTTGCCCGCTGGGATGCGGGCCAGGTGCTGCTGCGCCAAGCCGTGCTGGCCCGCGCCGCAGGCGGCACCGATGGCCTGCTGGAAGAGGAGCTGATCGATGCCTTCGGCCGGATCCTGGCCGATCCCTCCCTATCCGAGGCCAGCCGCAGCGTGTTGCTGGCCCTGCCAGGTTTGCCCGAGCTCGAAGATGCCGCCGTTGCCGTTGGCGCAGAGCCCGATCCACCGGCTCTGTTTGCGGCGCTACTTGCCCTGCAGCAGCGTTTTGGTGCGGCCCTGGCCGTGCCCCTGGCCGCGGCCCTGGAGCGCTGCACGCCCCAGTGGAGCCTGGCCTGGCCCGCGGGTAATGGCGATCGCCTGCTTACGGGCACCGTGTGGAGCTGGCGGGTGGCCGCCGCTGATTCGCAGGTGGCGGCGGCCGCAGCGGCGGCGGTGCAAGGCCCCTCGATGACCCTGGCTCGCGCTGGCCTCAGGGCCCTGCAGTGCCATCAGATCGCTGAGCGCCAGCAGGCGGTGGAGGCTTTTTACCAGCGCTGGCAGCACAAGCCAGTAATCCTCGACGCCTGGTTTGCTCTGGAAGCTTCTGCGCCCTTCGCCGGGGGCCTGGAGCGGGTGGCGCGGCTGCTGGAGCATCCCCGCTTTGATCCAGCCGCCCCTAATTCGGTGCGGGCCGTGCTGGGGGGGCTTGCCGGTAATGCGGCGGTGTTCCATGCCGCCGATGGCTCCGGCTACCGCTTCATGGCAGCTCGCATCGCCGATCTCGACCAGCGCAACCCGATCACGGCCTCGCGCCTGGCCAAGGTGTTTAGCCGCTGGCAGAGCTATGGACCAGCCCGTTCAGCCGCGATGCACGCAGCCCTCGAGCAGCTGGCTGCAGCAACGCTTTCGCCCAATACAGGCGAGGTGGTGAGCCAGTGCCTCGGCGCTGATTAGTCAGCGCCGGTAGTTCTGGTGCAGCTGGCGAAAGGCAGCTTGGCGGTAGGCAGCTCCCTCTGGGCCGGCGTGCAAACCCCATAGGCCCTCCCAATAGAAATAGATCACGCCATGGCCCCGCTGCAGCGACAGCTGGGCTTTCTGGGCCAGGATCGCCATGGATGGGGTGCGGCCACCGAAGCCCGCCAGGATGCCGATCTCCACAGGCATGCCCCAGCTGCGCGCCTTGACCAGGGCCGGTTGGTTGAGGTCCTTTTCGAAGCCCTTCAGCGAGTGGGCGTAGTTCTGTACTACAAGGTCGTCGATCAGCTCGCCCAAGGACCAAAGCTCCCAGTCCTGCAGCCAGTGGTTGTAGGCAAAGCGGAAGGGGCCCGGCGAGAGGCTGATCACCGTGCCAGAGGGCTTGAGCTGGCCCCGCAGCTCCCGCAGCAGGGCGGTGAGCTGCTGGCGCCGCCAGCGCATCCAGGCCCGATCCGTGTGGTCGTCTGGCGGCTCCCGGCCCGTGGCCGCCCGGAATAGTTCGCGGCTGGTGGGGTCGTAGCCCAGCTCCACCGGCCAGGCGAAGTGGTCGTCGAGCTGGATGCCATCGACGCTGCAGCGCTGCACGATTTCGCCGATCAGGCCCAGAAAGCGCTGCCGCACCCCCGGGTGGGCGGGGTTGAGCCACACCATTGGCTTGCCGTGCATCACCATCTCAGTGCTGCCATCCCGGCGCTGCAGCACCCACTCGGGGTTTTGGCGCACCACAGCAGCATCGGCCGGCTCCATCAGGCCGTACTCAAACCAGGGGATCACCTGCAGGCCGCGGCGATGGGCGGCCTTGGTGAAGCGGCAGATCGGATCGAGGCTGGGGTTGGCCTTCTCCAGGGCCGGCTCCATCGGCGCATGGCTGGAGCGGTGGAAGGTGGTGCCCCGGCTCCACACGTTGGGATAGAGGGTGTTGAAGCCCGCTTCGGCCAGCTCCTGCACCGCCCGATCGATGCGGGCGGGGTCGTAATAGAGCGGGCTGGGGCTATTGGTGAGCCACACGCCGATGCGCCGGAGCGGAGCTGGCTGGCCTTGGGCCAGCAGCGGAGCGGTGGCAACCCAAGGCAGGCTGAGCAAAATGCTCGCCGCAGCTGGCAAAAAGGCCTTCAAGCGGTCGAAACGACGCAATTTCAGCGGACCTGCTGTCAGCGGATCTGGTTTCAGCGGAACATCGAGCTCACCGAGCTCTCCTCGTGGATGCGCCAGATCGCTTCGCCGAGCATCTTTGCCACCGAGAGCACCTGCAGCTGGGGGAAGCGGTCTTCATCGCGGCGGGGAATGCTGTTGGTGACAAGCACCTCCTCGAACAACCCCGGCTCCGACATCCGCTCGATTGCCGGTGGGGAAAACACCGCGTGGCTAGCGCAGGCCAGCACCCGGGTTGCCCCCCTCTGCCGCAGCAGCCGGGCACCGGCAGAGATCGTGCCGCCGGTGTCGATCATGTCGTCGATCAGGATTGCGGTCTTGCCCACCACATCGCCAATCACGGTGAGGCTTTCGGCCACGTTGTGACCGGAGCGACGCTTGTCGATGATCGCTAGGGGGGCGTCATTCATCTGCTTGGCGAAGGCCCGGGCCCGGGCTACACCGCCCACGTCCGGGGACACCACCACCACTTCGCCGAGGTCGCGGGTGCGCAGGTAGTCGACCAGCACCGGCGAGCCATAGATGTGGTCGCAGGGGATGTCGAAATAGCCCTGGATCTGGGCGGAGTGCAGGTCCATGGCCAGCACCCGATCCACCCCAGATTTAGCCAGCAGGTTGGCAACGAGTTTGGCGGTGATCGACTCCCGTCCGGCGGTCTTGCGGTCGGCGCGGGCGTAGCCGTAATACGGCACCACTGCGGTGATCTGCCGGGCCGAGGCCCGCTTGCAGGCATCCACCATGATCAGCAGCTCCATCAGGTGATCGTTCACCGGGGCGCAGGTGGGCTGGATCAGAAAGACATCGCAACCGCGGATCGACTCCTGAATCTGGATGTAAAGCTCGCCGTCTGCGAAGCGTTTGATCACCCGCGGCCCATCTGGCACGCCCAGATAGGTGCCAATTTCCTTGGCCAGGGCTTGGTTGGCGGTGCCACTGAACAGCCGCAATCGCCGGGTGTCGTGATTCGACTGGCTCGCGCTGCCCTGGGGCGCCACGCGATCAGCGGTCAGAAAACTGGTCACGGCGGGCGCTAACGCGTCGGCTGAAACCCGATGGTAGAAGCGAGCCCGCCCACCTAGTACAAAAATCCATGACTCTTTCCCTGCCTGGTCGGCAACGCCCGTTGGTGCTGGTGGGAGCTGGTACGGCGGCTGCGGTGGCGACGCTGCAGGCAGAAGCGGGGCCACCGCTGGCCTTGGCCCTGGGCCTGCCCTGGGGTGAACCGCTCGCAATTGAGCAACCGCCCCAATCCCTGGCCTCCCTGGCTGAGCAGGGACCAGGCCTGGTGCCCTTGCCGCTAGATCCCGGCCTGGTGTTGCAGGGATTCGGCCACTGGGCCGAGGCCCTGGGGGCCTGGCGCCAGCCGGTGCTGCTGCTGCTGGCGGCCGAGCAGCTGCAGACGGGCCTGCCGGCGGCGATGGCTGCCCTGCTGGATCAATGGCAAGTGCCCCTGGCCGGGCTGGTGCAGGCCGGTGGCCCCTGGCAGCCAGATCTGCGCCGCGGCGATGGCCTGCCCTGGCTGGGAACCCTGGAGGAGCCTTTTGGCCTGGCCCCCGCTTTGGCGCTGCGATGGGAGCTGTTACTGAGCCGTTGAGTTGGTCGGTGCCGGCCAGAGGGGCTCAGGGGCGCTGCTGCTGATCTCGCGCAGGCTCAGTTTTTCCCCTCGGGTGCTGTTGGGTTCCGGTGCCGGTTCGGGTGCCGGGGCAAGGGGCAGGCTGGTGAATTGCACGCTCTCGGCCTGATCTAGGCCAGCCGCCAGCAGGCTCAGGGTTTCTGGCTGGCTCAAGTTTGTGACAACCCCCTGGTTGTTGAGTGATTTGAGCAAATAGGCAAGCTGGCCCAGTTGCTCCGGCAGGGCCAACTCCCGCAGCAGGCTGCGCACCACCAGCTGCTGGTTTTCCAGGCGACTCTCCTCGGGCCGGTCTGGATCGCGGTAGCGCACCAGTTGCTCCACCTGGTTGCCCTTTAGCCGTTGCAGCCCGCCCTGAATGTTGATGCTGAAGCCCTGGCTCTTGTCGTTGTAGCGAAGAGCCAGGGTGGGATTGGCGGCGATGCTGCCCAGGCCATCCAGCAGGCTGCGCAGGTTTGAGCGGCCCAGCACCAAAAAGCGCGCTGGCTGGCCCGAGTCCAGGCCCACCAGGTTGCGCGCCGCATCGGCGGTGAGGGCTACGCCGCCGATGCGATAGAGGCTGCCGAGACTCTGGGGGCGTTTCTGGCCTGGGAGTTGCACGGCCAGGTTGGGCGGCAGGCTGAGCACCTGCAGGGGCCCCTGGGGATTAACCCGCACCAGCAGCAGGGCATCGGCGTTGGCTGCCCCCCGGGGAGCGGCCCTGTTGAGCGGATCCCCGGGACGCTCGCTGTCCAAGCCGATCACCAGCAGGGTGATGCTGCGGTTGGGGGGCTTGGCCAGGTCGGCTGGCGTCAGCTGCTGCAGCGGTTCGGTGGCACGGTCGCTTATGGGCCAGAGCACACCGATCAAACCAGCGCCCATGGCCATGCCCACGGCCACCGCACCCAGCCGCAGCAGGGTGGGTCCCCGGCGGGGTTGGCTTGGGGCGGAACGTCGGGCCATGGGGGCTTGTCGGCAAGCCACTTTGGCCCAAGCCCCTACGCCTTGCACCCGATAGGTTGTGGCGGCGCAGATGCGATGGGGAAATCCGCTGATGGCTGCAAGTTCTCCCCATGAGCGCGCCCGGCCCCTGGCCAAGGGCAGCGTCTATCCAGCCAAAGATTTATGCAGCCAGTGCGGTCTGTGTGACAGCCGCTGGGTTGCTTACGTCAAAAACAGCTGCGCCTTTCTGGAGCAGCGCTTTGAGGCGATGGAGGCAGCGGCCCATGGCCGTAGCCGCGACCTCGAGAACGAGGAGGAGCTCTATTTCGGCGTGCAGCAGCGCATGCTCACCGCCCGGCTGCAGCAACCGATCGAAGGGGCCCAGTGGACGGGGATCGTCAGCCGCATCGGTGTGAGGGCCCTGGAAACGGGTCTGGTGGATGCGGTGCTGTGCGTTGGCCAAAGCGAGCACGATCGCTTCACGCCCGTGCCCCGCCTCGCCCGCACCCCGGAGGAGGTGCTCAGCGCCCGGGTTAATAAGCCCACCCTGTCCCCAAATCTGGAGGTGCTGGAGCAGCTGCCCGGCAGCGGCATCCGCAAGCTGCTGGCCATCGGCGTGGGCTGCCAGATCCAGGCCCTGCGGGCGGTGCAACCCACCCTGCCCCTCGACGAGCTCTACGTGCTGGGCTTGCCTTGCGTAGACAACGTCAGCCGAGCGGGCCTGCAGACCTTCCTCGACAGCACCGTCAGCTCGCCAGAGACGGTGGTGCACTACGAGTTCATGCAGGACTTCCGCATCCACTTCCGCCACAGCGACGGCCGCCAGGAAACCGTGCCCTTCTTTGGCTTGGATACACCCAAGCTCAAGGATGTATTTGCTCCAAGTTGTTTGAGCTGTTTCGACTACACCAACGCCGGCGCCGATCTGGTGGTGGGCTACATGGGCGCGACCTTCGGCCGCCAATGGCTCACGGTGCGCAACCCCAGGGGCCAGCTGCTGCTGGATTTGGTGGAGGCTGAGCTTGACGTGGCCCCTGTCACCTCCAGTGGTGAGCGTTTTGCGGCGGTTCAGCAGGGCATCGAGGCCTACTACAAGGCCCTGAAGCTGCCCATGTGGCTGGCCAACCTGATCGGTTTAGTGGTGCAGCGGCTCGGGCCGAAGGGCCTGGAATATGGCCGCTTTTCGATCGACTCCCACTTCACCCGCAATGCCCTTTGGTTGCGGCGTAACCACCCAGAAAAGCTCGAAGCCCACATTCCGGCGTTTGCTAAGGCCATCATTAGTCGATATCGGCTGCCGGCCTCGTGAATCAGGCCCACCGCCATGCCGGAGTGCTGCTGCACCCCACCGCCTTGCCCGGTAAGGGTGGCTGCGGCAGCTTCGGACAAGCTGCCCACGATTGGCTTGACCTCCTCGGTCGCCATCGCATTGGCATTTGGCAATTGCTGCCCCTCGCCCCCACAGACGGCACCGGCTCGCCCTACAGCTCCCCCAGCGGCTCGGCCCTCAACCCCTGGTTGCTCGATGGCGAGCGGCTACGGCAGGAGGGCTTTCTGCAGTCCGAGGACCTCGAGGCCCTGCCCGGTGCGACTGCGGCTGAAGGGCCGATGGATTTGTCGGTTGTTGCGGCCCGCAGTACGGCTTTGGGGGAGGCCCTGGCCCGCCTCTGGGGTGCCCGGCCCGCAGAGCAGCAGCGGGCTTTTGCTCGCTGGCAGCGCAGCCAACGGCGCTGGCTGCCAGACCACGCCCTTTTCATGGTGATCCGCCGGCTCCAGGGCGGCCAGCCCTGGTGGCAGTGGCCGGCGCCCCTGGCCCGGCGTCAGCGCCGCGCCCTGGCGCGAATTGCCACCGATCATGCCGATTGGCTGCTGCAAGAGCAGCTGCTGCAGTGGCAGCTGCAACGCCAGTGGCAGCAGCTGCGCCGCCAGGCCAGCCAGGCCGGCGTGCAGCTGCTGGGCGACCTGCCGTTTTATGTGGCCCACGACAGCGCCGATGTCTGGGCCCACCGCTCCTTGTTCTCCCTGCGCCCCGATGGCTCGCTCACGGCCCAGAGCGGCGTGCCGCCCGACTACTTCTCGGCCACCGGCCAGCTCTGGGGCACCCCTGTTTATCGCTGGCCCAGGCACCTGCTCAGCGGCTTCAGTTGGTGGCTGGCCCGCCTGCAGCGCCAATTCGAATTGTTTGACCAGCTGCGGCTCGATCACTTCCGCGCCCTGCAGTCTTTCTGGAGCGTGCCGGGTGATGCACTCACCGCTGAAAACGGAAGCTGGCGCTGGTTTCCAGGCTGGCCGCTACTGGCCTTGCTCTGGCTGCGCCGCGGCAGGCACCTGCCCCTAATTGCTGAGGATCTTGGTGTGATCACCCCGGCGGTGGAGGCCCTGCGGGATGGTTTCGACCTGCCAGGCATGAAGATCCTGCAGTTCGCCTTTAATGGCGACTCCACCAATCCCTACCTACCCGCCAATATCCGCGGTCGCCGCTGGGTGGTGTACACCGGCACCCACGACAACGCCACCAGCGTTGGCTGGTGGCAGAGCCTTGGTGATGACGCCCGCCAGCGGGTGGCCGAGGCGGTGGGTGCACCGATCACGGCGCCGGCCTGGCAGCTGCTGGAGCTGGCCCTGGCCAGTTCTGCCGATCTAGCGGTGGTGCCCCTGCAGGATCTGCTCGAGCTCGACGACCGGGCCCGCTTCAATACCCCAGGCACCAGCTCGGGCAACTGGACTTGGCGCCTGCAGCAGCCGGTGGCCAGCCTGGATGGGGCCCTGCAGGGCTACGGCGCCATGGCGGGGCGCTACGGCCGGGCTGCTGCCGCTGCTGGTGAACTGAACTGACCCGGTTGGCCTTTCACCGGCTGCAGGGGCGAGCCGTTCCAGTTCACTAGATCGCCGGCGCTGGGGGCGGGGTTGAGGCTGAGGCGGAAGCTGCCACTGAGGGGCAGGCTGAGGCTGCCGCTGCTGCTGCGCAGGTTGGTGCTAACCCCACTGGCGCTCTCCAGCGTCAGCTGGCTGGGCTGGCTTAGTTGCAGCTCCAGCAGTCCGGCCGCTGGTGTTTGGCTTGGCCTTGCCCGCCGCAGTTGCCCTACCCCCTGGCCCTTGGCGGCCAGCTCCAGGGGGCGCAGCTCGGGGTAAAGCTGCAGCAGGGCTTGCTCAGGCCGCGGCGCTTTGGCCTGGTCTCGGGCAGGTAGCGGCGCAATTGGCCGCAGCGCCAGCAGCCCCCGGGCTGCCAGTTGCTGCTGCTGCAGGTTCACCGCGTAGATCAAGCCCAGGGTCAGTAGGCCGTAGAGCAGGGTGCCCTGCCAGGTGGTGAATACATCGATTGAGCCCGGCGTAAAACGCCGTAGCAGGGGCTCTCGCCTTTGGCCCTGGAAACGGATTTGCTCGTCGCTGGGCAGCAGCGTTTCCAGGCTGCCCGGTGGCAGCTCTAGGTGCCGCTCGATCAGCGGCACCATGGTGCGCAGGTAGGTGGCTTCCGGTAGACGGTCGCGCCAGCCTCGCTCGATCGCCTCCAGCACTGCCGCGCTGATGCGTGTTTGCAGGGCGAGGTCCCGCAGGCTCAGGCCCCGTTCTTCGCGTTGCAGCCGCAGCCGCTGGCCTGCTGCCAGCAACGGATCAGCCGGAGCCTCGGCAGGGCCACTTGGGGCCGCTGAACCACGACGCCACCAGCGGCCGGGGCGGCCTCGCGGGCGCTTTGGTGGCAGCGGGGTGGAGGGGCTCAGGGTTGGGGCGTGGGATTAAGCAGCTGCCATTCTTGGCGATCAAGGCGCCGCCAGCGACCTTCGGGTAATTCGCCCAGCTTCAGGGGGCCGATTGCCAGCCGCTGCAGGTCGAGCACGGGGTGGCCAAGGGCCTCGGCGGTGCGCCGGATCTGACGGTTGCGTCCCTCCCCCATCCGCAGTTCGATTTCGGTTGCCTGGGGGCGTCTTTGAAGCAGCTTTAGTCCCACCGGTTGGCTGGCCTGACCATCAAGGGGCACTCCGGCGGCCCAGCGCTGCAGCACCGAGTCCGTCGGTTGGCCCTTCACCCACACCCGGTAAGTCTTGCGGTGGCCGTAGCGGGGGTGGGTGAGCCGCAGGGTTACCTCCCCTTGGTTGCTGAGCAGCAGGGCGCCGCGGCTGTTGGCATCGAGCCGCCCCACCGGGTGGAGCCCGCTGCCGTGGCTCAGCTCGGCTGGCAGCAGGTCCAGCACGGTGGTCCGTCCCTCGGGATCGTGGCAGCTGCAAACCACCCCCACCGGTTTGTTGAGCAACAGCAGCAGGGGCTGGGGCCGGGCCGCCAGGGGCTCTCCCCGCACGCTGATGCGATCGCGCTCGGGATCGGCCCGATCGCCCAGCTGGGCTACGGCACCATTCACCTGCACCAGGCCTTGGCCCAGCAGTTGCTCTGCCTGGCGCCGGGAGCAGAGCCCGGCGTTGGCCATCAGTTTTTGCAGCCGTTCAGAGGCCATGCCATCCATGTTCGCCCTTGAAAAGAATGGTAGGTTTGCGAAACCAAAGAGTTTCGTAACCCGGCACGCCATGCCCGCCCTGTCCATAGCTGCCTCGGCCCAATCAGGCGGCGACCTAGTGCGCAGCTACCTGCGGGACATCGGCCGAGTGCCGCTGCTGTCCCATGAGCAGGAGATCACGCTGGGTCGCCAGGTGCAGGAGCTGGTGGGTTTGGAGGAGCTGGAGCAGGAGCTG
>JBIKWZ010000049.1:0-16102 GCA_044356035.1 Cyanobium sp. | reverse complement strand
CCTCAACGGCTGCACCGGCATCGCCGTGGGCATGGCCACGAACATCCCGCCCCACAACCTGGGCGAGGTGGTGGATGCCCTGATCGCCTTGGTGCGCAAACCGGAGCTGAGCGACGAAAAGCTGCTGGAGCTAGTGCCAGGCCCCGACTTTCCCACCGGCGGCGAAGTACTTGTGGGGCAAGGGGTCCGCGATACCTACCTCGTGGGCCGCGGCAGCATCCCGATGCGGGGCGTCGCCCACATCGAGGAGGTACAGCCAGGGAAGGGACGCCATCGCCGCGGCGCCGTGGTGATCACCGAGCTGCCCTACCAGCTCAGCAAAGCCGGCTGGATCGAGAAACTGGCTGAGCAGGTAAATGACGGCAAGATCGGCGGCATCGCCGATATCCGCGACGAAAGCGACCGGGAAGGCATGCGGGTGGTAATTGAACTCCGCCGCGACGCCAACGCCGAAACCGTGCTGGCCGACCTGCAGCGCCGCACCGCCCTGCAAAGCAACTTCGGAGCCATCATGCTGGCCCTGGTAAACGGTCAGCCGGTGCAGCTGAACCTGCGACGCCTGCTGCAGGAATTCCTGGACTACCGGGAACTGACCCTGATCCGCCGCACCCGCCACGCCCTCAAGCGCTGCGAAGACCGCCTGGAGGTGTTGGAGGGCCTGCTCAAGGCACTCCAAGCCCTGCAGCAGGTGATCGCCCTGATCACCGCGGCGCCCGATGCGGCCAGTGCCCGGGCCGCCCTGCAAGTGCAACTCGACCTGAGCGAGCGTCAGGCCGATGCGGTGTTGTCGATGCCACTGCGGCGCCTCACGGGCCTTGAACAGGAAAGCCTGCGCAAGGAAGCTGCCGAACTGGCCGTGGAGCGGGAGCGGCTGCGCCACCTGCTCGACGACCGCACCGTGCTGCTCGACACCCTGGTGGCCGAACTCAAAGCCCTGCGCAAGCGCTTTGCCACGCCCCGGCGCACCCGGCTGGTGGAGGGCGGTGATGCCCTGGTGGCCCAGCGAGCCGCAGCCATCCGCCCTAACGCCGAACTGCAGCGCCAGCAAGCCTTTGGTGCCCTAGCCCCCGAAAGCCGGCTGCTGATCCAGGCCGATGGAGCCGTGAAAATCATTAGCTCCCAGATGCTGGGGCGCCTGCACCTTGATGAGGCCATAGAACTAGGGGAGCACCCCTCACCAGCACGCTTAATCCTGCCGATCGCGGAGCAACCGCTGCTGCTGGCCTTCACGGGTAGTGGCCGGGTGGCCTTACTGCGCTGGGAATTCGCCGGTCAGCAACCGGGGAAGCTGGAGCGCTTCCTACCCGACAGCATCGAAGGCGAAGCGGTGGTGCAGGTGCTTCCCCTACCCAGCCAAGGCAGCCTGGGACTGCTAAGCAGCGACGGACGCTTCAAACGGCTGCCGATTGAGGAGTTTCAGGAACTGTCTGGCCGGGCTACCACCGTGCTCAAGCTCAAGGAGGGCGTGACCCTGCGGCGGGTGGTGGCCGGCCAGGAAGGAGACACCCTGGTGGTGGCGAGCAGCACCGGCCGCGTGCTGCGGCTAATCCTCGATGAAACCCAGCTGCCCCTGATGGGGCGCGCTGCCCAAGGCCCCCTATTGATGCGCCTGTTGCCGGGTGAGCAGCTGGTGGGTGCCGCATGCCTACCTGCAAAGGAAGCGGAAACGAACGACGCAAGCCAAAGCACAGTGGTGCTGGCCACTGCCAGTGGTCAACTGAAGCGGCTGCTTGTGTCCAGCCTGCGGCCCTGTCAGCGGGGCGACATGGGTCAGATCGGCCTGCGGCTGCAACAGCGGGGCGATTATCTAGTCGACCTGCAAACCCCAACCAGTGCCGTACTGGGACTACTGACTGATAAGGGCTGGAGCTGCCGCATCGGCTTAAACGAGCTGGAAGGCGAAGACACCAACGGCACTGGAATCAACCTGAAGCTGCCCCAAGGCCAGCAAATTCAAGAACTAGTACCTCTTATCAACTAACCACCAGGGACACCAGGTATCCCTTAGAGCTCTTGCAGCAACTTGGCAGCGATGCCGGCCGGCTCAAGCATCAGCTTGCTGGAGCTCACCTGCTCGTCCATTTCGATCGGATAGGCGCCGTCAAAGCAGGCAGTGCAGAAGTGGGCGGAATTGGCATGGGCCGCATCCACCATGCCCTGCTTGCTCAGGTAGGCGAGCGAATCGACGCCAAGGTGGGCGGCAATTTCTTCCAGGGTGAGGCGAGCAGCAATCAACTGGTCCTGGGTATCGGTATCGATGCCGTAGAAGCAGGGATGGGTGACTGGCGGCGAACTAATCCGCATATGCACCTCGGTGGCACCGGCATCCCGCAGGGCTTGCACCAACTTGCGACTGGTGGTGCCCCGCACGATTGAGTCGTCGATCACCACAACGCGCTTGCCGGCGAGCACATCCGGCAGGGGGTTGAGCTTCACCCTGATGCCGGCCTCCCGCATCGCCTGGGTGGGCTGGATGAAGGTGCGGCCCACATAGCGATTCTTGATCAAGCCATCAGCAAACGGGATACCGCTGAGCTGGGAATAGCCAATCGCCGCCGGAATACCGGAATCGGGAACGCCGATGACGATGTCGGCTTCAACCGGTGTTTCCCGGGCCAGTGCCTCGCCAATTCGCACCCTGTAGCTGTAGAGGGATTCACCGAAAAAGCGGCTATCAGGCCGAGCGAAATAGATCATCTCGAAGACGCACAGCTTGGTGGGCTGCTCGCACCAACGGCTGCGGCTGGGTTCGGCTTGGCCTGAACGGAAATGGATAATTTCGCCGGGCGCCACATCGCCATCAAAGGCGGCGCCAATGATGTCGAGCCCGCACGACTCACTGCTCACCACCCACTGGGCTTGCTCCGTTTCACCGATATGGCCAAACACCAAAGGCCGGATGCCATGGCCATCCCGGAGGGCGAAAAGCCCATCAGGCGTGCCGATCACCAGGCTGAAGGCACCGCGACAGCACTCGGCCGCGGCCCGAATCGCCCCATCCCAATCCAGGCCCCGGTTCACGGCCTGCTGAATCGCAAAAGCGATCAGTTCGGAATCGGTGGTGGAGGTGAGCTCACTGGCAATGGACGCCAGATCGTGGCGGAGCTCGGCTGCATTGACCAAATTGCCGTTATGGGCAAGGGCGAAAGGGCCAATGCGGGTGTTAAGAACCACCGGCTGGGCGTTGCAAACCTTGCTGCTGCCGGTGGTGGAATAGCGGTTGTGGCCGATGGCTAGATCGCCAGTGAGGCGCTCCAGCACGGCCTGATCAAACACCTGGCTCACCAGGCCCATGTCCTTGTGCAGGCGCACCTTGCGCTCTGCATCAAACACGGCGATACCGGCCGATTCCTGGCCGCGATGCTGCAGGGCGTATAGGCCGAAGTAGGTGAGGTTGGCCACCGGTTGCCCCGGCGCCAGCACGGCGTAGACGCCGCAGGCTTCCTCGGGCTTGTCCGGACGCGTCACCAGCACAGGCCCATCAACAATCACGGTGAAATTTCATTCTGCACGAGCGCCCTCGCCCATTCGCCGCGGGATGGCCTGCTCGTAGCAGGACTCCATTGCCGCCAGGCTCTGCTCAAGCAAAGGCTGGCCTGCTTGGCGAATTACCAGGTTGGCAGCGGCCGTAACCACACCAAGCCGCTCAGCTGGCACCGCCGCCGCCGCCGCCAGAGCCTGCTGCCAGGCGGCATCTTGGCTGGCGGGCACGCTCACCAGGATGCGGGCACCACCCTCGGCAAATAGCAGCCGATCCAGCCGGGCGCTGCTAGCCGGGATCTCCAGCTCAGCACCCAGAGGTATTAAAGCCATGGTGGCGATGCAGCACTCGGCCACCGCCACCGCCAGGCCGCCATCGCTGAGGTCGTGGGCGGAGGCCACAAGGCCGGCGGCGATCGCTTGGCGCAAGAAAGCCTGAACCGAACGCTCCAGCACCAGATCAACCTCTGGCGGGCGCCCGGTGACGGCTCCATGCAGCCGCTCCAGATAGATGCTGCCGGCCAGGCTCAAGCGAGGATCGGCGGGAGCCTCGCCCGTTTCCAGCGGCACCCCCAGCAGCCAGATGGCATCGCCCACCTGGCTCCAGGCCTGGCCGCGCACATGGGCCAGATCCTGCACCAGACCCACCATGCCCACCACCGGCGTGGGGTGGATCGGCTGCATGCGCCCATCGGGCAGACGGGTCTCGTTGTAGAGGGAGACGTTGCCGCCAGTCACGGGGGTGTCCAGGGCGCTGCAAGCAGCCGAGAGGCCGCGGCAGGCCATGGCCAGCTGCCAGTAGCCGGTGGTGGTTTCCGGTGAGGGGAAGTTGAGGTTGTCGGTGATCGCCAGGGGCTCGGCGCCCACGCAGCTGAGATTGCGAGCCGCCTCAGCCACCGCCGCCATGGCGCCACGCTCGGGGTCGAGGGCCACCCAGCGGTTTGGGCAGTCCACCACCGCCGCCACGCCCCGGCTGGCCGCCGCCATGGCGCCCTCGCCCTGCTGGGGCCGCAGCCGCACCACTGCCGCATCAGCGCCGCCGGGGGGCACCACGGTGTTGGCCTGCACCTGGTGGTCGTACTGGCGGTACACCCAGCGCTTGGAGGCGATGGTGGGATCGTCCAGGAGCGCCAGCAGGGCGTCATTCCAGCTGAAGGGCAGATCGGCAGGCAGCTGGGCCTCGCTCCAGCGCCAGTGGGCCTGGATCTCGGCCGGGGGTTCACTGATCAGCTCGTGGTGGTTGATCGGCGTGTCGTCGGCCAGGGCGCTGGCGGGCACCTCGGCCGCCACCTGGCCGTGCTGGAGCACCCGCACAATGTTGTCCTCCAACACCCGTCCCACCACGGCTGCCTGCAAGCCCCAGCGGCTGAAGCGCGCCATCAGCGTCTCTTCCCGGCCAGGCTTGACCACAAACAGCATCCGCTCCTGGGATTCGCTGAGCAAAAACTCATAGGCGGTCATGCCGGCCTCGCGGGCGGGCACCTTGTCGAGATCGAGCTCGATGCCCAGGCCGCCTTTAGCAGCCATCTCCGAGCAGCTGCAGGTGAGGCCGGCTGCTCCCATGTCCTGGGCAGCCACCACATCACCGCTCTGGAAAGCCTCCAGGCAAGCCTCAATTAGACCCTTTTCGAGAAAGGGATCTCCCACCTGCACGGCGGGGCGATCATCCAGGGATGCCTCGGTGAGCTCAGCTGAGGCAAAGCTGGCACCACCCATGCCATCGCGGCCGGTGGTGCTGCCCACGTAGATCACCGGATAGCCAACCCCCTCGGCGCCGGAGCAGACAATCTCCTCGGTTTCCATCAGCCCCAGGGCCATGGCATTCACCAGGGGGTTACCGGAGTAGCTGGGGTCAAACGCCACCTCCCCACCCACGGTGGGCACGCCCACGCAGTTGCCGTAGTGGGCAATGCCGGCCACCACGCCCTCCATCAGGCCCACGTTGCGCTCATCTTCCAAAGGCCCGAAGCGCAGGGCATTGAGCAGGGCGATCGGCCGGGCACCCATGGTGAAGATGTCGCGCAGGATGCCTCCCACGCCCGTGGCCGCCCCCTGGAAAGGCTCCACCGCCGAAGGGTGGTTGTGGCTCTCAATCTTGAAGGCCAGGCGCTGGCCCTCACCCAGATCCACCACACCGGCGTTCTCGCCGGGGCCGACCAGAATGCGGGGGCCGGTGGTGGGGAAGCCCTGCAGCAGCGGCCGCGAGTTGCGGTAGCAGCAGTGCTCAGACCACATCACCCCGAACATGCCCAGCTCGGCGCGATTCGGAGCGCGGCCGAGGCGGCGGCAGATCTCGTCGTAGTCGGCCTGGCTGAGGTTCTCCTTCTTGAGGGCATCGGGCACCGAATAGGCCGGTGCTTCGAAAGAGGCGGCAACCACGCTCAGCTGGGCAAGATCTCTGCAGTCTCGCCGAGCGGACCTCAAAGCAACCGGAACTGATCTAGGCGTGGTTCAAATCCAGGGATCTTCCTCTTCAGCAGGAGGACCAGAGCGGCGGCGGCGAGGGGGGTCATCGGTTTCGTAGGGCTGATCTAACCCCTCCGGCTCCTGCCAGGGCGGCTCCTCAAGCCAGCCCTCCAGCCTCTCCTCAAATCGGTTGCCCGCCTCCTGCACTTGATCGCGCCACCGCCTTGAACGACGCAAAAACTCTTGCCGCACACTTGCCCGGGCCAAAGGCAGGTCGTCGATGCTCTCCAGGGCGGTGAGAACCTGGCCTGGCTGCTGATCCAGCAGACGATCCAAGCTCAATCGCCAACGGCTACTGCCTGGCAGGCGTGGATCACTGCGACTCACCAAATAGTGGCGAATACGGCCACTGCGCAACTCGATGGCGGCATCAGCCAAGGTGCCGATCGGTTGCTGGCGGCGATCCAGCACAGCCGCATCGATCAGGGTTGGCAGCTTCTCCAACACACCAATCTCTGTTTCAGCTGGTTCGCCCTGCACAAGTGCTTCCAGCTCAGAAATTCCACGCAACTGGTTGAGACGCCACACCTCGCGGCGATTGCCAAAAGCAGACGGTTTTGAAACCCAACCCAGCACCCGATGCACAGGGGGATGCATCCAGACCTGCATGCCCGCACCGTGATCGAGCCCCTGATCGCAGCGGACATGCCGGCGCAGCAACTCACTCAGCAGAACCTGCTCCGGAAGGGGAGCCACCGTCAGCTGCGGATCTGAACGGGCATCACCAGGTAGGTGAATTGATCCCCTTCCGCAGGAGTCAAAATCGCCGGCGTGGTGGGGGCGTTGCATTGCAACAGCACCCGATCACAGGCCATGGCCTTGAGGCCATCGAGCAGGTAGCGCACGTTGAAGGCAATCTGAATCGCTTCACCCTCGATGGTGGCAGCGAGTCCTTCAGAACCACTGCCCACGTCCTGGGCATCGGCCTGAATCAGTATTTGACCGGTGGCGGGCTCGGCGCTGAGCTTGACGACATTGTTGTGCTGATCAGCAAGCACAGCCACTCGCTCAAGAGCCGACACCAGAGCGCGGCGCTCGATGTTGATCGTGCGAGTGAAGCTATCTGGAATCAGCTGGCGGTAGTTGGGATAGATACCATCAAGGCTGCGGCTGGTGAGCACCTGGTCGGCCCACAGGAACACAACCTGTCCGCGGTCACAGAACAGGCTCAAGGGCTCTTCAGATTGACGTCCTGAAAGCAGACGCTCCAGCTCCCGCAGCGAGCGAGCTGGCACGGTGACAGCAAAAGGCTCCTCGGCTTCGTTTTGCCCAGAGGCGGTCGCATGGGCTAGCCGGAGCACGGCCAGGCGATGGCCATCGGTTGCCGCGCATTCGAGCCCGGCCGAATCAAGGCCCAAGTGCACACCAGTGAGCAGTTGCTTAGCTTCGTCGCCACTGCTGGCAAACAGGGTGGCGCGCAAACCCTTAACCAGGGCTTCCGCTTCCAGACGAATCGGCGTACCGCTCTGCACTAGGGGCAGGTCGGGAAAATCATCGGCAGGCATGCCCCGCATCTGGTAGCTCCCCGAAAAGCTGGTGAGCTCCACCTGCTCGGAACCCTCAGCGCAATTCAGGGTGATCGGGCTATCACTCGAGAGGCGTGAAACAATTTCACCAAACAACCGGGCCGGCAGGGTGATGGCGCCGCTGGTCTCAACGCTGGCGCTGATGCTGGTCTGAATACCCAGGCTGAGATCAAAACCGGTGAGGCTGAGTCGTCCCGTGCCCGCGTCAGCGGTGAGCAACACGTTGGCCAGCACCGGATGGGTGGGGCGACTGGCCACGGCCCGGCTCACCAGCTGCAGGCTGGAGCTGAGTTCAGTCTGGGAGCAGACCAGCTTCATGGCGTTTCTGCTGGGGAGCCTGACGGCTTGATCAAGGGCGACCCCACGCTTCCACAGGGCGGCTGATTCCGCAACGCCGGTGATCCGTCTTGCTGCGCCCTTCTAAGGGTTTGATTGATCAAGCTCAAGAAAGAAATTAAAACCGTTTTAGTAGGGGCTGAGGAAACCGGGGAAAACCGAAAACCTCTTTGCTGCAGCTGGTTTTGATCTGGATCAGCCCTGAGGTGTGGCCTGGGCCAGCTGGGGTAAAAATCAGCTTTTCCGCCGTTTCCAGGGGCTGGGGAAAACTTTGAGGCCGAGGAGCTTGGCTAAGGCGAGATCTTTTCCGCGATTATTAGCCCCTTTTCCCCAGCGGTTCAGCAGACGCTTTGCTGATTGGTTGAAGCTTTTGGCTAGGCCTTGGCTTGGGCTAAGCCTTGGCTTGCTTAGAAACCCATCACTTCGGCCACCTTGGCGGTGTCAGCCTCCAGTCCGGTATGGAAGCGGGCGTCATTGTTTTCGATGGCGGTGGTTGGATCCTTGAGGCCGTTGCCGGTGAGCACACAAACCACGGTGGCTCCCTGGGGCACCTCCTGGTGATGCTTGAGCAGGCCTGCAACCGATGCAGCACTGGCTGGTTCGCAGAACACGCCCTCACCGCTGCCCAGCAGCTTGTAGGCGTCGATGATTTCAGCGTCGGTGACGGCCATGAAGCTGCCTCCGCTTTCGCTGCGCACCTTCAGGGCCTTTTCGCGATTCACCGGGTTGCCGATACGGATTGCCGTGGCGATGGTGTCTGGCTGCTCAACCGTGTGGCCCAGCACCAAAGGAGCAGAACCAGCAGCTTGAAAGCCCATCATTCGGGGCAGCTTGCGGCAATGGCCTTCTTTTAAATACTCGTTGAATCCCATCCAGTAGGCGCTGATGTTGCCGGCGTTGCCAACTGGGATGCATAGCCAGTCCGGCGCTTCACCAAGGGCATCCACCACCTCGAAGGCGGCGGTTTTTTGCCCCTGCAATCGGTAGGGGTTCACCGAATTCACTAGGGTGACCGGATATTTGTTGGCAACTTCCTGCACGATCGCTAGGGCCCGGTCGAAGTTGCCCTGGATGGCGATTACTTCGGCGCCGTAGAGCAGGGCTTGGGCCAGTTTTCCCTGGGCAACATAGCCATCTGGGATCAGCACAAAGGCCCGCATGCCGCCGCGGCGGGCGTAGGCGGCCGCAGCAGCAGAGGTGTTGCCCGTGCTGGCGCAGATCACTGCTTCAGAACCGGCTTCTTTGGCTTTGGAAATCGCCATTGTCATGCCCCGGTCTTTAAAGGAGCCGGTGGGGTTGAGGCCGTCGTATTTCAGGTATACCTTGACGCCGCGGCCGATCCGCTCAGCGATCACCGGGGCTGGGATCAGGGGTGTGGAACCCTCCCGCAGGGTAATTACGGGTGTGCGCTCTGAAACTGGCAGCCAGCGCCGATAGGCCTCGATCAGCCCAGGCCAGTCCTGCATGGTGGGACGGGCAGCAAAGGGGCCCTTGCTCAAACGCTGCAGAGAACGGAGCAAGGACACGCTTTAGACAGTGGCTCTAGTGAATCTACGGCGCAGCAGCTGGCGCGTCGCCGCGCAAGCCATCAAGCGGTGATTCGGAGAAGAAGCGCACCAGCTCGGTGATCGAGCTGGCTTTGCCGAGCAGGTTCATTAAGGCGGGGATGCTCACTTCCATCTCCTGGGCGGGGTAAGCGCGCAAAAAAGAAAGGGCAGATATCGAACCGTTGCCTTCAACGACCCCAAGCACCATGGCGGAGCGCATGGCTGGAATCCCGGCTTGGGATGCCTTGAGCGGAAACACGATTACAGCTAGACGCTGCAGGATTGCCTCGCCGATTCTGGTGTTAAGCAGCCTGCTCACCAGGGTTACCGGCAGGCTCACCGACTGATTTAGCAGCTTGGCGATCTCCTGGGGATTTTGGCGGCTGAAGCTCAATACATCGGCCAGCAGGCCCCGGGCCTGGCCGGTTTTGGCCAGATGCTCCAGGTCGGCAACGGCGATTGAGCGGCGAAAGGCACCGCTTACAAACACCAGATTTTCCGCAGCACCAGCTGGCGGCAGGCTGACCGCAGGCCAGGGAACGACCAGGCTCAGGCCCAGGGCGATGCCAACAAGGGTCTGACGTTTGCGGCCTATCGACGCTTTTTGCATATCGATAAGCCTACGGCGATTGCTTTGAAATTCAGGCGGCGACGAGCACATCTCGCACCAGGCGCACCATGCTGCGCTCGGCCAGTCCTTTGGCTAGTTGAACTCCCATCTGGCGTAGTTCCGGTTCCCCCACAAGGCGTGGCAGGCGGCGCAGCAGCATCTGGGGCTCGAAGCCGGGCAGGGCTTTGAGAATGCCCATCAACTGACGCACCGGCTCTAGGTCGAGCATGGGTTCACCCGCCTCGCTCAAACGGTGACGGCGCAGACCTGGAGGTTGGAAGCGCTCCGGTAGGCGTTTGCCGATGCGCAGGGTGGTTTGCCAGGCCATGGCATCCATGCGGCCCACCATGGCGTCTACCAGCTGTTGGCGCAGCAGCCCGCCGTTGGCTGAGAAAAGAAAGCTCAGCACCTGATCGAGCAGGCCTTCGAGATCGAGCTGGGCTCCTTGGGAGGCGCTAGCGATCAGGTTGTCGAGCCGTTGCCAGCGGAAGATGTCGCCGTCGAAGAGCATCTCCTTGAGGCTCTGGCGCAGGGTGGGATCGGGGTCTTCCATCAGCCGCCGGGCGAAGTAGGGGTAGGCGGCGCCAAGGATCTTGAACTCGGGATCAACGCTGAGGGCGATGCCCTCCAGGGTCACCAGGGAGCGGATGATCAGGGCGTAGTAAGGCGGCACCTGGAAGGGGAAGCGATACATCACGCCGGAAAGGTCATCTGTGACCGCCTTGAAATCCATGCGGCTGACTCCCTGCTCGATCGCTTGACCGAACACCTTTTCAAAAGCCGGCACTATCGGCTCGAGATTTACGTCTTCGGCCAGGAAGCCCAGGCTGACGAAATCCTTACTTAGCTTGCCGAAACTGCGATTTACCAGGTGCACAACCGCCTGAATCAGGCCGGTGCGTGATTCGCGGCTCACCTCGCTCATCATGCCGAAGTCGAGGTAGGCGAGCCGGCCATCTGCCATAGCCAACAGGTTGCCGGGGTGGGGGTCGGCGTGGAAAAAGCCGTGCTCCAGTAATTGCTGCAGGCTGCAATTAACACCGACGTTCACCATGTCGTCCGGGTCTACGCCGATGCTGCGCACCGCTTCGAGATTGGTGAGTTTCACCCCCTCCATCCATTCCATCGTGAGTACCCGACGGCTGGTGGCCTGGTGGTAGATGCGGGGAACGGTGATCCGGGGATTGTGGGCGTGTAGTTCGGCGAAGCGCTCGGCGTTGGCGGCTTCGTTGAAGTAGTCCATCTCCTCAAACACCCGCTTGCCCAGTTCATCGATCAGGGCCACCAGGTCGGAGCGGATTAGGCCGACGTTTTGGTTAAGCCAGGAAGCGATGTTGCGCACTATGTAGAGGTCGAGCGTGATCTGCTCCCGCAGGCCCGGGCGCTGCACCTTTACGGCCACCGCCTGCCCCCCCTTGAGCACGCCCTTATGCACCTGGCCTAGGGAAGCGGCCGAGATCGGCTCGGCGTCCAGTTGCTCGTATATATCCAGTACTGCAGCGCCCAGGTCCTCTTCGATGCAGGCCATCGCCAGGGCGGATTCGAAGCCCGGCAGCTGGTCTTGCAGCTGGGCAAGTTCCTCAAGCAGCAGCGGCGGCACGATGTCTGGCCGGGTTGAGAGGGCCTGGCCTGCCTTGATAAAAGCGGGGCCGAGCGAAGCCACCAGATCCGCTGCCTCCTTGGCTCTGGACCTGGCTACCTCCGTAGCTTTGAGGCGCCCGGTGAGCCAGTCAAAACCCACCCCAAGTAGGTAGAGCCCAATTGGCACCAGGGTTTGCCACAGGCGTCGGAACAGCCGTTGCGGGTGGCCGGTGTAAATCCGGGTGATGGCCGCCGGGTCGTAGCTCAGCAGGCCGGCGGCCTCCAGAAAGTCACCCAACTCGGCTTGGTTGTTGTCGGGATCCATGGGAGTTGGGCGGGCTAAACACCGCTAAGGCGCACCAACCCCCTTCTAAACGAATCCCACTGCCGCTACGGTCTGGCCGGTACCCCAGTCCGGTTAGCGGAGGCCGACGTGCTCACGGGACTGCGCCTCAGCAACATCGCCCTGATCGAGCGGCTGGAGCTCAGCTTCAGCGAGGGCTTCACGGTGCTGACCGGGGAAACTGGAGCAGGTAAATCGATCCTGCTTGATGCCCTCGATGCTCTTTTAGGTGGTGCCCAGGGCAGCGCCGGCGCCCGGCTGCTGCGTCGCGGCGCTGAGCGCGGCACGATCGAGGCCAGCTTCAGCCTTTCCCCCCCTTTGCAGGCCTGGTTGCAGCAGCAGGAGCTGGAGGTTGACGAGGGCGAACTGCTGCTTTCGCGCGAGTGGCGCCTCACGGAGGAGCGCCTCAGCAGCCGCAATCGGCTTAATGGCGTGGTGGTGAGCCGGGCCCAGATCCAGGAGCTGCGCCCCCTGCTGCTCGATCTCACTGTTCAGGGCCAAACCCAGCAGCTGGCGCGGCCCGGTCAGCAGCGCCGCTGGCTGGATCGCTTTGGTGGGGAAAGCCTTCCGCTTTTGCTGGAGCCGGTGGCGGCGGCCTGGCGTCATTGGAAACAGGCGGCGGCGGTGCTGGAGCAGGCCCGCAGCGACTGGGACCAGCTACAGCAGCAGCGCGCGGCCCAGGAGCAATTGCTCGCCGACCTGGAGGCGGCCCAGCTGCAAGATCCCCAGGAGCGTCAGCAGCTCCAAAACGAGGAAAACCGCCTCGCCCATGGGGTGCGGCTGCAGGAGGGGGTGATGGTTTTGCTGGGCCGCTTGCTGGAGGGTGCAGAGCAGGCGCCATCGGTGCTGGATCACCTGGCAGCTTGCGAACAGGAGCTGCTGCAGATGGAGGCCTTAGATGGCGGAGTCAGGGAGCTGCGCAGTTGCTGCAGCGATGGTTTGGCGGCTTTGCAGGATCTGGCCCGCGATCTCGAACGCTATGGATCTGGTCTTGATAGTGACCCAGAAAGCTTGGCGGAGCTGCAGGAGCGCATGGCCCAGCTCAAGGCCCTGGAGCGGCGCCATGGCCAGGAGTTGGCTGGCTTGATCGCCCTGCGCGATCGCCTGCGGCAGCAACTGGCCCCAGGCGGTGGCGAAGCTTCCCTGGAGGCCCTGGAGCTGGCGGAGCAGCGAGCCCGCCAGCGCCGTGATCAGGCCAATGCCTCGCTTAGCGTCTCCCGCCGCCAGGCCGCCGCTGCCCTGGAGCAGCAACTGATGCAGGCGCTGCGGCCGATGGGATTGGCCAATGTGCGCTTCGCGGTGGCGATTTCACCGGCGCCCGCGGGGGAGGAGGGAGCCGATGCGGTGCAATTTCAGTTTTCCGCCAACCCGGGTGTGCCCCTGGCGCCCCTGGCTGAGGTGGCCTCAGGCGGGGAGATGTCGCGCTTTCTTCTGGCTCTTAAAACCTGTTTGGCGGCGGCAGACCAGCACGTCACCCTGCTTTTCGATGAGATCGACACGGGCGTGAGCGGTCGGGTCAGCGGTGCCATGGCTGAATTACTGGCCCGCTTGGCTAAGCAGCGCCAGGTGTTTTGCGTCACCCACCAACCCCTGGTGGCCGCGGCGGCAGACCACCACTTCCGCGTCTCCAAGCAGGTGTTGGAGGGGGTGACCCATACGCGGGTGTCCCAGCTGCGGGACACCCAGGCCCGTCAGGCGGAGCTGGCCGAGCTGGCGGGTGGCGATTCCGGCGAGGCCCGCAGCTATGCCGCCAGCCTGCTGGATCAACACGGTCGCTAAAACCTTTCCAGCACTGGTCTATGCCCATGGCAAGGGGGAGCATCCGTAGACTTGCTAGTTCATGAGCCGTCTGGATGCCCCGCGCCAAGAGCTCTGCAGCCTCTAGCTCTGCCACCAACGGTGCAGCCGCTAGCAGAACCCTCGCCCAGACCGTTCACGAAAAGGCCCTTGACCCGAGCCGTGTGCTCAGCGGCGGCTCTTTTGAGGATGTGATCCGGGTGCGGGGCGCCCGCCAGCACAACCTCAAAAACGTCGATCTGACGATCCCGCGCAATCGCCTGGTGGTGTTCACCGGTGTGAGTGGCAGCGGTAAGAGCTCGCTGGCTTTTGACACGATCTTTGCCGAGGGCCAGCGCCGCTACGTCGAGAGCCTCTCGGCTTATGCGCGCCAGTTTCTGGGCCAGGTGGATAAGCCCGATGTGGATGCGATCGAGGGGCTCTCACCGGCCATTTCGATCGACCAGAAATCCACCAGCCACAATCCACGCTCCACCGTTGGCACGGTGACGGAGATCCAGGACTACCTGCGCCTGCTGTTTGGCCGGGCTGGGGAACCCCACTGCCCCCAGTGCGACCGCTCGATCCGGCCCCAAACCATCGACGAGATGGTGGATCAGATTCTGGCCTTGCCCGAGGGCACCCGCTACCAATTGCTGGCGCCGGTGGTGCGCGGCAAGAAGGGCAGCCACGTCAAGCTGCTGGGCGGCCTGGTGGCCGAGGGCTTTGCGCGGGTGCGCATCAATGGCGAAGTGCGTGAGCTCGCCGACAACATCGAGCTAGATAAAAACCACGCCCACAACATTGAGGTGGTGGTGGACCGGCTGGTGGCCCGCGAGGGGGTGCAGGAGCGGCTGACCGATTCGCTGCGTACCGCCCTTAAAAGGGGCGATGGTCTGGCGCTGGTGGAGGTGGTGCCCAAGACCGATGAGGAGCTGCCCGAGGGGGTGGAGCGGGAGCGGCTCTATTCGGAAAATTTTGCCTGCCCGGTGCACGGCGCCGTGATGGAAGAGCTGTCGCCCCGGCTGTTCTCCTTCAACAGCCCCTACGGCGCCTGCCCCGACTGCCACGGCATCGGCCACCTGCGCAAGTTCACCGCCGAGCGGGTGTTGCCCGATCCCTCCCTGCCCGTTTATGCGGCGATTGCACCTTGGGCTGATAAGGACAATTCCTATTACTTCTCCCTGCTTTATTCGGTTGGGGAGGCGTACAAGTTTGAGATCAAGACGCCTTGGAATCAGCTCAGCGCTGAGCAGCAGGAGGTGCTGCTGCATGGCAGCCAGGAGCCGATCACCATTCAGGCCGACAGCCGCTATCGCAAGAGCGCCGGCTACGAGCGGCCGTTTGAAGGCATTTTGCCGATCCTGGAGCGCCAGTTGCGCGACGCCAGCGGCGAATCGGTGCGCCAAAAGCTGGAGAAGTTTCTCGAGCTGGTGCCCTGCGCCACCTGCCACGGCCTGCGATTACGGCCGGAAGCGCTGGCCGTGCGGGTGGGCCCCTATGCCATCCACGAACTCACGGCGGTGAGCGTGGGCGAAACCCTGCGCCGGATTGAGTCGCTGATGGGGGTGGGCGAGAGCGAGGGTACTGATCCGTTGCTGAGTCCTCGCCAGATTCAGATTGGTGATCTGGTGTTGCGGGAGATCAGGCTGCGCTTGAAGTTTCTGCTGGATGTGGGGCTCGATTATCTGAGCTTGGATCGGCCCGCCATGACCCTCAGCGGTGGCGAAGCCCAGCGGATTCGGTTGGCAACCCAGATCGGCGCGGGCCTCACCGGAGTGCTCTACGTGCTGGATGAGCCAAGCATCGGTTTGCACCAGCGTGACAACGACCGGCTGCTTAATACCCTGCTTAAGTTGCGGGATCTAGGCAACACCTTGATCGTGGTGGAGCACGACGAAGACACGATTCGTGCGGCCGACTATGTGGTGGATATCGGCCCAGGCGCGGGAGTGCACGGCGGCCACATTGTGGCTGAGGGCAGTTTTGAGGATCTACTTGCCGCAGAGGATTCCCTTACCGGGGCCTACCTCAGTGGCCGCCTCTCGATACCGACCCCAGCGGAGCGGCGCAGCACCGGAAGCCGCCGGCTCACGATGGTGGACTGCGATCGCAACAATCTTGCCGGCTTCGATGTGGAGATTCCCCTGGGGCGGCTGGTTTGCGTCACTGGCGTGAGTGGCAGTGGCAAGAGCACCCTGGTGAACGAGCTGCTGCATCCGGCCCTGGAGCACCAGCTGGGCATGAAGGTGCCATTTCCACCTGGCTTAGGTGAGCTGCGCGGTATCAAGGCGATCGACAAGGTGATCGTGATCGATCAATCACCGATCGGTCGTACGCCCCGCTCCAACCCCGCCACCTATACGGGCGCTTTTGACCCGATTCGCCAGGTGTTTGCGGCCACGGTGGAGGCCAAGGCCCGGGGCTATCAGGTGGG
>JBIKWZ010000075.1:0-4827 GCA_044356035.1 Cyanobium sp. | reverse complement strand
AGCGTGACCCCCAGCCCCAGCGACCCGATCGTGGTGCAGCCCCGCTGGCCCCTCGATCTGGAGGCCAGCCTGCTGGCGGCCTACCGGGGCAACCCCGAACTGGAGGCGATCCTGGCTACTCGGACGACTCTGGCCCAGCAGAGCCAGGCCACCGCTGCGGGCTTGCTGCCACGGTTGTCGCTGTTTGCCAACGCCGGCGGCAGCGGCTCCCAAACCAGCCTGGGCGACTTCGAGCTAGGTGGAGGGGGCTGCTGCGGCTCCACCGCCCTGCCCCTGAGCACCAACAACGGTTGGGACTGGTCGGTGGGTTTGACCTTCACCTGGCTGCTGTTTGATGCTGGCACCACCGCAGGCCAGGCCCGGGCCCTGACCAAACAGGCGGCGGCCACAGCCCAGCAATACGCCGCCAGTCGCAACGACATCCGCCTGCGGATCGAGCAGGCCTTCTTCAACCACGAAGCCAGCCTGGCCAAGCTGAGTTCAGCCCGCAGAGGCGTGGCGGCTGCCCTGGAGGCCTTCCGTGATGTGCGGCTGCGCTACCTAACCGGCCTCGACAGCGAGCTCAATCTCTCCAATACCCAAGACCGCCTGATCAACAGCCTGGTGCGGCGGATCAACGCGACGGTGGACGTAAACATCACCTACGCGAAGTTGCTGAAGGAGCTGCTACCAATGCCGCGCGATCCCAACGAGCCGATCCAGCCGCAGCTGCAGATCAGCAGCCAACCCTGAGCAGGGGAAATAACAATGGCCCTGGTGGACTCAGGCATTTGGGCGGGACGACCACCAGCGCTCAACGCGATAGAGCAGCACCACCACCAGCACCACCATCCAGAACCACAGCTCCGGCGGGTTTGCGTTCAACAGGATCACCAGCAACACCACCTCGCTCACCAGCCAAGGAAATTCCTGACGTAGCAAGGGGTTGCGGATCTGGAAACGGGGCTTGGCGTCCACGGGGCGAGTCACGAGACAGTATTTGGCTGACGCAGGGAAGGCAGGTTCCAGCGCAGGTCGATCCAGGGAGTGCGGAAGCCACCGGTGAGGGAGCGCAGGCCCGGAATCACATAGCTGATCGGAGAGCGCCACTCCACATAGGCGTGGGTCGACACGGTGAGGCCGTCGCGTATCGGGAACACACCGCTGCCCCCCGAGAGGGTCCAGCGATATCCATCCACGCTGGAGGGATCACGCTCCAGCTCGATCTCGCTGCGCATCACCGGACCGTTCTTGGTGAGTTCCTGGGCCAGCTGGGCGTTACCGGTGGTGGTGGAGATGTCGTCTGCGGTAGCGGGTAAGGTGAGTACCTGCTTCACTTTGCCCACGATGCCGCCGAAGCGGCCGCGCTGGTTCCACTGCGGCACCACCTCCACTGGCAGCCCCAGGGGCAGGCGGCGGGCATCGGCGGGCGCGAAGTAAGCCACCACCCGCAACGGGCGGTCTTTGGCGTTGGGTTGCTCAGGCCGGCCAATCGTGCCCAGCCTCTGGCCGGTGCCCACAGTCTGGCCAGAGATCACCTGCAGATCCAACACCGTGCCATCCCGGTCGGCATGCACCTTGCCGTCGTAGCCGATTTTGGCATCGGTCACCTGGATCTGACGCTTGAGATCGTCGATCTGATAGCGGCGCTGCAGGGCCTGGGTCTCAATATTGAGCTTCACCTGCTGGTAGTTGGTCACCACGTTCTTCTCGTTGATTTTCACGTCGTCGAGATTCACGCTGGTGCTGGTGAGCCCCTGCTCCGCCGACACCACCTCGGTCGAGAGCGGGGCCACCACCTCCCGCTGGGCCAGCCAATCAAGGTTGCGCAGTTTGCTGGCGTACGTCGACTGCAATTCGCCGTAGCGACGGCGATCGTCGGAATACTTGGCCAGAGATGTATCTAGGGCCCGCTTCTCGGTGAGGAGCCGCAGGGCATCGCGCTTGTCGAGCTGGGCGTTATGGCGCTCTAATTGACGCAGGTTGCCGCGCTGCTGGTCGAGCTGGCGCTCCAGCACCGGCAGATACAGCTGCATCAGCACCTGGCCGCGCGCCACCGACTCACCCTCCTTCACAAACACCTCCTGCACCTGGCCGCCGGCACGGGCGTTGAGGATGCCGGCGTTGTTAGGGTAGATCAGCACGCCCATGCCTTCCACCTCGGTGGGCACGGGCCAGAACAGGGCCCACAGCACCAACACACCGCCCACCCCAGCCAGGCTCACGCCCACCTGGTTGTGATTGCTCAGCCCCGTCCAGCGTGCCTGAAAGCGCTGAAATGGGCCGCAGTGGCTGGGCTCTGCGGCGGTGGGGCTGGCCTGGGTCATGGCATCCATTTTGCAGGATTAAAAGCCACCTGGCTAAAGCCCGCACTAAGAGTTTGCGGAAAAACCAGCCAAGGGCCGCGCCGGAAACCGACCAAGCCAGGGCAAGTCTTTTGGCCTCTATCGGTAGTCGTAGCTAGCTTCAAGGTGATCCTTAGCGCCCCGAACCTCAGCAATGTCAACAATCGCGAATGTCATTCTTGGTGTGTTAAAGGATGCCTCGGTTAAGAGAATCTCGGGAAGCCAGTGGTTGTGGCGGAAGGGCGGCTGATCGTCCTGCTGAGCGCAGTCTGGATCAGGGCTATCGCGGCAGCCATCCCCTCTATGGCGCTGGCAGCCGTACCCCATGGACCGGTCACAACGTTTCGGCTGATCAGTTTCGGCGCTACAACCAAAGCGGCTGGTCCAATGATGGGATAAACAGAAGTTTCGATAACGACCGCTTTAATCGCCAGTTCAACCAGGAAAATAATTTCTACAGCCGAAACTATGACGGCTGGAACGACAACTGGGCCAATGGTGGCCACTGGGGAAGTCGCCCCTGGGGTTGCGGCTGGTACAACTGGAATCCAGACACCTGGGGCTGGTGGGGTGCCAGTTCCGTTGGCTGGGGCCTGGCTGGCCTTGCTACCAGTGCGGCCATCACAGGCCTAGTTGACGTGGCGGCCAACAACAGTTCTCCGGTGATTGTGGTGCCCAACACCAGCTACGAGCTCAACTATGGATCGATAGAAGCGGTCGGTAGCTACGGCGCAAGCTTCAATTACAACGTCGATGGCAGTCAGTTGTTTGGAGCCGTCAACTGTCAGCAGGGTCTGCTCAATGGCCAGCAACCCGGCACTGCCGACCAAGCCCAACTGCTCAACGCCGTCTGCCAGGTGGCCTACGGCTCCGGCAGTTGATGCTCGGTGTTCGGTCGCTCAGCTCAGACCAGGTCACCTCCGATCAGATCTTGCGCAAGCGCCACTTATTCAGGTGATGCACCGCATGCACCACCACGCCAAAGAGCCCTGAGCGATCAAAGACCTCCAGGTCCAAAGGGATTGCTGCCTCTCCTGGCCTCACCGGTTTAAGTAACCACTGCTCCCCCTGGCGCAGCAGCTGCCGCATCAGGAAGCTGCCCTGGTGGGCAACGACGACGACATGGCCGGAGCAGGGTTCAACGCTGCGGTCGATCACCATCAGGTCGCCGTCGTTGATCCCGTGCTGGCGCATGCCATTGCCGCTGGCCCGCATGTAGAAGGTGCAAATCGGTTTGGGAATCAGGGCGGCATGGAGATCCAAGCCATCACCAAATGAACCCTGGCAGAAGGGCACAGGCTGACCAATGGGCAGTTCGGCCAGCCTCCAGTCAACGCAAGCTGCCCGCTCGAGCCACGGAGAGAGGCTGGGCGCGACAGCATGTAACGAAGTCGTTACATGGCTCTCATGACAGTCGGAGAAGTCTTTCTGGAGTCAATTTCTAGCGGTGTGATCACGGAGCATGAGATCTCCTGGGTTGCCTCCCACCAAGACGCCTTTGCCCGCCACGAGGAAGCCCTGGCGCTACGGCTGGGGCGCTTGGTAGACGAGGGGCAGATCAACCTCGGGTGCCGCCTGCCTAGTCGTCTTGTCCAGCACAAGCTTGTGCTCAACGAATGGATCGAACCGCTCGGCCGGCGCCGCGGCAGAGCAGCAGTTTGCTCCTGACACCGCAGCAGCTCCGATGACTCAAGCCAAAACACTGGATTACTGGCAGAACATGCGGATCGCCATGGAGGCGGCAGGGGCAACCTCAAGTGCCATTTACAAACGAGCCTTGGCAATCAGCCAGGGGCTTCCGGATCCCTTTGACACAACCGTTCACAACCTGTTACATTTACCTTAATACTCTGTAACTGGAATGACTGAATCCGCTTCCCGCTTTGGTTTCGTTGCTTTCGCAGAGACCTGGAACGGCCGCATGGCCATGCTCGGCTTTGTGATCGGTCTTGGAACAGAGCTCCTGACAGGTCAGGGCATCCTTTCTCAAATTGGTCTGGGTTGAGCGTCATGGATACCGATTACACCGCTGCAATTTCGGTCGTTGCTTTTATCACTGTCGTGCTCTCAGCAATGACGATCTACGTTCTGAGCCGTCCAACGGACCTGGCTAAGAGGGTTTGATGATTTTCGCAATCACCATCTCTCTTATCGGTGCATGAATTGTTGGTGCTATCAACCAGCCGAATCTTGCCGATTGAGTTTGTAGCTCTTACATTGCTTACACTCGTTCTAGTGACCAAATGCTTAATAACAGTTCAGAACAGTTGACCCTAGTGCAGCAATTGCAGCGTGTTGAGCGCTTCAATGGCCGCGCCGCCATGCTTGGTATCGCCATCGGCATCGTGGTGGAAGGCCTTACCGGTTTTGGTATTGCCCATCAAATCGGTCTTGGCGCCTTGGTTGATGGCTATGCCTGCCGCACCCAGTTTTTGCCGTTCTGTTTTTAATCTATCCTTGTTACTTCATTTCTGCGTCAACTTTATTAGATCGGATTTATTTT
>JBIKWZ010000015.1:0-49989 GCA_044356035.1 Cyanobium sp. | reverse complement strand
ACGGATCAGAGGGTCGGGAGTTCGAATCTCTCCAGGCGCGCTTCTTTCAAAACCGCCTTTGGGCGGTTTTTTTGTGGGTTGGCTTCGACATGGAGGTATCCCTTGCCCGGCTCCGGTCCTTACGATCATCAAACGATTTAACCCTCAAACATGGCCAACCTCGGCGGTGCTGCCCTCAACCAGTCCCTAGCTGCCGGAGATCCCGCCATCGCTGGGCTGATTGAAAAGGAGCTGCGGCGCCAGGAAACCCATCTTGAGCTGATCGCCTCTGAGAACTTTGCCTCCCGAGCCGTGATGGAGGCGCAGGGCTCTGTGCTCACAAATAAATACGCCGAAGGCCTGCCATCCAAGCGCTACTACGGCGGCTGTGAGCATGTGGATGCGATCGAGGAGCTGGCGATTGAGCGGGCCAAGCAGCTGTTTGGTGCCGCCTGGGCAAATGTGCAGCCCCACAGCGGCGCCCAGGCCAACTTCGCCGTCTTCCTGGCGCTGCTGCAGCCCGGCGACACAATCCTGGGTATGGATCTCAGCCACGGCGGCCACCTCACCCACGGATCGCCGGTGAACGTGAGCGGCAAGTGGTTCAAGGCCGTGCACTACGGCGTCGACCCCGACAGCCAGCAGCTCAACTTCGACACCATCCGCCAGCTGGCCCTCGAGCACAAGCCCAAGCTGATCGTCTGCGGCTACTCCGCCTATCCCCGCAGTATCGATTTCCAGGCTTTCCGCGCCATCGCCGATGAGGTGGGCGCCTACCTGCTGGCCGATATGGCCCACATCGCCGGTCTGGTGGCGGCGGGCGTGCACCCCAACCCTGTGCCCCATTGCGACGTGGTGACCACCACCACCCACAAGACCCTGCGGGGCCCCCGCGGCGGCCTAATCCTCTGCCGCGATGCCGAGTTCGGCAAGCAATTTGACAAGGCCGTGTTTCCCGGCAGCCAGGGCGGCCCGCTCGAGCACGTGATCGCCGCCAAGGCGGTGGCCTTTGGTGAGGCCCTAGAGCCCAGCTTCCGCGTCTACAGCCAGCAGGTGGTAGCCAACGCCCAGGCCCTCGCCGAGCGCATCCAGGAGCGTGGCATCGCCGTGGTGAGCGGCGGCACTGACAACCACATCGTTCTGCTGGATCTGCGCGGCATCGGCATGACAGGCAAGGTGGCCGACCTGCTGGTGAGTGATGTCCACATCACAGCCAACAAGAACACGGTGCCATTCGATCCCCAGTCGCCGTTCGTGACCAGCGGCCTGCGCCTTGGCACTGCCGCCTGCACCACCCGTGGTTTCGACGAGGCCGCCTTCCGCGAGGTGGCCGATGTGATCGCCGATCGCTTGCTCAATCCCGAAGACAGCGCCATTGAACAGCGTTGCCGCGATCGGGTTGCGGCTCTCTGTGAGCGCTTCCCGCTTTACGCAGCAGCGCGTGAGCTTCAGCACGCTTGATCCAGTTCAACGCCCGTAAGGTGGGTGCTGAAGGCCATTTTTCGGCTTGCTTCGGTCTGATTCAGTGACCCTCGCCTACAGCCCCAACGCGGCCGCCTTGCTCACTTTTGCCGTTGCTGCTCTGTGCACGGCTCTAGTGGTGCCAGTGGTACGCCGGCTCGGACTGCGCTGGGGGTTGGTGGATGCTCCCGATGCGCGCAAGCAGCACACCTCACCGATGGTGCGCCTTGGCGGGGTCGGCATTGTTATCGCCTTCAGTGCAGCCCTGGGTCTCACTTGGGCCTTGGGGGGGTTCGCCAACCTTCCCGCTGAAAAGGACCAGCTGATCTGGACCACCCTGGCTGGCGCCCTTTGCTTTTTCTTGATCGGGCTGGCAGATGATCTTTATGCCCTGCCGCCCCTGCCCCGCTTGGCCGGCCAGTTGGCCATTTCGATGGTTGCGTGGAACGAGGGTGTGCGCATCGGCAACATCGAGATCCCCATGGGCTGGTGGGGAGGCTCTGATCTGCTGCTGCCATTGCCAGATTGGCTCAGCCTGCTGGCAACGGTGATCTGGTTGGTGGGTATCACCAACGCCATCAACTGGCTCGATGGTCTTGATGGTCTGGCTGCGGGCGTGAGCGGTATCGCTGCAGTGGGTTTGTTGTCGGTGAGTTTCAGCCTGCATCAGCCTGCTGCTGGCCTGCTGGCCGCGGCGCTGGCCGGCAGCTGCCTCGGGTTCCTGCGCCACAACTTCAACCCTGCCCGCATCTTCATGGGCGACGGAGGCTCCTATTTTTTGGGCTTTGCCCTGGCGGCGATCAGCATTGTCGGCCCGGCCAAGGGGCTCACCAGTGTCAGCCTGCTGCTACCTCTATTGATCCTGTCTTTGCCCTTGGCCGACATGTCGGCTGTGATCATGGGCCGCCTTAGCGAAGGCCACTCTCCCTTCTATCCCGATCGGCGCCACCTGCACCATCGGCTGCTAAGGACGGGACTGAGCCATCGCCGCACCGTGTTGCTCATTTATGCCTTCACCCAGTGGTTGGGCTCCCTGGCCCTGGTGCTGGTGAATGCTGAATTGCGCTTTCTCTGGCTTGCCCTGGCTACTGCGGTGTTGATCTGGGTGCTTGTTAGCACTCGCCGGGCCTTGCAGCAGCCTGCGGCCAACCGGGAGCTGTGAGGCTGTGACAGCCGAGATTCTCTGCATCGGCACCGAGCTGCTGCTCGGCAACATCACCAATGGCAATGCCCGCTGGCTGGCCGAGCAGCTGGCAGCCCTGGGCATCGCCCACCAGCGCCAGAGCGTGGTTGGTGACAACCGCACGCGTCTGATGGCAGCGGTGCGGGAAGCGGCAGGCCGCTGCCGGGTTTTGATCACAACCGGCGGCCTTGGCCCGACCCCAGACGACCTAACCACTGAAGCTATCGCTGCTGCCTTTGATACGCCTCTGGTAGAGCACCCAGAGATCTGGCTTGACATCCAGGCCCGCATCGGCGCGCGCGGCCGTTTCTGTTCCCCCAGTAACCGCAAGCAGGCATTCTTGCCCGAAGGGGCGGCGGTGTTGCCAAATCCCACCGGCACCGCCCCCGGCATGATCTGGACCCCGCCTGCGGCCCCGGGCATTCAGCCAGGTTTCACGGTGCTCACTTTCCCTGGCGTGCCAAGCGAAATGGAGGCGATGTGGTCTGACACCGCAGAGCCATGGCTGCGCTCAGCTGGTTTGACTGAGGGGGTGTTCGCTAGTCGCATGTTGCGCTTTTGGGGCGTTTCCGAGTCGGCCCTGGCTGAGCAGATGGCCGATCTGCTGGCCCTAGAAAACCCAACTGTGGCTCCCTACGCCGGCGCCGGTGAAGTGAAGCTGCGCCTCACGGCCAGGGCAAGCAACGTTGCTGAAGCCCAGATCCTGCTGGCTCCGCTTGAGGCCCAGATCCGGGCCCGCTCCGGTAGGGCCTGCTTCGGCCTCGATGACGACAGCCCGGCAAGTGTGGTGCTTGAGCAGCTGCGCCGCCGCGGTGAGACCCTGGCTGTAGCTGAGAGTTGCACTGGCGGTGGGCTGGGGGCGGCCCTGGCGGCGGTGCCAGGAGCCTCTGATGGCTTTGTTGGTGGCGTGATTGCCTACGCCAACTCGATTAAGCAGGCGTTGCTTGGGGTGCCGCTGGCGCTGCTTGAGAGCCACGGCGCCGTGAGCGATCCGGTGGCCATTGCCATGGCTGAGGGCGCTCGCCGTGCAACTGGTGCCACCTGGGCAATTGCTGTGACCGGCATCGCCGGCCCTGGGGGTGGTTCCACTGAGAAGCCGGTGGGACTTGTGCATATCGCCATTGCCGGCCCGGATGGTTGCAGCAGCGAGGCAGTGCGCTTTGGCGCCACGCGCGGCCGGGTCTGGATTCAGCGGTTGACGACAGGTGAAGCGCTCAATCGCTTGCGCCTGCGGCTGGCCGACTGCCCCGGGGCGCAGCTTTAGGCTTAAGCCTCAGTCGAACGGACCTTGCGTGAGTGCCGGCACCCTCTACGACAAGGTCTGGGATCTGCATCGGGTGGCCCAGTTGCCTGGCGGCTCCACCCAGTTGTTTATCGGTTTGCACCTGATTCATGAGGTGACCAGCCCCCAGGCCTTTGCAGCCTTGAAAGATCTGGGCCTGCCGGTGCGACTTCCCGAGCGCACCGTGGCTACGGTTGATCACATCGTGCCCACCACATCCCAGGCGCGCCCCTTCGCTGATCCCCTGGCTGAGGAGATGCTCGCCACCCTCGAGCGCAACTGCAGCGACTACGGCATCCCTTTGCATGGCCTCGGCAGCGGCCGCCAGGGAATCGTGCATGTGATTGCCCCCGAATTGGGACTCACCCAGCCGGGTATGACCGTCGCCTGCGGTGACTCCCACACTTCCACCCACGGGGCGTTTGGGGCGATTGCCTTTGGTATCGGCACCAGCCAGGTGCGCGATGTGCTGGCCAGCCAGAGCCTGTCGATGGGCAAGCTCAAGGTGAGGAGGATTTGGGTTGAGGGTCAGCTGCAGCCGGGCGTCTATGCCAAAGACTTGGTGTTGCACATCATCCGGGTGCTGGGTGTCAAAGGTGGTGTGGGCTACGCCTATGAATTTGCCGGTCCAGCTATCGATGCTTTGGCGATGGAGGAGCGCATGACCCTCTGCAACATGGCAATCGAGGGCGGTGCCCGCTGCGGCTACGTAAACCCAGACGCCGTCACCTTTGCCTACCTGCAAGGCAGGCCCTATGCCCCTAAGGCTGAAGCCTGGGAGCGGGCCGTGGCCTGGTGGCGTGGCCTGGCCAGTGGCGTCGACGCAGTTTTTGACGATGAGGTGCGCTTCGATGCTGCGGCCATTGCGCCGACGGTCACCTGGGGGATCACCCCCGGCCAGGGCATCGGTGTTGATGAAGCGGTGCCAACCTTGGAGCAGACAGAGCCAGATGAGCGGCCCCTGGCCCAGGAGGCTTACCGCTATATGGATCTGCAGCCCGGCACTGCGATTGCAGGCACAGCGGTGGATGTTTGCTTCATTGGCAGCTGCACCAATGGGCGCCTGTCCGATTTGCAGGCGGCTGCGGCGGTGGCCAAGGGGCGCCATGTGGCTCCGGGCATCAAGGCGTTTGTGGTGCCTGGTTCTGAACAGGTGGCGGCGGCCGCGGTAGCGGAAGGACTTGACCGAGTTTTTAGGGAGGCTGGCTTTGAGTGGCGTGAGCCCGGCTGCTCGATGTGCCTGGCCATGAATCCAGACCGGCTTGAGGGCCGTCAGATCAGCGCTAGTTCAAGTAATCGCAACTTCAAGGGTCGCCAGGGCTCGGCTAGCGGACGCACCCTGCTGATGAGTCCGGCGATGGTGGCTGCGGCCGCAATTGCCGGCAAAGTATGTGATGTGCGCCAGATGATTAACACCACGCCATGACCGCGGCCATGACCACCTCCAGCTTCCCCCTTGGCCCTATCACGGCTGTGCGCGGGCGCGCCGTTGTTATCGCCGGCGACGACATTGACACCGATCGAATCATTCCAGCTCGCTTTCTTAAATGTGTCACCTTTGATGGGCTTGGTGAGCAGGTTTTTGCCGATGATCGGGCCGAGCTCTCTGGGGAGCATCCCTTCGATCGAGCAGAGCTGCAGGGAGCCTCTGTGCTGGTTGTGAACCGCAACTTTGGTTGTGGCTCAAGTCGTGAGCATGCTCCCCAGGCGCTGATGCGCTGGGGTATCCGGGCGGTGGTGGGGGAAAGCTTTGCTGAGATCTTCTATGGCAATTGTCTGGCCTTGGGGATTCCCTGTTTCACCGCATCCCACGCCAGCGTGCTGAGCCTGCAAGAGCAGCTGATCGCCGATTCTTCCCAAGAGCTGAGCTTGTCGCTGGCTACGGCCTCCCTGGAAGCCTCCCGTGGGCAGCTTTGGCAGCTAGAACTCCAGCCTGGTCCCCAGCAGATGCTGGCTTCTGGGCAATGGGATGCGACCTCCCAGTTGCTGGCCCACAACGGCGAGCTGGCGCGCACCGCAGCATCGTTGCCCTACATCAACGGCTTCTAGGTCTGGGCACGAAGGGTGTGCCACTGCCGTTGAAGTTGAAGTCGTTGAGTTTGACGCGGATGCCGCCGATGCCGTCGTAGGGGCTGTAGTAGACCCCGACCTCGTAGGAGCGGCGCTGCAGTTTTAATTCAATATAAGAATAGGAAGCGTCGCCATAGAATTCGGAGCCATTGTCAATGTTGAAGGTGGCACCAGCTTCCAGCACAATTGGTCCATATATCTGTTGGGCTGCTTGAAAACTAAGGGTGCGCAGATCTACCGTGCGATCAAAGCCGAAGGGGCTGGCTCCATTTAAAAAGGTGCCGGCGATTGAGGCAGAAAAGCGGGTATAATCGAATACGGGTCGATCAAACCGCCCCAGCGTGAACGAAGGTCCGCCCCACAGGGTGAGGGTATTCTGATTTGCTCCATCGCTATAGGTGGCCGCGTAACCACTGGCTCCGAAGTTGATTCCCAGTCCTGGAACTACAGGTACAGGTGCATAGCGCAAGCCACGCTTGGGGTCTTCGCTGGCGTCAAGGGCAGAGCCCTGCCAGAGCTGCAGGGTAGTGCTTACTGCCAGGTTGGCATAGCTACGCCATAAAGAATCAAGGGTGTTTATTTCAAATAGTGCCGCCTCATAGACTCCAGATTGGACTGCCCAGTTTAGATTCACCGGCTCAATGAAGGGAGCTTTTCGGTTGGCTTTCTGAGGCTTGGGCTGATTCAGGACCACGTTGCCAGCTAGATTGGCGCCATAGGAATAAACTACGGTTTGGAGTCCCAGGCTGCCATTGTAAATTCGCTCACGATAGGATCCAAATAGATTGGCGTTTGCGCTTGTATGGCCGGGCAGTCTTAGTGGAGCTGTCAGGCGGCCGATGCTGCGGGTGCCGGAGCGGAAGTTGTCCGGGTTGAGGGTAGACAGGCTGGCTTCGGTATTTAAAGAGAGCCAGCCCATGGGCAGGTTGAGTGCCGCCAGCAGGCCGAACATATCTGCGAGCTTGGCGGTCTGTTCGCTGGTGGGATTAGCCAGGCTTTGTCCAGGAAGCACATAGCTACTAGTACGGCCTTCGATGGCCCGCTGCACATTCAGCTGGGGCTGGAGTTGCAAGCTGCCCCGTGTGCCTAGTTTTATTGGCTCCAGGTTGTAGCCAATAAAGAAGCCATCGCGATCTTGTTTATCGGTATCCCAGGCAAAACGAGCTTCTTCGTCGCCGATGGTTGTGCTTGTGATTGCTGGAAGAGAAATTTTGCCGTCTAGTAGGAACTGGCTGCTGCGGCTATTGATGCGGGTCACGCCGCGCCCATCCATAACGGCCACCACCTTGCGAGCCAGGCTCCAAGAGGCGGCAGGGGTGAAGGGATCGTTGGTAAAAGCAATTTGTTCGGCAGTCCAGCGGTTGCCTCTGATTTGGATCTGGGCTACCTGAAAGCGAATGCGGCTGATAGTGCCCGCTTCGTTTGTGGGCGGGCGGTAGCCCTGCCCATTGCTGTTGAGCGAGTCTGTGGTGTCAATAACAGCTCCCAGGTCGAGCTTCAGGCTGGTGCTCCAGCTCTGCTGGAACGTAACGTTGCTCACCTTTGAGTCCGCGCCTGGGAGCTGCTCGATTTCAGGGGCTGTAATGACAGGTTTCCCAGATCCAATCGAGATCGCCTGTGCCTGCGGGCCGCCGACCTGGGGTGGGCCAAAAGCAACTGATTCCAGTGCCCTATTTAAAGACAGAGCTGGAGTGGAGAGCTCGCTGCCAGGGCAGCCGGCAGGTGCTGGCATGGTGGGCAGGCTGCTGCGACCCGGTGGAAACACCCGCACCAGCGTTCTATTGCCAGGATCTGCTCCGAGTGGCGGACAGGCAAACGCTGGTTTGCTTATGCCAGGCGGCTGATCGTTTGTTTTGGCCTTGGGTTCTTGAGATTTGACTTCTTGAGAATTGATCTCCCGCGCAAGGGTGTCTTGGTCGATGACGCCATAGACGTCGTCAAGTTCGCCGCTGCCTTCTAGGTCGCTGTAGCGCAGACGGCTTGCCTGCAGGTATTGATCTCCTTTGATCAGGCGGATTTGCCCGCTGGCGTAAACACTGCGGCTGGCTTCTGCTAGTTCGATTCGATCTGCTAGCAGGCGCCAGCCGTTGAAGCGGGCTTCTACGTTGCCGGTGGCAACAAACCGGCCCAGTTGCTGGTCGTAGCCTTGATGATCGGCCTTGATTACAGCAAAGTTAGGAGCAGGTTTAACTGAACTAGAGGCTTTGACTGGCCCCGGCTGGCTGGGAATATCACCTGCCAGAGCCTCTGGAGCGAACAGGGCGGATAGGCAAGCAGCGGTTAATAGTTGGTGAGCGAGCCTCATTAAAGGCCATTTCCCCAGAGGCACTCGGTGGGAATTGCCAGCCAAATCCATCAGCCCTTAAGACCTTCTTGAGCCCGAAGTGTTGAAGGAAGCGTGTCTGAAATTGGCACGAGTAAATAAGGCGCAGCAGGTCCTTTTGGGGATCATCCCACAAATAGAATAAGGATCTTGCTTGCCTAGTGCCAGCTGATCAATCTTCCAGGTCTTTACGGCTCGGGGTGCGGCTGGGGTCGCTGGCCAAAAAGCCGAACACAAAGATCCCGATAAAGAAGAAGACGACCGAATAAACCGAGATCTTGAGGGCGAGCATGGTTCGGCCTTGGGGAACGGCGAGCGGGTGACAGGGAGTGACAGGCGCGTTGAAGGGCCTAGTCGACCCCGCAGCTGCGGGATCATCCTATGGGACTCGGCTTTCTATCCAACGATGCCTGAGGCCTCAGGACCAGGGCAGCCCCCACGGATTGAAACGATTCAGTCACGTTTGCGGCCAACCCATTCCCGCTGGGATCTCCAACCACTTTGGCGCTGCATTCAGGCGGGAGGGCGGTTTGGCCCAGCCCTTGACGATCCTTGGGGCCAGCAAGGTCGTCCGGATTGGGCAGCGCGGGGGCTGGTGATTTGGCCGCGGGGTGGCCAGTGGCGGGAGCTGCGGCTGTGGCTGGTTTGCCCGGCGACCTGGCTGCAGCTGCAGAAGCCGGAGCCCGTTGCCCAGGCCCGGCTGGTGCTGCGCTGGTGGGCCGACCAGGTGGAGCTGCGGGTGGATGGTGAGAGGGTGCATGGCGGCGACCTGTTTGACACAGCCTGTCGCTGGTTGCTGCCCGAGCGCTGGTGGCAGGGGGAGCCCCTGGAGCTGGTGTTACGCCTGCGCAGCCCCGTGCACGACGACGGTGCCCTGATCGAGAGCCGTCTTGAGCTCGAGCCCCTGGATCCAGCCGACCCGGCGGGTTTGTTGGCTGAAACCAAGGCTGAGCTTGCCCAGCTGCGCAGCGGCGAGCCGCCGACAGGCCGCTTTCATGTTTTGGGCCATGCTCATCTCGATCTGGCCTGGCTCTGGCCGGTGGCCGACACCTGGCAAGCGGCCGAGCGCACCTTTACTTCTGCCCTTGATCTGATCGAGCGCTTCGAGGAGTTGCATTTCGGCCATTCCACACCCGCTCTTTACGCCTGGCTGCAGCAACACCGCCCGGCCCTGTTCGCCCGCCTGCAGCGCGCGGTGGGCGCCGGTCGCTTTGAACCGATCAACGGTCCCTGGGTGGAGAGCGACTGCGTGCTGATCAGCAGCTCCTCACTGCTGCGCCAATTTCAGCTGGGCCAGCAATTCAGCGCCGCCAGCTTCCCGGAGCTGGAGCACTATCTGGCCTGGTTGCCCGACAGCTTTGGCTTCGCCAGCGGCCTGCCGGCCGTGGCTCGCAACACCGGCGTGCGTTGGTTTTGCACCCACAAAATGGCCTGGAACGCCACCAATCCTTTCCCCCACCGGCTGTTTCGCTGGCGCAGCCGCTGCGGTTCCGAGCTGCTGGCCCTGATCAACGCCCCGATCGGCACCGATGGCGATCCCGTGGCGATGGAGCGCTATCGCTTGGCTTGGCAAGGCGCGACCGGGGTTGATTCGGCCCTGTGGCTGCCTGGAGTCGGCGACCACGGTGGTGGCCCCAGCGCCGAGATGCTCGAGCAGCTGCGGCTCTGGCAGCAGCAAGCTGAGGCTGCTCCCCAGCATCACGGCAGCTTGCGGGATTATTTGGCTGCCCTCGAGCCGCTGGCGCCCCGGCTGCCGGTGTGGCGGGACGAGCTTTACCTGGAGCTGCACCGCGGCTGCGCCACCTCGCGCCCTGATCAGAAGCGCCACAACCGCACGCTCGAGCGGCTACTGCGGGAGGCTGAGCTGGCCCAGGCCCTAGCCGGCGAGCCTGAAACGGTCGATTGGCGAACGCTGCTTTTTCAGCAGTTTCACGACATTTTGCCCGGCACCTCGATTCCGGAGGTGTTCGAGCAGGCCGAGCCCCAGTGGCGGGCAGCGCGCCGCAGCGCCTGCCTGCAACGGGATCGGGCTCTGCAGGCCTGGCTAGGAGCTGATGACGGTGAAGATGACGGTGTGGGTTTGGGTGTGGGTTGGTGGGTAGCCCAGCTCCAGCCCCTGCCTCCCCGGGCCCGCAGTCTGCGGGTGCCGTTGGGCAGCTGGAGTTGGGGCGGCGTGAAGCTGCCGGCCCAGCCGGCCCGGGCTGGCGGCCAGTGGCTGCAGCTGCCGCCCTTGGCGGGCGTTGCCGCCCTGCTCCTGGAGCGCATGGCCGCAGAGGCGGCCTCTCAGGCAGCTCAGGTTGAGGCGCCGGTGTGGCAAGAGGGCTGGCGCTGCGGCAACGGTTTGGTGAGTTTTGAGCTGGGGCCGCGGGGCCTCGAGCAGCTGTGGGATAGCCAGGATCAGCCCCAGTTGGCAGGCCCGCTGGCCTGGCGGCGTTTTGCCGATCGCGGTGAGTTTTGGGATGCCTGGGACATCGCCACCGGCTACCGGGACCATCCGCTGGCCTGGCAGTGGCAGGGCGAGCCGAGCTGGCTGGAGCAGGGCGAGCTGTGCACCAGTTTTGTTTGGCGGGGCCAGTGCGGGGCCAGTGAGGTGCGGCTGGAGGGGCGCTTGCTAGCCAATACCCCCTGGATCGAGCTTTTGCTCAGCGTTGACTGGCGCCAGCGCCATGAGCTGCTGCGCCTGGAGATCCCCCTGGCCAAGCCGGCCCAGCGCTGGGCGGCGGATACCTCCGGTGGCGTGCTGGAACGGCCAGCCCAGCCTGTTACTGCCCGCGAGCAGGCCCGCTGGGAGCTGCCAGCGATCAGCTGGATCGCCTCTGTGGCTAATGGCGGCGGCTTGGCGGTGCTGCTCGATGGCCCCCAGGGGGTGTCGGCTAGTGCGGAGCAGTTGGGTGTGTCGCTGCTGCGGGCGCCTACCTGGCCCGATCCTGGCGCCGATAACGGACTGCAGCGCTTGCGGCTGGCCCTGGCGCCCTGCCCAGCAGGCTGGTGCCGGGCCCAGGTGCCCAAGCAGGCGGTCGCCTTCAGGGAACCGCTGTGGCTGCGGCCGGCGGCGGCCCAGGGCCGGCCTAAACGACATCAGGCCCTGCCTCCCCTGGGCGAGGGGCTGTTGCTGCTGGGCTGTCGGCCGCTAGGGGCGTCGGGGGACGTAGTGCTCACCGTGCAGAACTGTTCCCCTTGCCGCCGCTACCTGGAGCTGGGAGAGAGCTGGCAGCTACTGGAGCGACTCGATGGCCTAGATCAGCCCATGGTTGCCAAAGGCAAGCTCACCGGAGATCCCTGCCTGCTGGCGCCGTGGAGCCTGGGATTTTGGCGAGTGTGCCCCCATTGGGCTAGCGCTTAGTCGTCGTGGTCGTCAAAGGGGTCGGTGAGGCCTTTAGAGGGTGGCCCGAAGGCTTGATACACCCCAAAGCCGGTGAGCGAAAGCAGCACCGCCAGCACGGCGAGGGCCACGGAAAGGGCCGGGGAGCTGGTGGTGGCGGTGGGGTCCATGGAGGCGGAAGGGGGATGCAGGTGACGGGTTGCGTCACAACTCTCGACGCACCGCCGCGGCGCGGTACGCGAGGCCCTTACAGTACTTAAAGCGAATCCATGCCCGAGAGGCTGCAGCAGACATGGCCCAACGCACCCGCCTCGGAGACATCCTGCGGCCACTCAATTCTGAGTACGGCAAGGTCGTTCCCGGCTGGGGCACCACGCCCGTTATGGGCATTTTTATGGTGCTCTTCCTGGTGTTTCTGCTGATCATCCTTCAGCTGTACAACAAGTCCCTGCTGCTCGAGGGCATCACGGTCAACTGGAACGGCCTCGGCTGATGAATGTTTTTGGCATTGGCCTGCCTGAGCTGGCGGTAATTGCCGCCATCGGGCTGCTGGTGTTCGGACCAAAGCGGCTGCCGGAGCTTGGTAAAACCCTGGGGCGCACCCTGAAGGGTTTTCAATCGGCCTCCTCTGAGTTCGAAAAGGAGCTGCGCACGGCGATCACCACCGCCGAACCGGTTGCGGCTGACCTGCCAGTTGCAGTTTCTGCCACTGAGCTTGTTTCAGCTGACGCCTCCGGCTCTGATGCTCCAGAGCTGATTGAGCAGCCTCTCGATGGTCCCTCGGCCTGAGTTGTCTTTGCAGCTGGTGGTGGGCCTGGGTAACCCGGGAGCCAAGTATGCAGGTACTCGCCACAACGTGGGCTTTATGGCCCTAGAGCGTCTAGCCAATTGCGCTGGTGGTGCATCTTTTCGGCAGCAGCCAAAGCTTCAGGGCTTGGTTGCTGAGGTGGGTTCAGGGCTTGCCCGGTTGCGGCTGTTGATGCCCCAGACCTACATGAATGAAAGTGGTCGCTCGATCCGGGCAGCCCTTGACTGGTTTGGTTTCGAGCCTGCCCAGTTGCTTGTGGTGGTGGATGACATGGACCTGCCCCTCGGCAAGTTGAGGCTGCGGGCTACGGGCAGTGCCGGCGGGCATAACGGCCTGCGCAGCACTATCAGCCACCTAGGTACCCAGGACTTTCCGCGGCTTCGTATTGGTATTGGCGCCCCCGCCCAAGATCCCGGCGAGCGCCGCGCCCGCACCGTTGGCCATGTGCTCGGACGCTTCACTCCTGCCGAGCAGCCCCTGCTCGAGGAGGTGCTGCGCGAGGTGGAGGAAGGTATTGGCCTGATCCAGCGCCTCGGCCTGGAGCGAGCTGGTAACCGACTCAACGGTTTTCAGCCCCAGGGCACGGCAGCCTGAGCCGATGGCACTTCTTCCCTCCACCACTGCCCAGTTGCGGGTGCTGCATCAGAGCTTCAGCCAGCGGCTGCTGGAGGGCGAGGTGAGTGCGGGCGGCTACCAATGGAGTTTCCGCTGGGCCTTTGACCGCGGTGAACTAAGCGTTGAGCCTTCTTTGGGCAGAGCTCTGATCCAGGACGCCCTGCTGCGTTATCTGCTCAAGGTCGACTACCAGCTCGAGCCTGGCGGTGACTACCTCTTCACGGTTCGGGCCCGTTTTTAAACCGATTTAGCCTCCGGCGACCGGCAGCGGCCATTGCTTCAGTACCTCCTGGTTGCTGCGTTGCAGGGTCACCCCGCAATAGCGCTCTATCAGCAGCTGGGCCACCACATCGTCGATATCGCGGGGGGGCAATCGCAAGCCCGCCGGTAATAGCCGCCTCCAGCCCCTAGGGGGCCACAGCTGCCAGTAGCGCTCGCGGGCCGCGAGGGTGCTGCCGCTTTCATCCACCATACCTAGCGCCAGCCGCTGCTGGCCAAGCCGGCTGCGCCAGTCTTGGCTACCGGTGCCATTGCCGAGCACAACATGGCCAAGGCCTACTTGCTGCCAGCTTTTGAGCAGGGCTAGGCAGGCTTGCGGGGGCAGGATGGCAGCCTGCAGGATCTGGCGAGCGGCAGGATCAGTCAGCACTAGACCGCATTTGCTGCGCCCGGGATCGAGGCCTGCCACCAGGCCCGTCGCAGCGCCCGTCATGGGCGGCGAGGGCCCGGTCCCGATTGGGCCGGAGATGGGGCCGCCAACCAGCGCAATTCCACCGCAATTGGGTCGGCGGTGCTGGCGCTGTTGATGGCGAGGGCTTCTAGTTGGGCAACCTGGCCGGGCTGGCGCTCGCTCAGCTCCCGGGCCAGCTGTTTGAAGCTGGCCGCATCGAACTGCAGCCCTTCCACCAACGTGCCCTGGCGCTGGGCTCGGGCATAGGCAGCGGCCAGCAGCAGGTTGAGTCGCCGCGAAACCGGCTCCAGGGCTGTGAGGTCGCCCTCGATCGTGGTGCTGGCCAGCACTTCACCTGCTTTTACTACTGGGCGGTTTGGGCGTAGGTCTGGGAAGGCAAGCACCTGGCGCTCGCCCCTCAGCACGTTGGCGGCCGAGAGAATGCTCACCACCCAGCTGCCGGGCTTGGCGAGCAGGCCCTCTAGCTTGCTGATGTCGTTCTTGGGTACCAGCAGGATCTGGCGATCGGGGGGCTGGCCGGGCAGTACCCGCCGGAAGGCGTTGAGATTGGCCTGCTGCAGCAAGGCGGTGATCACCTCCTTGGCCTGTTCGGGGCGCTCAAGGGTGACCTTGGCGCTGGCCAGGGTCTGACCGCTGCTGAGCACCACGTCGCCGCGGCGCAGGGCAATGAGGTTGCCCTCCAGGTCCTTAAGTTCTTGGGCACCGGCGCTGATCCGGCGGCGCACCTGGGCTAGTTCCGCTTCCGTGCGGCGGATTTCCGCATCCCGCCCCTTCACCTCCTGGCTGAGACGGCTGCGCTCCAGCTCCAGTTGGTTGCGCTGGGCTAAAAGTGGCGCCAGCTCCTGGCGCAATTTGCTGGCCCGGGCTTGGGCCTGCTCAAAGCGCGTCTGGGCCTCGCGTTTGCCCTGTTCAGCCCGCGCAACCTCCAGGCGGCTGCTGGCTAGTTGGCTGTTGCTGCGGCTCAGTTGGCTGCGGCTGGTTTGCAGCCGTTGCTCCAGTCGATCGAGTTCAAACAGGCCCGTGCGCAGCCGCTCGCTCACCAGCAGCATCAGGCCGAGGGAGATGGCACTGATCAGGCTGCCGGTGAGCACCGTTATCAACACGGCGGTGCGGCGGGGCCGCATCCCCAACAGGCTCAAGCGCGCCTTGCCCACAAGGCTGCCGAGTCGGTCGCCCAGGGTGGAGAGCACTCCCCCCAGGGCGAGCAGAGCGAGGATCAGCAGCCAGCCCGTCACATACGTCCGCGAAGGGCCCCAGTATCCCTGGCCTTCAGCTGAAGCGCTTGGCTAGGGCGATTGGATCAAACACAGTGATCTTTTTGCGGTCGATCTGAACCAGCCCGTCGTTGCGCAGGTCGCCCAGCAGGCGAGTGATTGTGACCCGGGTGGAGCCAATCGCTTCGGCAATCGCCTGGTGGGAGAGGCGCAGATCAATCGTGATCCCTTCTGAGCTGGGAACGCCGAAATCGCGGCACAGCACCAGCAGAAAGCTCACCAGCCGCGAGCTCATGTCGCGGTGGGTGAGGGTTTCGATCATCGTTTCGGTCTGCAGGATTCGCGAAGACAGGCCCTGCAGCAGCAGCAAGCCAACGCTGGCGTCCTGCTCGATCGCCCGGCGCACCGAGGTGGCTGGTGCGGTCACCATCTCGACCCTGGTGAAGGCCACAGCGTGATAGAAGCGGTCCGAGCGCTGGCCGGTAAGCAGCGACAGCACACCAAACAGGCTGTTCTCACGCAACAGGGCGACGGTGATCTCTTCGCCGGATTCATATACCCGCGACAGCCGGACCGCTCCGCGCCGCAGCAGATAGACCCGCTCGGCTGGATCGCCGGGAAAAAAAATTGTCTTGCCCCGTTCGATCGTCTCGACACTGCTGCCGGCCAGGCCCCGGATCACTTCCAGCAGGGTGGGGTTGCCCTGGCCGGCGCTGCCCATGCCTGCCACCACGCCAGGGGCACCCGTCGATGGGGTGTTGGCGGTACGGCTAAATCCGTGGGTAGCGCCAACCATCAAGGTCTGGGCAAGTGCCGGGACCCTAAGGATCGCCCGGGGGGTGGCTTGTAGCAATACACACGGTTTGAGACGACACCGCCGGCGCCCCCTGCACACCAGTACGTATGTTTCCGCTAGGGATGGTGTCTTTTGCTTGTGGAGTGGCCCGATCCCGCTACATTCAGCTCCGCGGGGCCATGGGCTGCTCGCTGCGCTCCAGGTCTGTTTTTCGATTTTCCAGGTTTTTATTCAGGTTGTTCATGACCGCGAGCTTGCCCGTCTCAGGCCTCACCTCCTCCTCTGGAGCTGGTTTTCCGGCGGTCCAGCACCAACCTCAGCGCTCTGGCCATCGCCCTTTGGCTGTGGCGGCTGCGCCGGCATTGCGGCTCGTGGCCCAGTCGGAGGGCTTACTGCAAATCCATACGGCGCCTTTCCGCGGCAGTTTTGGTGCCGTGCTCAGCCAGGCCCTGCGTAGTGCCGGCTTGGGCAGCCGGGTGCTGGTTACTCAGTTTCTTAAGGGCGGTGTAGATCAGGGCCTTGGCAGCAGCGTCTGGCTGTGTGGGCGTCTGCAATGGCTGCGGCCCGGTGTGCCTGCCTGTCTGTCAGAGCCGGCTGCCCACCAGGAGCTCGAGCTGTTGGAGGCGGTGCGCCAGGTGTGGGCCTTCAGCCGCGAGCAGCTGCTCAGTGGTGCGGTGGATCTGATGGTGCTCGACGAGCTGGCCTTGGCTGTGGAGCTGGGCTACATCGATCAGGCTGAAGTGCTGGCAACCTTGGAGCGCCGGCCAGCCCATTTAGATGTCATTTTGACGGGGCCAGCCATAACTCCTGAGTTGATGGCCATGGCTGATCAGGTAACCCAGTTGCGCCGAGGCCTCTGATGCTGAAGAACGACCGCTGGATCAACGAGCAGGCTGCGGCAGGAATGTTGCAGCCGTTTCAGTCGAGCCTGGTGCGCCACCTTGATCCCGAGGCGGCGGGCTCGCCGGTGCTCAGCTACGGCTGCTCTTCCTATGGGTACGACTTGCGGTTGTCGGCTAAGGAATTTTTGATCTTTCGGCATGTGCCCGGCACCGTGATGAACCCCAAGCGATTCAACCCGGCAAACCTCGAACCGGCTCCCTTGCGCGATGACGAGGATGGCTCCTATTTCATCTTGCCAGCCCATTCCTATGGTTTGGGAGTAGCACTGGAGAAGATGAAGGTGCCATCAAATATCACGGTGATCTGCCTGGGTAAGAGCACATATGCCCGGCTAGGTATCATTGTTAATACGACGCCAGCGGAAGCCGGCTGGGAAGGTCACCTAACCCTGGAGTTCAGTAACTCTTCGGGTGCTGACTGCCGTATTTATGCAAATGAGGGAATTTGTCAGCTGCTCTTTTTTGAGGGCGATCCCTGCGAGACCACCTATCAAGATCGGGCTGGTAAATATCAGCACCAGCCCGAGCGCGTCACTTTGGCAAGAATCTAGTTTCTCGCAAAAGCCCTATTGGGCGAGCCTGGGCGTCGCACCGAGAGGTGCGCCAAATGGTTCGCCCTATGGGGCGAGCCTGGCTTTATGCAAGCGGCTCTTTTCATACCAGTCAGCAAATTGGGGAGTCCAAGCCTGTAGGTGGGGCCACATCAATTCACAAAGTTCACGAATTTCCTGCTGGGCGTCGAGCTTGGCGCGCAGGTCAAGGAAGTGCAGAAATGCCCGCAAGGTGAAGCTCACCACGAAGTGCTGGCGGTAATCGAAGGGCAGGATGCCGCGGGCGTGCTCCTCGGCGAAGCCAGCCGCCAAAAGGTCGCGGTAGCGAGCCGCCGCTGCACTGCAGAGCTCTAGATCTATGCAGCGCTGCTCTTCGGTGTAGGCGTATTTTTTGCCTTGGCGGTCGCTATAGCTACCTACGGGCCGTAGATAGAACACCTCCTCCAGTTCCAGTTCACCATTGGCGGCCTTGCAGATGCGATCGCCGGTGTAGCGCATCGATTGCACGTCAAAGCTCACCCCCACCCGGTGGGTACGCGCCTGCTGCATCACTGAGTGGGGAAACCAGCCAACGTTGAGCACGATCTGGGCGTGTTCTAAGGGGCCGTAGTGACCGCGCTCACCAGCGAGAAGTCGTTTGATGCAGACCTCCCCCGCCTTGCTTTCCTCGGGCCAGCTGCTGGCATCTGCCGCCACAAAGCCCTCGCTGTAGTCCTGATGCATTCCCGCATATACGCACTGCTGGGGGTTAGGGGTGGCGGCGATTAGGGCAACGCGGAAACGGGAATCCATGGCAGGCGTCAACCGTGGCTGCGGGGTCCGGCCATCGTGGCAGTAACTGGCTCCGCTGCCGCAACTTCTCCAGCGGCTTGGCTCAGGTTACTGACGGCACCTACTCCGGCCAGGGCTGGCAGGGGTTCGCCGGCGATCAGGGCGCTGCTGAGGGCGCCCAATTCGTTGAGGCTGCGAGCGCCAATCGAGCGGCCCACCGCTTCACCGGCAGCATTGAACAGCTCTAGTTGGGGAATGCCGTTGACGTCGTAGCTCTCCAGCTCCGGCTGCCAGCGCGGATTGTCAACGTTGAGCAGCACCACATCGAGCTGGCCGCGGTGTTGGGCTTCGATCGTTTCCATCGCCGGAGCCATGGTCCGGCAGGCGTCGCACCAGTCGGCATAGAACTCCACCAGCGTTGGCTTGCCATTGCGCAAGGCCAAGGGTAGATCCAGGGATTGGCGCGCCAAGCGCTCCAGGGGAGCCTCCGGATTCAGTCCGCCCCGGAACCACAGCAGGCCCGCTGCCAGTAGGGCCGCCAGCACGACTAGCAGCAGCCGTTCGCTTGGCCCCAGGCCGGAATTCGGGGTGGAGTTGGTCATGACTGCACTTTGCCAGTGCTTGCTAGCGTTTTGCGGAGGTAAGCGTGTTGTTCCCGCGAACCGGATCCTCGTGAAACGGCGCCTCACCCTGCACTTTCCCCGCGAAGCGGTGCATCAGCCGATCACCTATCGGCTGGCGGTGGATTTCGATATCGCCGCCAAGATCCTGCGGGCCCAGATTTCCCCCAACCAGAGCGGCACCATGGTGGTGGAGCTCTCAGGTGACATCGACGAACTGACGGCGGCGGAGGCCTGGCTAGAAAGTCAGGGGCTTGGCCTCAACCGGGCGCCTGGTCAGATAGCCGTCGACCGCAGTCTCTGTGTCGACTGCGGCATTTGCTCGAGCGTTTGCCCCAGCGGTGCCCTCAGCTTGAACCAGCCGGCTTGGCAGCTGCAATTCGATGCGCAACGCTGCTTGGTGTGCGAACAGTGCATTCCGAGTTGCCCTCTGGATGCGATTTCCCTGGTGCTGGCTCCCCCGTGATGGCGATGTTGCGTCTGCTGTTGCTGCCCTTGCGGGCGCCGATGCTGCTGGTGCTGGTGGTGATATCGGTTTACGAGGGGCTGCAGTGGAGCCAGCCGCTCGAGGGTGCGGCAGCGTCGGGGATGGGGCAGTTGTCCAGCTTGTTCTGGTCACTTGACTGTCTCCACGCCTTGCTGGTGGTGGTGGTGTGCACCATGCCCGACCTGCTGCTGCAGCGGATTTCCAATTTGATGGCCGCCAGTCGGGTGATGAGCCTGGTGATCAGCCTGTTGATTGTCACGGTGGGGGGCCTCTATCTGCTCCACCTCAAAGTGCTCACAAATGTGCTGATCCTGGGCACCACTGTGTTGTTGGCACGCCTCGATCTAGCCCGGATTCGGGTGGCACCCCCGCCGGTGCTGCTGGCAGGGGTGCTGGGGGTGCTGGTGTTGTCAGGGGCATGGGTGGGCCGCTGGCTGGCCAGCGGTGGCTAGCAGCTAGTTAGGGGTCTGTGCTGGAAGTTCCAAAGGTTGCCGAGCACTTTTTTTACGTAAAGCCGGGTTTCCGGGTAGGGGATGGCCTCTATCCATAGCTCCGGTTCCTGTTGCAGTTGGGGCGTCACCCAGCCAGCGGTGGCACCGGGGCCGGCGTTGTAGCTGGCAGCCATCAGCACGGGGTTGCCCTGCCACTGGCCCAGCAGTTGCTTTAGGTAGAGCGCGCCTAGCTGGGCATTGCGGGCTGGGTCGGTGAGGGCATCGGTTGTCAGGGGCGTGCCGGCTAGTTCGGCGGCGGTGGCGGGCATCAGTTGCAGCAAGCCGACGGCACCGGCGCCGGAGCTCACCCCCGGGCTGAAGCGCGATTCCTGTTTGGCTACGGCTGCCAGCAGGGTTGCCGGCACCCCGGCGGTTGCGCCAGCCTCCTCGAGCTCCGCCACGAAGCTGGCGGTTTGCAGGTCGCGCTCAAGCTGTTGGGCCAGGGTGCAGTTTCCATTCACCGGTAGGCGCAGGCTGGCTTGCTCGAGTTGGCCGAGTCCCATCCAGTGGTCTCCCACGGCCCGGCGTAGCCGGCCTTCCGTAATCAGCTCCTGGGGACTAGTGGGGGGGGAACTCCGCCCCGTGCGCCAGTGCTCCCAGGCTTCCAGGGGTTGGCCCAGGCGCCAGAGCCGGTCGATCTGCCAGTCGCCGCTGCCCAGGGGGTGCCATTGGGGTTGCACAAGGGCTGGGCTGCTGCGGGGATCGAGGTTGAGATCGCCGCGGCCTAGGCGCATCGCCGCCCGCCAGCCGTAGTAGCCGCCGGGATGCTGTTTGGTCAGATCACTCCAGGTGTGTTGTGCTTTGGCGGTGGCGCCTTGCTGCTTCTGGCTGAAACCCAGCCAGAAGCGCTGGCGTCCCACCAGCCCCACCGGCAATTCGCGACCGATCGGCGCACTCAGCAGCTTTGTGGCCGTTGCCCATTGGCGCTTGAGCAGGGCCTGACGGGCTTGCTGCCACTGCAGTTCCCAGCTGGCTGGATCGTTGGGCCAGCGCTGCAGCACCGCCAGCGTCGCGCCGATGTCGCCACTTTCCATCGCCCGCCGCGCCCGCACCGGGGCCGTGTCTTGCAGGGCAGAGGGCAGTTCCTTCAAGGCCTGGAGAGCCCTGGGCCCGGGCTGTTCGCTCAGCAGGGCTGCGGCCTCGCTGGCCTGGCTGGAGCGCGGCGCGGCTTTGGCCAGTTGCAGTAGCAGCCTTTCGGCCTGGGCCTGCTGCTCGCTGCCGCCAGCGAGCAGGGCCCGGCTGAGGGCTGGCTGGGTTTCTGGGCTTGGCGCACTGCCCATGAGGCAGCTCAGGGCAGCGGCCGAGTCGCCTATCTGGGCCAGGCCCCTTGCCAATTGGTCCCGCTGGCTAGGGGTAGCTGCTGCGGCCGTACTCTGACAGGCCTGGCGCAAGCGTGGTCCCGCACCGGGCCAGCGCACACCGTGCCGGGCCAGGTGCAGGGCTGCCTGTAGGCGATCTGCGTCGCTCGGGCCCGCCTCCACGGCGGCCGCTAGGGCCGCGGGATGGGCGGCGAAGCGGCTGCGTAGTTTCTGCCGCTGCTGGGGTTGCTGCCGGCCCAGGGCATAAAGCCCATCGGCAGTGGCGGGCGTGTCGGGGAAGCGCCGCACCAGCTGCTGCCAGCGTTGCTGGGCGGCTGCCTGATCACCCAGGGCTTCGGCGGCCAGGGCATCGCGTTTAAGCACCAGGGCGGCTAACTCATCGCCACCCCAGCCCTGGCCGCGCAGCAACCGACGCTCGCCCGCTAGGTCGCCTTTTGCCTGGCGCGGCAGCAGCAGCAAGCTGGCCTCGCGCCGCCGCTCCGGATCGGGCGAGAACCGCCGCAGGCGCTCCAGGGTTGGGGTGGGTGTGTTGGGGTCTGGCGCAGGAATCAGGGTCAGCAGCGCCCTGCCGCCCCCTAAGGCAGCGCCGCTGCCCAAGCAGGTGAGGACCAGCAGCAGGGGGAGGCGAGCCAAGGGCAATAGCGGAGCGGCCTCGGCATTCTGGGGAGGTGTGAATCCCACTTAGCTGGTGCGCCTGCCCTCCCTACCCCCCTATCTCTCCACCCTGCCTGGGGCTGAGCAGCGGTTGCGGGCCCTGCGGGTGTTGGCGGTATCAGGCTTGGTGCTGCTGCTGCGCCCCTTCTGGCCATTGAGCTGGTTGCCCGGCTGGGTGGTGGGTGCGCTGCTGCTCTTGACGATTGGCGAACTGGTGCTCTGGATCTGGTGGCCGCGCCGTTGGCGCTGAAGGGCTCCGGCCCCTACCTGGCCCAGGCCAGCCATGGTGAGCGCTTTGCAGCAGCCCACGTAACCTGAGTACCACCGAGGCATTTGCCGCTGCCCATGGCCGATCTGGCTCCCCATCCCGTTGGCCTGCCCCTGCGGGGTGGTGTGGCCGGTTTCGGGACCGATGGCATCCGCGGCCGGGTGGGTACCCAGGTGAGCCCGGCTTTGGCTTTGCAGGTTGGCTTCTGGTGTGGCCAGGTGTTGCCTCAGGGGACTCCGGTGCTCATCGGCATGGATTCCCGCAGCAGTGGCCCGATGCTGGTGGCGGCGCTTACCGCCGGGCTCACGGCTGCAGGTAGGCAGGTATGGACCTTGGGTTTGTGCCCTACGCCAGCGATTCCTGGGGCCATTCGCCGTCTTGGCGCGGCTGGAGGCCTGATGGTGTCCGCCAGCCACAACCCCCCTGAAGACAACGGCATCAAGGTGTTTGGCGCCTCCGGCGCCAAATTGAGCCGTGGCCAGCAGCAGGCCATCGAGGCTGGGCTGCAGGGGCTTGGGGCTGGCCCGGCAATAGGTGCTTCCGGTGGCTTCTTGGGCACAGGAGTGGTGCAGGACCGCCCCGATTTACTAGCCGACTACCAGCGGGCCTTGGTGGCGAGCGTGATGGGTCGGCGCCTGGAAGGTTGCAAGATTGTGCTGGACCTCTGTTGGGGCTCGGCTTCTGCCTGTGGCGAGGCCGCGTTTCGGGCCTTAGGCGCGGAACTCACCGTGTTGCACGGCAAGCCGGATGGAACGCGTATCAACGTGGATTGCGGCAGTACCCACCTCGAGCCGCTTAGGCGCGCGGTGCTTGAAAGCGGAGCCAGCATGGGTTTTGGTTTCGATGGCGATGCAGATCGGATGCTGGCGGTGGATGGCCGGGGCCGGGTGGTGGATGGTGACCAGATTCTTTACCTCTGGGGATCGTCTCTGCTTGATGCGGGCCAGTTACCGGCCAATCGCATCGTTGCCACGGTGATGTCAAACCTCGGCTTTGAGCGTGCCTGGCAGGCCAAGGGAGGGGTGCTCGAGCGCACCGCCGTTGGTGATCAATACGTTCACCAGGCGATGGAGCAGATGGGCGCTGGCCTCGGTGGTGAGCAGTCGGGCCATATTTTGTCGGCCCGCCATGGCATGAGTGGCGATGGGCTGCTCACCGCTTTGCAGGTGGCCACGTTGTTGCACCGCAGTGGCCAATCACTGGCCGACTGGATGGATAGCAGTTTCAGTCCCTACCCCCAGACCCTGGTGAATGTGACGGTGCCAGACCGGCAACGGCGCCAGCAGTGGCAGAGCTGCACTCCGCTGCGGCTCGCCGTGGAGCAGGCGGAGATTGCGATGGAGGGACAGGGCCGGGTGCTGGTGCGCGCTAGCGGCACTGAACCGCTGCTGCGGGTGATGGTTGAGGCCGCCGATCAGCAGCTGGTGGACCACTGGTCAAGCCAGCTGGCCGCCGTAGCGGAGCAGCACCTCAACGCGGCCTAGCTTCCAGGCATTCCCGAGCCAGGCTCAGGGCTCCGTTGCAGGCATCTGCGGCGGGGATCTGTAGTTGGGCGCCTGGGCAGCACTCCTCAAGGCAGGCCTCCAGCCGGCGGCGCAGCAATGCAAGGTGCTCCAGCGCCCCGCCCATGGGCCATATCGGCGGGGCAGCTAGCTGCAGCCGTTTGCAGACGGTGGCTGCCATTAGGGCTAGGGCCTGGGCGGAGCGCTCCACAACGGCGCCGGCGCCGGCATCACCCTCGCTGGCGGCGGCCGCCACCAGCGGTGCCAGGCGGGCAAAGCCCGCGGCCCCGAAGCCAGGCTCTACAACCAAAGCTTTGATGGCCTGAGCGGCCTGGGGGTCGTCTGTGCTCACATTCAGTCCTGCCCAGATCCGGGCTCGCAGGGGCGAATCGGGCTGGCGTCCATCCGCCATCGCCAAGCTGAGGGCTAGGCCATCACGGCCGATGTCCGTGGCCGAGCCAGCCCCATCGAGCAGCCAGCCCCAGCCGGAGCAGCGGTGTTCCTGGCCTGCCGGATTGCGCCCAACGGCGATGGTGCCCGTGCCGCTGATTACCACGATTCCTCCGCCGCCCTGGTGGTTGCCCATGGCTCCGCGCAGGGCAGTGCGCTCATCTCCCGTGACCACTACGCGCTCAAGGGGTAGTTGCAGGGCCTCGGCCGCCAGTTGCCGGCCCAGCTCCTGGACGGAGCTGCCCACTTCGATGCCACTGGCGCCAATGCCGGCGGCTAGCAGGGGCGTGCCGGTGTGTGGGAGGTGCAGGCGGGCCTGCGCCAGGCTGACTTGAAGGGCCTGGCGGAAGCGGGTGGGACCGTTGGTTGCGGCCAGATGGCACACCCCAGGTCCCTGGCCTTCCCCCAGCATTTCACCACTGGAGGCATCGCTGAGGCGACAGCTGGTGTGGGTTTGGCCGGCGTCGAAGCCGGCAATCAGGCTTGGCTCAGCCACGACCTTCGGCGCGGCTAGCTCCGGCCGCCAGGGTGGCGATGCAAAACCAGCCGCTCAGTTGCACCTCCGGCCGGAAAAAGATCGTGTCGGTGAGTCCCTGCACCGTGAGCCCCACAATTACGGCGATCGCCGCCAGGGCCGGCAGGCTGAAGCAGCTATCACTGCGCCAGAGGCTGGTGGCGCTGCGCAGGCTGGCCAGCAGCAGTCCAATCCCGGCCAGCAAGCCAGGAATGCCAGCTTCCACCGCCAGCTCCAGGGGGATGGAGTAGGCGCTGAGCGCGTTGAATTTGGGTTGCTGAAACAGCGGATAGATCTGGTTAAAAGCGTCGTTGCCGGGGCCGATACCAAGCCACGGGCGGGCCTGGACCATATCCAGTGCTGCAAGCCAGACGTTGATGCGGAAGTTGTTGGAGCTGTCTTGCCGGCCGGCCACCAGGCTCATCACCCGCACGCGCAGCGGCTCCACCTGGGTAACCAGAACTACTAAAAGGGCAGCGCCGCCAACTAGCAGCAGCAGGGGAAATAGGCGCCGCCAGAGCAGGGGCCAGGCCCGTGTGGCGCGCACGGCTAGCAGCAGCAAGATCACTGCCGCCTCGGCCACCAAACCCATCCAGGCGCCGCGGCTGAAGGTGAGCACAAGGGCGGCTACCCCCAGCACCAGGGCAGTGAGGGCAAAGAGCTTGCGGGCTCGGCCCGGCCAGCGCAGCAGTGCCACGAGGGCTAGGGGCAGCACCGGCAGCAGGTACCCCGCCAGCAGGTTGGGGTTTTCGAGGGTGCTGTAGATGCGCACCGTGCCATCGGCCACGGAGTTGGGGTCAGCCCAGCGGGCTAGTTCGCCGCTATCGCCGTAGAGCTGGCGGATGCCGATCACGCAGGTGACCAGGTTTCCAGCCAGCAGCGCCGCCACGATCCGGTCCCACCAGACCGGAGCCAGGGTCAGCACTTGGCGCATCAGGGCGTAGACCCCCAGGTAGCTCACAAGTTTGACCAGCCCCTTGGCGGCGGCCAGGGGCACCGGTGAGAAACCTGTGGCCAGCAGGGCGATGGCCAGGATCCCCAGAATCCAGCGGTCGATCTCTACCAGTGGGCCAGGGCTAGTGGTTAGGGCCAGCAGTAGCCATAGAAGGCCACTGGCCAGCACCAGCAGGCTGAGGCCGCTGCGGGTTACCAGGGGCAGGCCAGCCATCAGGGCGCAGAGCACCAGGCCGGCTATCAGGGTTAGCTGGCGCCCCAGGGGACCACTGTCAGCGCGCTGCAGGCAGCCCTGCCAGCGCAGCAAAATTGGCATTGGCGGGGCGCTCAAGGGGTGCAGCCTGGCTTCAGGCCCGATTATCAACCGCTTCGAGCTGATCTTCCAGGTTGGGCCGGTTTTCCAGGTCGGGCAGTGGTGGCAGGGTGCGGTCGTTGCGTTGGTAGAGAACTCGGTAGACCGGCAACCCCTGGCTCAGCACGTAGGTTTCGCGCTCGGTTGGCACCGCCAGGGGGTTGCCGGCACGCCAGGGGCGCCCATCTGCGGCCGGGCGATCGAAGCCGCCGCTGGCCTCGATCAGCTGCACCATAGGTGTGATCACTGCCAGCACATCGCTCTGAATAAACAGCTCACGGCCCGGCCCCAGCGCTTCGGCCAGGGCCAGCAGCAGGGCGGGCTGCAGCACCCGCCGCTTTTGATGCTTTTGCTTAAACCAGGGATCCGGAAACTGGATCGTCACGCGCTGCAGCAGCCCGGCGGGCAGGGCCGCTAGCCAGTCCTGCAGGCTGATGTTGGCGTTGCAGAACAGGTAGTGGAGGTTGCCGAGCCCCAGGGCCTGGCGGTCGGCTTCGGCGGCATCCACCAATGGCCGGCGGATTTCAACACCTAGATGGTTGCAGTTGGGCTGTTGCTGGGCCAGGGCCAGCAGGAAGCGGCCGCGGGCGCAGCCAATGTCGAGATGGAGAGGCAGCTCCGGCTGACTGAAAAGCTCGGTTGGCGGCGGCAGGGGCCGGGGTAGCTGGAAAAAGCGGCTGAGTGGATTGACGTGCTGGCGCACCATCAGCCCTCTCCGCGCGGTACCAGGAAGGCCAAGCTGGCGGTGTAGCCGTGCAGATAGGTGCTGCCGGCGACCGGGCCGATCTCGCCGTTGCAGAACGATCCTGCGATGGGCACCTGATCAAACACTTCCCGGCACAGCTCCACGTCGCCATCGGCACTGCCGTAAAGCCCAACGCCACGGCCTAGGCAGGCAAACAGCAGGGCGGCTAGGGGCTCCGGGTTGCGCCGCCGCTGTCTGGTCAGCAGTTGGCGTAGTTCCAGCCTTGAGGCGTTGGCATCGCGCAGTTGAAACTGCACCTGTTGCCCCACCCGCATCCGTTCAGCCACGGCTACGGCGCCGTTGCGGGGATCGACACCAAGCAGGTTGCGCACCAGAAAAGCGGTGGGGCCATCTGGGTCTGCGGCGCTGAGGCTGAAGTTGCTGCGGCCCACGCCCAGAAATAGCGAGTGCTTCACCAGCTCCCGCTCCTCGGCACTCAGATCCGTGAGGATCGACTGAAGCGCTGCCACAGGGCTGCGGCGGGCCTGGCCCTGGCTCACCTCCAGCACCACGTTGCGCTGAACTTGCTCCACATCAAAAACCGGCCCGATCGGCCGGCAGCCCTGGGCCACCACCGGATCGAGTTGCCAGGCCCCACCAATGAGGCAGCCGACGGCACCGCGAACCACCTGATCTCCAAACAGCAGGGAGCCATGGCCGGCACTGTGTGGGCCGGCGACCCCACCAACTTTCGCCGCCCCTGGACAGGCGTAATCCAGGCCACTAATCAGATCGTTGATCCGGGAGCAGCTGGGATCCACCAGCAGCAGCATCGAGGGGCTTGGGGCTGCTGGCGCATCGAGCAGGGTGCGCCAGGGATCAGCCGGGCCGTCGAGGTCGGGCAGGCAGTCGGTATCAATTGCAAAAGGGTGGAGCTCGGCGCCGGGTAGGCGCAGCAGGGTGACACTTAGGGCTGGTTTGTTCTCCAGCTCATGGGGGCTGCCGCCAGCATCGGTGCCCACCACCCCACCGCCCAGGCAGCCAAGCCAGTGGCTGGCTTGGAGTTTCTCCTGCAATAGGGGTAGCAGCCGGGGCAGGTCGCTGGCGTAGCTGGCTGCGGCGAAGACCAAGGCCAGATCTGCTGGACCGGCCCCCCGCAGCTGGGTGGCGATGTCTTCAACCGAGGCTTGCAGCGAGGTTTCGCTGGCCAGGGCAGTGCGGCACCAGGCCTGGGCTGGACGGGCCCCGAAGGTGCGGGAGAGCCAGCTGGGCAGGGAGAAGGCGACCATGACTTGGACCCTATCGCTTGCCGGGGGCGCGGATAATGGCGCCTTACCGAACCACACGCGTGCTCGCCGCCCTGCCAGAACCTCTGTACCGCTCCTTGGTGTGGCTCGATTTCCACCTGGCGATGCTGTTCAGCGTTGGCTTGCCCCTAGTGCTCCTGATCTGGGCGTCGGTCCGCAAGGAGGGATCCTTGGTGCGCCTGCTGGGGATTTATTGGAAGGTGGCCAGCCTGTTGCTGCTTGCAACCCTGCTGCTCACCGACCGGCGACCCCTCGGTTTTGTGGTTTTGCTGCTGGCCCAGCTGCTGGTGGTGCTTAGCGTCTGGTTCTGGGTGGATCTCAACGAGGAGCTGGCCGACCTGCCGCCCTGGCGTCCGTTGCCCCTGACCCTGCGCATCTGGCGCTGGAGTCTCACGGTGTGGGCCATGCTTGGCGCCCTACTTAGCGCCACGGCTCTGGGCTGTATGGGCTCCGGCGCCCTGGCCCAGTCCCGTTGCGCCGTATGGATTCAGCCGCCGCTTGGCCTGCACCGGCATGTTCAGGGGCTGTTTGCCTTCATTTTTGGTGGCGAATGGACCCCCGCCGTGGCCGCCTTCATCGGTTACGTGGGTTTGGTTGCCTATGTGGTGGGACTGTTGCAATGGCTGCTGGTGCGCTTGCCCAAGCAGGGGCGAATCGCTGGAGATTTCTAAGGATCAGACCCTTGTTTTCTCTGCAGCCAAGCTTCCTCTGCCGCCATGACCCTGTCCGCTGCATCTGTGATAGCCCTGCTGGCCAGGCTGGAAGAGTTGAGCCGGCAGTGGCCCGATCGGGTGCTGCGGCTCAGGGGCCAGCTTCAGTTGGCGGCAGGCCCGCTTGAGCCCTACGAGCTGCTGATTTTTCGGGGTTTTTCGAGCAGCACCACCCATCCCACCGATTTCGATCCCGACCAGCCACTGCTGCCTGATGGGGCGGTGATCGAAACAGCGGAATTACTTCATGCCCCCCTGAATCCTGCTGCTGAGCAGCTGTTGGCTGGGCCCGCTTCCCCGGAGGTTTTCCTTGAATCCGGCGGTTGGGTTTGAGTCCTCTGATCAGCCCATCCCAACCAGGCGGCGCCAATCACCGCAGCAGGATTCCAGCTGGGCGGCGTGGCACTGCAGCTGGCTCTGGCTGGCTAGTTCGAAATCGACGAAATCAAAGCCTGGCGCCACCGTGCAGCCCGCCAGGCTCCATGTGGTGTTTCCAGCCACGGGTTCAGCTGCGAACCAGCTGCCGGCAGGCACCACAACCTGGGGCCGTTCTCCGGCGCTTAAATCAAGCCCAAGCCGGCTGACGCAAGCCTGGCCATCCGGGCGGAGTTGATAGATCAGGAGGCCGCCGCCGCCATGGTGGTGCCAGCCCTCATCGGAGCAGATCCGATGCCAGCTCGACCACTCGCCTGCGACCAGTAAATACAGGATCGCCGTGCTGGCGGCCCTGGGTCCCCGCGGCGTTTCCACCACCTCACTTGCCCGGTAGGTCTCGCGGTAATAGCCACCCTCCGGATGGGGCTGCAGTTCCAGCTGCTCAATCAATCCCTTGGCGTTCAGCACTCCAGCACCGCCACGCAGCGGCCGCAGAGGCTGGGATGGGCGCTGTGCTGACCGATGTCGGTCTCGTAGTGCCAGCAGCGCTCGCATTTTTGGCCTTCGGCCTTGGCAATGCGCACCGTGATGCCGTTTGCGCTGGCTTCGGCCAGTAGCTCGGCAGGCGCTACGCCGCCTTGCTTCAGGCCTGACACCAGCAGCCAGTCGGCCAGGTTGTCGACGCTGGGGTGGCTTGAGCTGGCCAGCCAGCCCATGGCCTCCGCTGTGCTGGTGCTGCCTGCTTCCAGCTCCAATTGCACCTGGGCCTCCAGCGAAGCACCCAGCTGGCCGCTGGAGCGGCAGCTCTCCAGTTGGCGATTCACCAGGGCCCGCAGCGCCAGGATTTGTTCCATCGGTTGCTCCAGGTCCGGTCGCCGCCAGGTGGCAGGGGCCGTGGGCCAGCCCCGTTCGAACACCGAGGTTTCGGCTACCGGGTAGGGCAGGTTTTGCCAGATGTCCTCGGCCATATGGCAGAGCACCGGTGCGATCAGCCCGGCGAGACGCTCCAGCACCAGGCTCAGCACCGTTTGGCAGCTGCGGCGGCGGAACTCATCGGCTCCGCTCACGTAGAGGCGGTCCTTGGCGATGTCGAGGTAGACGTTGGAGAGGTCGACGACGCAGAAGTTCTGCAGGGCCTGGAAGAAGCGGTAGAACTCATAGCGCTCGAAGTCTCCCGTCACGCTGTCGATCAGGGCAGAGGTGCGCTGCAGCATCCACTGATCCAGCAGAGGCAGCTCGGTGTAGGCCACGGCGTCGCCGCCTTCAGCCTGGGGGCGTGGATCGAAGTCGTGCAGGTTGCCCAGCAGGTAGCGGGCCGTGTTGCGCACCTTGCGGTACACGTCGGCCAGCTGCTTGACGATGCCCGGGCCCAGGGGCACGTCGGCGGAGTAATCCACCGAACTCACCCAAAGCCGCAGCACATCGGCGCCGTAGGCCGGCTCCTGCTTTTCGTTTTTGCCGCCCTCCACCAGCACCGCCGGATCGACGACATTGCCCAGCGATTTGCTCATCTTGCGGCCCTTCTCATCGAGGGTGAAGCCGTGGGTGAGCACCCGTTTGTAGGGGGCGTGGCCGTTAACCGCCACCGAGGTGAGCAAGCTGCTCTGGAACCAGCCGCGGTGCTGATCGCTGCCTTCTAGGTAGAGATCGGCGGGGTAGTGAAGGCCGCGCTCCTGGAGCACGCCAGCCCAGGAGGAGCCTGAGTCAAACCACACGTCCATGGTGTCGCTGCCCTTGCGCCATTGGCTGGCTTCGGCGGCGTAGGCCTCAGGCAGCAGGCCGGCCTCATCGCGTTGCCACCACACATCGGCACCGTGCTCGGCGATCAGGGCCTGGATGTGGGCCAGGGTGACTTCGTTGAGCAGCACCTCGCCCGTTTCGCGGTGATAAAAGACGGGAATCGGCACGCCCCAGGTGCGCTGGCGGCTGATGCACCAGTCGCCCCGTTCGCTCACCATTGCTTCAATCCGGTTGCGGCCGCTGGCCGGCAGCCACTCCACCTCTGCTATGGCGCCAAGAGCGGCGGCTCGGAAGCCCTCCACTGAGGCAAACCACTGCTCGGTGGCGCGGAAGATCGTCGGTTTTTTGGTGCGCCAGTCGTAGGGGTAGCGGTGTTCGTAGCGCTCTTGCTTGAGCAGCAGACCGGTGGCCTCCAGGGCCGCGATGATCGCGGGGTTGGCGTCCTTGAGCACGTTGGTGCCGGCAAAGGGCCCGGCTTCGGCGGTGAGGTTGCCGGCCTCATCCACCGGGCAGAGCACCGGCAGACCGTATTTTTTGCCAGTGTTGAAATCGTCTACGCCGTGGCCTGGGGCGGTGTGCACCAGGCCCGTGCCGGCCTCGGTGGTGATGTAGTCGCCGCCGATTACCACCGGGCTGGTGCGCTCCAGCAGCGGATGGCGGTAAGTAATTCCCTCAAGTTCGCTGCCCTTAACGCTTAAAAGGGGAGTGAGCTCTAGCCCCAGGCTGGTTTGCAGGCTCTCAATCAGCTCAGCGGCTACCACTAGGTGGCTGGCGGCTGGGTTGGGGGCGTCGCCCCGGGCAGCCACTGCGCAGATTGCGTAGTCGAGTCGCCCATTAACCGACACCGCCAGGTTGGCCGGCAACGTCCAGGGGGTGGTGGTCCAGATAGCCACTGCCAGGCCGCCGGCCCCTGTGGCCACCGCGGCCGCCAGGCCGGCGGTTTCTAATTGGGCGGCCAGGGCCCCGGGTAGCGCCACCACCGGGAAGGCCGCAAAAACGCTGGGGGAGGTGTGGCCGTCGGGATATTCGAGTTCGGCTTCGGCCAGGGCGGTGCGGGAGCTGGGGCTCCAGTGGACCGGTTTGAGGCCTCGATAGATGTGGCCGGCCAGCACCATGGCGCCGAAAACGCCGATCTGGGCGGCCTCGTAGCTCTTGTGCAGGGTGAGATAGGGCGTTTCCCAGTCGGCCCAGATGCCCCAGCGGCTGAAGCCGCTCTTTTGGCCCTCCACCTGCTCGAGGGCGTAGGCGTGGGCCTTCTGGCGCAGCGTTACCGGGGTGAGCTCGGCCCGTTCGCTGCTGCTCAGCCCCTGCAGCACCTTGAGTTCGATTGGTAGGCCGTGGCAATCCCAGCCAGGCACAAACCGCGCCCGCTTGCCCTGCAGCAGGGCGGTTTTGTTAATGATGTCCTTGAGGATTTTGTTCAGCGCATGGCCCACGTGCAGGGCCCCATTGGCGTAGGGAGGGCCGTCGTGCAGGGTGAAGGGCTCGCCCGGGTTCTCCTGGCTAAGGCGCTCGTAGAGCCGTTGCTGGGCCCAGAACGCCTGGATTTCCGGCTCGCGCACCTTGGCGTTGGCCCTCATCGCAAAGGGCGTCTGCAGCAGGTTGAGCGTCTCCTTGTAGGAGATGGGGTAGGAGACGGGCGCAGGGCTGGCGGTCACGTCGCCTGGGGGCAGCAGAACTGATTATCCCGCCTGGCTGCTGGAGGGCTCGGGCAGCGGTTGCGGTTCCGGGATATCGGCTGTGGCCAGGCTGTCGATCTCGCTGATGGAGCTTGGCTCTTCCGGGCGCACCCAGCGTTTGCCACTGGTTTTGGGCTGGCGTTGCTGGGTCAGCCATTGGCTCACACCTGCAGTGGCAGTGGTCAGCACGGCGAGCAGATGGGCCAGGCTGGTGCCTGCCTGTTGCAGGCTGATCTGCCAGCGTTCCGTCGACCAAAGCCGTTGCTGCTCCTCAGCGGTGAGTTGCCGCCAGCGGCCCTGGGACACCTCGCCTGCGAGCCTGCCGATCAGCAGGCCACCGCAAAGCACTCCCAACATCGGTGCGCCCGTGAGCCGGTCGGCACTGGTTACAAGCACCAGGCCCAGCAGCAGCACTACGGCGCCCCAGGCCGAATCCCGCGGGCGGCTCAGTTCGGTGGCCAGCAGTGGCAGCAGCAGGATGGCGAGACCCAGCAGCAGCGCCAGGAGTCCGCCCAGGGTGGCGAGCATGGCCAGAACGCATGGAGTCCCCCATTGTGGGCGCCGCCCAGCATCTGTCCCTACAGTCGCGTTCTGCCCACCTGGCGGAATTGGTAGACGCGCTGGTTTTAGGTACCAGTGGCTTTGGTCGTGGGGGTTCAAGTCCCCCGGTGGGCATCATCACTTTCTTAAGTTGCTTTGATGCAACGTTCTGGGATCTGGTTCAGCTGAGATGACACAGGTTCTGGCCGCCTCTGCAACTGCCGTGGTCTCCGAGGGGGCAATGGCATCTCCCTCGAGGCTTGTGCCGCGGGAATTTCTTGACCCGCCTGCGCCCTGGAACCCCACCGTTGGGCTGTTTTTGGCTGGCTACGGCTTAGCTGCCCTCACGATTTGGGGCTGGTTTGTGGCTGGTTGGCCCCTGCCTGTGCTGCTGGCTACCGGATTTCTGGCCCTGCACTTAGAGGGCACGGTGATTCACGACGCCTGCCACAACGCGGCCCATCCGCACCGCTTCTGGAATGCGGTGATGGGTCATGGCGCTGCCCTACTGCTTGGCTTCAGCTTTCCCGTTTTTACCCGGGTGCACCTGCAGCACCACGCCCACGTCAATGATCCCAAGAACGATCCTGATCACATCGTCAGTACTTTTGGTCCCCTGTGGTTGATTGCGCCACGATTTTTCTATCACGAACTGTTTTTCTTCCGCCGCCGTTTGTGGCGTCGTTATGAACTGTTTGAGTGGGGCTTGGCCCGGGCCATTTTCGTGGCGATCGTGGTGGCCGCTGCAAAATTTGGCTTTCTCGACTTTATTTTCAACTGCTGGTTTGCTCCGGCCCTAATGGTGGGCGTGACTTTGGGCTTGTTTTTCGACTATCTGCCCCACCGCCCTTTCCAGTCACGCAACCGCTGGCACAACGCCCGAGTTTATCCGGGCAGACTGATGAATTGGCTGATCATGGGTCAGAATTATCATCTTATTCATCATCTTTGGCCATCTATACCCTGGTTTGAATACCGCCCTGCCTATCACGCCACTAAACACATTCTTGACGCCAAAGGCTCGCCCCAGCGCCTTGGCTTGTTTGAAACCAAGAACGATGGATTTAATTTCCTTTACGATATCTTTCTCGGTGTTCGCAGTCATCGCAAAAAGCGCAGCAAGCTCCGGCCTATTGCAGCCTTAATGCCTACCCGCCATGCGCGCAGGCGAGTGCTGGAGTTGCTTCATCGCACTGCGATTTCGCCGGTACGTTGACCGAATAGCTTACCCACCTCAGCTGGCAACGATTTTGGGCACGCGGATGAAGTCTCCTTCCCTTTGCGGAGCTTCATTTAGTAGCTCCTCGCGCACGTCGGTAGGGGTTACCAGATCTTCGCGGCATACATTCACCACTTCCACCGCTCGAGTGGTGGCTGGCACTCCTTCGGTGTCAACTGTTTCAAGGTGGGCTACGTAGTCGAGGATGCGCTCGAGCTGGCCGGTGTAAGTGGCGATCTTGGCCTCGGGCAGGTCTAGGCGGGCCAGCTTGGCCACCTTGCGCACGTCGTCTGCGGTGATCTTGCTCATCGGGATTTACCAGCTAAGCCGACGCTAGCGCTCAGGTCAGGAAGGCTTCCAGGTCTGAGGCAAGGGCGGTGGCGGCAAGCTCCAAGAAGCGCTCGCCGTGGCTGGCCTGGGCCAGGTAGGGGTTGGAGCCCATGCGGCCATCCGGGTGGCGGCGGCGGAAATCTTCGGGACCGTGGATGGGGCCGGCCGGGGCTGGATCAGGCAGGGGCCTCTGCTTGGTCTGCAGGCTGGGCTCCAGGTGCAACGTGAGGGCGATTTCGCTGGGGGTGGCGTGGTGACCTTCTTCCGCGCCATAAAGGCTGCGCGCCTCCTGCATTACCGGACCAGCCATGAACCAATTGGCCAGCTTGCAGCGCAGCCGCGGCGCCACCGCCAGGCCCCGATCGGCGGCGCTGGCATAGGCCTGGGCGAAAGCGGCCTTGCTGGTGGCGATGTTGCCGCCATGGCCATTGATCACGTAGATGCGCTCGAAGCCGTGGCGGGCAAGCGACAGCACCACGTCGTGCAGCACGGCTAGCAGGGTGGAGGGTTGCAGGCTCACGGTGCCAGCAAAGCCCAAGTGGTGCTCGGCCATGCCGAAGGCCTGGGCCGGAGTCACCAGCACGCCGGTGCGGCGGCCCACTTCCAGGGCCACGGCCTCGGCCGTGAGTGCATCGGTGCCGATGGCGCCGGTGGGGCCGTGCTGCTCGGTGGAGCCCAGGGGCACGATTACTCCCTTGCAATTTTCCAGATAGGTCTCCACCTCAGGCCAGCTGCGCAGTTGCAGGCGAATGGCGTCATTGGAGCGGGCGGATTGGATCATGGTGAACAGCAGGTAGACCCTGGAGACTGGCTAGTGTTTGAAGGCCAGCAGTGCCTCGGCCCATGCTGCAACGCAAGCTTTATCAGTTTTGTGCCGAACAGCGCCCAGTGTGGGTGTTTTTGCGTGACCAGCAGCGCTGGATCGAGGAGGCCACGGTGGTGGAGGTTGAGGGGGATCTCGTCACCCTGCGCTACGACGCTGAAGACGACGACGAAGCCCACAGCTGGGAGGAGAGCGTGCGGCTCGACTCGATCGGGGCCGTCAGCACCAGGCTGGCCTACGTCTGCCGCAGCGGCAGCCCTGATGACGTGGTCACCTCGGAAGACTGCCCCGAGGCCGAGCGGCTACCTAGTCAGGGTCAGTGAGCCGTGCCGTTGCCGTCGTAGTCGTCGGTGTCGTAGTAGCCGCCTTTAGTGCCAAAAAACAAGGTGGCAAGCACGAATAAGCCGCTGCCAAAGATCAGTACGGTGGCGAGGGAGAAACCGGTGGTGTGCATGGCGGACCCAGGTCTTGGCATTAAGGATTTCAGTCTGCTGGCGGCTGCTCCCGGTGGCGAGCAACGCGTTGATCTTGTGGTGAATCCATTGCCGAAGACCTTCATCGCCTGCCTGCTGGTGAAAAGCCAAGCCCTGAAAGCGTTTCTCAGGCTGGTGCGGCCGCGCTGGGCGTACTGCTTCGCAGGAGCCTTGCGTCTACGAAAACCAGTGGCACTGGCCTAGAGACACCCAGCTCGGTGAAGACGCCCATCGCTTCAGCCATCGCAACTGGGTGCAGATGTTGGCTCCGCTGCGGACATTGGCTCTGAATCTGTTGCGCTGCAATGATTTTCGCTCAATCAGTGCTGGTCTGATGGCCATGGCACACGACATGAGCAGAATGCTCGCCTGGGTCGGAATCAGCAACGCAGAAACGGGATGACGCGACTTTCAGCCGCCTCTGGCCTGATCACCCATCAGCTCTCATTAGAACTGGAGCAGCAAAGTGGGTCACGTCACTGAAACGAAAACTCCACAGCAATAGTTTCAATATATATTACAAGGCTATCAATGGAGCAGAAAAAAAATTGCCTTGGCCCTAGCATGGAACTATCCTGCTCTGTATTGACTGGCCCCGTAGAATATAGGGTCCATATCTACAGCCATCCATCCAACCAAGCAGACCAAACCTCCATGGCGACCCCCCCGTCCAGCCCAAATATTAAAGGCCTCTTTAACCAGCTCTACGTCTTCGGTGACAGCCTGTCGTCCTACGGCGATTATGCCGCCTATCTCCAGAAGACGGACTTTGCGGCCACCGCAGAACCGGCTTGGAGTGGCGTCACTTGGAGCAATGCCAACTACGGCAACCAGCTGGGACTGAGGACAGACCTGGGCATCGCGACACCTTCAACAACGCCTCCAGCGCGGCTTGGCATCGCTTCGCCCTTCTACCAGGTCGTCAATCCTTTTGTCGCCACGCCCGACCTTGGGACCCTAGGGGCTCCATCCTTTGCCATCGGTGGGGCCAGTAGCGGCACCGCCAGCCTCTACGACGTCCTAGGTCTGTCCACCCTGTTCCCCGAACTGGCGAAGACCGGGGTTCAAAATCAGATCACTGCCGCCCTGAAGCAAGGGATTCGGCCAGCTTCCAACGAACTCACCCTGATCCAGGGTGGCTCCAACGATGTGCTGATCGCCTACATCCAGGAAAAGCCGGCCATTGAAGCCGTCTTGGACCAAGTGATCGAGAACATGCGTCAGAATCTCATTGTGCAGCTGAGGGCTGGTGGCAGTCGCCAGGTGATCAGTTATGGCCTGGCAGCTTTCCAAGGCGAAGTGGATGGCGTTCACTACCAGATGCCCTTTCTGGCCAACATTCTAAACCAGGCCAGCGCACCGGATGCACCTGACTGGCTTAAACGCTGGGAGAAATTTGTGTTGAAGGGTGGAATTGAAGCGTTCCAGGTCGAATACGCCACGATGGTTCAGGAAGTTGCAGCAATGTTTCCCTACGCCACAGTGATGTATCACTCACCCGAGTTCGGGACGAACTGGGAAACCTACGGCGACCGCTTGGGCAACTTCGAAAGCTATGGGATCACTGACACAGTGGACTATGCCCAGGCCACCAATCAAGATCTGACTACAGAGGCAACCAACGCCTATCTCTACTTCGACGACGTTCACAACACTGAAAGCGGCCAGGCGATGACAGCCCAGGCCTTGGCCCTCACGCTCGAGAGCAACCGCGAAGCCATTGCCGCCGCCACCCTCACCTACCAGAAACATGGCACCTCAAGGCGCGACATCCTGCTGGCTCCACGGCAAAACAGTGAGCTCATCGGCGGGGACGGCGACGACCTGCTGATTGGTAACACGGGTAACGATGCTCTCTGGGGTGGATTGGGTAGGGATACCCTCATCGGCCGCCATGGCAACGACTGGCTGCAGGGCGGCCAGGGCTCAGATTGGCTCATTGGTGGAACGGGAAAAGACTTCTTTTCGTATCAGGCCAGCGATGTCTCTAGTCTGTGGCGAGACACGATCACTGACTTCAACGGACTGGATGGTGATCGGCTGGGGATCGACGCTGTGCTGGACGGTTCGGATCCCTTCGCCAATCGAGGCTGGAATTACATCGGCTCCGAGGCCTTCACCGGGGCAGAGGCTGAACTGCGGTTTGCTGGTGGACATTTGCTGGGCGATGTGGACGGCGATGGGCAGGCCGACCTGCGCATTCACTTGCTGGGGGTGAGTACCTTCAACTCCGATTGGATCAGCTGAAAGGCCTATGGGCTCAGGGGCAGGCGCCGAAGTACTGGCTCCGTCCAACTCTTCTGCGCAGATTTACCTTGAGCCTTTTAACTAAATAGGAGTTGGATCGACGGGGCATGGCCAAGAACCGCTGAAAGCTCAATGAGATCGCCGGGGGCACGACCTTTTTGGGCACCCCGCCTGTTGCTCTTGGCGACGTAAACGGGGAAAATGGTATGGAGTCGAAATCTCCACGCCAACGTGTTGGCTTGATAATAGTGTTGTGATACAGAGGCCATAGCGTGTTGTTGCAAAAGCCTTCGTAGTAGTTCTTATAATCCTTCTCCTCGATGTGCAGTTCGATGCACTTGGCGCCTGTCGCTCCGCTGGGTAGTGCTGTTCTTTTATCCGCGTCAGTGCTGCTCCCCCGCCCACTGAATCCGATCCAGAGATCATTGGGCGCTGTCAAAACGGAGCAAAGGACTTTGGCTAGGCCCCCCGGAGATTGTTGCCATTGCTGGTTTGCATCAATGTATAGAGGTAGGCGATTGGCGAGCACAGTTAGGGGCGTGCGGCTGTCATCCCTGGAGCTCTCGCTACGGCGCTTGGCGTCTCTCTGCTCCAGATTCTCGCCCTGTCTTTTGGTCATTGCAGGCGATCGTTCCGGTTGGTTGTGACTGCCAGCGGCCACTGTGCTTCCAGCAGGTGAACCAGCTGGAGTGGTCGGCTGTCTGAGCGCAATGGTGACAGTACTGCTGCATTTAGCTGCTGAGTCCACAAGGTTGTTCAGCTCACGCCCCATGCGTGCCTATCCCACTCCCAAACTGACGGCTGTTAGTCGGGCATGACTGCTGCTTCGACACATTTAGGGTACTGAGCTACTAATGAATTGGCCATCCAGGCTGGCATCAGCCTTTGCACGGTCTACAAGCGGCTGACTCGCCTCCGCTCTGGCGGATCGACTTAGTGGGCTGCGCGCCCAGCGGCCGCAAGCCTCAACATCTGCAACTGTACGGTTCAGTTACTTGTGCCATGAGCGCTGTACTCTCAGACGCATTTCCAGGATGCTGGAGGCCACTCTCTCCACTGTGGGTCGCAGCCTTAGAGCTAGTGGCCTTGGCCGTCTGAAACACCTGCAGCCACCGGCGCCCAGCTTGGCTGGTTGCTGATCCCATAGCAGCAGGCAGTGGAGATCTGGCCGGCAGTAGGTAAGCCGCACCGCATTGCATCGGTTATCCATCTCGATGGAGGCGAGCTGCGGCAGGGATTGCGGGTCGAGCTGAGTGAAATCTGGCAGATGTGATTAAGGACTCGTGCCTGGGAGCCTCAGCGCGGTGTGATCACCCGCGCTTGCGGGTATCGCTCGCGCCCATTGGTTCCGGGCCGATCACGGCTGCCCCTGTGCAAGCCAAGCTGCTGCTGTATCAGCTTGGGAGTAGTCACTTGCCCTTTGCTGGTTGCGGCGCAACCGCTGGATTCAGCCATTTCTAGGCCTTGCCTTAGTAGGGACATTGCCTTGAAAAAATTTGGGCCCGTGGGGTTTGTCGGTTGGGCCTACCCTGGATTTGTGAGTCGCCGCACCCCTTGAGCAGCTGGAGCCACCGCCACGTGCTGGATCTGGCGGCCTTTTCGCTGGATGATTTCACCACCGTGCTGTCGCTGGCCCAGCGCTTCCGGGCCCTGCCGGTGGCCGGCGCCCGCAAGTTGCCTGCCCTGCAGGGCAGGCTTATGACCAGCCTGTTCTTTGAGCCCAGCACCCGCACCCGCAGCAGTTTTGAGCTGGCGGCCAAGCGGCTTTCGGCCGATGTGCAGAGCTTCTCGCCTTCCTCCAGCTCCTTGAGCAAGGGCGAGAGCCTGCTCGATACGGCCCGCACCTACGTGGCCATGGGCGCCAACGTGCTGGTGGTGCGCCATCGCTGCGCCGGGGTGCCCCAGAGCCTGGCGGCCGACCTCGACCGGGCCGGTGAGCGGGTCGCGGTGCTCAATGCCGGCGATGGCCTGCACAGCCACCCCAGCCAGGGATTGCTGGATTTGTTCACCCTGGCGCGCCACTTCGCCCCTGAAGCCCCCACGCCCGCGGCAGTGCGGGGCAAGCGCATCGTGATCGTGGGCGATGTGCTCCACTCCCGCGTGGCCCGCTCCAACCTCTGGGCTCTCACCGCCTGCGGCGCCGAGGTGGTGCTCTGCGGCCCGCCCACCCTGCTGCCGGATGCCTTTGCCGACTTTGTGGCCGCCCCCCCGCCAGGCCAGGCGGCCGATCCAGTGGTGGCGCGGGGTCCGGTGCGGATTGAGCGCAGCCTGGAGGCGGCCCTGGCCGGGGCCGATGCGGTGATGACTCTGAGACTGCAAAAGGAGCGCATGCATCAGAACCTGCTCACCAGCCTCGACACCTATCACCGGCAATTCGGCATCACCCGAGCGCGCCTAGCCCTCTGCGGCCCTTCCGTGCCACTGCTGCATCCGGGTCCGGTGAATCGGGGCGTGGAGCTGGCGGGAGATGTGCTCGATGATCCCGCCGTTTCACTGGTAGAAGAGCAGGTGCGCAATGGCATCCCTGTGCGCATGGCCCTGCTCTATCTGCTGGCCGCGGCAGAACCGTTGGCCTGAAAAGCTTTGCAGTAGTTGAATTAGAGCAACTTGAAGCCGTCAAGCAGCAAGCCGTAGAGCAAACCGATCCGACCCATATCGAGCAATTGCAGCACGAGTGCATCGCCACCACGACGTATCAGCGGGCCCCTGGCGCGAATGGCCATCTCCATGGCGGCCACGCAGATCAGGGCCCCCACCGGGTCGAGCTTGGATAGGGCGCCAGTGATCGAGCCGACGGCTCCGCCAATGCTGAAGCTGATCAGCAACACGACCAGCAACAGCGATAGTCGCCGCCAGGGATTGGCTGCCCACCTCTCTAGGGCCGCCCGAGCCTGGGCAACCCGTTCCTGGAAGCCGGTCTGTTGATATCGACTTCCGGGAGGTGAGGCCATCACGGCTGAAGGGGTATCAGCGAGGGCCAAAAGGGGAGGCAGGGATGCTGACGGCGGTGATCCCCATCACCCGGCCCGAGCCCTGCCACAGCCTGTATACACCATCTCTGGCGTGTGCGCAGCCTTTTGACGCTACCTATAGGGGATTCCAATAAAAAAGCCCGAGGCCAATGGCCCGGGCTGGGTGATGGGGACTTGATAACCAAAGCGCCTGGCTGGTTGCTGATCAACCGCCCACAGACGTTTGCCAGAGCGTCCCAAGGGGCTTGACGTCCCCAAGGGGCTTCCCGATCTGGGTCTCAGCCGTCGCTGTCCTTCTTGCGGGATGATTTGCCTTCGAGGAGCTCAAGTAGAGCTTCCATCTGAGCCATAACCCCTCGAACCTCGCCGGCTTCTGGAAGTAAGCCGTCGTCCATGACGCCCTGGTGCATTTCTCGGAGCTCCTGGCGGATGTACCGCAGGTGGCTAACCACCTGTTCGCGTTTCGACTGCGACATCGATGGGTGTTCTACTAATGCACCCTTTTACCGCATCGCCGGTTCACTTCTGGCCAAACCTTGCCTTGGCCTGCTCATAGAAGGGGGCATCGATGGCATTAAGGCCGGCTTCCTGTGCCATGGTTTCGATGCGCCGCCGCACCGCTGGACGCACAAAAAAGGGCACTTCCTTAAGTTTGGCTTCGGCGTCTGGATGCCAATCCATAGGGCTGACCGGCAGCGCTTCTTTCAGTAGAAATGGAGAATAGGGGACTCGAACCCCTGACCTCTGCGGTGCGATCGCAGCGCTCTACCAGCTGAGCTAAATCCCCTGGTTAGGGCCCTCCTTTGTCCCTAGATGGCCATTATCCCCGACCCCACCACCCCAGCAACTTCCATGAACGCGTCGATCACCCCCGAACGGCTCGCCGCTTTCGATGAAGCTTCGATCGCCGAGCTCGCCCGTCGACTGGAGGAAGACGACTACCCCAGTGCCTTTGACGGCTTAGCCGATTGGCACCTGATGCGTGCCTTGGCGATCCACCAGCCCGAGTTGGCTCGCCCCTACGTGCATCTAGTGGATCAGGAACCCTTTGATGAGGACTGATACGGCGCACCCGCTGGCGGGTCGCCGCGTGTTGGTGGGTATCAGCGGCAGCATCGCTGCGGTCAAGCTGCCCCTGGTGGTGAGCTCCCTGGTCCAGTGCGGCGCAGAGGTGCGCTGCTTGGTTACCCCGTCTGCTGCCCAATTGGTAAGCCCGGTTGCCCTTGCCAGCCTCAGCCGCAATCCCTGCAACCTCGACGCGGATCAGTGGAGTCATCGCGCTGCCAGGCCGCTGCACGTGGAGCTGGCCGAGTGGGCTGAGTTGGTGTTGGTGGCGCCCTTGAGTGCCACCAGCCTGGGTCGTTGGGTGCATGGGTTGGCTGACAGTCTGCTGGCCAGCACCCTGTTGGCTACCGAGGCACCTGTGCTGGCTGCTGCGGCCATGAATACATCGATGTGGACCTCCCCGGGAGTGCGTCGCAACTGGGAGCTGCTGCAGGGCTTTGAGCGGGTGTTGCCCCTGGGACCTGCGGCGGGATTGTTAGCCTGCGACCGGCAGGGGGATGGTCGCATGGCTGAGCCGCAACATCTGCTCCTGGCCTTGCAGTGTCTGCAGTTATGGGGCTGGCAGCGGGACTGGGCTGGCTTGCGGCTTTTGGTCACTGCCGGACCCACCCGCGAGCCACTGGATCCGGCTCGCTTTCTCACCAACCCCAGCTCCGGGCTGATGGGTGTGCTGCTAGCCCAGGCAGCCCGGCTGCGTGGGGCGGCGGTGACTTTGGTGCATGGTCCGTTGAGCGTGGATTCCCAGTTGCTGGAGGGCTTGGCTTGTGTGCCCGTCCAGACGGCGGCCGATATGGAGCAGGCCTTGGTGCGTCTTCAGCCCTGTGCCGATGCCATCGCCATGGCGGCGGCTGTGGCCGACCACCGCCGCCAGCAACCGCTCCCTCACAAACTGAGCAAGGAGGAGCTAGCCACTGAGCTCGCCTTCGGCTGGCAGCCGGTGCCCGATCTTTTGGCTGGCCTGGTGAGCCGCCGGCACCCCGGTCAGCGGATTTTGGGTTTCGCGGCCCAATCGGGCGATGTATTGGCGCAGGCCCGTGCCAAGTGGGCCCGTAAAGGCTGCGACCTGCTGTTCGCCAATCCGATCGATCAAGCCGATGCGGGCTTTGGCGTGAACAGCAACCACGGTTGGTTGCTGGGAGGGCAGGGCGGTGAGCTACGCATCCAGCCGAGCTCAAAGCTGGCGATTGCCCAGCAATTGCTTACCGCCCTGCGGCCCTAAGCCACCAGTGTCTCTTCGGCGGGCAGGGTCTCGTCTGCAGCAGCTTCGTGCTGGAGCAGATCCATGAAGGTGCGCAGTTGCAACCTCGGGATGTAGGGCCAGCCCCCACTGCGCTCGACACTTTGCAGCAGGCTGAACAACTGGCTGCGGTCGGCTGGCAGGCTGCCCCGGAAGGGACCGTCTTGGACGGAGCGATGCAGCTGCTCGAGCTGGCGCAGCAGGGCCAGCAGGGCCTCAGGCTGGCCTTCGAGCTCACTTGCCAAATCGTCTAGTTGCTGCAGCTGGTTGGCGAGACGGCCTTGCTGGGATGGGGTGAGGCTCATGACTGATCTTGATTTGCGCTCGCGTCTGGCTCTCGCATACAGGTTGTTGAGAGCCGCGACATCGTACGGGGAATGGCAGATTTGCACCGGTAGGATCGGCGACAGCCCAGTTCCCATCCACCGTCTCTGCGGCGTTTCCCCATGAGTTTTCGTCCTCTGCTGGCTCTTGTGCTGGCGCTGTGCCTGACCCTGGTGACCGCGTGCAGCGGTGGTGCCAAGGCCGTGGATCGCGCCAATCTCACCTACGAAGACATCCACAACACCGGCTTGGCGAACGACTGCCCGTCGCTGCCGGATTCGGCCCGCGGCTCGATCGCCCTCGATCCCACAGCTAAATATCAGCTCCGCGAAATCTGCATGCACCCCGCCGAGGTGTACGTGAAGGGCGAGCCAGCTAACAAGCGCCAGGAGGCACAGTTTGTCGCCGGCAAAATTCTTACCCGCTTCACTTCCAGCCTTGATCAGGTTTACGGCGATTTGGCCGTGACAGCCGATGGCCTCAGCTTCAAGGAGCTCGGCGGCATCGACTTCCAACCGATCACCGTGCTGCTGCCCGGTGGTGAGGAAGTGCCCTTCACCTTCTCCAGCAAGGAGTTGTTAGCCAAGGCTGATGGTTCAGCTCTAACCACCAGCACCGACTTTGAAGGTCCTTACCGGGCTCCCAGCTATCGCACCAGCAACTTCCTCGACCCCAAGGGTCGGGGCCTAACCACCGGCTACAGCAGCGCTGTCGGCCTGGTGCCTGCTGGAGATGAGTTCACGGGCGAAACCGTGAAGCGCTATGTGGATGGCTCCGGCACCATGAACCTCTCAATTACCAAGGTCGACGCAAGCACCGGCGAGTTTGCCGGCGTGTTTACTGCAATCCAGCCTTCCGACTCCGATATGGGCACTAAGGCGGTTGTCGATGTCAAGATCGTCGGCCAGCTCTATGGCCGCCTAGAGCAGTCTTGAGCCATAGGCGCTAGCCCGCAGGTCCCGCCTGCCTCTTCAAGGCCCCGCCGGGGCCTTTTTTATTGGGAGCCAGAGCTTTTTATTGGCACTTGAGTCTTGACTCACCCGGTCTGGGAGAATCCAGCCCTGTCTGATAGGCCTCCATGACCGCTGCTGAATCCGCTGGCTTGATCGCGCCTCACGGTGGGTCATTAGTGAATTTGGCGGTGCCAGCGGCTGAGCGCGAGTCGCTGCTAGCTGGGGTGAGCCGCAGGATCGAGTGCAGCGATCGCAATGCCTGCGACGTTGAGTTGCTTGTGGTGGGAGGGTTCTCGCCCCTGCGTGGCTTCATGCATCAGCAGGACTACGAAGCCGTGGTGGCGGGCCACCGCACCACCAGCGGCCTGTTGTTTGGCCTGCCGATCGTCTTCGACACCGATGACGCTTCGATTGCTGTGGGCGACCAGCTGCTGCTCACCTATCGGGGTCAGGAGCTGGCAGTGCTGACGGTGGAGAGTCGCTGGGAGCCTGATAAGGCGCGTGAGGCTCAGGGCTGCTACGGCACCACCTCTATCGAGCATCCGGCGGTGAAGATGATCGCCACCGAGCGAGGTCGCATCTACCTCGGCGGCAGTATTCAGGGCCTGGAGCTGCCCAGCCGGGTTTTCCCCTGCAAAACGCCCGCTGAAGTGCGCGCTACCCTCCCCTCTGGCAAGAGCGTCGTGGCTTTCCAGTGCCGCAACCCAATTCACCGCGCCCATTACGAGCTGTTTACCCGGGCATTGGACGCGGCCAATGTCAGTGAGCAGGGTGTGGTGCTGGTGCACCCCACCTGCGGCCCCACCCAGGACGACGACATTGCCGGCGAGGTGCGCTTCCAGACCTACGAGCGGCTGGCGGCTGAGGTGAATAACGCCCGAATTCGCTGGGCCTACTTGCCCTACTCGATGCACATGGCCGGCCCGCGAGAGGCTCTGCAGCACATGATCATCCGCAAGAACTACGGCTGCACCCACTTCATAATTGGCCGCGACATGGCCGGCTGCAAAAGCTCCCTCAGCGGCGAAGACTTCTACGGCCCCTACCAAGCCCAGGATTTTGCCCGCGACAACGCTGCAGAGCTTGGGATGGAGACCGTGCCCTCGCTCAACCTCGTTTACACGGAGGAGGAGGGCTACGTGACCGCTGAACATGCCGAGGCCAGAGGCCTTCACATCCGCAAGCTCAGCGGCACCCAATTCCGTCAGATGCTGCGTGGTGGCGAAGAAATCCCAGAGTGGTTCGCCTTCCGTAGTGTGGTTGAAGTGCTGCGGGCCGCAGCCGGTTAACATTCCGTAACTGACTTCTCAGCTGAGGCAAGGTTCTTGAAGAAGCGCTGGCGCAATGCGGGGCTCTATGTCCTTTTAGTGATCGTCATGATCGCCGTGGGTACGGCTTTCCTCGATAGGCCTGACCCGGCCAATGCGCCTCGCACCCTCCGCTATAGCGACTTCGTAGAGGCCGTTCAGGACAACGAAGTTTCCCGGGTGCTGATTTCCCCGGATCGGGGCACGGCCCAAGTGGTCGAAAACGACGGACGCCGTGCGGTCGTCAACCTTGCCCCCGACAAGGACCTGCTCAAGCTGCTCACCGACCACAACGTTGATATCGCCGTCCAGCCCAGCCGCGAGCCCGCGGCATGGCAGCAGGCTGTAGGCAGTCTGATTTTCCCGCTACTGCTGCTTGGCGGTCTGTTTTTCCTGCTGCGCCGCGCCCAGGGTGGTGGCGGCAATCAGGCAATGAATTTTGGTAAGAGCAAGGCGCGGCTTCAAATGGAGCCTCAGACTCAGGTGACTTTCGGCGATGTGGCCGGTATTGAGGGAGCCAAGCTCGAGCTCACTGAAGTCGTTGACTTCCTCAAGAACCCAGATCGCTTTACCGCTGTTGGCGCCAAGATTCCCAAAGGGGTGTTGTTGGTAGGCCCGCCAGGAACCGGTAAAACCCTGCTCGCCAAGGCTGTGGCAGGGGAAGCTGGCGTGCCCTTCTTCTCAATTTCCGGTTCGGAATTCGTCGAGATGTTTGTGGGTGTTGGCGCCAGCCGGGTGCGTGATCTTTTTGAGCAAGCCAAAAAGAGTGCTCCTTGCATCGTTTTTATTGACGAAATCGACGCCGTAGGCCGCCAGCGCGGAGCTGGTCTTGGCGGTGGTAACGATGAGCGCGAGCAGACCCTCAACCAGCTGCTCACAGAGATGGACGGCTTTGAGGGCAATGCCGGCGTCATCATTGTTGCTGCAACCAATCGGCCAGATGTGCTGGACGCAGCCTTAATGCGCCCAGGCCGTTTTGATCGCCAGGTGGTTGTAGATCGTCCCGACTACGCCGGCCGCCTGCAGATCCTTGGCGTCCACGCCCGAGGTAAGACCTTGGCCAAGGATGTCGACCTCGACAAGATTGCTCGCCGCACCCCTGGCTACACCGGCGCTGATCTGGCCAACCTCCTCAATGAGGCGGCGATTCTCGCTGCCCGCCGTCAACTCACCGAAGTAGCGATGGACGAGGTCAATGACGCCATCGAGCGCGTCATGGCTGGACCCGAGAAGAAGGATCGGGTGATGAGTGAGAAGCGCAAGCGTCTTGTTGCTTATCACGAAGCTGGCCACGCCCTGGTTGGTGCCCTGATGCCCGATTACGACCCGGTGCAGAAGATTTCGATCATTCCTCGGGGTAATGCAGGTGGCCTCACCTTCTTCACCCCCTCTGAGGAGCGAATGGAATCGGGTCTCTATTCCCGCGCCTATCTGCAGAACCAGATGGCAGTTGCCCTAGGTGGTCGGGTTGCCGAAGAGATCGTCTACGGCGAAGATGAAGTAACCACCGGCGCCTCAAACGACCTTCAGCAGGTAGCCCGAGTTGCCCGTCAGATGGTTACCCGCTTCGGTATGAGCGATCGCCTTGGCCCAGTGGCCTTGGGTCGCAGCCAGGGGGGCATGTTCCTTGGTCGTGATATCGCTGCCGAGCGTGATTTCTCTGAAGACACCGCTGCCGCAATCGATGAGGAAGTGAGCGACCTGGTGGCGGTGGCCTACAAGCGCGCCACTTGCGTTCTCGTCGATAATCGTTCGGTGCTTGATGAGCTCGCCGAAATGTTGGTAGAGAAGGAAACAGTTGACGCCGATGATCTGCAGGAGCTGCTGATCCGCAGCGATGTGAAGGTGGCGGAATACGTCTGAATTGCCAAGGCTGCTAGACGCTTTGCACCACCAGCCGCTGCTGGTGGTGCTTCGTGCTTATGACCTGCTTGAGCTGCTGCCCTATTTAGAGCGTTTGCAGGGGCTGGGTGTTCAGCATGTAGAGCTTGCTTGGAGCACCCATCCCCGTTGGGTTGCCCAGGCGATTGAGCTTCGTCAGCGCTTCGCCCATTTGCGCTTGGGTGCAGCTTCGGTAGTCGATTTGGCTGGCCTTGAAGCTGCTGCTGCCGCTGGCCTGGGCTATGCGGTTTCACCGGTGCTGGATCGTGGCTTGATTGAGGCTGCAACGGCTTTGCGTTTGCAGTTTGTGCCAGGCGTGATGTCTCCATCAGAGGTGCATTTAGCGCGTTTGTGGGGATGCTCGATCGTCAAGCTCTTCCCCGCCGCTGCGCTGGGCCGCTCCTATTGGCAACGACTCGCCGCTCCTCTGGCGGGAGCTGATGGCTTGCCCTTCTGCATTGCGGCAGGTGGACTTGGTCCTGCTGATGTGGAGCCCTGGCTGGCTGCCGGAGTTGATGCGGTCGCCTTGGGTGGTTCGCTGGTCAACCCCGCCGATTGGGAAGCGTTGGCCAGGCTTGTCGAGCGCCTGAGGCCCTAGTTACCACAGGCTGCACTGGCCCTTTTGGCGTAGCAAGTGATCGGCGAGCACTAAGGCCACCATCGCTTCCACCATCGGCACGGCCCGCGGCAGCACACAAGGGTCGTGCCGGCCTTTGGCCTCCAGGGTTGTGGCTTCGCCTCGGTCATTGATCGTCTGCTGGGCCTTGCGGATCGTGGCGGTGGGCTTGAAGGCCACCCGAATCACGATTTGCTCGCCGTTGCTGATGCCGCCCTGGATGCCACCGGAATTGTTGGTGGCTGTGTGCAGGGAGCCATCGCCTGTGGGTAGGAAGGCATCGTTGTGCTCGCTGCCCTTGAGCAAGGTGCCTGCGAAGCCCGAGCCGATTTCAAACCCCTTGGTGGCCGGCAGCGACATCACCGCCTTGGCCAGGTCCGCTTCGAGTTTGTCAAATACGGGCATGCCAAGGCCCATTGGCGCCTGGCGCACTAGGCAGGTGATTACGCCACCGCAGGAATCGCCCTCCCGGCCGATTGCCTCGATGCGCTCGATCATCTGGGCTGCCATGGCTTGGTCTGGGCAGCGCACGATATTTGCTTCCACTGCCGCCAGGGTCACCTTTTCTGGGTCGATCGAAGCCTCAAGGTTGTGGATGCGCTCCACCCAGGCGATCACTTCGGTGCCGTGGGCCTTGGCCAGCAGCTGTTTGGCGATCGCCCCGGCAGCTACTCGGCCGATGGTTTCGCGGGCTGAAGCCCGGCCACCGCCGCTGCGGGCTTGTATGCCGTACTTCGCTTGGTAGGTGGCATCGGCGTGGGAGGGACGGAAGGCCACTTCCATCTCCCTGTAGTCCTGCGGTCGTTGATCTTTGTTGCGCACCACCATCGCGATCGGTGTGCCGAGGGTCACGCCATCGAGCAGGCCACTGAGAATTTCGACCTGGTCATCCTCCTTGCGGGGGGTGGTGATCTTGCTCTGGCCTGGCTTGCGGCGGTCGAGTTCGGCCTGGATCGCTTCAAGATCCAGCTCCAGTCTGGGCGGGCAGCCGTCGATGATTACGCCAACCCCGCCGCCATGGGATTCGCCGAAGGTGCTGATCCGAAAGAGATCTCCGAAGCTGCTGCCCATGGCCCACCTGCGTTGGGGCGAGCCTACAAACTGGGCTTCACCTTTGGCATAGCGCAATCTTGAAGAGGCAGGAGCGTGCCGCCCTGATCATGGAGCGGCTGCAGCAGCACTACCCCGAAACCCCTGTACCTCTCGACCACAGCGATCCCTTCACGCTGCTGGTGGCGGTGTTACTTAGCGCCCAATGCACAGATAAGAAGGTCAACGAGGTCACCCCGGCCCTGTTTGCGGCTGGCCAGGACCCTGCCGCGATGGCAGCCCTGAGTGTGGAGACGATCCTGGGTCATATCCGCCAGCTTGGCCTGGCTCGCACCAAGGCTCGCAATGTCAAACGCCTAGCCGAGCTCTTGCTTGAGCGCCATGGCGGCATGGTGCCCAGCAGTTTTGAACAGCTTGAGGCCCTGCCTGGGGTTGGTCATAAAACCGCAAGCGTGGTGATGGCCCAGGCCTTCGGTGTGCCCGCCTTTCCCGTAGACACCCACATCCACCGATTAGCGCAGCGTTGGGGGCTCAGCAGTGGCAAGAGCGTTGTGCAAACGGAGCATGATCTCAAGACCTTGTTCCCCAAGGAAGCCTGGAATCGCTTGCACCTGCAGATCATTTTTTATGGGCGCGAATTCTGCACGGCCCGGGCTTGTGATGGCACCATCTGCCCGCTGTGCCGGGAGCTCTATCCCCGCCGGCGCACTGCTGTGATCTGGCGTAAGCCCTGATTTACAGCTTGTGCAACAACCACCCAGCCAATAAAAAAGCCCCCTGGTGAGAGGGAGCTTTTGGGATTCCGTATTACCCAGCCGTAGCTGGGTTGTTGCCTATCAACCGATTGCAGGTGCGGTCAGTGCCACGGGGGTGGCAG
>JBIKWZ010000014.1:0-50150 GCA_044356035.1 Cyanobium sp. | reverse complement strand
GAGAGGGAGCTTTTGGGATTCCGTATTACCCAGCCGTAGCTGGGTTGTTGCCTATCAACCGATTGCAGGTGCGGTCAGTGCCACGGGGGTGGCAGTAGCAGCAGCAAGGTCAAGGGGGAAGTTGTGAGCATTGCGCTCGTGCATCACTTCCATACCCAGACCAGCGCGGTTCAGAACGTCTGCCCAGGTGTTCACCACACGGCCTTGGCCGTCGAGGATCGACTGGTTGAAGTTGAAACCGTTGAGGTTGAAGGCCATCGTGCTCACGCCAAGGGCGGTGAACCAGATGCCAACCACGGGCCAGGCAGCCAGGAAGAAGTGGAGGCTGCGGCTGTTGTTGAAGGAGGCGTATTGGAAGATCAGGCGACCGAAGTAGCCGTGAGCAGCCACGATGTTGTAGGTCTCCTCTTCTTGGCCAAACTTGTAGCCGTAGTTCTGGCTCTCGCTCTCGGTGGTTTCACGAACCAGGGAAGAGGTAACGAGTGAACCGTGCATGGCGGAGAACAGGCTGCCACCGAATACACCAGCCACTCCCAGCATGTGGAAGGGGTGCATCAAGATGTTGTGCTCAGCCTGGAACACCAACATGTAGTTGAAGGTGCCGGAGATGCCTAGGGGCATGGCGTCCGAGAAGGAGCCTTGACCGAAGGGATACACCAAGAACACGGCAGATGCTGCGGCCACAGGTGCGCTGTAGGCAACGCAGATCCAGGGGCGCATGCCCAAGCGGTAGGAAAGCTCCCACTCGCGGCCCATGTAGGCGTAGATGCCGATCAGGAAGTGGAAGACCACCAGCTGGAAAGGACCACCGTTGTAAAGCCACTCATCGAGGCTGGCGGCTTCCCAGATGGGATAGAAGTGCAGGCCGATGGCGTTGCTGGAAGGAACAACAGCACCGGAGATGATGTTGTTGCCGTACATCAGCGAACCAGCTACGGGCTCACGGATGCCGTCAATGTCGACAGGGGGTGCGGCGATGAAGGCCACGATGAAGCAGATGGTGGCAGCCAGCAGGCAGGGGATCATCAGCACACCGAACCAGCCCACGTAGAGGCGGTTGTTGGTGGAGGTGACCCAGTCGCAAAACTGGTTCCACGCAGAAGCGCCTTGGCGCTGCTGAATAGTGGTTGTCATGAGAACGAGAAGAGGTTGTTCCAGAGGAACGGGTATGGAAGGTGGCAAGCCACCAGACGGAATCCCGTCGAGCGCAAGAACATTGCGCAACAGAACTGTAACGGAAGATTGCGGCATTGGTGAGAAGACTGGCGGGGCGGCGCCAAAGCCCTGCTGATGAAGCCCATAAGTACCGCTGATGCTGGGGTGCGGCGGATCACCTGGAGCCCCAGCGTCACCCTCGTCCCCACCCGCTTCTGTTTCAACTCCTGTGGCTATTGCAGCTTTCGACGCCCCCCAGATGGCTTGGATCCGTTAGCTGATGGGCTCAGTGATGCCCAGGCGCAAGCGGCATTGAGGCTGCGCGCTGGGGCTGCGGAGGTTCTGTTGCTCAGCGGCGAGGTGTCGCCTGGCTCTCCCCAGCGCGGCGCCTGGTTCGGGCGGCTATTGGCTCTTAGTCGTCTGGCCTGGATAGAAGGCCGGCTGCCGCACACAAACGCGGGCCCCCTCTCAATTGCCGAGATGGCCGCCTTGGGCCGGCTTAATGGCTCCATGGGGCTGATGCTGGAAGGGCTCGGCCCGGCCTACGACGCCCTGCATCGCCAGTCTCCGAGCAAGAGCTTGGCGGTGCGACTAGGCCAATTGGAGCAGGCCGGCCGTTTAGGGATCCCCTTCACCACGGGGTTGTTGCTGGGCGTGGGGGAATCCCAGGGCGAGAGGCTCGCGGCCCTGGAGCTGCTGGCCCAGCTGCAGCGCCGCTGGGGTCACTTGCAGGAGGTGATCCTCCAGCCCTTTCGCCCCGATGCCAATGCTGCGCTGTTGCTCAATGCCAGTGAGCAGGCCGACCTGCTTGACACCATTGCCGCTGCCCGGAAAATCCTGCCGCCGGAAGTGCACCTGCAGTTGCCTCCAAATCTTTGGCCCTTGCAAAAGCTGCCTGCTGCCCTGGCGGCGGGCATCGATGATCTCGGCGGCATTGATAGCAGTGACGTGATTAACCGCGCCTATCCCCAGCCCAGGCCAAGTCAGTTGGCAGAAGTGCTTGCCCAGGCTGGCTACGAGCTGACTCCCCGGCTGTGCGTGCATCAGGCCTGGCGCCGCTGTTTGCCGCTGGCCATGCGGCGCCAGGCTCTCCGCGCTGAATCAAGGTTGTTAGCGTCCAAATCTTCCGGACTCAGGAGTCCATGGCCGTGAGCGCCGCGAGCGACCAACGGGTGCTGCTGGTGCGGCTTCCCTGCAATCCAATTTTTCCGATCGGCCCGATCTACCTGGCTGATCACATCCATAAGCAGTTCCCGCAGCTGCCTCAGCAGATTCTTGATCTGGCGGCAGTGCCCCTGCTTGATGTGGAGCAGGTGCTGCTGCGGGCAGTTGAGGCATTTCGGCCCACCCTGCTGGTGTTCTCCTGGCGCGATATTCAGATTTATGCGCCCGTGGATGGTCGTGGCGGCAATCCCCTGCAGAACTCCTTTGAGGTGTTTTATGCCCGCAACCCCCTGCGGCGCGTGCGCGGTGCCTTGGGTGGCCTGGGGTTGATGGCTTCCTTTTACGGTGAGCTATGGCGCAATTTGCGGCTGGTGCGCCGCGGCTTGCGTCGGGCCCGCCGCTTCGAGCCCCAGGCCACCGCTGTGCTGGGAGGGGGCGCGGTGAGTGTGTTTTATGAGCAGCTGGGCCGCAAGCTGCCTAAGGGCACCGTGGTGTCTGTGGGGGAAGGGGAGCCCCTGCTGGAGAAGCTGATCCGCGGCGAATCCCTGGCTGCCGAGCGCTGCTTTTTGGCGGGTGAGGCACCCCGGCCCGGGCTGATCCACGAGCAGCCGGCGGGCATGGATAAATCCGCTTGCAACTACGCCTACATCGCCGAGATTTGGCCCCAGCTCGACTGGTATCTCGACGGCGGCGACTTCTACGTGGGCGTCCAGACCAAGCGTGGCTGCCCCCACAACTGCTGCTACTGCGTCTACACCGTGGTGGAGGGCAAGGCGGTGCGCGTCAATCCTGTGGAGGAGGTGATCGCTGAGATGGGCCAGCTCTATGCCAAGGGCGTGAGAGGTTTTTGGTTCACCGATGCCCAGTTCATCCCGGCCCGGCGCTACATCGAGGATGCCAAGGAGTTGCTGCGGGCGATCCAGGCCCAGGGCTGGAGCGACATCCGCTGGGCCGCCTATATCCGCGCCGACAACCTCGACGCCGAGCTGGCTGAGCTGATGGTGGCCACCGGCATGGATTACTTCGAGATCGGCATTACCTCCGGCTCCCAGGAGCTCGTGCGCAAGATGCGCATGGGCTACAACCTGCGCACCGTGCTCGAAAACTGCCGTCTGTTGGCCCGGGCAGGTTTCCGCGAGCACGTGTCGGTGAATTACTCGTTCAACGTGATCGATGAGCGGCCCGAAACCATCCGCCAGACAGTGGCCTATCACCGCGAGCTGGAGCGCATCTTCGGTGCCGACAAGGTGGAGCCGGCGATCTTTTTTATCGGCCTGCAGCCCCACACCCACCTGGAGCAGTACGGCTTTGATCAGGGCCTGATCAAGCCCGGCTACAACCCGATGAGCATGCTGCCTTGGACTGCGCGCCAGCTGCTCTGGAACCCCGAGCCGATGGGCAGCACCTTCGGCCGCATCTGCCTAGAGGCCTTCGAGCGCAACCCCTGTGATTTCGGTCGCACCGTGATGGACCTGCTTGAGCGTGATTACGGCCTCGCCCCACTGGAGGAGGCCCTGCATGCTCCGGTGGAGGGGCGCAAAGCCCTGGCTACGGCGACGCGGTAGCCCCGTCCTTGCTCCACCAGCGGCGGCGAACCCAGAGCAGGGCGCCTAGGCCTATCCAGCCAATCAGTCCGCCGATCGGATTGATGTCGGCGCCACCAGGCCCCACCAGCCAGCCAGGCGCTGCTGGGGAAATCTGCAGCAGGCCCTTCTGCACTAGAAACCAACCCCCCACCAGGCCGCCATGCAGGCCTATAGCTCCCCATAGGGAGCCTGCGTCGGCTCGCCGCTGCAGAGCCAGCACCAGACCCAACAGAAATAGACCCCCCAGCAGCACCAAGGCCTCGAGCCCAGGGGCCCGATACCAAGGGTGCAGCAGGGCAAAGATCAGGGCTTGCAGCACCAGCGCCCGGCGGGCCCCCAGCTGGAGCTCCAGTTCGCCCCATAGCCAGCCGCGAAATAGCAGCTCTTCGGCAAATCCCACCCCGGCTAGCAGCAGCAGGCCGTTGAGCAGCAGGGCCCCATTAAGCTCCCCAAGCCATTGGGCTTGGCCCGCGAGCATTAAGACCGCGGCTACTAGAGCAAGCAACAGCAGCGCCTTCAGCAGCCCCCGCACGCCGCTGCGCAGGGCAAGGGCAGCTGGCCCAGCCAATCCCAGGCGCCGCCAGGGATTGGGCTCCTGCCAAACCCGCCTCAGCCTTAGGGGCAGGCTTGTCAGCAACAAAATTAAGGCCACCAACAGTCCCGCCAGATCCACCTGGTCGGAGCGCCAGTTGGGGGCTAGCAGGGCAAGCGGCCGGGCAACCAGCCAGCCGGCTAAGTAGAGCAAGGGCACGTACAACAAGGTGCCCCACCAGTGCGGCCGCACTGCCGCGTTTGCTGCCGCAGCAGGCGGCTCCATCAGCTTTCGGGCTCGAGGCTGCTGCTTAGACCCTTGCCCTTCAGGGTTTCGCAATAAAACTCAGCGGGCTCTAGATCGCAGACGATCACTAGGCCTACGCCGGTGTTGTGGGCTTCCAGCATTACGGCAATGGCGTCCTGCTCGCTGAGCGAGGGCACTACTTGGCGCAGGGTGGTTACCACGTATTCCATCGAGTTGACGGGATCGTTGTGCAGCAGCACCTTGTAGCGAGGCGATGGCTTACGCACCCGCTCCGGGGCCTTCTCCATCACGGCTGCCCCGCCGCTCTCGCGGCCGGGACTCTGGGTGGCGATTGGCATAGGAGTCATGGCAACAGACATGACGTTTGCCCTATTAAAGGGCCCGGATGCGCCCCATGGCTGCCTCCACGTTCTCCCGGCTGTTGAAGGCCGAAAGGCGGAAGTAGCCCTCACCGGCGGCGCCGAAGCCGCTGCCGGGGGTGCCCACCACGTGGGCATTGCTAAGTAGGTGGTCGAAGAAACCCCAGGAATCCACGCCGGCGGGCGTTTTGATCCACACGTAGGGGGCCTGCTCGCCGCCGTACACCTGGATGCCGGCGGCCGTGAGCTCGCGGCGGATGATCGCCGCGTTTTGCATGTAGAAGGCCACCAGAGCTTGCACTTGGGCCTGGCCTTCAGGCGAATACACCGCTTCGGCGCCGCGCTGCACGATGTAGCTGACTCCGTTGAATTTGGTGCACTGGCGCCTGTTCCACAGGGCCCACAGCTCCACCCGTTCGCCATTGGCGGCAGTGCCCATCAGGCCGCGGGGCACCACGGTGAGGGCGCAGCGGGTGCCGGTGAAGCCGGCGTTCTTGGAAAAGGAGCGAAACTCAATGGCGCACTCGCGGGCGCCTGCGATTTCGTAGATCGAGTGGGGTAGGTCGGGGTCCTGGATGAAGGCCTCGTAGGCGGCGTCAAACAGGATCAGGGCATCGTTGGCGCGGGCGTAATCGACCCAGGCCTGCAGCTGCGCCTTGGTGGCCACCGCGCCGGTGGGGTTGTTGGGGAAGCACAGGTAGATCAGATCCACCTTCTCGCTGGGGATCTCGGCGGTGAAGCCGTTGGCAGCGGTGATCGGCAGGTAGGTGAGGCCGCCGTAGCGCCCAACGTCATTGGCGTCGCCGGTGCGGCCTGCCATCACATTGCTGTCTACATAAACCGGGTAAACCGGGTCTGTCACGGCGATGCGGTTGCCCTCGCCGAGGATGTCGAGGATGTTGCTGCTGTCGCATTTGGAGCCGTCGGAGACGAAGATCTCCTCGGCAGTGATCGAGCAGCCGCGGGCCTGAAAATCGTTTTTGGCGATCGCTTCCCGCAGCCATAAGTAGCCCTGCTCGGGGCCGTAGCCGTGGAAGCCCTCACGGGTGCCCATCTCATCAATGGCGGCCTTCATGGCGGTGCGGCACGCCTCCGGCAGCGGCTCGGTCACGTCGCCGATGCCCAGGCGAATGATCGGTGCGGTGGGGTTGGCCTCGCTGAATGTCTTCACCCGCCGTGCGATCTCTGGAAACAGGTAGCCAGCCTTGAGCTTGAGGTAGTTGCCGTTGACCTGGGCCATCGCAAGCGCGGGCCGCGACGGCCCATGAGAACTCGCCGGATTGTCCTATAGCGGCCGGCGCTGCATACGATCAAGGCTGTCCCTGCCGTCGGCACCTGTGACCGTTGCCACCTCGGCTGATGCGCCGGTCGACTTCGACGCCCTGATTGATCTGGGCATCAGCAAGCCCGCCCGCTACCTGGGCAATGAGCTGGGGGTGAAGCCGCGCGACTGGGAGGCCGATTGGCAGGCGGTAGGGGTGCGTTGGGCGCTCACCTACCCCGAGGTCTACGAGGTGGGGGCAAGCAACAGCGGCCACATCATTCTCTATTCAATTCTCAACGCCGTTCCCGGCCAGCTGTGCGACCGCAGTTACCTGCCAGCGCCTGATCTGTCGGCACGCCTGCGCGACCGCGGCGCGCCCCTGTTTGCGGTCGAGAGCCGGCGACCCCTAGCCGCCTTCGACATCCTGGGCTTCTCGCTCAGCTACGAGCTGGGCGGCACCAACATCCTCGAGATGCTGGAGCTGGCCGGCATCCCGATCCGGGCGGCCGATCGCGGCGACTTGCCCCTGGCTCACCCGGATGCGCCACCGCTGATCTTTGCCGGCGGCCCCACTGCCACCAGCAACCCGGAGCCCTTTGCCGCCTTCTTCGACTTCGTGGCCCTCGGCGATGGCGAGGAGCTGCTGCCGGAGATCGGCCTGGTGGTGGCTGAGGCCCGCGCTGCCGGCCATACGCGCCGGCAGCTGCTGCGCGATCTGGCCCAAGTGCCAGGCGTGTACGTGCCCAGCCTCTATGGCCCCGGCGCCGATGGGGTGAGCATCGAGCCGCTCGAGCCAGGCGCCCCCGCTCGGGTTCAGCGGCGAACGGCCACGCCCATGCCCCACTACGCCATGGGGTTGGTGCCCCACATCGAAACCGTGCACGACCGGCTCACGGTGGAGATTCGCCGCGGCTGCACCCGCGGCTGCCGCTTCTGCCAGCCGGGGATGCTCACCCGCCCCGCCCGCGACGTGGAGCCCGAAGCCGTCATTGAAGCGGTGGAAGAGGGTATGGGCCGCACCGGTTACGCCGATTTTTCGCTGCTGTCCCTGAGCTGCTCCGACTACCTGGCCCTGCCCGCCGTCGGCGTCGAACTGCGCAACCGTCTTGCTGACAAAAATGTTTCCCTCACCCTGCCCAGCCAGCGGGTGGATCGCTTCGACGAGAACATCGCCCACATCCTGGGCGGCACCCGCAAGGCGGGCCTCACCTTTGCGCCGGAGGCCGGCAGCCAGCGCCTGCGCGACATCGTCAACAAGGGCCTCACCGATGCAGAGCTGTTGGCCGGTGTGCGCACGGCCATGGCCAGCGGCTATCGCAAGCTGAAGCTCTATTTCATGATCGGACTGCCGGGTGAAACCGATGCCGACGTGCTCGGCATCGCCGATACATGCCAGGCCCTGCAGCGGCAGTGCGGCGATCTGGGCCGGCTGGAGCTAAATCTCACGATCAGCAACTTCACGCCCAAGCCCCACACGCCCTTCCAGTGGCACAGCGTCAGCACCGGCGAATTCCGGCGGCGTCAGGAGCTGTTGCGCCGGGCCCTGCGCCAGTTGCGGGGCCTCAAAACTAATTTCAGCGATGTGCGCCTTTCCGCGGTGGAAGACTTTGTTGGCCGCGGCGATCGGCGCCTCTCTGCGGTGATTGAGGCGGCCTGGCGGGCCGGGGCGGGCTTGGATGCCTGGTTTGAGTCGGCCGAGCGCAGCTACGCCGCCTGGACCGGTGCGATCGAGGCAGCGGGTCTGGGCGGCCGCTACCGCCAGCTGGAGCTAGGCGCCTGGAGCGCGGTTGAGGCGATGGATACTGCTGACCTGGAGACCTTTTGCCACCAGAGCCTGCCCTGGGACCACATCGATTCCGGCCTGGATAAGCGCTGGCTGGCCGAGGATCTGCAGCGCGCCCTGGCCGCCACCGTGGTGCCCGATTGCTCCTTTGAAGGCTGCAGCAGCTGTGGCGTGTGCGGCCCGGAGCTTGGCCACAACGTGGTGATTCCGCCGCCTGCCATTCCGGCGGCTCTTCCCCAGCGGGCCCCTGCCAGCGACAGGGTCGACAGGCTCCGCATTGGCTTTGCCAAAACTGGCTCCCTGGCTTTGATTAGCCATCTAGACACCTTGCGGATGCTGGAGCGGGCCCTGCGCCGCTCCGGCTTGCCGGTGAGTTTCACCGGTGGCTTCCATCCTCTGCCTCGCCTGCAGCTAGCCCTGCCGCTGCCCTTAGGGGTAGAGGGCAGCGGTGAATGGCTGGATTTGGAGTTCACCGAACAGGTGGATCCAGGCCTGGTGCGCGCCCGTTTGCAGCCTGAGCTTCCACCTGGCTTCCAGTTGCTCTCGGCTATTCGGGTTGAGGTGTTTGGCGTCAGCCTTTCGCAAGAGCTGGCCTCAGCCCATTGGCAGTTTGTTTTGCAGCCCCAAGCCGGGGCGCCGCCGACCCCGGAGCAGTGGCAGCAGGCCCGCGCCAGCCTGCTCGCCGCTGAGACGCTGATCTGGAACGACACAGATAAAAAAGGTCGCCCCCGCAGCCGCGATTGCCGGCCGTTTCTGCTTGATTTGCAATGGGCGGAGCCGCAGTCGGATGGCTCCTTGCTATGCAGCCTATGGGCTGCGATCGATGCCGCTGGCCGCAGTCTCCGCCCTGAGCAGGTGCAGCACTGGCTCGCTGAACGGCTCGGTCAATCCCTTGCCCTGAGTGGCTTGCGGCGGAAAGACTTGGTGCTGAAGCCGTGCTAATTTCTTACTAAGGCGAATAGCCGATTGGGCTCGGTTTATTGATCGAGTTCCAGCGGTTGCCGGTAGCCAGGTTCGCTGGTTTAACCGCCCCAGGACACCTCTGTCCCAGTCTTCGCCCCACCGCCTTCAGGAAACTCGATTCTTGAAAGCAGTTTCGCGGCCCTCGATGCGCGAAAGATTCAGAACAGCATTTTTGCAGTATTGCCAACAGAACGTTCCGGATTTGCCGGCGTTCCGATCACTTTTTGGGCTTCCAGTAGTCCAAGTTCCTGGCTTGTTGATGTTTGTCTGGCCTGGCCCCGTAGGGCTTGAACCAGGTTTCAGCCTTCAAGTCCCCCCATATCCATCGTCTTATCCCTGGCAGGGCCCGTCGGGCCCATCCCATTCACCATGCCCCAGCAGATCGTCATAGCCGAGCAACTGCGAATCGCCGCAGTTCTCAACGACGAACGTATTGATGAACTGGTTGTAGCACAAGGCCGCTATCAGATCGGAGACGTCTATCTAGGCACCGTTGAAAATGTGTTGCCTGGCATCGATGCCGCTTTTGTAAATATCGGCGAAAGCGAAAAGAACGGTTTTATTCACGTCACCGATCTGGGTCCCCTGCGGCTGCGCAAGGGAGCTGCCGGCATTACCGAGCTACTGGAGCCGCGCCAGAAGGTGTTGGTGCAGGTGATGAAGGAGCCCACTGGCACCAAGGGCCCCCGCCTCACCGGCAACCTGGCCTTGCCGGGGCGGTTTTTAGTGCTGCAGCCCCACGGCCAGGGAGTAAACATCTCCCGCCGTATCAACGGTGAGAACGAACGCAACCGGCTGCGGGCCCTCGGTGTGCTGATCAAGCCACCAGGCGCCGGCCTGCTGATCCGCACCGAGGCAGAAGCTGTTAGCGAAGAGCTGCTAATTGACGACCTTGAAGCCCTGCTGCGCCAGTGGGAGGGCATCCAAACCGCCGCAGAAACCGCCAGCCCGCCGGTGCTGCTCAACCGCGACGAAGACTTTGTGCATCGCGTCTTGCGCGATCTCTACAGCCCAGAGCTGGTGCGGGTGGTGGTTGATACCCCGGAAGCGGTTGCCCGGGCCAATGCTTTTCTGGGCTCTGATCACACCACGGTGCTGGTGGAAGCCCACACCGAATCGGAGGAGATTCTTGACCACTTCAAGGTCAATGCCGCCATTCGCGATGCCTTGAAGCCTCGAGTTGATCTGCCTTCCGGCGGCTACGTGATTATCGAGCCCACCGAGGCGCTCACTGTCATTGATGTCAACTCCGGCTCCTTCACCCGCTCGGCCAACTCCCGCGAGACGGTGCTCTGGACCAACTGCGAAGCGGCGGTGGAGATCGGCCGCCAACTGAAGCTGCGCAATATCGGCGGCGTAGTGATCATCGACTTCATTGATATGGAGTCCCGTCGTGATCAGCTGCAGCTGCTCGAGCATTTCACCCAGGCGGTTCGCGACGATGCCGCCCGTCCCCAGATAGCCCAGCTCACCGAGCTCGGCCTAGTGGAGCTCACCCGCAAGCGCCAGGGTCAGAACATCTACGAACTGTTTGGGCGAGCTTGTCCCAGCTGTGGGGGCTTGGGTCATGTGGCCGTGCTGCCAGGCAAAGACACGCTTCAGCCCCTGGCAACTCTCACCGGCCTGGTGCGTTCCGCTGCATCGGCTCGCGCTGAGGTACTCAGCCCCGCCATCCCCGATGCCGCTACCGGTCGCCGCCGCCGAGGCGGTCGAGGCGGGCGCAATGGCAGTGAGTTCCTCGATGCGCCTGGCACGCAGGCCGCTGATGGGGTCGAGATCGTCCCGATCGAGGCACCTGTCTCAGGCAGCGGCGCCAGCATGGAGCCGGCCCCCCGCCGCTTTGATCAGGAGCTGGTGGCCGTGCCGATGGATGCGGACCAGGAATTGGTGTTTGGCTGGATGGGCCTCAATCCCGCCCTGCTGCTCGAGCAGCCCCCCAGCAACGACAACGTCGTGGTCAGGGTGGTTCGCCCCGGCATGGAGGCGGAAGAAGTGCTGGAGCAAGCCAGGCAGCAGCTGGCCGCTGCCGGTTCCCGTCGTCGCCGCGGACGAGGTGGTCGTGGCGGTACCGCGGCCGCCGCTGAAGCTCAGTACGGCCATGGAGATATGCCGGCCTCAGGCTTAGAGGCTGGGGCTATGCCGGCCCCGGTGGAAATCACGCCCCTGCCAGAGCTCAGCGTGCCCGAGACCGTGGTCACGGTGTCGGTGCCGACCACTGCCAGCATCGCTCCTCCTGAAGTCGAGATTCAAGCTCGCCGCGGTCGCACCCGCAGTTCTGCGGCCAAAACCTCTGCAGCGAAAACCCAAACCTCTCAGGCCACAACCCCCCAAGCCACAACCTCCCAAACTGTCACCGCGGTGGCAGTTGCTGAGCCAGAGCTTGATGAGTCAGGCGAACCGCGCCGCCGCCGCCGGCGCTCCTCGGCCTCCAGCTGAGTGGGCCCGCCGGAGCCGGATCCCTGGCAGGGTCGGGATCCGGGCGAGTGCGCCGGCGTTGATGAGGTCGGTCGTGGTTGTCTATTCGGCCCTGTGTTTGCAGCTGCGGTAGTGCTGCCGGCCGCAGCGCTAGCCCCCTTGGCTGGTCTGGGGCTCACAGATAGCAAAAAGCTCACCGCCCGGCGCAGGGCGGCCCTGGTACCCGTTATCCAGCGCCTGGCGGCTTCCTGGGCCCTCGGCCAGGCCTCGGCGGCAGAAATCGATCGCGGCGGCATCCGGCTAGCAACCGAGCTGGCCATGGCCCGCGCCCTGCAAAAACTGTCGTGTCCGTTTGAGCTGCTGCTGGTGGATGGGGTGCTGCCCCTGCGGGGCTGGCACGGCGATCAGATCACAATTGTGCGTGGCGATAGCCACTGTCTGGCGATTGCGGCCGCCAGCGTGCTGGCCAAGCAGGCCCGGGACACCTTGATCACCGCCTTGGCGCGGCGGTATCCGGGCTATGGGCTGGAGCGACACGCTGGATATGGCACCGCCTTGCATCGTGCCGCCCTCCAAAGCCTTGGCACAACGCCCCTGCATCGTCATAGTTTTTTGGGGCGGCTGGAGCTCAGTGCTCCTGGCACCAGAGGCGATAGTCGCTGAGTAGCTGCTGCCCCACCCGGCCCTTGATGCCCAGCAGGATGCCCGCCAGCAGAGAGCGGCCGGTGGCCTCAAGCACCTTGGCTGGAATCAGTTTGAGCAGCGATGGCTGGCTCACCGTCACGGCCAAGCTGGCTTCCCCTTCCAGCCCGTTGGCACCCGCTGCCAACCAGGATCCCAGGGTTAGCTGGAAATCATCCACTAGCCCCAAACCCTCCAGTTCACACTCGGTGGCTTCCAGCACAAGCCGTTCTTGGGCAAGACGGATGCGCAGATCTACCACTGGCTGAATCTGCAGTTGAAATACCTGCAGATGGGTCACCGCGTAGCGATAGCGACCTGGGCCGAGGGGCTCGAGCTGGTTGGGATCCAGCAGGGCTTTGACCACCCGATCCTGATCGCTCAAGTAGGCGGCCAGCCGTTCGGGCTGGTGGCTCACGTCAAGTTGCAGTTGCTGACTGGCGCAGAAGGCCAGGGGCATGGCCTGCGGGCCGGCGCGGCATGATCCTATCGGTCACCACTCGATGGCCTGTCCTCGGTTTCGGAAACGATGCGTTTTGCCTTCCTCGGGCCGGCCGGCACCTACGGCGAGCAGGCAACCCGGCAACTGGCCGAGTTGGAAGGTGTTGCCAACCCTGAATTGGTGCCTCAGCTAGGTATTCGGGCCGTTGTTCAGGCCCTAGCCCAGGGCACCTGTGATGCGGCAGTGGTGCCTGTCGAGAATTCAGTGGAGGGGGGGGTGACGGCCTGCCTGGACGCGCTCTGGGAGCATCCGGATCTCAGCGTCGCCCGGGCCCTAGTGCTGCCGATCCGCCATGCCCTGCTTGGCAGCGGTCCGATTACGGGCGTGAGTGAGGTGTTGTCCCACCCCCAGGCCCTGGCCCAGTGCAGCCAGTGGCTGTCGGAACACCTGCCCCAGGCCCTGCAGTTGCCCACCAGCTCCACGGCGGAGGCCGCCCGCATGGTGGCGGGCAGTCGCTTCCGGGCGGCGATCGCCTCCCAGCAGGCCGGCAGGGAGCATGGCCTGCTGGAGCTGGCCTACCCGATCAATGATGTGGCGGGCAACTGCACCCGCTTCCTGTTGCTGCGGCGGGGCCCACGCTCATCGCAGGGCCCGATGGCAAGTCTCGCCTTCTCCTTGCACTCCAACCAGCCAGGGGCCCTGCTAGAAGCCCTGGGCTGCTTTGCCCAGCGCGGGCTCAACATGGGCCGAATCGAGTCGCGTCCATCAAAGCGGGAGATGGGTGAGTACATATTTTTCGTTGATCTGGAGCTCCCCGATGGACCGACCCCGCCGCTGGAGGCAGCCCTTGCTGAGCTGGTGCCCCTTTGCGAGCACCTAGCCCTATTTGGTGCCTACCCAGTCACCAATCTCGCTTAGGCGTCGTTTAGGCCTGGCTGGGCTTGCGACCATGAAAGACGCCAAATTGCATCAGTCCGGTGGCGAAGGCCCAACGCATCAGCAAGATCGTTGGCGTTTCGCGCAGCCCTTGCAAAACTGCGGCGGGCCCCAGGCCCAGGATGGCGCCGGGCCGGCGTACCCCCTCCAAGATCGATTCGATCCAGGAGGGCAAGGTGGCGCTGGTCCAGTCGCCGGTTTCGATGCTGATGCCACCAGCCTGCTGACTTTGCTCGAGGTGCTTTTGCAGCCCGCGGATACTGGCGAATTCAGGGTGAGCCCACTGTTCAAGCAACTGACGCATCACCCAGCGCTCTCGCCGGTCCATGGCGCCATCGGCCGGATCGCGCCGGTTCCAGTCAGCTACAGCCAGCAGGCCGCCTGGTTTGAGCACCCGCAACAACTCATCGGCGTAGCGCTGCTTGTCAGGCATATGGGGACAGGCCTCCACACTCCAGACGGCATCAACGCTGGCGTCGGCAATTTCCAGGGCAAGGGCGTCCATCACCGCAAAGCGGCAGCTAAGGCCGGCTGGGGTTAGAGCTGTGGCCCGGGCGATCTGGGCCGGGCTGATGCTGATACCCAGGACGTTCAATCCGTAGTCCCTCGCCAGGATGCGGGCGCTGCCACCAATGCCGCAGCCCACATCCAGCACGGTGGAGCCGGGGGGCAGTTTGTCGAGGCCGCTCCAGCGGGCCAGTTCATGGACGAAGGTTTCCTTGGCAACTCGGAAATCCTGGTGGCGCGACCTGCCGTTTCCGCTCTGGCGGTAGTAGCCCAGGTGGATATGGTCCCCCCAGAGCCGCTCCAGCAGCTGGTCATTGGTCCAGCGGTCGTAGGCGTCAGCCACGCTTGCAGAGGATTCATAACGCCGCCGGCGTTTCAGCCAGAGGCGCGCTGATAGGGCGACGGCAAGGCAGCCAAGGGCACCGGCCCCGATGGTGGCGGCCAGGGGCCAGCTCAGGACGGTCATGGCAGGAGTTATTGGGGCTGGAAGGTGTCTTTGAGCACGGTGCGCGCCGCCAACTGCCTCCTGGTCTGGTCCAGCAGTTCGTATTCCTGGCGCAGGCGCTCGCTGGTGTCAGTGATCTCTAGCAGGGCCTGCTGGTGGTCGGCCACCGGGCCACCTAGGTGGGCTCCGATCCAGAACGACAGCTCCCGGGGTAGGTCGGGCAAGTCGTTGGGCAGGCTGGCCGGTTTGCCAATCAGCTTGCCGGTGAGTTCCACCACATCCCGCAGGGCTTGGCCGACATCGCCCGCCAAAGCAGCGAGATCAGCATGGCTTGTCTCGGGTTCATCTTCAATCCAGCTCACCATTCCCACCCGAAAGGGCGCTTCACGCACGATGTCGAGTACGCGAAAACGCTGTTGCCCCATGGTCACAATGTTGCTGTGGTCGTCGTCCTGGGTCTGGCAGTGCAGGATCTCGGCACAGCAGCCCACATCGGCCATTGTTTGGTTTTGGGGGTCCCAACGCACAACTCCGAAGCGCTGGTCTCCTGCCATCACCGTGCGCAGCAGCATCCGGTAGCGGGGCTCAAAAATATGAAGTGGCAGAACTTCCTGGGGGAAGAGCACCACGTCGGGCAAGGGAAACAGCGGCAGCTCCCTTACGGCCAGCTCGCCCATGGCTTGAACAGGAGATGCGAGTCCATCCTAGAAAAAAAGCCCCAGCCACGCGTTGGCGTGACAGGGGCATTCTGCGGTCAGCGACTGGCCAGTCAGGATTATCCGAGATTGGGCTCAGAGCTTGACTTCAATGTCAACGCCGCTGGGCAGGTCAAGCTTCATCAGGGCATCGATCGTCTTTGCCGAAGGGCTGTAGATATCGATGATGCGCCGATGGGTGCGGGTTTCGAAGTGCTCGCGGGAGTCTTTGTCGACGTGGGGTGAGCGCAGCACGCAATAGATCTTGCGCTTGGTGGGTAGCGGAATGGGACCGATCGCCGTGGCGGCGGTGTGGTCGGCAGTTTCGATGATTTTTTCGCAGGAGAGATCAAGCATCCGGCGATCAAACGCCTTGAGGCGAATGCGGATCTTCTGCTGGGCAATGGCGGTGGACATGTCGGATCAGGCGTCAGGAAGCTCCTGGGCGAAACGCCCTGGTGGCTGGTGGAGCTGGATTGTCGAGGAGCGGCAGGTGGGGTGGAGAACCAGGAAGTCCCACCCCAAAAACCTACCTCAGGATCAGGCGATGATCTTGGAGACCACGCCAGCACCAATGGTGCGGCCACCTTCGCGGATAGCGAAGCGCATGCCCTGCTCAATGGCCACGGGGCAGATGAGCTCGCCGGTCATCTTGATGCGGTCGCCGGGCATCACCATTTCGACGTTGGCACCGTCGTCAGAGGTGAAGGCGGTGATTTGGCCAGTTACGTCAGTTGTACGAATGTAGAACTGGGGGCGATAGCCAGCAAAGAAGGGGGTGTGGCGGCCGCCTTCTTCCTTCTTCAGCACGTAGACCTCACCTTCGAATTTGGTGTGGGGCTTGATGGAGTTGGGCTTCACCAGCACCATGCCGCGCTCGATGTCCTCCTTTTGGATACCGCGCAGAAGTAGTCCACAGTTGTCGCCAGCCAAGCCCTCTTCGAGCAGCTTGCGGAACATTTCCACGCCGGTGACAGTGGTCTCGCGGGTGTCGCGGATGCCGACGATTTGAACGGTTTCGCCAACCTTGACCTTGCCGCGTTCGATACGCCCGGTGGCCACGGTGCCGCGACCGGTGATCGAGAAAACGTCCTCGATTGCCATCAGGAAGGGCTTGTCGACCTCGCGCTCGGGCTCGGGAATCGACTCGTCGACGGCGTCCATTAGGTCGAGAATCTTGTCAACCCACTCATTGGCACCGCGCTCGGCCTTGTTGCCAGCTTGAATAAATTCGAGGGCCTTCAGGGCTGAACCTGCCACCACGGGGATGTCATCGCCAGGGAAGTCGTAGCTGCTGAGCAGCTCGCGCATTTCCAGTTCGACGAGCTCGAGGATTTCCTCGTCGTCGACCATGTCCTTCTTATTGAGGAACACCACTAGGGCGGGAACACCCACCTGCTTGGCAAGGAGGATGTGTTCCTTGGTCTGGGCCATCGGCCCGTCGGTCGCGGCTACTACCAGGATCGCGCCGTCCATCTGGGCGGCACCGGTGATCATGTTCTTGACGTAGTCAGCGTGGCCGGGGCAGTCCACGTGAGCGTAGTGACGCTTGACGGTCTCGTACTCGACGTGCGCCGTGTTGATAGTGATGCCCCGCTCTTTCTCCTCAGGAGCACCATCGATTTCGTCGTAGGCCTGGGCCTTGGCCATGCCCTGGGAAGCCAACACGTTGGTGATGGCAGCCGTGAGGGTGGTTTTGCCGTGGTCAACGTGGCCGATGGTGCCAATGTTGACGTGGGGTTTGTTCCTTTCGAACTTCTCGCGTGCCATGAGTAGAAAGAATCGGGGGGTTAGTGGGTAGAGGAGAGATCAGGAATTGCCCTGATTCTTGGAGATGATGGCCTCAGCAACATTGCGAGGAACTTCCTCGTAATGGCTGAACTCCATCGAGAAAATACCCCGACCCTGGGTCATGGATCGGAGCTGGGTTGCGTAGCCGAACATTTCGGCCAGGGGCACTTTTGTTTGGACCTTGGACTGACCATTATCAATGGACTGTCCTTCGACCTGGCCTCGACGGGATGAGAGGTCGCCGATGACCGACCCAAGGAAATCCTCGGGGATCTCGACTTCCACCTTCATCATTGGCTCAAGTAGTACGGGGTTGCACTTCTTGACTGCGTCTTTGAAGGCCATGGATCCGGCGATTTTAAACGCCATCTCCGAGGAGTCGACGTCGTGGTAAGAGCCGTCAACCATGGTTGCCCTGACGTCGATCATGGGGAAACCAGCAATCACACCGGATTGGCAGGTCTCCTTCATGCCGGCTTCTGCGGGACCGATGTACTCCTTGGGAACGATGCCGCCAACAATCTTGTTGACAAATTCGAACCCCGAACCTGGCTCGCCGGGAGTCATTTCGATCACCACGTGGCCGTATTGGCCTTTGCCACCGGTCTGACGGGCAAATTTACCTTCGCCTTTGGAGCTGGTGCGAATGGTTTCGCGATAGGACACCTGAGGAGCGCCGATGTTCGCTTCAACCTTGAACTCGCGCAGCATCCGATCCACCAGGATTTCAAGGTGGAGTTCTCCCATGCCAGCAATAACTGTCTGGCTGGTTTCAGGATCGGTGGAGACCCGGAAAGTTGGGTCTTCTTCTGAAAGTGACTGAAGAGCTTTGGAAAGTTTCTCCATGTCACCCTTGGTTTTCGGCTCAACAGCCACCGAGATCACGGGCTCGGGGATGAAGAGCGACTCGAGAATGATCGGGTCAGATTCGACGCAAAGCGTGTCTCCCGTGGTGGTGTCCTTGAGGCCCAAGACCGCCCCAAGATCACCGGCACGCAGCTCATCGACCTCTTCACGGTCAACGGCCTTGAGCAGGATCAAGCGGGAAATGCGCTCCTTCTTATCTTTGGTGGAGTTGAGTACATAGCTGCCTTTATTGAGCACCCCGGAGTACATGCGCACAAAAGTGAGCTTGCCGTAGGGGTCAGCCATCACTTTGAAGGCCAAGGCGCTGAAGGGGGCGCTGTCGTCACAGGGGCGGTTTGACTCGCTGCCGTCTGGCAGCAGGCCAGTGATCGGCGGTACATCAACTGGAGCGGGTAGGTAATCGACCACCGCGTCGAGCACCAGCTGCACGCCCTTGTTTTTGAAGGCTGAGCCACACACCATCGGCACCAAGCCGTTTTGGATGGTGGCCTGGCGGATGCCTTTGATCAACTGCTCTTCGGTGAGCTCGCCATTTTCCAGGAAGGGATCGATTAAGTCTTCGACGGACTCGGCGACCGTTTCCATCAACTTGAGGCGCCACTTTTTAGCCTCTTCAACCATGTTTTCAGGAATTTCACTTTCAATGATGTCGGTGCCGAGATCATTGGTGTAAATAATCGCCTTGTTGTGCACAAGGTCGATGATTCCTTTGAGTTCGCCCTCAGCTCCGATCGGCAGCTGGATCGGGGCGGCATTGGCTTTGAGCCGATCCTTGATTTGCTCGTAGACCTTCAGGAAGTCGGCACCGGTCCGGTCCATCTTGTTGACGAACACGATCCGAGGCACGTTGTAGCGGTCAGCCTGACGCCAAACGGTCTCTGACTGGGGCTGAACGCCACCAACGGCGCAGAAGACAGCGACCACTCCGTCCAAGACCCGCATCGAACGCTCCACCTCGATGGTGAAGTCGACGTGCCCGGGGGTGTCGATGATGTTGATCCGGTTGTCTTTCCAGGTGGTGGAAATGGCAGCTGCGGTGATCGTGATTCCACGCTCCCGCTCCTGCTCCATCCAGTCGGTGACCGCTGCACCGTCATGCACCTCGCCCATCTTGTGGACAACGCCTGAATAGAACAGAATCCGTTCAGTCGTCGTGGTTTTGCCCGCATCGATGTGGGCGGCAATACCAATATTTCTTACGCGTTCCAGTGGAAAGGCGCGGGCCACGGGGGAGGTCTCCGAAAGGTCAACAAAACGTGGGCGTCACTCTACAGACCGGGTCTGTAGAGGCTGAAGTCGCCCTGGGCTTCAGCAGTTTGAGGCAGGATCAGTAGCGGTAGTGGGCGAAAGCCTTGTTGGCTTCAGCCATCTTGTGGGTCTCTTCCCGCTTGCGAACCGCGCTACCGGCTTCGTTGGCTGCATCCATCAGCTCACCGGCCAATTTCTGGGCCATGCTGCGACCGTTGCGGGCGCGGGAGAAATTCACCAGCCAGCGCAGGGACATGGCTGTACCGCGCTCCTGGCGAACTTCCATCGGCACCTGGTAAGTGGCACCGCCAACCCGGCGGGCACGAACCTCAACCAACGGAGTGGCATTGCGTACAGCTGTCTCAAACAGCTCCAGGGGATCAGTACCGGTGCGGTCGTTGATCAAGGAGAAGGCATCCGAAAGGATGCGCTGTGCTGTCGACTTTTTGCCGTGCTTCATGAGCCGGGCCACGATCATGGAGACCAGGCGGCTGTTGAACTGGGGATCGGGAAGCACTGGGCGCTTCTCGGCGGCATTGCGGCGAGACATGGTCGACCGGAGCGGGGAGAACTAGGGGATGGGAAAGGAGCGGGCATCGGTGACGCCCTTTGCTGAAGTTGCTGGTCAGCGGCTGGTCACGCTGAACTAGGCGGCCTCAGCTCTTTGGCGTCTTGGCGCCATACTTGGAGCGGGACTGGCGACGGTCCTTCACGCCGGCGGTGTCCAAGGTGCCGCGGATGATGTGGTAGCGGACGCCAGGCAGATCCTTGACGCGTCCACCCCGGATCAGAACCACGGAGTGCTCCTGAAGGTTGTGCCCAATGCCGGGGATGTAGGCGGTCACCTCAAAGCCAGAGGTGAGACGCACCCGAGCCACCTTGCGCAGGGCCGAATTCGGCTTCTTGGGGGTGGAGGTGTACACGCGTGTGCACACACCGCGGCGCTCGGGGCAAGCGCGCAGGGCGGGCGACTTGGTCTTCCGGGAAAGACTCTGGCGCTCAGTACGGATTAGTTGCTGAATGGTGGGCATCGAGGACCGGGGTCTGGTCGGAGAATATTGGTCGGACGTCCGACCGATTTCGACAATCCGTCACCTTACTGGGTCGCCTGTCGTCCTCCTCCTGAGCGACTGAAGGCAGTGCCGCAGGCGCAAGTCGCCGTGCCTTCGCCTGGACGTACCAAAAAGCCGCCGCCGCTGATGTCACCCCGGTAGTCCAGGCTCAGGCCGCTCAGCAGGTTCAGCTGCTCTGCTGGCGCATAAAGGGTGATGCCATCGGCGCGGGCAATCGGCGTGCCCGCCAGGTGGCCGGGGCGCAATCGAATCGCCCAGCGCTCACAGCGCCCATCTACTAAATCCAGATGCATCATCCCGGGGGTGCCCGCCACAGCTGCGTGCCGGCCCAGCTCGGCGGCGGCGGCGGCGGTCACGCGCAGGCTGTGCGCCTTGGCCATGGGGATGGGGGGCTGGATATCTGAGCTCACTTTGGCAGCCTGCTCACGGCATCAGGCCGACACCGTTGTGAACGGATCCGGCCACACCTCGCCCTTTCACCTGCAGGGACCCCCCCAGCACCAGCCCGGTGGAGCTGCCGCCATCGAGATTCAGCGCGTCTTGCAGGCCTAGCTGTTGCAGTAGGGCCGCGGTTTCCCCCAGGGAGGGGCCGCTGTCCTGGATCCCTTCCAGGGTGATCAGCCAAATCTGGCGGTCGTCCCTGGCCAGCACGGTGCGGGGTGCTCCTTGGCTGAGGAAGGCGGAACTGAAGTTTTCAGCGGCGCCATTGAGCACGATGCGACCTGCCTGCAAAAGCAATGGCCCCCCGCCGATCACGTGTGTTGCCAGGCCGAGGTTGCTGCTGGGGCGGCTTTCGATCTGGAGCCGATCGCCTAAGCCCCAGGGCAGCTCACTGCCGCCCCTTCCCACCAGCAGCAGGTCATCGCCCCGTAGCGGCACGCCCGCATCCAGTTCGGAGGGGCCAAACTGCTGCCGCACCAGGCCCCCTTGGATTAATAGGCCAGTCTCAGAGCCACTGAGGGCTACGTAGTTGGGCCCCCAATCGGCTGTATATCGGCTGATGCCTCGCTGCACGTAGCCACTGTTGAAAACGGCGACCGGTAGACGCATAGCTCCGGGGCCCACAACCCATTCTGAAAGCTGTAGCCGGCCAAAGAGGGGCATGGTTCGCACGTCCCAGGCGGCGACTCCCCGGTTCAAAATTGGCCCGGAAAGCCAGCGGCCGTCTTGTTTTATAGCCCCCAAGGGCAGGCGCCTGACCCTGTTGAAGTAACCCCCATTGATCGCTACCCAGGCCTGCTGCTGGTTGGCGAGCTGCAGCAGGGAGCTGAGGCCCTCCATGGCTCCGGGCCTAGCCAGGGGCCGCAGCTGCAATGAGGCGTTAAGTGGATCAACCCGGATCGCGTTAATGCGCACCCCCTGGCGCACCAGGCGATCCCACTGAAGTTCTTTGCCAAGCAGGGCCTGCAGGCGCGGATCGATCGGGGCTGGACTGTCAGTGCGGCTAGTGGCCCCCTGATCCGGCCACTCGATCACCACCCGGTTGGGTTCGCCCAGGCTGAATACCCGCGTCAATTTGGCTGCGGAGGGTTTGAGCCTCAGCCCGGCGCTGTCCTGCTGGGCCTGGAGGCCCAGACTCCCCAGCAGGGCCTGTTGGTCGCTGCGGCTGAGCAGGTCGACCACAAGTCCGGCGTCGTCTCTACCAATGGTCGCCGGGCCGCCCAGGTCGAGCACGATTCGCTTGACGGGGCCAGGGTTTGAGCTGCGCACCTGGAGTAGCTGGGGCCTGGCCAGCTCCAGGCTGAGCAGGCTGCCCTCCCGGCGTAGGCCCACGCCGATGCGGCCAAACAGGCTGCTCACCTCTACCGCTACCTCGTCTTCAAGGCTGCGTTGGGCGCTGGCGGGAACCTTGAGTTCCTGGCCAAACCACTCCAGCTCCAGAGCGCCATCGCTGCGGCTGCGGCTGGTGACCCCGAGCTGGTTCTCGAGCACCTCTAGGGGTATCCACAGTTGTTGGGGCGTGTTGCCCAAGCCCCCCACCCAGAGCCAGCGGGCGCTCTGGAGCCGGCCGTTGATGCGGATACTGCTGCCCTGGCGCTCAGTTGCGGCGGCGGCACCGATTGGGACCAGCGGCGGTGGCGGCGGCGGCGTAATCGGCATGGCCTGGCCGACCCCTGGCAGGCACAGAACCAGGAGCCAGCCAGCCAGGAATGCAGTAGAGGCCATGGGCCAGCCAGGCCGACAGCCATGAAAGCTAGCCCTCTTTATGAGTTAGGGCGCCCTGGTTTGGGGATGTGCATCCCTAGGATCGGCAGCTCTGCTGTTGCCAGCACCTATTGGTGTTAGCGGCGCTGCCCTGACAGATCACCTGCCGGACCGTCTCGGGTTATGCCTCACTTCTCTCGCCCTGTTTGGCCCCGTTGCGATAGCGCTGCTCCGGCCGCTGTCGCTGGCGAGAAGGACGCCTGTGGTGTGGGCTTTCTGGCCAATCTTCAGGGCGAAGCCAGCCACTGGGTGCTGCAGCAGGCCCTGCGCGGCCTCGACTGCATGGAACACCGCGGTGGTTGCGGTGGTGATGGTGATTCCGGAGATGGGGCCGGGGTGCTCTGCGGCATCCCCTGGAGCTTTTTAGAAAAGGTATGGCCTGAGGCGGCGGCAGCCAAGGGAGCGGCTCGCGGGCTGGGCATGGTTTTCCTGCCAGCCGATGCTGCAAAGCGCGAGCAGGCAAAACTTTTTTGTGATGATGAGGCCGCCAAGCTGGGCTTGGGCAGCCTGGGTTGGCGTTCAGTCCCTCTGGATGCATCCGTTCTTGGCCCCCTGGCCCGCCAGACCGCTCCGGCCATTGAGCAGTGGCTGCTTGCCGCCGACCAAGCCGGTGATGACCTGGAAGCGCTGCTATTTCGACTGCGCCGCCGTTGCGGCGATCGGGCCCGCGCCGTTTGGGGGCCAGGGCCGAGTGACCTCTATTTCGCTTCCCTGAGCAGCCGAACTGTTGTCTACAAGGGCATGGTGCGTTCAGCGGTGCTGCCTGCTTTCTATGGCGACCTGCGCGACACACGCTTTGCCGTGAGCTTTGCGGTGTACCACCGCCGTTTCAGCACTAACACCTTGCCCCGCTGGCCCCTGGCCCAGCCCATGCGGCTGCTCGGTCACAACGGCGAGATCAACACCTTGCTGGGCAACCTCAACTGGGCAAGGGCTTCGGAAGCCAATCTCGATGCGGTATGGGGGGAGGCGGCTGCAGAACTGAAGCCAGTGGTGAACCCCGCCTTCAGCGATTCCGCCAACCTCGACGCCACCCTTGAGCTGCTGGTGCGCAGCGGCCGACCGATCACCGAGAGCCTGCTCACCCTGGTGCCAGAGGCTTTCCGCGACCAGCCCGAGCTGGCAGATAAGCCCGATATTCAGTCTTTTTACGAGTATTCCGCCTGCACCCAGGAGCCGTGGGATGGTCCGGCCCTGCTGGTGTTCGCCGATGGTCGCTGCGTGGGAGCCACCCTCGATCGCAACGGCCTGCGCCCCGCCCGCTACTGCATTACCAGCGACGGTTTCGTGGTGATGGGCTCAGAAACCGGGGTGGTCGAGCTTGAGGAGAGCCGCATCATCGAAAAGGGTCGCCTCGGCCCTGGCCAGATGCTGGCAGTGGATCTGGAGCAGGGCCGCCTGCTACGCAATTGGGAGGTGAAGGCCGAGGTGGCCGCCCGCCATCCTTACGGTGACTGGCTGTCGCAGCATCGCCGCAACCTTGTCCCCCAGCCCTGGACCCAGGAGCGTCAGCTGGGAGATCTGGAGCTGCTGCAACAGCAAACGGCCTTTGGCTTCACCGCCGAAGACTTCGAGCTGGTGATCGAGGACATGGCCGGCGCAGCTAAAGAGCCCACCTATTGCATGGGCGACGACATCCCCCTTGCGGTGCTCTCCGACAAGCCCCACCTCCTCTACGACTACTTCAAGCAGCGTTTTGCCCAAGTCACCAACCCGCCGATCGATCCGCTGCGGGAAAAGCTGGTGATGAGCCTGGAGATGCATCTGGGCAGGCGGGGCTCGCCGCTGCGCCCCGAAGCTGCCTCGGCGGCGGTGCTGCACCTGGCCAGTCCGATCCTCAATGAGGCGGAGCTGGCGGCGGTGGCCCACCAGGGCCTGCCCACCACCACCCTGTCCACGCTGATGGCCGTCACCGACGGCCCCGGAGGCCTCGAGGTTGCGGTGCAGCGCCTGCGCAGCGCGGCCGAGGCTGCCGTGCGCGCCGGCAGCCAGATCCTGGTGCTGAGCGATCGGGGCGCCGAGGCTGGTGGGATCAATGCCACCACGGCCACCATTCCACCGCTGCTTGCCGTGGGCGCGGTGCATCACCACCTGCTCAACCTGGGCCTGCGACTGCAGGCTTCCCTGGTGGTGGAAACGGCCCAGTGCTGGAGCACTCACCACCTGGCCTGCCTGATCGGTTATGGCGCCAGTGCCGTCTGCCCCTGGCTCACCTGGGAAACCAGCCGCCACTGGCTAGCCCACCCCAGGGTGCAGAAGCTGATCGAAACCGGCAAGCTGCCGGCGCTCAGCCCCGATCAGGTGCAGGCAAATGTGCGCAAGGCCCTAGAAGACGGCCTGCGCAAGATCCTCTCCAAGATCGGCATCTCCCTGCTGGCCAGCTATCACGGCGCCCAGATCTTTGAAGCAATCGGCCTTGGCGCCGATTTGATCCAGCTTGCCTTCAGTGGCACCACCAGCCGGGTGGCTGGCCTGAGCTTGGCCGAACTGGCGAGCGAAACCCTCAGCTTCCACGCCAAGGCCTTCCCAGAGCTCAACCGCACCAAGCTCGAGTTCATGGGCTTCGTGCAATACCGCACTGGCGGCGAGTATCACCTCAATAGCCCGGAGATGGCTAAAGCCCTGCATGCCGCCGTCAAGGCGGGCCCCGGCTACGACCACTTCTCCACCTACAAAACCCTGCTTGAGCACCGGCCAGTCACGGCCCTGCGGGATCTGCTTGAACTCAAGCCCGCGCCCGCGCCGCTGCCGATCGAGCAGGTGGAGAGCGTGGAGAGCATATGCAGCCGCTTTTGCACTGGCGGCATGAGCCTGGGGGCCCTTTCGCGCGAGGCCCACGAGGTGTTAGCCATCGCCATGAACCGCATCGGCGGCAAGAGCAATAGCGGTGAGGGCGGCGAGGATCCGGCCCGCTTCGGGCTGCTCAGCGATGTGGACGGCGACGGTCATTCGCCGACCCTGCCCAGCCTTAATGGCCTTCGCAACGGTGATACCGCCTGCTCCGCCATCAAGCAGATCGCCTCAGGGCGCTTTGGTGTGACCCCCGAATATCTGCGCAGTGGTCGCCAGCTGGAGATCAAGGTGGCCCAGGGGGCCAAGCCCGGCGAGGGCGGCCAGCTGCCGGGCCCGAAGGTTGATCCCTACATCGCCTGGCTGCGCAACAGCAAGGCCGGTGTGGCCCTGATTTCGCCGCCTCCCCATCACGACATCTATTCAATTGAGGATCTGGCCCAGCTGATCCACGACCTGCACCAGGTGCACCCCGCCGCCAAGGTGAGCGTGAAGCTGGTGGCTGAAATCGGCATCGGCACCATCGCTGCTGGAGTGGCCAAGGCCAACGCCGATGTGATTCAGATCTCCGGTCACGACGGCGGCACGGGCGCTTCACCGCTGAGCTCGATCAAACATGCCGGCAGCCCCTGGGAGCTAGGCCTCACCGAGGTGCACCGGTCCCTGCTCGAGAACGGCCTGCGCGATCGGGTGCTGCTGCGGGCCGATGGCGGCCTCAAAACCGGCTGGGACGTGATCATCGCTGCCTTGCTGGGCGCCGAGGAATACGGCTTTGGCTCGGTGGCGATGATCGCCGAGGGCTGCATCATGGCCCGCGTTTGCCACACCAATAACTGCCCGGTGGGGGTGGCGACCCAGAAGGAAAACCTGCGCAAGCGCTTCCCCGGCGTGCCCGAGCACGTGGTGAATTTCTTCCTGTTTGTGGCGGAGGAGGTGCGCCAGCTGCTGAGCGTGCTTGGCGTGGCCCGCCTCGAAGAGCTGATCGGCCGCAGTGAATTGCTACAGCCCCGGGCCGTGGCTCTCGCCAAAACCAGAGCCCTTGATCTCTCCTGCCTGATCGATCCGATCCCCGCCGCTGCAGATCGCAGCTGGCTTCAGCACGATGCCCAGGCCCATGGCAATGGACAGGTGTTGGAAGATCAGCTGCTGGCCGATGCCGAGGTTATGCCAGCTATCGAGGGCCACGGCCGCGTGGCCCGCACCCTGGCGATCGTCAACACAGATCGCAGCGTGGGCGCCCGCCTCTCCGGCGAGATTGCGGCACGCCACGGCAACACCGGTTTCCAGGGCCAACTGGATCTCACCTATCTAGGGGCAGCTGGTCAGAGCTTCGGGGCCTTCGTGCTCCAGGGCATGAACGTGCGCCTGGTGGGTGAAGCCAACGATTATGTGGGTAAGGGCCTCAATGGCGGACGCCTCACCGTGGTGCCCCCTGCCGGCGTCAACGACCCTGGTAACCAGGTGATCCTGGGCAATACCTGTCTCTATGGCGCCACAGGTGGAGAGCTGTTTGCCCTAGGCCGCGCTGGTGAGCGCTTTGGCGTGCGCAACAGCGGGGCCAAAACCGTGGTGGAGGGCGCCGGCGATCACTGCTGCGAATACATGACCGGTGGCGTGGTGGTGGTGCTGGGCAGTACCGGTCGCAATGTGGCCGCTGGCATGACCGGTGGTGTGGCCTTCATCCTTGACGAGAGCGGCGGCTTGGCGGAGCGGGTAAATCCGGAGATCGTGGCTATTTGCGAGCTCACCACCCCAGAGCAGGACGCCCTGCTCAAGCCCTTGCTGGAGGCGCACCTCCAGGCCACCGGCAGCGCCAAGGCAGCCGCGATTCTGGCCGATTGGGATGGCTGGAGGGGCCGTTTCAAGCTGCTGGTGCCACCCAGTGAGAAGGCCAGCGTGGGTTTGGCGGAACGGCAGGCCGTGGCGGCTTAGCGCGGATACTCCCGCATCAGCCGCTGCACCTCGCCGGCGTGATAGCTGCTGCGGGTGAGCGGGCTGCTCACCACTTGCAGGAAGCCGAGCTCCTGCTCACCGTGCTGCTTGAACGCCGCAAATTGCTCCGGGGTAACGAAGCGATCCACTGGCAGATGTTTGGGGCCTGGGGAGAGGTACTGGCCGATTGTGACGATGTCCACCTGGTGGCTGCGTAGATCGGCCATTACCTCTTTCACCTCAACGTCGCTCTCACCCAGGCCAGTCATCAGGCCGGACTTGGTGTAGGTGCGCGGCCAGCCGCTACGCACCCGCTGCAGCAGCCCCAGGGAGCGCTCGTAGATGCCCTGGGGCCTGGCTTTTTTGTAGAGCCTGGGCACGGTTTCGATGTTGTGGTTGAGCACCTCAGGGGCGCCTTCCATGACGGCGGCCAGGGCGTCCCAGTTGCCGCAGAAATCAGGGATCAGCAGCTCGATCGTGGTGAGTGGTGAGCGCTGGCGCACCTGCTCAATGCAGGCCACAAACTGGCTGGCGCCCCCATCGGCCAGGTCGTCGCGGTTGACCGAGGTGATCACCACGTGGCTCAGGCCCAGGCGCGCTACCGCTTCACCCAGCCGTTCAGGTTCGCTGGGGTCGAGCTCCCGCACGCTCTTGTCGAAGTCGATGTCGCAGTAGGGGCAGGCCCGGGTGCAACCAGGCCCCATGATCAAGAAGGTGGCCGTGCCGCCGGCAAAGCACTCGCCGATGTTGGGGCAGCTGGCCTCCTGGCAGACGGTGTTGAGCTTGAGATCCTGCAGCAGGTCTGCCACCTCGCCGATGCGCTCCCGCTGGGGGGCCTTGACTCGCAGCCAGTCGGGTTTGAGCAAGGCGCCAGTAGGGCCCCGGGGGGCCAGAAGAAGGGCTAGGTCCAACTTTAGGAAGCATGCGGCAGGCTACGGCCTACAGCCGAGTTGATCCCCTAAACTCGCCTCATCGGGATGTGGCGCAGCTTGGTAGCGCACTTCGTTCGGGACGAAGGGGCCGCAGGTTCGAATCCTGTCATCCCGATTTTTTCAGCTGAGCTCGGCTCCTGGGTAACCCCTGGGGGTCACCATGCGTCCGTCTTTGGCATAGCTGGTGCTGTTGCCAATCAGCACCAGGGTCAGCATGTCCACTTGCTCTACCGGTAATTCGCCCAGGCTGTGCAGGCTGACCGCCTCATCGGCTCGCCCCAGTTGGCGGGCAAGGGCCACCGGTGTGGAGGCCGGCCGGCCCTCCAGCAGCAGCTCCCTGGCTCGGGCCAGTTGCCAGTCGCGCCCCAGGGAGCGGGGGTTGTAGAGGGCTACTACAAAGTCCCCCGCAGCCGCTGCTTGCAGCCGCTTTTCGATCACTTCCCAAGGGGTGAGTCGGTCGCTGAGGCTGATGGTGCAGAAATCGTGCATCAAGGGAGCTCCGGCCCTGGCGGCGGCGAGTTGCAGGGCCGAGATGCCCGGATGCACGCTGAAGCTGGGCCGGCCATCTGCTGGGCTGGCCAGCCAAAGCTCCAGGGCTAGGCCGGCCATGGCGTAGATGCCGCTGTCGCCAGAAGAGACCAGGGCCACATTCAGCCCCTGGCTCGCTAGCTCCAGGGCAAGCGCGCAGCGGGCCCGCTCCTCGGTGAGTTGGCCGTTCCAGCGCAGCTGATCAGGTCGCCGCAGCGGTTCAAGCAGGTCGAGGTAGAGGCCGTAGCCCACCCACACCGTGGCTTCCGCCAGGGCGCGGCGGGCATCCGCAGTGAGCAGCTCCAGGCTGCCCGGGCCACTGCCCACTAGATGAAGCTGGCCCCGCTCGGGAGCCCATTGACTCTCGGCCAGAGCCACTGCCAGGGTGGCTGCCCCGAGCTCGCCTGGGTTGGCATGCTCGATGCGCTTGGTTTGCAGCAATTGGGCTGCGGGGCCAGCTGCCAGCAGGGCTGCGGCCTCGGCCACGCTGGCGGTGCCCATCTCCTGGGCCACGGCCGCCGATGGGGTGGGCACCGGCACTGCCGCTAGGGATTCGGCCCCAAACCAGCGCACTGGCCAGCCTCGTTTAGCTGCTAAAGCAAGCAGGGCAGGCTCATCGGCCTTGCGGTCGATGCTCGCTAAACCAGCTACGGATTCAGGTGCCAGTTGCTGGTCGCCCAGGGTCTGTTCCAGCAATCGCTCCAGCAGGCTCAGGCTGGTGTTGCGTTCACAGCCCATGCCAAGCCACAGGCTCGGCGGATGCCAGCGGCAGCCAGCGCCTGTGTGGATATCCACGACCAGATCTGCCTCTGGGTTCTCGCCAGACCCACTCCCAGACCCACTGCCATTGCCACCAGCGCGCTCCAGTAGGCAGGTGGCGGCCTCGAGCTCGAGCCAGCGGCGGCTGCCGTGGTGAGCTTTCAGCCGCAGCGGTTGATCCACATGGGCTGCCTTACGCATCAGGGCGCTCCAATCGCCCTGCCCTCGCTGCCAACCCCAGTCTTTGCCGAAGCTATCGAGGCTCAGTAAGCCTGCTGCAGCCGTTGCCCCGGTGAGCACAGCCTGGCCGCCTAGGCAGGCGGCAATCTGGTGGCTCAGTCGCTCGGCCCCGGCCGCGTGCCCCCCTAGCAAGGGAATGGCGAACCGACCCTGGGGATCCACCACCACCACGGCGGGATCGCGCTCTTTGTTCACGAGCAGCGGCGCAATCAGCCTGGTCACCAGGCCACAGGCACCAACGATTACAAAGCCGCTGGCCGTTGACCACTGCTCAACTAAGCATTCCCCTGAGGCGATCTGGTCGTCAGTCCCCGCCTGGGAGTCGATCAGGCCGGCCTGAAGGAGCTGGTCCAGCACCAGGGTGCTGGCAGGGCTGAAGCCCAGGCCCCAGCGGCGGGCGCGCGGCGCGTCCTGCTCGGGGCGGTTGTTTGTTGAAGTCACGTACCTAGCTTCTGACGCAGCCCGGCCAGGGGACCCGGCGCCTTGGGCTTGAGCAGGGAACCATCTGGATTCAGCTGGCTGCGGGCCGATCCTTCCAGGCTGGTGGAGGCGCTGAGCCGATCAGTGGGAGCCGTAGTAAGGGCGGTCTCTGCTTGAGGGGCATCTTGCTGCGCAGGTTCGGCTAACTCAGCTTCAACAGTGGGCTCCAGCTCAGGCAGTTGTTCTTGTTCAGGCAGGGGTTCTGGTTTCAGCAGGGGCTCGGGTTCAGCCGGCGGTTCTGGTTCCGGCGAAGCCTCCGGTTCAAGTGGGGATTGGGGCTCGCTGGCCGGCGGCGGATTGATTTCTACTGCTACTACTGGTGCCTCTGGGACTGGTTCAGGTTCTGGAGCCGCAGGCGTTGCAGGCTCCTCTCCCAGCAGCTGGGCTAACTCGCTGGCATCCAGGCGCCCTCGCTGCCAACTGGGCGTGGGCGAGGAACTATTAATTGTCACCTCGCTCACCAAGGTGTTGAAAGGGGGGTTGAGGGGGGCGCCGCGGCCATCAACCAGCTCCATCAGCACGCTGTTGCTGCCGCTGTGCCAGCCCTTGAGCCACAGAGGCGAGTTCTGATCCACCAAAAAACTGTCACCGTTGACCGTCACCCGCAGGCGCCAGCTGCCGTCGTTGTCGCGCAGGCCCTGGAGGGGAGCGTCTATTAACAGCCAGTCGAGCAGCACCGGTTCGCGACCGGCCAAATCTGCTGTGCTTACGCCGATCAACTGGGGTGTGCCCGGCTCGGGAGTGGCCAGGGGATTGGCGGCCACCCGGTTTACCCGCACCTGGTCCCAGGCGCCGGGACTTTTCACCACTTCCCCCCAGGGTTTGGCCGCATAGGCGGTAAGGCGATGGCTGCCCGGGCTCAGGGGTGGTAGTTCGGCGTCCAGACGAGTTGGGAATTGCCCAGAGCGTGAGGTGGTGAGGCGTTGGGGCTCTAGGTCGTCAACTTGCACCACGAGGTGAGGCCCCAGCCCGAGCACTCCTGCATCAACCAAGGGCCAATCACGAACCTGCACTTGCAACTTGACCGGCCCGCCGGGCAGATCGCTGCCATCTCTCGGGATCTGGATCGATACCTGGGGCTGGCGTTCGGCCAGGGCCGCTTGAATTTGTTGTACGGCGGCAGGTGGCGCAACTTCCTGCAAGCGGCCACTGGGCCCCTGGACTGGAAGAGGTGCTGGGGCTGGGCCGCTGCTGCGGCTGGCGGCTACTCGATTGCAGCCTGCCAACAAAATCAACGCTGCCACTAGCAGGACTGCTAGCAATCGCTGCCGCCATCGCACTGGGCGAGACGGGAGAGCCGGATGGGTTGCGCTGCCTGCGCCCACGCTGGGTTGCTCAGCTTGTAGTGGATGCATTCTGCTGGCCGGTGCCACCCCGGGGAAACGGATGCGGCAGACAACTGGTTTTGACGCTCTCTAAGTAATAAAAAACCGCCTGCAAGATGGCTGAAGTTGATGATTCTTTCTGTTCTGTAAAGCCCTGTGCTGGCCTGGGAAGCGCCGGGATTGAACCTTTGTAACTGCAAGCCAAAACCTCTCGGAAACGACCCCTATACTTCGGCGAGCGGTCCCCTAATTGGGGCCCAAAGCCCCAGTCGTGGCAAGTGGTTTCGCGTTTTCGCGAACCCCCTTCCCGGCTGGTGCCCATGAACGATTGGAGGCCTCGGCCGCCGGTCGTTCATGGGGCCCAACATCAGGCTCTCCGGCCTGCTGCAGGGGTGGACCCACCACCTCGATCCCGTCCCTCGAGGAACGTCTCGATGACCATCAGCCCACCAGAGCGTGGGGAAAAGGCGAAGGCCATGGTCGACCGGAACCCAGTTCCGGCCACCTTCGAACTGTTCGGCAAGCCCGGCCATTTCGATCGCAGCCTTGCCAAAGGTCCCAAAACCACCACCTGGGTTTGGAACCTCCACGCCAATGCTCACGATTTCGACAGTCACACGAGTGACCTTGAAGAGGTCTCTCGCAAGATCTTTTCAGCTCACTTCGGCCATTTGGCCGTCATCTTTATCTGGCTGAGTGGCGCCTTCTTCCATGGAGCGCGCTTCTCCAACTACACCGGTTGGTTGACCGATCCCCTGCACGTCAAGCCTTCGGCGCAGGTGGTGTGGCCCATTTTCGGCCAGGAAATTCTCAATGGAGACATGGGTGCCGGGTTCCACGGCATTCAGATCACCTCCGGCCTCTTCCATGTGTGGAGGGCCTGGGGCATCACCAATGAAACCCAGCTGATGGCCCTGGCCATCGGTGCGTTGGTGATGGCCGGCTTGATGCTCAATGCCGGCGTCTTCCACTACCACAAGGCGGCTCCCAAGCTCGAGTGGTTCCAGAACGTTGAGTCGATGCTCAACCACCATCTGGCCGGCCTGCTCGGTCTGGGATCTCTCTCCTGGACAGGACACCTGCTGCATGTGTCCCTACCCACCACCGCGCTGATGGACGCCATCGACGCCGGCCAGCCGCTGGCGCTCAATGGCAAAACCATCGCCACTTACGCCGACATTCCCCTGCCCCACGAGTTCCTGAACCAGGACGTGATCGCCCAGATATTCCCCGGTTTCGGGGCTGGCGTTTCAGCCTTCTTCACGGGCAACTGGGCCGCTTACAGCGATTTCCTCACCTTTAAAGGTGGGTTGAATCCTGTGACCGGCAGCCTCTGGATGACCGACATCGCCCATCACCACTTGGCGATCGCGGTGTTGTTCATCGTGGCTGGCCACATGTATCGCACCAACTGGGGCATTGGTCACAGCATCAAGGAGATTCTCCAGGGCCAGAAGGGTGATCCCCTGCTGTTCCCCGCTCCCAATGGTCATGACGGACTCTTCGAGTTCATGACCACCAGCTGGCACGCCCAACTGGCTGTGAACCTGGCGATGCTCGGCTCGCTGAGCATCATCGTGGCCCAGCACATGTATGCGATGCCTCCCTATCCCTATATCGGGATTGATTACCCCACCCAGCTGTCGATCTTCACCCACCACATGTGGATCGGTGGTTTCTTAGTTGTGGGTGCAGGTGCGCACGCCGCTATCGCGATGATTCGCGATTACGACCCCGCCAAGCACGTCGATAACGTGCTCGACCGGGTGCTTAAAGCTCGTGATGCCCTGATCAGCCACCTCAACTGGGTGTGTATCTGGCTTGGCTTCCACAGCTTTGGCCTTTACATCCACAACGACACGATGCGTGCCTTGGGGCGTCCCCAAGACATGTTCAGCGACTCGGCCATTGCCCTGAAGCCTGTCTTTGCGCAGTGGATTCAGGGTCTGCACGCTGCCGCTGCAGGTAGCACTGCGCCCAACGCCCTAGCGGGTGTGAGCGAAGTGTTCAACGGCACCGTTGTAGCTGTGGGCGGCAAGGTGGCCGCCGGTCCGATTCCTTTGGGAACGGCCGATTTCATGGTCCACCACATCCACGCCTTCACGATCCACGTCACCGTGCTGATCCTGCTGAAGGGCGTGTTGTATGCGCGTAGCTCCCGCCTCGTTCCTGATAAGGCGAATCTGGGCTTCCGCTTCCCCTGCGACGGCCCTGGCCGTGGCGGTACCTGCCAGGTTTCGGCTTGGGACCATGTGTTCCTTGGCCTGTTCTGGATGTACAACTCCCTGTCGATCGTCATTTTCCACTTCTCCTGGAAGATGCAGAGCGACGTGTGGGGAACCGTCAACGCTGATGGCAGCGTCCAGCACATCACCAACGGCAACTTTGCCCAAAGCGCCATCACCATTAATGGTTGGCTGCGGGACTTCCTCTGGGCCCAAGCCGCACAGGTGATCAACAGCTACGGCTCGAGTTCCAGTGCTTATGGCTTGATGTTCCTTGGAGCCCACTTCATCTGGGCCTTCAGCCTGATGTTCCTGTTCAGTGGCCGCGGCTACTGGCAAGAGCTGATCGAGTCCATCGTCTGGGCTCACAACAAGCTGAGGGTTGCACCCGCCATCCAACCGCGGGCGCTTTCCATTACCCAGGGCCGTGCTGTCGGTGTCGCTCACTATTTGCTGGGCGGTATTGCAACAACCTGGGCATTCTTCCTGGCCCGCATCGTCGCGGTCGGCTGACCTTTTCTGACCTCTCCCAATGGCAACGAAATTTCCTTCGTTCAGCCAGGGTCTGGCACAGGACCCGACAACCCGCCGGATTTGGTACGGCATTGCCACGGCTCACGATTTCGAGAGCCACGACGGCATGACCGAGGAGCGGCTTTACCAAAAGCTGTTCTCCACCCATTTCGGTCACCTGGCCATCATTGGCCTCTGGGTTTCGGGCAACCTGTTCCATATCGCCTGGCAGGGCAACTTTGAGCAGTGGGTCGCCGATCCTCTGCATGTACGTCCCATCGCTCACGCGATCTGGGATCCCCACTTCGGCCAGGGAGCTATCGCCGCCTTCACCCAGGCTGGTGCTACCTCCCCTGTGAACATTGCTTATTCGGGTCTGTACCACTGGTGGTACACGATCGGGATGAAAACCAACGCTGAGCTTTATCAGGGTTCCATCTTCATGATGATCCTGTCGGCTTGGGCCCTGTTCGCAGGCTGGCTCCACCTTCAGCCCAAGTTCCGGCCTTCCCTGGCCTGGTTCAAGAATGCTGAATCCCGCTTGAACCACCACCTGGCGGTTCTGTTTGGTTTCAGCTCGATCGCTTGGACCGGTCACCTGGTTCACGTGGCTATCCCTGAGGCCCGTGGTCAGCACGTTGGGTGGGACAACTTCCTCTCAGTGCTGCCTCACCCCGCTGGTTTGGCTCCGTTCTTCACCGGCAACTGGGGTGTGTATGCCCAGAACCCCGACACCGTCTATCAACAGTTCGGAACTGCTGAGGGTTCTGGCACCGCGATCCTTACCTTCCTGGGTGGCTTCCACCCCCAAACGGAAGCCCTTTGGCTCACGGACATTGCCCACCACCACCTGGCGATCGGTTGCATCTTTGTGATCGCTGGCCACATGTACCGGACAAACTTCGGTATCGGCCATTCGATTCGCGAGATTCTTGAAGCCCACAACCCACCCAAGGGCACCCCTGGTGACCTCGGTGCTGGCCACAAGGGCCTCTACGACACGATCAACAACTCGCTCCACTTCCAGCTTGGTCTGGCTTTGGCATCTCTGGGTGTGGTCACCAGCCTGGTGGCCCAGCACATGTATGCGATGCCGTCCTATGCGTTTATCGCTAAGGACTACACAACGCAAGCTGCGCTTTATACCCACCACCAATACATCGCCATCTTCCTGATGTGCGGTGCGTTCGCCCACGGTGCGATCTTCTTCATCCGCGACTACGATCCTGAAGCCAACAAAGACAACGTGTTGGCCCGGATGCTTGAGCACAAGGAAGCCATAATCAGCCACCTGAGCTGGGTTTCCCTGTTCCTCGGCTTCCACACCCTGGGTCTTTACGTCCACAACGACGTGGTCGTGGCCTTTGGTACTCCGGAGAAGCAGATCTTGGTGGAGCCCGTCTTTGCCCAATTCGTCCAGGCTGCTTCCGGCAAGGCGATGTACGGCATGGATGTGCTGCTATCAAATTCCACATCCGCAGCTAGCACCGCCAGTGCGGTTTATCTGCCCGGTTGGATCGACGCCATCAATGGTGGCAACGACCTCTTCCTGCAGATCGGTCCTGGTGACTTCCTTGTTCACCACGCCATTGCGCTTGGTCTGCACACCACGACTCTGATCCTGGTGAAGGGTGCCCTGGATGCCCGGGGTTCCAAGCTGATGCCTGACAAAAAGGACTTCGGCTATTCCTTCCCCTGCGACGGCCCCGGCCGTGGTGGTACCTGCGATATCAGTGCCTGGGACTCTTTCTATCTGAGTGTCTTCTGGGCCCTGAATACCGTCGGTTGGGTCACCTTCTACTGGCACTGGAAGCACCTCGCCATCTGGCAGGGCAACGTGGCTCAGTTCAACGAATCCAGCACCTATCTAATGGGTTGGTTCCGCGACTACCTGTGGCTTAACTCCTCCCAGCTGATCAATGGTTACAACCCGTTTGGCAGCAACAACCTGGCCGTCTGGTCTTGGATGTTCCTGTTCGGTCACCTGGTGTGGGCCACCGGTTTCATGTTCCTGATCTCCTGGCGCGGCTATTGGCAGGAACTGATCGAGACCATCGTCTGGGCGCATCAGCGCACCCCGCTCGCCAACTTGGTTGGCTGGCGCGATAAGCCTGTCGCTCTTTCGATCGTCCAGGCTCGTGTTGTGGGTCTTGCTCACTTCACGATCGGCTACATACTCACGTATGCAGCCTTCCTGATTGCTTCTACCTCGGGCAAGTTCGGCTAACCTCTGCCTATCGGCTAATCTCTGCCTACTTGCTCCCTCGAGGGACGATTTAACCCCGGCGCAAGCTGGGGTTTTTTATTGCCCATTAGTAGTTGTTTATCTTGCCCATCAGCACTGCCTACCATTGCCCAGCGCCGGCTCTTTTCCTCTAGGGGGATAGATCTGCTCCCGAGAGCTTTGCTTGTGGCTCAGCAGGCACTGGCTATCGGAGCTGCCCGGGGCATATCAAGCCAATAAAAAAGCCCCGCCTTGACGGAGCTTGAAGGGGGTTTGGAAAACCGCTTGAGATTTAGTTGACGCTCCAGACGCCGCCGGCGATGTTGACGAGCGGGGCAACTATCGCGGTGCCGGCCAGGAACCAGGCAAAGGCGGCGCCACCGCAGCCACCCAGCCAGAAACCACTAGCGAATTCTGCCCAGCCAGCCTTGGTGAACAGGTCTGCGGGAGGGTTGTCGATGGTGGCGTCAGCCGGCTGGATGTTGGGTCCGTTGCCAGCGGTGCCGTAGATCGAGAGACATACGGTCAAGATCGACACCAGTCCAATGCTGGCGAGTAAACCAGCGGTGCTGGCGTACTCGGTGAGCCTCAGGGGCCCACAGACGGCGAAGGGTCCGTAAAGAAAGAAGCCATGGGCCATGCCCACTTCCAAACCACGACGGTTCGGAGATAGGGAGGGGCGATAGGCGGGCAGGGCATTTATGAAGGCCCGGCTGAAATAGCTGCTGTTGACGGGGGTTGCCAGATTGCCGACGCAGGGGTCGGCCACGGGGGTCACGGTCATGGTGGCGGGGGTAGGCGGTGAGGCTGAGCGACGGCTTGGGTCGGGCTCAGTCGCGGGCTTCGATTACGTTGAAAAGCAGGGCCATGGCCACGGCTGGGCCGAGGATTCCAACAAGTGGGACTAACACCGAGGGCAACCAAGCGGCAGCAAATTCTCCAGTCATGGCGCGGGCCAATAGCAACCGCTAATACTGTACGAAGACCACCCGAGGCAGCCTGCGGGGCCGGCTAGGGCGACATAAAAATTCAATCCCTTTGCCCCGCCTCTTAGCCGCCGGATCCGCGCACGATGCCCCGCACCCGGTAGATAGGTCGTCCCTGACTTTCGTGGTACGTGCGCATCTGCAGTTCGGCCAGCAGGCCAAAGCAGAAGAGCTGCACCCCCGTCAGGAAGCTCAGTAGGGCCATCAGCAGCAGGGGGCGATCGCCGATGTCGGCGCCAAGCAGTAGTTTTTCGCCTACGAGCCAGAGTCCGATCAGCAGGCCTGCGGCCATGGCGGCCAGGCCGCCGAAGCCGAAGACGTGCATCGGCCTGGTTAGGAAGCGCTTCATGAACCAGACCGTCAGCAGGTCCATCAGCACCCGAAAGGTGCGGTCGAGCCCGTATTTGCTCTCCCCGTAACGACGGGGATGGTGGTTTACTTTCACCTCGCTGATCCGGGCACCTTCGATGAAGGCCAGGGCAGGTAGGAAGCGGTGTAGTTCGCCGTAGAGGTTGAGGTCACTCACCACCTCGCGCCGATAAGCCTTGAGGGAGCAGCCGTAGTCGTGGAGGCGCACCCCAGTTACTTGGGCAATCAGGCTGTTGGCGATGCGGCTGGGCAGCAGCCGCTGCATGGCCGCATCCTGGCGCTGGTGGCGCCAGCCGCTTACCAGGTCGAAGCCTTGCTCGAGCTCAGCTAGCAGTAGGGGGATATCGGCTGGGTCGTTCTGCAGATCGCCATCGAGGGTCACGATCACCGGCCCGCCGCTGGCGTCAAAGCCAGCCGCCATGGCCGCGGTCTGGCCATAGTTGCGGCGCAGCAGCACGGCCACCAGCTCCGGAACCGTGGCGGCCAGCTGGCTGAGCACCTTCGCTGTGCCGTCCTTAGATCCGTCGTCTACCAGCACCAACTCAAAGCCCAGCTGCAGCGGTCGCAGTGCCGCCAGCAACTGCTCCACCAACTGGGGCAGGCTCTCCTCCTCGTTGTAGAGGGGCACCACTACGGAAAGCTCGGCCTTGCCTTCCCCCGTTTGCTGCATGTCTTTGTCAGCCCTTGGCATCGACCCTAGGTGGGTAGGGGACTGCCGTTATGGCTGTGCATTACCCGCCCCGCTCCCCGCAGTTCCAGTCGGTAGTGGCGCGCCACCGGGTCGGGGTTTTGGGGCGCCAGGTTGTCGATGCCGATGCCGTTGCGGCCGTGGGCGACGCCGGAGCTATGTAAATAACGGCCGCCGCCTAGGTGCAGCCCCACGTGGCTGCAGCGCTGGGGTGTGCCAAAAAAGATCAGGTCGCCAGGCTCCAGCAACTGCACCTGGCCAGGGCGCATCGCCACTGGCTGACAGAACCGCTCCTGTAGGTAGGCATCGCGCGGAATCCAGATGCCAGCGCTGGCATAGGCCCGCTGCACCAGACCGGAGCAGTCGTAGTTGGGGCCCAGGCTGCCGCCCCACAGGTAGGTGTTGTCTAGGCGCTGGGTGGCCTGAGCGAAGCTCAGTACCTGCTCAAGCCTGCGGGCAATGCTGCCGCGCTGCAGGAGTTGGGGCTGGGGCGGGGAGCACGCCACTGCTCGCCCCAGCAGGGCATCGGGCTCAATCCAGCCTGGGTAGCCATCGTCGAGCATTCGTACCCGCAGGCGCATTCCTGGTCCTGTAGCTGCAGGACTGGTCAGGATTTGTAGGTGGCGGCCAGGCCAGGCCTGGCTGGCTAGACCCTCACCGCGGGCCTGGCTGTAGAGGTCGACGCTGCCAGTGAGCTGCCAGTTTGTGCCGGCGAGGAGCCATTCCGGCGCGGCTTGGCTGCCGGCAGCCAGCGGGGCAGGGTTGATGGTGTCCACTGTCAGCACAGCTAATCTCGCCAATACGTTGGCCGGCGGTGATGGCTTTTTACAGCCCCGATCCAGCCATGGCTCAGATCTTGGCCGATCTGGTGCGGGCTTTAGAGCTGGAGGGGCGGCCTGGTTTGGCCCAGCACCTCTCTATTACCTGGCTCCGCTACGACCAGCCCTTGCTTGGCCGAGCTGCCGATCTCGATCCCGATAAGTTCTGGGCCCAGCCGGTGCAGGGGGCGAGTTGGGCTGGGGATCGGCCCCGCTACCCAGCCAGCGTGGTGAAGCTGGTGTATTTGGTGGCGGCCGAGGCCTGGCGCCAGGCCGACTTGCTTGCGGATACGCCCGAGCTGCGGCGGGCCCTTTCAGACATGATTCGCGACTCCAGTAACGACGCCACCTCCCTAGTGGTGGATTTGCTGAGTGGCACCACCAGCGGCCCTTCTCTGCCACCCGAGCGCATGGCCCACTGGGTGGGGCAGCGGCAGCTTGTCAATGGCTGGCTGAGCGAGCTTGGCTGGCCGGAGCTGCAGGGCTGTAACGCTTGCCAGAAAACCTGGGGAGATGGTCCCTACGGGCGGGAGCAGGACTTCTACGGCAGCGAGCTTGAAAACCGCAATCGCCTCAGTACCGATGCGGTAGCCCGTCTGTTGCAGGCCGTGCTGGCGGCGGCCCTGGTGTCGCCGCCGGCTTGCGCCCGGATGACAGCTCTGCTGGCGCGCAGCCTGGATCCGGCCCTGAGGCTTGCGGATCCAGAAAACCAGGTGGATGGCTTCATCGGCGAGGGTTTGCCTCTGGGCTCTCGCCTCTGGAGCAAGGCGGGCTGGATGAGCCAGGCCCGGCACGATGCTGCCTACGTGGAGCTGCCAGCTGAGGGCTCAATGCCAAAAGCGGCGCCCTTCCTGCTGGTGATTTTTTCCGAGGGCCAGGCCTGCGCCCAAGATCCCAAGCTCCTGCCTGAGATGGCTAGCAGGCTGGCTGAAGCCAGCCGTAACTAAGCATCCGGACTTAACAACGGAGAGGGAGGGATTCGAACCCTCGACAAGAGTTGCCTCCTGTAACTCCTTAGCAGGGAGCCGCTTTCAACCACTCAGCCACCTCTCCAGGGGCTCGATGACTTTATCAGTGAGCCCTATCGCCTGGTGCCTCCCAGGCGGCCTGGGCGGTGGTGAGTCGCGGCAGGCGGTGCTTAAAGCCGCAGAGGATTTCCCAGGGGATGGTCTGGCAGCGATTGCTCCAGTCGGTGGGGGTGATTTGTTCGCTTCCCTCCTGGCCCAGCAGGGTCACCACCGACCCCACCTCCAGTCCCGGGCAGTCGGTGGCATCGAGCACCAGTTGGTCCATGGTGATGGATCCCACTTGGGGCAGACGTTGGCCTGCAAACAGCACTTCCAGCTGGTTGGAGAGCTGGCGGGGTACTCCATCGGCGTAGCCAATGCCAACAACGGCCAGACGGCTGGGGCGGCTGGTGCGGAAGCGATGGCCGTAGCTCACCCCCACCCCGCTGCCCACCTCGCGAATCAGGCTGACGCGGGCGTGCAGGGTCATCGCTCCCTGCAGGGGTGTGACAGACGCCAGGTGGGCCGCCGGGCTGTGCCCGTATAGCGCCAGGCCGACTCGCACTAGGTCGTAGTGCAGCCCTGGGTTGCGCAGGGTGCCGGCCGAGTTGGCCAGGTGGCGGATGCCAGCCTGCAGTCGCTGCTGCTCCAGGGCCTGCAGCACCGTCTCGAACAGTCGCTGCTGTTGATCGGTGAGCCCGTCATCGGCGTCCGCTGATGCATCGGCACTGGCGAGATGGGAATAGAGACCGGCCAACTGCACGGCTTCCAGTTCCGTGATCGCGGCCACGAGTCTGGGCCCCTCCTGCCAATCGGCCCCGAGCCGAGCCATGCCAGTGTCGAGCTTGAGCTGCAGGGCCATCGGGCGGCCTTGGCTGCTGGCGAGGTTTTGGCAGAGCAGGGCTTCGCGCATGCCGCTGATGGTGGGCATTAGCTGCCAGTGCAGACAGCTGCGCAGCTCCTCTACCTGGGTGAGGTTGCCTAGCACCAGGATTGGCGCTTCGATGCCGGCCCTGCGCAGCTCGATGCCTTCGCTGAGGGTGGCGACACCGCACTGACTGGCTCCACCAGCGAGGGCGGCCCGGGCCACGGGGATCGATCCATGGCCATAGCCGTCGGCCTTGACCACAGCCATTAGCTCGGTGCCATTGCCTATGCAGCGTTTCAGGCTGCGGGCGTTGGCACTTATGGCGCCGGTATTCACCTCTACCCAGGCCCGTTGCCGAGCCAGGCTGGCCTCATGGGCCGGGGCACTCCAGCTGGTCTCGGTCGCTTGGGTCACGGATTACAGCGAACATTGCCACTAGCATGCCGCCGATCACGGGTGCTGGCATGGGCCACGTTCTCGTTCTAAACGCGTCCTACGAGCCCCTCAACATCACCACCTGGCGTCGTGCGGTGGTGATGGTGCTGAAGGGGAAGGCGGAGGGGCTTGAGCATGACCCGGACCGCAGGATTCGCGAGGACACCCTGCTACCCACTGTGATCCGCCTGCGTCATTTCGTGCGGGTGCCCTACAAGCCGTTGCCCCTGACCCGCCGCAACCTGTTTCACCGCGATGGCCATCGCTGCCAGTACTGCGGGGCCAGCGCAGAGCAGCTCTCTGTCGACCATGTGGTGCCCCGCAGCCGCGGTGGCCTCGATACCTGGGAAAATGTCACCACAGCCTGTCTGCCCTGCAATGTCCGCAAGGGCAACCGCACGCCGCGGGAGGCGGCCATGCCCCTGCTGCGGCCACCCCATCGGCCCCTGGGCAGCTTCAGCTTTGAAGCCAGTCGCCAGATTTCCGCTGGTCAGCATGGCGAGTGGGCCAAATATGTGATTGGGTCCTGAGAACCCTCAGCTGGCTACCTGTTGGGCCAGCTCCTCGAGCTGGCGGCTCTGATCGGCGGCGATTGAGGCACTGATCAGGTCGTGGAGCTGGCCGTTCAGCACCGGCTCAAGCGCGAAATTGCGGCCTAGGCGGTGGTCGGTGGTGCGGTTGTCCTTGAAGTTGTAGGTGCGGATTTTCTCGCTGCGGTCGCCGCTGCCTACCTGGGCCAGCCTGGTGGAGCGCTCCTGGGCGTTGGCTTCTGCCAGCTGGCGCTCATAGAGCTTGGCCCGCAGGATTTCCATGGCGCGCTCGCGGTTCTGCAGCTGGGAGCGCTGCTGGGTGCAGAACACCCGAATGCCGGTGGGCTTGTGCAGTAGGTCTACGGCCGTTTCCACTTTGTTGACGTTTTGGCCGCCGGCGCCACCGGAGCGGGCGGTACTGATTTCGATGTCGCCGGGTTCGATCTGAACCTCCACGGGATCGGCCTCCGGCATCACGGCGACTGTGGCGGTTGAGGTGTGCATCCGGCCTTGGGACTCGGTGGCCGGCACCCGTTGCACCCGATGCACGCCGGCCTCGAACTTCAACTGGCTGAAAACCCCTTCGCCTTTGATGGCGAGGATTAGTTCTTTGTAGCCCCCGAGCTCGGCTTCGGAGGCGCTCACAGGTTCCACCCGCCAGCCCACCCCTTGGGCGTAGCGCTCATACATGCGGGCTAGATCGCCGGCCCAGATCGCCGCTTCATCGCCACCGGCGCCGGCTCGGATCTCCAACATCACGCTGCGCTCATCGCGGGGGTCCCGGGGCAGCAGGGCCACCGTGAGCTTGTCGAGCAGGCTGGCCGTGGCTTCCGCCAGGGTTGCCAGCTCCTCGGTTACCAGCTCCTCCATGGCGAGGTCGCCCCGATGTTCTTTCAGCAGGGCGCGAGCTTCGCGCTCTTCCTGCTGCAGTTTCTGCAGGCTCAGGTGGTCCTGCACCAGGGGCTCAAGGCGAGCTCTCTCGCGGGCGATGCCTTGCATCTGGCTGGGATTAGCCGCCACGGCTGGATCTGCCAGCTGGCGTTCCAGGGTCTCGAAGGTGCGGCGGGCCGTCTCCAGGCGCTCATGCAGCAGGGAAGGATCCATCAGCGAGGTAGGAGGAGCCCGCATGGGCACCAGACAACACAAAGCCGGGTGCCCGTAAGCACCCGGCTGGGGGGTTCAATCAGGCCTACAGAGATCAGGCTTCGGCCACAGCGGGGGGCTCGCTCTCGCCTTGGCTTGCAGCTTCGGCCGAGGCCTCAGCCTGGGGCTCCTGCTTGGCAGCGGCGTTGGAGAGGGAATCGGCTCCACCCATGCCGTACTTGCGCATGAAGCGGTCTACACGGCCCTCGGTGTCGAGGATTTTTTGGGTGCCGGTATAGAAGGGGTGGTTGCCACTCCACACATCGACATGGAGTTCGGGGGAGGTGGAACCGGTGGTCATAACCACCTCTCCGTTGCAAATCACCTTGGCATCGGGATACCAGGTGGGATGAATTTCGGCCTTGGGCATGACGGGAAAGGGGCTGATGGCGGGGAGAAGAAATCAGCGCTTGGAGAACTGAGGTGCCTTACGGGCTTTCTTCAGTCCGTACTTGCGACGCTCCTTGGCGCGAGGGTCGCGGCTGAGGTGGCCTTCGGTTTTAAGGGGCTTGCGGTTGTCCGGGGACAATTCACATAGGGCACGAGCTGCACCCTGCTTAATGGCGTCGGCTTGGCCGGTAAGCCCACCACCACGCACATTCACCAGCAGGTCATAGTCAGTTGCCAAGCCGAGAGTCTGCAGTGGAGCTTTGACCGCTGCTAGATAAACGGGGTTGTAGTTGAGGTAGTTGTCGCCAGGGCGGCCGTTGATGGTTACGGTGCCGGTCCCGGGAACCACACGCACTCGGGCAACTGCCGTCTTACGACGACCCGTACCCCAATAGACGACTTTGTTAGTGCTCATCGGGCGGCAGTGGCGGGATCGAGGGCTAGGGATTGGGGTTGTTGGGCAGCGTGGGGATGCTCAGTACCCTTGTAAACCTTCAGCTTGCGGAACAGCTGACGGCCCAAGGCGTTGTGAGGAAGCATGCCTTTGATGGCTTTCTCCACGATCCGCTCGGGGATCCGGGCTTGCAGGTGGGCGAAGGTCTCGGTCTTCATGCCACCGGGCCGGCCGGAGTGGCGGCGGTAAATCTTCTGAGTTGGCTTGTTACCGCTCACCTTCACCTTGTCGGCGTTGATGACGATGACGAAGTCGCCGGTGTCGAGGTGGGGGGTGTAGCAGGGCTTGTTCTTGCCGCGCAGCACTTGGGCCACTTCGCTCGCCAGGCGACCGAGGGTCTGATTCTCTGCGTCCACCAGATACCACTGGCGGTCGAGGGAATCAATGGAGGGCAGGGGGGTCTTGTTCATTTCGCCTGATCAGGCACCGGCAGGCCGGAAGTGGGGCAGGACAGCTGGTCGTTGGAAACCCAACGCCCGGGTTCAGTGACCTTACCGCCCGGCCGGCGCGCCCCCAGGAGGTAGCTGCGCTGAACTGACGAAAGGCTGGGCTGAACCAGGCTGGAGATCCGGAGAATCGGAAATCTCGAGCTGAAACCGCGGTTGGCAATCATACCAGGCGGCTTGGGGGAATATTGGCTTGGGGTAGCCCACCCGCAGCAGGCAGAGGCCCTGAGGTGGAGCGGCCTCTTTCACTTCCAGGCGCTGGCACTCTCGCCAGCGGCGCTCGAAGTCGGCGCCGCTGAGCCGCCCCTCGCCAACCGCCACGAGTTGGCTCAGCACCAGACGCACCATGCCGTATAGAAAACCGCTGGCTTGCAACTCGACGCTGATCAGGTCACCCTGGCGCTCCAAACACACCTCCTGAAGGGTGGTGCGGCCGTGGGCGCGGCGGCTGCCGGCGCGTTGAAAGGCAGAAAAGTCGTGTTCGCCGAGCATGGCCTCCAGGGCCTGGCCCATGGCTTGTTCATCGAGTCGGCGCTGATAGCGGTGCCAGCTCCAGGGGGCCAGGAACAGGTTGGGGGTGCGGGCGTTGTAGATCGTGTAGCGATAACGCCGGTAGCTAGCGCTGAAGCGGGCGTGCCAGCTGGGGTCAACCTCTACAGCCGCCCGGATGCGTATCGTGCCCGGTAGCCGACCATTAAGGGCCTTGGCCCAGCGCTCTGGCGGGATTGGCCCAGCCGCTTCGAAGTGTGCCACCTGGGCGGCAGCATGCACGCCCGTATCGGTGCGGCCAGCAGCCATGGTGCGGTTGGGTCCTTGGGGGTCAAGACCAGCTATCGCTTGCTCCAGGGTCTGCTGCACGCTGTGGGCATTCCGTTGCCGCTGCCAGCCGCAGTAGGCGGAGCCGTCGTATTGCAGGCAAAGAGCGATGCGGCGCAGGGCGGCGGGGGCGGGAGTCAGCACGGGCACCATGCAGCCATTAAAAAACCGCGGTGGGCTTACGCCACCGCGGCAGTTTGGGATCTCGCCAGACGGGGAGAGGTTTAGACCAATTCGATGATGGCCATCTCGGCGTTGTCGCCGCGGCGGGGAACGGTGCGGATGATGCGGGTGTAGCCACCTTGGCGTTCGCCGTAGCGGTCTTGAGCTTTGTCAAACAGGGCATGAACCAACTGCTTGTCATAGATGTAGCCGATGGCGCGGCGACGGGCAGACAGGCTGCCGTCCTTGGCCAGGCTGATCATGCGCTCAGCTTCATCGCGCAAAGCTTTTGCACGGGCTTTAGTCGTGGTAACCCGACCCTCGCGGATCAGCTGGGTGGTGAGACCCCGCAGCATGGCTTTGCGTTGGTCGGCGGGGCGTCCCAACATGGGGACTCGGCACTGGTGTCTCATTGGGCTGACTCAGGTGAGAAGGCTGTCGGTAAAAGGGGCCGCCGATCAGGCGCTAGTGCGGCTCTGGGGCAGGGTGATGCCGATGCGCTCCAGCGCTTCGATCACCTCGTCGGCAGATTTGGAGCCGAAGTTTTTGATCTCCAGCAGATCTTCGTAGCTGAAGCCCATCAGGTCGGACACGGAGTTGACCTGGGCGCGCTTCAGGCAGTTGTAGGCCCGCACGGAGAGGTTGAGTTCTTCGAGGGGAATTTGGGCCTCGGCGGAGGGCTCGGGCTCAAGGCCGGGCTCTTCCACCATGGTCAAGCTGGCCAGGGGCTGGAACAGACCGATCAGCTGGTTGGCTGATTGGGCCATGGCGTCGTCTGGTGTGACGCTGCCATTGGTTTCGATCTCTAGGCGCAGTCTTTCGCGAGCGGAGCCACCTTCGCCAACGGCGGTTTCATCCACCGTGTAGTTGACCCGGCGCACGGGCTTGAACACGGCATCGATCTGCAGCAGGTCGATGGCGCTGGTGTCTTCGCTGTGGCGATTGACGGGCCGGTAGCCGACACCACGCTCAACGTGTACCTCCATTTCGAGGCTGTGGCCTTCAGCCACGGTCGCGATCAGGCGATCTGAATCGATCACCTGCACCTGGGAGGAGAACTGCAGATCCGCGGCGGTAACCGTCGCTGGGCCGTTCACCACTAGGCGCCCGATCTCCAGCTCGCGGTTGCGGCTGCTAACGGAGATCTGCTTGCAGTTGAGCAGAATGTCGAGCACGTCTTCACGAACCCCGGGCACGGTGGCGTACTCGTGGTTGACTCCGGAAATGCGTACTGCGGTGATGGCACTGCCTTCAAGGCTGCCGATCAGGACGCGTCGCAGGGCATTGCCAAGCGTGGTGGCCTGGCCGCGATCGAGCGGGCCGATCAGGAAGGTGCCGGTCTGGGATCGGTCTTCCGCGACCTGATGCTCAATGCGATCGATTTGGTAATGCAACACGTTCTGAAGGGTCGAAAGGTTGGAGAAAGCCCAGGGGGCAGGAACGAAACGACGACTCAGACGCGACGGCGCTTGGAGCGACGGCAACCGTTGTGGGGCAGGGGAGTCACGTCGCGGATCAGGGTGATTTCAAGGCCGGCAACCTGCAGGGCTCGGATTGCGGTTTCGCGGCCTGAACCCGGACCCCTTACCAGAACTTCGATCTGGCGCATGCCCTGCTCGAGGGCGCGTCTGGCGGCTGCTTCAGCTGCGGTTTGGGCGGCAAAGGGTGTGCCTTTACGGGCTCCTTTGAAGCCGCTGGCGCCGGCCGAACTCCAGGAGATCACCTCTCCGGCCGTGTCAGTGATCGACACGATCGTGTTGTTGAAGGTGCTCTGAATGTGGGCAACGCCGTTGGGGACGTTGCGCTTCGTTTTCTTGGCGCCGGATTTTTTGGCTGGCTTTGCCATGGCGGAAAGGCCTGCTGGTGCAGGAGGTGATCAGGGGAACGTCGGGGGGCACCCTGGTGACGCCGGTCGCTTGCACAGTTGGCGGCAGGGTGGGAGCAGGTGAAGGAAGGCGGTGCCTTACTTCTTCTTGCCGGCCACGGTTTTGCGAGCACCACGACGGGTGCGCGCATTGGTGCGTGTGCGCTGGCCACGCACGGGCAGACCCATGCGATGGCGGCGACCGCGTACGCAGCCGATGTCTTGGAGGCGCTTGAGGGCCATGCCCTCTTGACGGCGCAGGTCGCCTTCGAGGGTGAAGGTTTCAGCCGCACCGCGCAACTTCTGGACGTCGGCGTCGCTGAGGTCTTTTACCCGGATGTCTGGGCTGACACCGGATTTGGCCAGAATCTTCTGGGCACGGGTAAGACCGATGCCATACACGTAGGTGAGGGCAATCTCGACGCGCTTTTCGCGTGGGATATCAACGCCGGCAATCCGAGCCACGTAGGAATTCGATGAGGGGGCAAGGGGCTCCGCCTGAGCGGAGCGGGGAAATGATGCACAGCTGGCCCCCAAGGGGGCTGGCTAAGGCTGGTCAGCCTTGGCGCTGTTTGTGCTTGGGGTTGGTGCAGATCACCATCACCCGGCCGTGGCGACGAATCACCCGGCATTTGTCGCACATTCTCTTGACCGAGGCACGCACCTTCATGGGAGTTGTGCTCTCCTAATTTGCAAACCGACAAGCTACCACACAGGTCAACACCCTCTGGTGATTCAACCGAGCAGGGCGTCGATCCGTTCGGCGATCGCATCGACGCTGCCATTGGCCTCAATGGCCTGCAGCAAGCCAAGCTGCTGATAATGGTGAATCAGCGGTGCGGTCTGTTCCCGGTAGACCTCCAGCCGGTGGCGAATCACGCTTTCGTTGTCGTCAGAGCGCCCCCGGCTCAGGAGCCTTTGGATCAAGACGGCGTCGTCGAGCTCCATCAGCACCACCAGCTCGATCGGTTGCTCCAGCTCGTCGAGCAAAAGCCCCAGAGCCTCGGCTTGAGCGAGGTTGCGGGGGAAGCCATCCAGTAACCAGCCGCCGCCGCCGCTGGCGGCCAGTGCTTCCAGCCGGCCCCGCACGATCGCCAACACCAGCGCATCGCTCACCAGCTCACCACGGGCCATCACGGCCTCGGCTTCCTTGCCGAGATCGCTGCCAGCAGCAACCTCCGCCCTCAGCAGGTCTCCAGTAGAGAGATGCAGTAGCTGGCGATCGGCGGCCAGCTGCTGGGCTTGGGTGCCCTTACCAGCTCCTGGGGGGCCAAGGAAGAGGAGACGTTGCTTCATCGCTGAACTTGCGAGTTGGAGGAAGGAGTTGCTGCAAGGCGCGCAGGCAAGGGTTGGTGGTTACTGGCGCACCATGCCCTCGTAGCGCTGGGAGATCACGTAGGTCTGCACTTGTTTGGCTGTGTCGATTGCAACGCCCACCAAAATCAGCAGGGAGGTGGCCCCCAGCCCCTGGAAGGTGCGCACCTGGGTGGCCCCCTCCACGGCTGAGGGGATGATCGCAACGGCGCCGAGGAACAAGCCGCCAAGCAGGGTGAGTCGGTTTTGCACGCCACTCAGATAGCTGGCAGTGGCAGAGCCGGGCCGCACGCCAGGGATCGCCACCCCACTGCGTTTGAGGTTGGTGGCTATATCCACTGGGTTCACGGTGAGTGAGGCGTAGAAGAAGCCGAAGCCGCAGATCAGGCCGAAGAACACCAAGGCGTACAGCCAGGGAATGCTGCTGTTGGGGTTGAGGTATCCCGCCAGCTTGATCAGCCAAGGGTTGCGGGTGAGGTTGGCAATGGTGAGCGGCAGAAACACCACGGCCGAGGCAAAAATGATGGGCATCACGCCGCCGGCGTTGAGCTTCAGCGGCAGGTAGCTCTGCCTCGCCGCAAGCACCCCTGCCCCGCCCACTTGGCGCTTGGCGCTCACGATTGGGATGCGGCGGTTGCCTTCCTGCACAAAGATGATCCCCACAATCGTCAGCAGGAAAACCAGCACCAGCACGACGATGCCGCCAACTGTGCTGCGGTCACCGCTCTGGGCCAGCTCGATCGTTGATCCCAGTGCCTTGGGCAGGGTGGCCACGATGTTGACGAAGATCACCAGCGACGCGCCTTGACCGATGCCCCGCTCGGTGATCACCTCGCTGATCCACATCACCACCATGGAGCCGGTCACCAGGGCGAGGGCCGTCTGGATTACAAACACTGGCTCCGAAAGGCCCTCTGTGGCGTATTGCCGCAGGATCAGGGCAAAGACCAGGCTCTGCAGGATGCCCCAGCCCAGAGCCACGTAGCGGGTGATCTGGGCGATCTTGCGCCGGCCTGCCTCGCCCTCATTCTTCTGGAGGTCCTCCAGTTGGGGCAGGGCTGCGGTTAACAGCTGAATGATGATCGAGGCGTTGATGAACGGCAGGATGCCCAGAGCAAAAACGCCGAGGGTGGATAGGCCGCCCCCGGTGAAGATGTCCAGGAACCCGATCAGCTGACCGCCCTGCGACAGGAACTGCTGAAAGGCCACCCGGTCGATGCCTGGCATCGGGATGTAGATGCCCAGCCTGACCAGCAGCAGCAGGCCGAGGGTGGTTAGCACCCGGTCGCGCAGCCCCTTCGACTGGATCAGTTGGCTGAGGATTTCCCCGGCACTTGGGTTGCGACCCCGGCTAACAAGCATGGCGGCGTGTGATGGACATGAAAAAACCGCCCATCAAGACCCGCGGCGTGCCCGGGGCTCGACTGGACGGCTCAGACCTTAGGGCGGAGGCCCGCAAGGCGATCAGATGACTTCGCAGCTGCCACCGGCAGCTTCGATCTTGGTGCGGGCGCTGGCAGTAAATGCGGCGGCC
>JBIKWZ010000013.1:0-50467 GCA_044356035.1 Cyanobium sp. | reverse complement strand
CCTCTATCTCAGTGCTCGCCATGTGGAAGAGGTGCAAATCGAGCTGCTGCGCCACTACCCCTCAGACACTCCCGTAGCCATTGGCTACCGGGTGAGCTGGCCCGATGAGTGGATCAAGGTGGTTCCCCTAGCCGACATGGCCCGGGTGAGTCAGGAACGGCAGTTGATCCGCACCACCCTCTACGTAGTGAGCCCGGCGCTGGCGGCGCCGGCGGAGGCCCGTTCTCGCCTCTACTCAGCAAGCCACAATCACCTATTTCGCGGCGGCGCTAGCTGAAAAGCGTTTAGCCCGCTTCGCCATAGAGCTCCCGGGCCAAGCGCTGCCGATCGAAGCCACAGCCCAACCGCTCAACGATCGCCTCCAAGTCGCGGGCGGCATTACCCAGGCAGCAGGTGCCTCCAGGCGAAGGGGTGACGTTGAAGACAAGGCCAGGCCGGGCCGCGATGCTGGCCTCGCCAAGCATCAGCTTGCGGTTGGCCTTATCGATCAGCTGGGGACGCACGCCGCCATAGCCCTCAGCGAAGCTGAGATCCTCGAGGCCCATGTCGGGCACGATCTTGCGAGCATCTGCCAAAAACAATCGCCGCCGCAGCCAGGGCACCTCGAATAGCAGATTTTTAAAGATGTAATTGCGGATATCAGCGATGCGGAAGAGCTGCCAGAACACCGCCAGCACGGCCCAATCGAGCCGCAGCACCTTCAGAAACTCCCAGAATGAAGCGGGCTTGTAGCGCTCCAGCAGCGGCAGCAGCAGGGCGGTGGGGCCGAAGCGGGTTTTGCCAGGGGCGCGCACGTCCGGGTCGCCGTGGATGGCGGCAAAGGGCAGCTTGTCGTTCTGCACGGTGTAAACCTTGCCCCGGAGCAAATCCGGCGTGAAGTAGAAGCTGCCGGCCACCGGCAGGCAGGAATACTCCAGTCCGTAGCCCATGCGCTGGGCCATCAGCAAGCTGTGGGCTCCGGCATTCACCACCACGTGCCGAGCCCGCACCGAACGGGGAGCCTCCCCGGCGGCGCTGGAGCAGCCTGGGGTGGGGGCCAGTTCCACCAAGTAGCCATCGCCCTCCGGCGTAATCGCGACCACGCTGGTGCCTAGCTGCACCGTGAGCTGGCGCTCGCTGCCGGCAACGGCCATCTGGGCCTGGGCAACGAACGAGGCCGAGAGCTCCTCGTAATCCACGGCGGTGTACGTGCGACGAATACCGATCGCCACCAGCTCCTCCGGGCGCAACTTCCCCTGCACCAGTCCCACCTGGGGCTCCCATTCGGCGATCTGCGGCTTCTCGAGCAGCTCCATCGCCGGGAAGTGGGGTGAAAAGCGCTCAAAGCGCTCCCGCAGGAAGGTGCACTCGCGCTCGCCCACCCCCAGCACCATTTTGGGAGTGCGAAACACACAGCGCTCGCGGCTGGCTGGATCAAGTAGCTCGGCGTAGTTCACGATCATCTCGGCAGTGCGCTTCACCCGCACCGCCTTCTCGAGCGTGTAGTTGGTCTCAATATCGCCGCAGTGGATCGTCTGGCTGTTGTTGGTGGCCTTGGAGTTCACCCGGGCTAGGGCGTCGTAGCGCTCCACCAGCAGGATGCGGCCCAGATCGGTGTAGCGGGCCAGCTCGAACAGCAGGGCCGTGCCGCACACCCCGCCTCCAACGATCAACACATCTAAAGATGCTGGATTGGGATCGGCTGCTTCGGGGTTGGCGCTCACGCAATGCGGCTGGCTCTCCCTCCCATGGTGACCGATCGACTGCCTGTGGTGTTTTAAGCTCTGAGGGTGCGGGCGATTAGCACAGCGGTAGCGCACTTCCTTCACACGGAAGGGGTCACTGGTTCGAATCCAGTATCGCCCATTTCAACGGCTGGACTGCATCAAATTTGCCTGCAGAATGTCTATATCTGCTGGGCTTGCTGTTCTCGTGTCGGATTCTCCCAACCCCGAGGCGTTATCCGCCCTGCGCTGCCTCGGTCAGGCCCTGCGCCAGGGCCGGGAGGGTCAAGGTCTCGAGCTGGCCGTGCTGGCAGCACGTCTAAACATGGGAGCCGAACAAATACAGGCCCTGGAAGAAGCTGACGCCAGTCGCTTGCCTGAACCGGTGTTTGTAATCGCCCAGGCACGCAGAATCGCCAGCAGCCTGGCCATCAATATCGATGGCCCCCTGCAAACCCTGCGCGCTAGCGGCCAGTTTCAGGCCAAGCCGATCAAGGTGGCCGAACTTACCCAGGGCGCCCCAACCAGGCCGGCACAAACCAGCGGCCGACTGGCTATCACAGCAGCAATCCTGGTCGCCGCCGGCGCTGCGGGCAGGCAGCAGTGGCAGCGTTACCAGGCCCGCCCAACCGAGCTGCAAGCCCAGCCCCAGCTGCCAACTGAGATTCCCCCAGTAGTTAGAGAAAGCGGCAGCGGCAGCCTCGGGCCCGATCAGCTGCAACTGACGAGCAGCCAGCCCAGCTGGCTCGAAATAAAAACAAAAACCGGCACCACTCTGTTTCGTGGCACCTTCACAGGTGAGCGGCGCTTCGACCTTGGCCAAGGGCTAGAGGTGCTGGCAGGGCGCCCCGACCTAGTGCGCGCCCAAATGGGAGATGGTGCTGATCAACCCCTTGGACGAATTGATCAGGTGCGTTGGCGCAGCTTCAAGGCTCCGGCACCCTGAGACCAAGGCCGCAGGATTCCTGCACCACTTCGGCGCAGGATCGCAGGCTCCAGCGCTCCAGGCTTAGATCAGGAACTGACTCGCCTGGGGCTGCCGCCAGGGGCTCCAGTTCAACGCAAACCGCATTTTGCCTTGATGTCACCTGCAGGGTCGCAATCACAGCAGCGGGCCGGCGATCTAGGGCCGCCGCCAGCCGCAACAGCAAGGACATCGACGTAACTGTGCGGCGCTGGTCGCGGTCTTCGATCAGCTGCCAAGACTCGTGGCGCTTCTTCGGCAGGCTGCGGCGGTGATAGCGGCCAATTGCCGCCACCATGAGGTGCTCGGATTCGGAATAACCCAGCAGCTCGCCGTGGCGGATCAAATACCAGCTGTGCTTGTGATAAGCGGAGATATTGATGCTCTTGCCACAGGTGTGCAACTGGGCGGCGGCCCAAAGCAGCTCCCGGCCCGGCCCCTCGTCGTGGTGCAGCAGCCCCCGCGACTGGTCGTAGAGGCTGAGGGCGTGGGAGGCCACCCGATCGGCCCGGGCCCGATCGACACCAAAGCGCTGGGCCAGGTGCAGCACGGTGCGCTGGCGAATAGTGCTCTGGAAGGCGAAGCGATCACCCAGCAGGCCGTTGCGCAGCATCCAGTCCACGATCAGGCCCTCCCGCAGGGCCCGATCACAAACCACCAGCTCCCGCACACCGAGCATCGCCATCGCCGTCTGCAAAATTAGGGCGCCGGGCACGATGATTTCTGCCCGGCGGTCATTGATAGCGGGCAAGGCGCGGCGCTGCTCCGGCGTCATCGCCAGGAGCCGGGCGGTGAGCTGGTCGATGCGCTCGCGGCTGAGCCGGTAGCCCTGCAGCTTCAGCGGCGGCTTGGGATCTTCCGCCGCCGCCAGGGCCGCTAGGGCCATGGCCGTGCCACTGGTGCCCACCATCAACGGCTGCTCACCGCGCTGCAGGGCCGCCTTCACCTCCGCCACAGCCGGATCGAGGGCACCCTGGATATAGGCCTGCAGGAAGGAGCGACGTTCAACCGGGAGGGGGTCCTGCTGACAAAACTCCCGTTGCAGACGCACCGCGCCGATGCGGGTGCTGCTAAAAGAGCGGCCATCGCGGCCATCGGCCAGCACCAATTCGGTGGAGCCCCCACCGATATCAATAATCAAATGGGGCTGGTCGCCGAAAGCCATGCCCGAAAGCACACCCAAATAGATCAGTCGCGCCTCCTCGGGCCCGCTTACCAGATCCACCTCCAGGCCCAGTTGCTCATGCAGCGCAACCAAAAAATCCCGGCCGTTGGGGGCCTCCCGCACGGCGCTGGTGGCCGCCGTGACGATCTGCTCCACCCCATGGCTAAGGGCTAGATCGCGATCGTGGCGCAGGGTGCGGAAAGCCCGCTCGATCGCCTCAGCAGTGAGGTCACCGCTATGGGGATCCCTTTCGCCAAGCCGGGTGGTGGCCTTCTCAGCCAGCACCACACTGAAGCTGCTCAGCTCCGGGTCCACCTCTGCCACCAGCAGGTGAATCGAGTTGGTGCCGATGTCGATAGCGGCCACCCGACGGCGACCGGCCTGCTGAAGGTTGGGTGCCTGAACCATCGAGCTCGGCAACTGCCGCAGGGGCGCTACTTTGCCACCCACGGCCCATCCCAACGGCACACCTAGGGTGCGGCACGACGAAAAGGGGGCATGGCCAACTCGACGCGCGGCACCCGTCTAGGCGCCTGGCTGGAGCTGGTGCGCTGGCACAAGCCCAGTGGCCGCCTGATCCTGCTGATTCCAGCTGGCTGGAGCCTCTGGCTCACCCCAAACGCCCCACCGGCACCGCTGTTGGTGGGATTGATCGTGCTGGGAGGACTGGCGGTGAGCGCGGCCGGCTGCATCGCCAACGACCTCTGGGACCGCCGCATCGACCCCTTAGTGGAGCGCACCCGCAGCCGTCCAATTGCAGATGGCCGCGTTGGCGTTGGCGAGGCGATAGGGCTGCTGCTGATCAGCCTGGTCATCGCCTTGGCGGTGCTGCTGGTGCTGATGTGGGGTTTGCCTGCCGCCAGCAGCAACCTCTGCCTGCTGCTGGCAATCGCGGCCCTGCCGCCAGTGCTGCTCTACCCCTCGGCTAAACGCTGGTTTGGTTACCCCCAATTGGTGCTGGCCCTCTGCTGGGGCTTTGCGGTGCTGATCCCCTGGGCCGCTGCCACCGGCACCCTGGCCGGCGGCTGGCCCCTGACCCTGGTGTGGCTGGCGACCTTGCTTTGGACCTTCGGCTTCGACACGGTGTACGCCATGGCAGACCGGGATGACGACCGGGCCATCGGCGTGCGCAGCAGTGCCCTCAGCCTGGGCAGCCAAGCCCCCCTGGCGGTGGCGATCAGCTATGGCCTCGCCGCCCTGGCCCTGGGGCTAGCTGCCGGCCTGCAGGGCTGCGGCTGGGTCAGCTGGCCCTTGGGTCTGCTGGCAGCAGCCGGCATGCAACGCCAAGCCGCCCTGCTGCGCCGACCCAACCTGCCCCGCTCCGCCTACGGCCGCCACTTCAGCCGCCAGGTGCAGCTGGGAGGGCTGCTGCTGCTTGCCCTGGTGCTGGGGCAGCTGCCATGAGCCAGGTCACACGTCAGCCCTCACCGCTGCGGCCCGGGGATCGGGTACAGCTGGTGGCGGCAAGCTCGGCCCTGCTGGGCGAAGACGCCTTGGCGCGCCTGGAGGCGGGCATCGCCGTGCTCGAGAGCTGGGGGCTGGATGTGGAGCGCACGCCGCTGCACGGGCGCCAGTGGGGCTATCTGGCCGGCCAAGACCAACAGCGCCGCGGCGACCTGGAAGCGGCCGCCAGGCGGGGCGCCGAGCTGCTGGCCTGTGTGCGGGGTGGCTGGGGTGCGGCCCGATTGTTGGAAGCCCCCCTGGCCCTACCAGCTCGCTGGCTGCTTGGCTTCTCCGACGTCACCTCCCTGCTCTGGGCCCAAGTAGCCCAGGGGCGGGGAGGCGCCATCCACGGGCCGCTGCTCACCACCCTGGCCGCCGAACCCGCCTGGAGCCAGGAGCGGCTGCGGTGCCTGTTGTTTGGTGAACCCCTGCTCGACCTTCAGGGCGAGGGCTGGTGTGGCGGCAGCACCGCAGGCCCCCTGCTGGCCGCCAACCTCACCGTGGCCACCCACCTGCTGGGTACGCCCTATCTGCCGGATTTGCGCGGCGCCATCTTGGTGCTCGAAGACGTGGGCGAAGCGCCTTACCGAATCGAGCGCATGCTCACCCACTGGCGGCTGGGCGGTGGGCTGCAACAGCTGGCCGGCATCGGCCTGGGGCAGTTCACAAACTGCGATGACAACCCAGCCGCAGCAGATCTGTTCAGCCTCGAGCAGGTGCTACGCGAGCGCACAAACGATCTCGGCATCCCCGTGGTGAGCAACTTGCCTGTAGGTCATGGGGCCGGCAATGCGGCCCTACCCCTAGGTGCCTGGGCCGAGCTCGATGGCAGCAGCGGCCAGCTGCGGATCAGCAGCGCGAAGCAAGCACCGCCTCTGCCACGGTGAGATCGAAGGGGGTGGTGAGCTTGATGTTGGAGGCAGGCGCCTCCAACACCTGCACCGCCAAACCCAGCCGCTCAAACAAGGCCGCATCGTCTGTGACGCTCCAGCCCTGCTCCGTGGCGGTTGCATGGGCAGCCCTTAGCTGCTGCACCGGAAAGCCCTGGGGAGTTTGGGCGGCCCACAACCAGCTGCGATCTGGGGTGGCCGTGATGGTGCCAGCTCCATCGACCTGCTTAATTGTGTCGGTTACGGGGGTGGCGGCGATCACAGCTGCGCCTTGCTGCACCGCAGCGGCACAGCGGGCCAGCAGCTCCGGCTCGACAAGACAGCGAGCCCCGTCGTGGATCAGCACCCCAGCAGCAGCAGCCGGCAGGGCCGCCAGCCCCCGGCTCACCGACTCCTGACGGGTGTCACCACCCTCAATCCACTGCACCGGCCGATCTGGCTGAGCTTCAGCCACAATCGCCGCGATCGCGCCGGCATCAACGGGCTGACCGACGATGCCGATCCAGCTGATGGCGGGGCAGGCGAGGGCCGCATCGAGGGTCCAGGCCAGCACCGAGCGCCCCGCCACTGGCAACAGCAACTTGTTGCCAGTGGCCCCCATGCGGCGGCCGCTGCCGGCTGCGGCGATCAGCAAATGCACAAGCGACTCCCGCGAGACGGGTCAAACCGAATCTGATCCATACAATCAGGCCGCCGAACCTGTGTCGTCTGCGATGCGCGCCCTGTTTCTGATTCCGGGCGGCAGCAGCCAGCAGCTGCAGAGTTTTGCCGCCGTTGCCGCCGTTGCCGACCAACTCCATGCCGACATCCAGGTGGTCTGTCCGTTAGCGGCGGTGCCCCTTTGGTCCCTGCATCCCGCCGTGGAGCGGGCCATGCCCTTCAGCTACGAGCAGGCGACCCTGGCCGACTGGGCCAACTTGATGGGTTCGGTGCGGGAGCCTGATTTTCAGGTGAGCCTCAACCTGGCACCCAGCCGCCAGATGGATCTAATGCTGTCGATGAGCCACATCCCCACCCGGGTGGCCAGCGGTGGCTTCTCCGCCACCGAGCGGATAACCCCCATCGAGGGCGGCTGGGCCAACCAGGCCTTTGAGGCCTTCCTGAGGCCCATCGGGGTGCGGCTCGATGCTGAGTCATTCCGGTTGCCGATCGCCCCGGCCGACCTGGAGGCCGCCAGCGCGGCCCTACCCAGTGGCGATGGCCCGGCCCTGCTGCTGGCCCCCTCCGGTGCTGGCGGCGACTGGCCAGCCCAGCAATGGCAAGACCTACCCGCCAAGATCCGCAGCAAGCTGCCCAACCTGCGGACCTTGGCAGGAACTCGGGCTGGAGATATGCGTAAGCGCGCTGCCCAGATCGCCAGTGCCGATGTGGTGCTAGCCAGCGACCCCGTAGCGATCGAATTGGCCCTGCTGCTTGGCCTACCGCTGGTGGCCCTGGGCCGGGATGCTGCCAGTCTGCCCAGCCGTGCTGGGGTGCAGGGCCTCGGCAGCGCCGCCAACCTCAGCCAACTGGGCGACGCCGAGGTGCTCGCCGCCCTGGGACTGGGATAATTGGGGTTCGGGGGATAGTCAGGCCATACGATCAGCGCCACAAACCCCAGTGCCGCGATGTCCAGCTCCATGATGTCCAGCCCAGCCCCCCTGGCCGGCCAAGTGGCCCTGGTTACCGGTGCCAGCAGGGGTATCGGTCGCGCCATCGCCCTTGAACTGGCAGCGGCCGGCGCCCAAGTCGTGGTGAATTACGCCAGCTCCCCGGATGCCGCCGAAGCGGTCTTGGCTGAGATCACTGCTGCCGGGGGCGAAGCCTGGAGCCATCGGGCCGATGTAGCCGATGAAGAGCAGGTCGAAGCCATGGTCAAGGCAGTGCTCGCTAGGGGCGGCCGGCTCGACGTGTTGGTCAACAACGCCGGCATCACCCGCGACGGCCTGCTGATGCGGATGAAAACCGCCGACTGGCAGAGCGTGATCAACCTCAATCTCACCGGCGTATTCCTCTGCACCCGCGCTGTGAGCCGGGCCATGCTCAAGGCCCGCAGCGGCCGCATCATCAACATCACCTCAGTGGTGGCCCTGATGGGCAATCCAGGCCAGGCCAACTACAGCGCCGCCAAGGCCGGCGTGATCGGCTTCACCCGCAGCAATGCGGCTGAATTTGCAGCCCGGGGGGTCACCGTCAATGCCGTTGCCCCGGGCTTCATCGAGAGCGACATGACCGCCGAACTTGATAAAGAACCGATCCTGGCGGCGATTCCCCTGGGGAGAATGGGCAGCGCCGCCGAAGTGGCCGGTGCAGTGCGCTTTCTGGCCGCCGACCCCGCTGCCGCATACATCACCGGCCAGGTGCTGCAGGTGGATGGCGGCATGGTGATGCGTTAAGAGCTTGTGAGCGGCTGAGCCAACTCTTCGCGCAGGCGGCGAATCCGCTGCAGCAGGCGCAGGCGGCGACTGCGGGCGGTGATTGTCAAAAACAGCCTCACCGGCACATAAACCAAGGCCATCAAAAACCCGGCCGCCGCCACGAGCACAAACACCATGGCGTTAGCAGGGGAGCCCGGATCCAGCGAAATAGCTTGGTCCGCGCTCTCCAGTGCTGTTTGCAGCAAATCCTCCATTGCTGAACCCTATCGAGCCTGGAGCGAATCAGTAGCCAAAAGAAGCAGCTTGATTCGGCTTTCCCCACCCCGCTGCGTTGGCCTGGCGGCGGTCCGCTGTGGGACCCTGGCACCACTGAGTGTCCATCGTTTTCATGGCCAAGCTGATCAGCTTTTCAGATGCTTCCCGTAGCGCCCTTGAACGGGGTGTAAACGCCCTGGCCAATGCGGTGAAGGTCACCATTGGGCCCCGCGGCCGCAACGTGGTGCTGGAAAAGAAATTCGGCGCGCCCGAGATCGTTAACGACGGCGTCACCATCGCCCGGGAGATCGAACTCGAAGATCCCTTCGAAAACGTTGGCGCCAAGCTGATGCAGCAAGTGGCCAGCAAGACCAAGGACACCGCCGGCGACGGCACCACCACTGCCACCCTGCTGGCCCAGGCACTGGTCCGCGAAGGCCTCAGAAACGTCGCTGCCGGTGCAAGCCCGGTCGGGTTACGCCGCGGCATGGAAAAGGCCACAGCCCAGATCGTGGCGGGCATCGCCGCGAGGGCCCAGCCCGTAGCCGGTGAAGCGATTCGCCAGGTAGCCGAGGTGAGCTCCGGCAACGACGAAGAGATCGGCCGGATGATCGCCGAAGCCATGGACAAAGTGAGCGCTGACGGCGTCATCACCGTGGAGGAGTCCACCTCCTTGGCCACCGAACTGGAGATCACCGAGGGCATGGCCTTCGACCGGGGCTACAGCTCCCCCTACTTCGTCACCGACCAGGAGAGGCGCGAATGCGTCTTTGAAAATGCCCTGATCCTGATCACCGACCGCAAAATCAGCACCATCACCGACCTGGTACCCGTGCTGGAGGCGGTTTCCAAGGGCGGCAGGCCCCTGCTGATCCTGGCCGAAGAAGTGGAAGGCGAAGCTCTCGCCACCCTGGTGGTCAACAAAAACCGGGGCGTATTGCAGGTTGCAGCAGTGCGGGCCCCTGGCTTCGGGGATCGCCGCAAGGCCATGCTTGGCGACATCGCCGTACTCACCGGCGCCACGGTCGTGAGCGAAGACCAGGCCATGACCCTGGACAAGACCGGCCTAGCTGAGCTCGGTCAGGCCCGCCGCATCACGATCACCAAGGACAGCACCACCATCGTGGCCAGCGGTGAGCACCAGACAGCGGTAGCTGATCGGGTGGCCGCGATCAAGCGCGAGCTCGACAACACCGACTCCGATTACGACCGCGAAAAACTGCAGGAGCGGATCGCAAAACTGGCCGGAGGGGTTGCCGTGATCAAGGTGGGAGCTCCCACAGAAACCGAGCTCAAGAACCGCAAACTGCGCATCGAAGACGCCCTCAACGCCACCCGCGCTGCGGTGGAGGAGGGAATCATTGCTGGTGGCGGCTGCACCCTTTTGGAGTTGGCCGAAGGGCTGAGCAACCTGGCGGCTAGCTGCCAGGGCGATGAGCGCACCGGCGTCGAGATCGTCAAGCGGTCCCTAGCCGAGCCCGTGCGCCAGATCGCCCACAACTCCGGTGCCGATGGCGCCGTGGTGGCAGCTGAGATCCTCCGGCTGGGCAAGGGCTACAACGCCCTCACCGGCGTCTACGAAGACCTGCTGGCAGCTGGCATTCTCGATGCGGCCAAGGTGGTGCGCCTAGCGCTACAAGATGCGGTCTCGATCGCCTCGATGCTGATCACCACCGAGGTTGTGATCGCCGATAAGCCCGAACCCGAAGCAGCCCCAGCCGGCGGCGACATGGGAGGTATGGGTGGCATGGGCGGAATGGGAGGTATGGGTGGCATGGGCATGCCTGGGATGATGTGATCCCAGTCCGCTCAGCCGGCCAGCACATCCCGTACGTAGGCAGCAACCTGCAAATCGACCCCGGTGATTGCCGTGCCCACAACCACGGCATCAGCGCCGAGGTCGAGGGCATGGCGGGCCTGCTTTGGGCTTGATATGCCCCCCTCGCAAATCAGGCTCACCTCGGCAGGTAATTGCTGCCGCAGCAGGGGCAATAGATCCCAGGCTGGTGGCTTCTGGCCTGAGGTTGAATCGGTGTAGCCATAAAGGGTGGTGCCCACCCAGTTGCAACCAAGCTCGGCGGCACGCAGGCCATTGGCAACGCTGTCCACATCCGCCATCAGTGCAGCACCAAGCTCCCGCTGGGCGCGGGCGATCAGACCCTCCAAATCCTCACCCCCGGGGCGATAGCGCTCGGTGGCATCAATCGCCACCACATCGGCACCGGCAGCCCAAACGGCACGAATCTCCTCCCACCCCGGGGTGATGTACACCGAGCTGTCTGGGTAGCTGCGCTTCCATAGGCCCACGATCAGGGCGGTTGGGCAGCGCTGACGAACAGCGCCGATGTGCTCTGGGCTTTCCAGACGCACCCCAGAGGCACCATTGCGCAAACTGGCATCAGCCATGGCTGCGATCACATCGGAATCGCGCATCGGTGAACCCTCGGGGGCCTGCACCGACACAATCAAACCAGAGGGTTTCACTCAGCTGGCCAGAGGAAGGTCTTTGCCAGCAAGCCGATCTGCATTCGGCAGCCAGGCCCGCAGAGAAACGTGGGCAAAGGGCGCAGGAGCGGCATTGCTCGCTGCCGGAGCCAGGGCATCCTGCACAAGGGACAACACAGCAGGTTGTGCAACGGGCTCATCTGCGAGCTCAGGGCCGGTTACCAGGCCAGCCTGGGAGCGCAGCCACTCAGCCGCCCCCGCTCCCTGGCCCGCGCTCAGTGGTCCGGCGATCAGGGCTTCGAGGGCCGCCAGCCCCCTGCGGTGTGCCCACTGCTGCACCAGACGCTGGGCCATGGCCTGATCCCGTTCTGCAACCGCCGCCAGCAAGCGGTCCCCTAGGTCGGGACGGTCAGACGGGGGGAATCTGGAGGGCTGCGTCACGAAAGGACTTGCTAGGTGAGCTTGCGATCCAAAAGCGGCCGAATCAGCAGGAACAAGCCTGCGGCTAGCAAGGCGAGCACCCCTAGGCAGGTGGCGCTGCTGAGCTGGCCGTAGGGGGCCTCCAGCACCACTGCGGTGAGAGAGACCTGTCCCGCATAGGCGGCACGAATCGGTTCTATCGCGAAGGTAAGGGGATTCAGGGCCGCTAGCCAGCCCAGCCAGGCCGGCATGAACGACAAAGGAGCCAAAGCGGTGCTGGCAAACAGCAGGGGCAGGTTGGCCACAAAGATCACCGCAATCAGCTCAATGTGGCCTGGCAGCGCAAAAGCAAGCCCCAAACTCAAGGCCGTCACTGCAAAAACCAACAACAGCAAGGTGACCAATACCAGCAGCAACCCAGCGCCACCAGGCCAGCCGTAACCCAGCAAAGCGGCAGTGCCCATGATCGCCAGGCTCTGCACCAAGCTCAGCGTGGTGATGTAAAGCACCGAGGCGAACACGATCGAGCTGCGCGAGCGCAGCGGCGCCACCAGCAACCGGTTGAGGAAGCCGAATTCGCGGTCAAACATCAAGGGCAGGCCGGCGTTGAGGCCCGCACTGAATGCCGTGAACACGATCACACCTGCGCCAAGGAAGCGGCCGTAGCTGATGCCGCCAGGCAGCAGACCCGCCGGAGCCTTGGCAAACAGGGCCCCAAACAACACCAGCCAGATCAGGGGCTGCAGCACCCCAGCCACCAAGGTGGAAGGCCGGCGCTGCAGCTGTACGAACAAACGACGGGTGAGGGCCAGGGTTTCTTGACTGATCTCTGCCAAGGCGGATGCCTCGGGTTGGGGGCCTGGAAGGGTTGTGGTCATCACATGCTCGCTTTGCGTTCAGCCTTGGGATCCCGGCTGCCGGCCACCGCCAGCTCCGCGTCCATCAGGGTGCGGCCGGTGGCCTGGAGATAGACATCATCGAGGCTGGGACGGCTCTGGGCGAGGGCGAAAACCGGCAGGTCTGCTGCAGCCAATTGGCGGCGCAGCTGCTCGACCACTCCGTCGTGCTCAATCACCAGGTTCAGGGAGTAGCCCTGGGCCCGGTTCACCACCACCTGGCGCACCCCGGCGCAATCGTGCAGCAAGCTGCGCACCCGCTCAGCTTCATCGGCATCGCTGAATTCGCGCACCCTCAAGGTCACCCGATCGCCACCCAAGGCGGCCTTGAGCACAGCAGGAGCGCCCTCGGCGATGACCTTGCCAGCCTCGATGATCGCCAGATGGTCAGCCAGGGCATCCACTTCCTCTAAGTAGTGGCTGCTAAGCAGCACGGTTGTGCCGCCATCGCGCAGGTGGCGCAACACGGACCAGATCGCAGCGCGACTCTCAATATCAAGGCCAACGGTGGGCTCATCGAGCACCAGCACCTGGGGGCTGTGCAGCAGGCCCGCGGCCAGATCGAGCCGGCGCCGCATCCCGCCCGAGTAGCTACCGCAACGCCGATCAATCCAGTCGGCCATGCCGAGTAGCTCGATCAGCTCGTCCATGCGCCGGTTTCGCGCAGCTGGAACCAGGTGATAAAGATCGCCCTGCAGCTGCAGCAGTTCGCGGCCGGTGAGGATCTTGTCGATTGCCACCTCCTGGGCCACGTAGCCCAACAAGCGGCGCACCGCCCGGGGCTCGGCCAGGGCATCAACGCCGCCTACCCGCACGCTGCCGCTGTCAGGGGCCAGCAGGGTGCAAAGGATGCGCAAGGCGGTCGTCTTACCGGCACCGTTAGGACCCAGCAGGCCATAGAGGCTGCCGGCCGGCACTTGCAGGGAAAGGTTGTCGAGGGCAACGACGGCAGTTGCCGCCTTTTTGCCCCCGTAGCGCTTGCAGAGCTGCTGCAGTTCGATCACCGACTCAAGCTGCCCCAATCAGCCGACCAATGTAGGCAAGGCAGCAAAGGGGACGTTGAACAGTTGGGGGCCCAGCAGGGCTGCCTGCGGTAGGCGGGCCAACAAAAGCAACGCACAGATGCCGAATAAATAGAAAATCGACCAGCGGAACATCCCCTTAGCCCGTTGGGGTTCGTCGGGCTGGCTGCGTAGCTGGGAACTCAACTGCAGCAGGCGGGCGTTGAAGGGCAGCACCATCAAGCCATAAAACAAGCCACCTGTTGGCAGCGCCACGATGCCAAGCAGGCTCAAGCCAACGGTGGCCCAGGCGTAATGGCTGATGGCCCGAGTGGTCACCGTCACTCCCTTGACCACCGGCAGCATCGGAATGCCCACGGAGCGGTAATCGTCCTTGAGCAGCAGGGCAAGGGCCCAGAAGTGGGCTGGCGTCCACAACATCACCAGGGCAAACAACCACCAGGAAGCCCAGCCAAGGGAGCCGGTGGCAGCCGCAGCTCCCACCAAGGGCGGAATAGCCCCGGCCACCCCGCCAACCACGATGTTCTGACTGGTGCGCGGCTTGAGCAGGGCTGTGTAGAGCAGCACGTAGCTGCAGAGGCCCAGCAAGGAGAGGCTGGCAGCCAGCGGATTAACGCCGATCACCAGCACAGCCACCGACAGGATCGTGAGGCCAATGGCTAGGGCGAATGCCTGGCGCTGGGCCAGGCGACCAGAGGGCAGGGCCCGGCGGCTGGTGCGCTGCATGCGCCCATCGAGATCCTGTTCCCAAAGGCAATTGAGCACACCAGCTGCAGCCGAAGCCAGGCTGCCCCCCACCAGGGTGGAGATGATCGTGCTGGCAGAGGGTGCCTCGCCAGAGCTGAGGGCCATGCCACCGAGGGTGGTAGCGAGCAGCAGGGGTATGAGGCGGGGCTTGGCAACTTCCAGCCAGGCCGGCAATTTCACCGAGGGACGGATCGCCGGGGCAACGGCGATTGGAGCTGTGATCGTTGCACTAACCATGAGCCACCTCGGAAGACATTGGAGACATGGGCAAGGTCTGGCCTGAGTTGCCAAGGGAGCGGGCAAGCACCGCTGCGAGTAAACCGACCAACAGGGCTGCCAGCAGTTGGTGGCCGATCGTCACCAGCGGCGCCTGCAGCTGGAGCTTCAAGGTCCATATGCCCAGGCTCACCTGGGCCAGCACCAAAACGGCCGCCCCCTGGGCGAGGCCGGGCAACTGCCCCTGGCCTGGGGGCAACAGCGGGGTTGCGGCTGCAAGGGCCAGCACGGCAAGAGCTGCTGGCATGGAGAGCTGACGGTGAGCAAGCAGCCAGCGGCAGCCATTGCCGGCACTAAAACACTGATCTGCCGCCCATTGGCTTGCCATGGTTCCACCCAGCAGGCACTGGGCGAAAACCAGCACCAGGGCCAGGCTCGCCAGCAGCTGCCACCAAAGCGGAGGGCTGATAGAGGCCCTATTGGCCATTGCCAGGCGCTGGTAGAGGCCGCTTGTGAGCGCAACCAGCAGCAAGGCCGTAGCGAGATGGGCCGTAACTAGGGGCGCCGCCAGAAGCTGGGTGACGGTGAGAGCCCCCAGGGCGCCTTGAACCAGCACCAAAAAGAGCGCTGCCGTAGCCAACCAGGGCAACCAGGCGGGCAGGCGTCGCCGCCAGAAAAAACTCGCTGCCGCAAGCACCAGCAGGGCTACTCCCACCACGAAAGCGTCGAGGCGGTGAAACCACTCTAAAAACACCTGCAGGTTCATCTGACGACCTGGCAGAAGTCGGCCGTAGCAAAGGGGCCAGTCAGGGCAGGCCAGACCGGCCTCCATCACCCTGGTGGCACCGCCAATGCCAACCAAGGCCACCAAGGCCACCACTAAATGGGAAGCAAGTAGGGCGAGCTTCTGGATCAGAACAGGGTCTGGCCTGCTGCGAACGCTTGGAGCTAGGGGTGTCTGGAGATTTGTCGTCACGGAAACGACCATCCCGGAGTGCAGAGAAGCTAACCAAGTTGTTCAAAACGAGGGACTCTTAATTGCCCAGATCACGAAGTGAAAACATCAGCCCTGCTTGCCAGCAGCTGAGGCGTTGATTTGCCAACCAAGGCAAGGATCGACCCGCACATCGCAGCCAGTGCCCATAGGCTGGCTTGAAGCTCAAACAGCACCGTGCCAATTCGCACCGCCCTAGCTGTGCTCACGGCCACCACAGCCCTTGTGCTGACAGGGCTATTGGTTGGCAACAACGTCAACATGCTGCCCCTGGGCGCCAGCAGCAACGCCTCAACCTACGACGACCTATTTAAGGTTTTGTTCAGCATTGGCACCGTGCTGTTTCTTGGCATCGTGATCCTGCTGGTCTACAGCTTGTTTCGATTTAGGCGCCGCAGCGGTGATTTCAGTGATGGCCTGGCAATAGAGGGAAATCTGCCCCTAGAGATCGTCTGGACGGCGATCCCTGCCGTAGTTGTTTTGTTTGTAGGGCTATATAGCTATGACATTTATGAGCGGATGGGCGGTATGGCCACGCTCAACGATCACATGGCTATGGATCACGGGGCCATGCAACAGGTAAGTGTCAAGGAAGGGGATTCAGCTGGCCGGGTTTGGGGTGGTATTGGCGTAGCCGGCATGGACGCCGCCCCTGCTGGCCCGGTTTTACCTGTTGAGGTAACCGCTATGCAATTTGCTTTCATTTTTCACTACCCAGGCTCAGACATAACCAGCGGCGAACTGCATGTGCCCACCGGTCAACAGGTGGAGCTGCGCATGGAAGCCCGTGATGTAATCCATGCTTTCTGGGTGCCCCAATTTCGGCTCAAGCAGGACGTAATTCCTGGCCAGCCAACCGTGCTCTCCTTTACAGCCACTCGGGCTGGCACCTATCCGATCATCTGCGCCGAGCTCTGCGGGCCATACCACGGCGGCATGCGCTCAAACGTGGTAGTGCACGAGCCCGATGCCTACGACACCTGGTTGCAGCAGAACACTCCCAACCGCACCACCACCTGACGACCCGCCATGACTCTCGCCAACCCAAGCGATTTCGACGGCAACCTGCAACCCCAGGGCTGGCTGCGCTATTTCAGTTTCAGCCTCGATCACAAGGTGATCGGGCTGCAGTATTTGGTTTGTGGCTTCATCTTCTATTTGATCGGCGGTGCCCTGGCTGGGGTTATCCGCACGGAACTGATCAGTCCAATCTCCGATTTCGTCAGCCGTGAGACCTACAACGAGGTGCTCACCCTGCATGGCACGGTGATGATCTTTCTTTGGATCGTGCCAGTCGTAAATGGCGCCTTCGGCAATTATCTGATTCCATTTTATGTGGGGGCCAGAGACATGGCTTTCCCCCGACTCAACGCTGTGGCCTTCTGGCTGATCCCCCCCGCGGGCATTCTGCTTATCAGTAGTTATTTTATCGCCGGAGCAGCTGCCCAATCCGGCTGGACCGCCTATCCGCCCCTAAGTCTCACCACCCCAGCCGCAGGCCAAGTGGTGTGGATATTGAGCGTGCTTCTGCTCGGTGGCAGTTCGATTTTTGGCGGTATCAATTTCATTGCCACCATCCTCAAGCTGCGGCGCCCTGGCCTGAAGCTGATGATGCTGCCCATGTATTGCTGGGCAATGCTTGGCACCAGCGTCTTAGTTGTGCTATCTACGCCAGTTCTGGCAGGCACTTTGATTCTACTCAGCTTCGACATCATTGCTCACACCGGATTTTTCAATCCAACGATGGGCGGAAACGTAGTCGTTTATCAACACCTTTTTTGGTTCTATTCCCACCCAGCTGTCTATATCATGGTGCTGCCCGCCTTCGGGCTGGTCAGTGAAATTCTGCCCATCCACGCCCGCAAACCTCTGTTTGGTTACACCACGATGGTGTATTCGATCATGGCGATCGTTTTCCTAGGCCTAATCGTTTGGGCTCACCACATGTTCACCAGTGGTACGCCTCCCTGGATGCGCCTGTTTTTCACGATTGCCACCTCCTTTATAGCCGTTCCAACCGGCATCAAATTCTTCAACTGGTTGGCAACTTTGTGGGGCGGAAAGATTGCCCTTAATTCGGCGATGTTGTTTTCATGCGCCTTCATCGTTAATTTTGTATTTGGCGGCATCACCGGCGTAGCCCTAGCCCAAGTGCCTTTTGACATTCACGTTCACGACACCTACTTCGTGGTGGGCCACTTTCACTATATTGTTTACGGGGGTACGGTATTTGTTATTTTCGGATCGCTTTATCACTGGTATCCGAAATTCACCGGTCGCCTGCTCAATGAGGATCTAGGGCGGCTCCACTTCCTCCTCACCTTTATTGGCTTCAATCTCTGCTTCGCCCCCCAGCACTGGCTCGGTTTAAACGGAATGCCCCGTCGAGTTGCCGAATACGACCCTGCCTTCACCACCCTTAATCAGGTGAGCAGCGTCGGCGCCCTGTTGATGGCGATCAGCACCCTGCCACTGCTTATTAATGTGGTGGTCACGGCCATAAACGGCAAGGTGGCTGGTGATAATCCCTGGAATGCCCTCACATCTGAGTGGCTCACCACTTCGCCGCCACCGGTTGAAAACTGGCATGGCGAGGCGCCATTAGTGACCGAGCCCTACGGCTACGGCCAGCACCCGGAGGTAAAAGCGTGACCAGCACCACACCCCTACAGGATTCAGTCGCCATTGAGGCTGGCCACGGCCCAGCTGGCGAGGGCCACGGAGATTTCCGCCTATTTGGCCTGGCCACCTTCCTGGTGGCAGATGGCATGACCTTCGCTGGTTTTTTTGCTGCCTATCTCACTTTCCGGGCCGTGAATCCGCTGCCGGAAGGGGGCATCTATGAGCTTGAACTGCTGCTACCCACCATCAACACGGCGGTTTTGATCATCAGCAGCTTCACCTTTCACCGCGCTGGCAAGGAATGCCGGGCCGGAAAGCTGGGGGCCAGTCGCCTCTGGCTGGCGATCACTGGCGGCCTGGGTGCGATTTTCCTGGTGGGTCAGATGGTTGAGTATTTCAACCTGCCCTTCAGCCTCACCGACAACCTTTTTGCCAGCACCTTCTACGCCCTCACTGGCTTTCACGGCCTTCACGTCACTCTTGGGGTGATTTGTATCGCCATCGTTGCTCTGCAGACCCGGCCGGGTGGCCGCATCAGCGCCAGCGACCATTTCGGCCTTGAAGCAGCTGAGCTCTACTGGCATTTCGTCGATGGCATCTGGGTTGTGCTCTACGGAATCCTCTATCTGCTTTGAGGCCCCTAAGTCGTCAACCGCTGGCACGGATGGCGATTTCCGGGCACACCGGGCACAATTAGTTGATATATCTGCCAAGTACAGGCGTTTCCCATGGCGGCCAGGAGCGGCGACAGCCCCGCGGACATGCTGGAAGGCAAGGCCCTTCTTGATCGGGCCCGCGCCCTGAGCAACCGCCCAGAGGATGAAATCGCCCGAGGCTGCGGCTATGTGGGTCCGAGCGGCCGCGTCCTCAAAAAAAGTTTTTATCGCGCTTTGGTGGCCGCTAAGGGCTACCCGTTACCAAGCAGCGTTAGCCGAACCGCCAGCAGCGGCCAAGGCAAGGGAAGGCAAGCTGATTTCCGCACCCGGGTGCATGGCAACGGCAACCTGCTGATCGGCCAGGCCTACACCCGCAAGCTGGGCTTGGAGCCAGGCCAGGAATTTCGGATCGAGATCAACCCAGACAACGGTTCGATCAGCCTGCTGCCGCTCGAACCATTAGATCCCTAGGCCCCTCTGCCCTGGCCCCGCTCAGTCGTCGCCGTGGAAGCTGGCGCTGAAGGCGAGCAGGTCTATACCGCTGAACAGGAAGCTGATTCCCACAAGCACCCCAATCACCCAGAGCAGACCCCAAGCCTGCATGGTCACGATCAGCACGCCGAGGATCAGGGTGACGATGCCGTTGAGCAAGCCCCACCCCCAACCACTCACCCGTGTGTGACCAAGGGCCACCAGCATCGAAACCACGCCTTCGAGGATGAAAACGATGCCGATGGCAAAGGCCAGGCTGGCCACCACCACGCCTCCCTCGAGCGGACCGCCGCGGAACTGTTGAATCATCCAGGCCCCCACCACGATGAAGAGGGTGGAAATCACCAACCGCGAAAAGCAATACCAGCGTCCCAACTGGTGGGAGCGGGCCAGGTTGCTTACCCAACCCACGATGCCGCCCACCAGAAAGCCCACCGCCACAATCACGGTGATCCAGGCGGAAGCCAGCACTGGGAAGATCAGGGCCAGCACCCCAAGTACCAGCATCAACACCCCCTCAAACAGGGTGAAGGCCTTCAATCCCTCGCCCTTGGACGAAAACAGACCTGAGCCCATCGCTATGGCAGCAACATCACCTCGACCGTAGGCACGCCAAGCGCAGACGTCAGATCCAGCCGTGATCAGCCAGCCAGGGGGCATTGATCGGCTCGGCAGCGCCGCTGGGGCCGGTGGCAGCCAGCAAACGCTCGGTGTATTTGGCCAGTAGGTCGGCCTCCAGGTTGACCCCATCCCCCACGGCCAGCTGCGCCAGGGTCGTGCTGGCCCAGGTATGGGGAATCACGGCAATCCAGAAGCCGGCGCCATCGGGGTCGCAGCCGGCCACTGTCAGGCTGATGCCATCCACCGCCACGCTGGCCTTTTCGCACACATAGCGGCCGTAGGCGGGGTTCTGCCAGGCCAGCTCCAGCCGCCAGGAGGCGGCCTGGCGGGCGATGGCCCGCACCACCCCCAGCCCATCCACATGGCCGCTCACTAGGTGGCCACCAAGCCGGTCGGCCAGGCGCAGGGCCGGCTCGAGATTCACCCTGCCGCCCCGGTCTGCCTTGGCGGCCAAGGTGGTGCGGACCAGGGTTTCCTCACTGACATCGGCGCGAAAGCCATCGGCCAGCCGCCCCGCCACGGTGAGACAAACCCCATCCACCGCCACGCTGTCGCCCAGGGCCAGGTCCGCTGGAGTCCAGCTAGCCCCCGGGGCTGCAGCCCACTGCAGCTGAACCCCGTGGGGCGAGCGGCGAATCATGCCTGTGGCCTGCACCAGCCCGGTAAACATCTGCTGTCCAGCCCAGGGCGATCCATCCTCGCCATAATCGGTCAAAAGGCTGCGCCGGGCCATGGTTGAAATGCGCGTTGCCGGAATTGCCCTTGATGCGGCCAGTCGCAGCCCGATCGTGCTGCTACGCGATCCATCCGGCCGGCGCCAGGTGCCGATCTGGATCGACCAGGCCCAAGCCCAAAACATCCTGGCGGGGCTCAGCGAAGAACCGCCGACCCGCCCCCTCAGCCACGACCTGATGGCCGACCTAATCGACGCTGGTGGTTTGCAGCTCGACCGGGTTGTAATTCACACGATCGAAGAGAGCACCTTCCGCGCCGTGCTGAAACTCAGCGCTAGCGATGGGGAAGGGGCGGCTCCTGGCGAGGAAACGGCAGCATCAAGCATCGAGCTCGACGCCAGGCCTAGCGATGCCATCGCCCTCGCCCTGCGCACCGGCAGCAGCATCTGGATGCTCGAAGAGGTTGTGGCTGATGCCTCCATCCCGGTGGATGCGGAGGCCGACGCCCAGGAGCAGGACAATTTCCGCCGCTTCCTAGACAGCACCAGCCCCGCCGACCTGGTGCGCCACCTCAAACAGGCCCGCCCCGAAGCCGACCAACCTGGGGATGAACCAACAGTCTGAAAACCAGCTGCAGCGCCCCTACGGCGCCGGGCCGGCGGTGTCGGCCTTCAGCCTGGGCACGATGCGGGCCCTGGGCAGCCCCGCCCAGATGGAAGCGGTGCTTAGGGCAGCCCTGGCCGCCGGCATCAACCACCTGGAAACAGCCCCTGCCTACGGGCCCGCCGAAGCCTTCCTGGGCCAGGCCCTAGCAGCCCTGCAACGGGACAACCTGGGCCCCTCAGACGGCTGGCGCATCACCAGCAAACTGCTGCCCGGCCCCGACCTGGCCACCGGCCAGGGGCAATTGCGCTCGATCCTGGCGCGCCTTGGCGTGGCCCAGCTCACCAACCTGGCCGTGCATGGTCTCAACCGCCCCGAACACCTGGAGTGGGCACTTAAGGGGCCCGGCGCCGACCTGCTGACCTGGGCCAAAGATGAAGGGCTGGTGGGTCAGGTGGGCTTCAGCAGCCACGGCACGCCCGAGCTGATCGAAGCCGCCCTGAGCTCGGGGAGCTTCACGTTATGCAGCCTGCATGTGCACCTGTTTGACCAGACCCTCCTGCCGATCGCCCGCGCCGCCCTGGCCCAGGGGATCGGCGTGCTGGCCATCTCGCCAGCCGATAAGGGCGGCCGCCTCTACGACCCACCAGCGGAGCTGCTGGCCGACTGCGCCCCGTTTCACCCCCTGGAGCTGGCCTATCGCTTCCTGCTCGATCAAGGGATCTCCACCTTGAGCCTGGGGGCTGAGCAGCCGGAAGAGCTGGCCTGGGCCGCTGCCATCGGCGTGCCCTCGCCCGCTCTGAGTGCCGCACAACGCTCAGCCCTGCAGCGCCTGGATGCAGCCAGCCGCGAGCGCCTGGGGGCGGAGCGCTGCGGCCAGTGCCGCGCCTGCCTGCCCTGCCCCAACGGCGTGCCGATCCCCGAACTCCTGCGCCTGCGCAACCTGGCCGTGGGCCACGGCATGGAGGCCTTTGCCCAGGAGCGCTACAACCTGATCGGCCGCGCCGGCCACTGGTGGGAGGAGCTCAACGCCGAGGCCTGCCGCGCCTGCGGCGCCTGCCTGCCCCGCTGCCCCCACGAGCTGCCCATCCCCGCGCTGCTGGCCGACACCCACCGGCGCCTGAGCGCCGCCCCCCGCCGCCGCCTTTGGGGCTAGGGCCTGGGGGCGGCCGCATCCCAGAGGTTCTGCTGGGCCAGCTGCTGGGGCAAAGAAAGGGGTGGCAGGCTCCAGCAGCGCTGCAGCAGGGCGTCGCCGGGCAGCAGCAGCGAGGCAATCGCTGCAGGGAAGCGCCGCGCTACCGGCGCCAGATCGGCCTGGGGTAGGGGCGGCACCCAGCCGCGGGCCAGCAGTTGGTCCAGCAGCGGCGGCTCCAGCACCGCCCCAAGCCACTCCAGTGGTGGTGGCACTGATGAGGCAGTTCCCGCAGGCCGCAGCAGCAGCTGCCAGCTGAGCGGCGCGCCGCTGTCGGGCCAGATCACCGCCAGGCGCTGGTCGCGGCGCAGCAGGGGAATCAGGCGCTGCAGGGGCAGCACCGCCGCCTCAGCATCCCCGCTGAGCAGCAGATTGAGGCCGTCACGGTCGTCGTAGGCGAGGGCCTGGGCCCGCAACCGCTCCAGCCGCTCAAAATCGCCGCCCATGATCTCCAGGCTGATGCGGGGGCTGGAAGGCAGCACCAACCGGCCGCGCAGGCTGGGATCAAGCAACAGCGGCCAGCCCTCCTGGCGACGGCCGGCCAGGTCGGGGCGGCTGCGCAGGGCGATCACCCAGGGGCTGTAGGCCCAGGGGAAGGCCAGCTGCGCCTCACCCACCGGGGCAAACAGGCGGGCCACCGGGGCACTGAAGGCGGCCAGGCGAGCCCACAGCCGCGGCGCCTCAAAGGGCTGGAGCTGCTGCCGGCCCAGGCCACTGGCCCAGCCGTCACTGAGAGCAACCAAACCAGGAGCCGGCAGTTGCCCAAGCTCACGCATGGCTTTTTGCACAGCAGCTGCATCAGCTAGTTGGCGTGTCCGCCAGGGGGCGGGCAGTTGCTTCAGCCAGGCGGCGGGCAGGTCTGCTTCTGCCAGCAGCAGCTCGGGGCCAGCAGCGGAGCGGCAGGCGGCCAGCAGGCCAGCGCCAGCGCCCACCCCTAGCTGCAGCAGCCGGCGACGGGAGAGCACAGCGGGAGTGAATGCCATGGCAGCGACCCTAGGCACCGAGCTCCAGCCGGCAGGCTGCGTCGCAGGCCTCCGCCAGGGCAGCTGGCTGCCGGCCAGCCAGCTGCCAGAGCAGGGCCAGGCCGCCGGCCCCCACCCCCTCCTTGACGTAGCCGCGCTCGTAGTCGCGTAGGGCAGCGCTGCTGCAGCCTTCGAAGCGCAGGGCCGCCACCTCCAGCCGCGGCCGCACCTGCCAGCGGGCACCTATGCGCTCCAGCAGCAGGGCCAGGTTGCTGCCAGCTTCCTCGGCCACCCAGGCGGTGGTGGCCACCACCAAGCGATCCGCCAGGGCTGGCCGCTGCCCTGGCTGAGCCAGGGCTAGGGCCAGGGCCAGCACCGCCGCCATCTGGCTGCCACCGGCCAGCAGCACCGGCGCGCCGCGGAGCGCCGCCGCCCCCACCAGCCCAGCAGCGAATGCCTGCATGGGATCCCCCAACGCCGCCAAGACGTTTAGGGGAGCCGCAAATGCTAGGGGGTCCGCAACTGCCGCCAGCTCTGCCGTCTCAAAACCTGCTGCAGCCAAACCCTTAGCCACGAGGGCCGATTTGAGCCCGTGGGCCGGTTGGCGCAGGCTGCCACTGACTAGACCCGACGCCGCCACCCCCAGGCCCTCGAGCACCGCCAGGGCCGTGGTGGTGCCTCCGGGCACACATTCGGCCAGCAGCAACGGCTCGGCCGGATCCCAGCGCCTGCCCCAGGCGCTGCCACGCTGCACAAGGGCCGCCACCCTGGCTGGGGCAAGGGCCTGGCCCGTGCTGAGGCAGCGGGCCGGGCCGGCACTCTCCAGCCCCGGCAGGCGCAGGTGCGGCACCGCCGCCGCGATCGCACAGCCCAGATCGAGCACCTGGGTGCGCTCCAGCAGCCCCAGCTGACTCAACACCACATGGCTGATCAGGGCCGGGCTCACCCCCGCCGGCAGGGGCGGCAGGGCATGGCAGCGGCGACCACCGGGGCCCAGCAGCAGCAATTCGGCATCGGCGGCCGCCGTGCCCAGCCGGGCCTGGGGCGAGGCACCAGCGGCCGAAATCCCAGGCACCGCAGCCGTATCGGTGGCGGCGAGCAGCAGCAGGGTGCGGCTGCGATGCCAGCCCTGCTCCAGGGCCTGGGTCCAAGAAGCAGGGGCCATTAGGCCACTCAGAGAGGGTCCAGGGCCACCAGGGCCCGAAGGGCATCCGGGGGCTCTGGGATGGGGGAATGCAGGCGCGGAAAGATCCAGTAGGCCACCGCGTGCAGGGCCAGCACCACGATCACGTTCTGCACCCACACCAGCGCCAGCGCAGCCAGCTGCACCTGGGCCAGCTCAATCGATGCCGCCAGGCCCAGCCAGCCGGCCAGCTTCTCCAATAAACCAGCCGCCGCCGTGGTGATTAGCACCCAAAGGTTCTCACCCACCAACACCGAGAGCACCGCCACCCGCACCAGGAAGCCGGCTGCACCGATAAGGCTGCCCACGCCCCAGCTCAGCCACCAACTGGAGCGCCAGCCGACCCTGGCCCGCCAGCACCAGCCCAGCCACAACGCCAGCAAGCCATAGGGGAAAACCACCAAGGGCCCCCGGATCGGACCCATCAGGGCGACCAGCAATAGGGCGGTCACTACCAGTCCCTCCACGGCACAGCGCCAGCCATGGCGCAACTGCAACAGGGCCAGGGGCAGGGGCAGGGCCAGGCGAAATAGGGGGCTGCCCACGGGCAGGTAGTAGAGCGCCACCCACAACAGGGCGGTGGCGGCGGCGAGGTAGGCCGTATCCATCAACTGGCGGGCCTGGCCGCGGTTGAGTTGGCGCCGGGACGACATCAGCGCGGTGCCGGCGCCGGTGTGACCGTGGGGGCAGGCGCCGGCGTAGCGGCGGCTCCGACCCGCTCAATCATCTCCACCTCAAAACTCACCCCCGCCGCGCGCAAGGCTTGGGTGACCGCTTCAGCCGGGGCAGCGGGATCTGCGGAGGGCAGCTGGATCGTGATGCGATAAGGGGCTGGCTTACTGGGATTGACGGCTGGCGGCTTGGCTTCTACGGGCTTGGGCTCAACCTTTTTGGGGGAGGCAGCCGTGGGGGAGGCAGTTTTGGAGGCGGGAGTGGCGGTAGCTGGATTGGGGGCAGGCGAGACCGGCTGGGCGGGCTGGGCCGGGGGCGCTGAGAAGCTGCGCGCCAGCTGGTCGCCAAAGCGGGTGCCACTGCAGCCAGCCAGCGCTAGGGCGCAAAGCAGCGACCCAAGGGTGCGGCCGGCGCCTGCCATCAGCTGTCCGCCGCCCTGATCACCCGCACCGCGCTGGCGCGCAGCCGGCCGGTCTTGGTGGTGCTGGGAGCTTTCTTTGCCGCAGGGGCCTTGGCTGCCGGTTTTTTGGCTGCTGGCTTTTTAGCTCCCGGCTTCCTGGCCGCAGCTTTGCCCGTAGCTGCCTTAGCGGCCAGCAGCACAACCGCCTGCTCCAGGGTGATGGTGTCGGCGGTGGTGCCCTCCGGCAGCGAAGCATTCACCTTGCCCTGCTTGACGTAGAGGCCATAGGGACCATCAAACAGTTGGATCGCCTCGTCGTCGCCCTCGGGGACGCCTATGTCCTTGAGGGCCGTGCGGCCGCCACGGCCCTTCTTGGGCATGGCGAACAGCTCCAAGGCTCGCTCAAGGCCAACCACCAGTACGTCGTCCTCAGCCTTGAGCGAGCGGTAGTCCTTCTCGCCTTTGCCCTTGTGGTGCACCACGTAGGGACCAAAGCGACCCAGACCCGCCTCCACCCGACCGCCCTCCGGGTGGTCGCCGAGTTGGCGGGGTAACCGCAACAGGGCGAGGGCATCCTCCAGGCTCAGCTCCTCGGGCTTGGCGCCCTTGGGCAGCGAAGCTCGCTTCGGTTTGGGGTTCTCATCACTCACCTGGCCCCGCTGCACATAGGGGCCGTACTGGCCAAACAGCAGATACACATGCTCACCGCTTTCCGGGTCATCACCAAGGGACTCAGGCCCATCGGCCTTTTGCCTCAGGATCAGCTCCGCCTTTTCGGCATCGAGATCGGCAGGGGTGATCTCCTGGGGCAGGGTGGCCTTGAGCAGCTCCTCGGTGCCGTCTTCAGCGACGCGCTTGGTTTCCAGGTAGGCGCCGAAGCGGCCGATGCGCACCACGCAGGGCAGGCCCTCCAGCTCAACTGTGCGGGACACGCCGGGATCGATATCGCCCTCCCGCTGCTGCACCTGGGTTTCTAGGCCCTTTTCTCCCTTAAAGAAGCTCTCCAGGTAGGGCAGCCACTGGACCTGACCGTGGGAGATCTCATCGAGGGTGTTCTCCATCCGGGCCGTGAAACTGGTGTCCACCAGATCCGGGAAGTGCTCCTCCAGCAGGGCCGTCACGGCAAAAGCCGTGAAGCTGGGGGTGAGGGAGTTGTTGGCGAGGGTGGCGTAGCCGCGATCGACGATCGTGCCGATGATCGAGGCATAGGTGGAGGGGCGACCGATGCCCTCCTTCTCCAGCATCTTCACCAGGGCCGCCTCGCTGTAACGAGCGGGAGGCTGGGTTTGGTGGCCGAGGGCCTCCACCGCCTTGCAGGAGGGGCTGTCGCCCACCTTCAGGGCCGGCAGCAGCAGCTCCTGACCTTCAAGGGCCGCGTCGGGATCGTCGCTGCCCTCGACGTAGGCACGAAAGAAACCGGCGAAGTCGATGCGCTTACCCGAGGCCCGGAACTGGGCTGGGCCCAGGGCGCCGCCATCGGCCTGCAGTTCCACGGCGAGCATGGTGAGGCGGGCATCAGCCATCTGGCTGGCCACGGTGCGCTTCCAGATCAGCTCATAGAGGGCCAGATCCTTGCCATCAAGACCTGTGGCGTTTGGGGTGCGGAAGGACTCACCGGCGGGGCGAATCGCCTCGTGGGCCTCCTGGGCGTTGCGGGCCTTGGTGGAAAACTGGCGGGGGCTGGGGCTGAGGTAATCCTTGCCGTACTTCTCGCTGACGCAGCTGCGGGCGGCGTTGATCGCCTGGTCGCTGAGGTGCACCGAGTCGGTGCGCATGTATGTGATGAAACCGCGCTCGTAGAGGCCCTGGGCCGTGCGCATGGTTTCCCGAGCCGAGAGCCGCAGCTTGCGGTTGGACTCCTGCTGCAAGGTGCTGGTGGTGAAAGGCGGCACGGGCTTTCGCACCGTGGGCTTCTCCTCTACCGAGGCCACCTGCCAGGGGTTGGCCTGCACCTGGACCTGGAGCTGGCGGGCCTCGGCCTCGCTCAGCAGCCTCACCTTGCTGCCGGCCTTAAGGGCGCCGGTGCTCTCATCGAAGTCGGAGCCTCCGGCTATCCGCTCCCCTTTTAAATGGCTGAGCTTGGCCTCAAAGCCGCCGCCGGGCTGCTCCAGCCGGGCCTTGAGGTCCCAGTAGCTGCCGCTGCGGAAGGCCCGGCGGGCCCGCTCGCGCTGCACGAGCAGGCGCACCGCCACCGACTGAACCCGGCCGGCGCTCAACCCCCACGCCACCTTTTTCCACAGCAGGGGCGAGAGGGTGTAACCCACCAACCGGTCGAGAATGCGCCTGGTTTCCTGGGCATGCACCAGCTCCATATCGAGGTCGCGGGTGTCCTCGAGAGCCCGGCTGATGGCCTCTTTGGTGATCTCGTGAAACACCATGCGCTTCACCGGCACCTTGGGGCTAAGCAGCTGCAGCAGGTGCCAGCTGATCGATTCCCCCTCCCGATCTTCGTCAGTGGCCAGCAGCAGCTGGTCGGCGCCCTTGAGGGCGTCCTTGAGCTCCTTGACCACCTTTTTCTTGTCCTTCGGCACCACGTAGAGGGGCTCGAAGTTGGCGGCGGTATTCACGCCGAGATTGGCCCACTTCTCACCTTTGTGAGCCGCCGGAATCTCACTTGCGTTGTTAGGCAAGTCGCGTACGTGCCCCATCGAGGCTTCCACCTTGAAGTCCTTGGGAAGGAAGCCGCGGATGGTGCGGGCCTTCGTCGGACTTTCAACAATGACCAGGGTGTGACCCACAGACCAGCGACTTACCGCTTCCCTCTTTATCGCATCAAGCGCCCAAGTCGACAGCCAGGCGCCGCTACAGTCCTCCACATCACAGCTTCCACCTCGCGGTCCCCTCGCTGATGTTCCTGCTGGGCGCCCTCTCCTCCGTGGCCGATGCGATCGGCAGTGGTGCCGGAACGGGAGGATTAAATCTCCAGCTCAACGCTGGCGCCATCGCCCCGGAGGCGGCGGTGCTGATCGCGCTGCTCACCTGCCTGGTGGTGGATCTCGCTGGCGAGAAGGCGGCCAGCCGCTGGGTGCCACCGATTTGTTACGCCGGCCTGGGCAGCGCCCTAGTGCTGCTTGCCCTGCAGTGGAACACCCCCGACCTGCAGCCCGCCTTCTTGGGCTCCTTCCTGGCGGACAACCTGGCGATTGCCTTCCGGGCCGTGGTGGCGGCCTCCACCTTGATTTCATTGCTGGTCAGCTGGCGCTACGTGGAGCAGAGCGGCACACCGGTGGGTGAATACGCCGGCATCCTGCTGGCTGCCACCCTCGGCGCCATGTTCCTGTGTGGCGCCACCGATCTGGTGACCATTTTTGTGTCGCTGGAAACCCTGTCGGTTTCGAGCTACTTGCTGGCCGGCTACATGAAGCGGGATGCCCGCAGCTCGGAGGCAGCGCTGAAATATTTGCTGGTGGGTTCGGCAGCCGCGGCCGTATTTCTCTACGGCGCTTCCCTGCTTTACGGCCTCACCGGCGGTGCCACCGGCCTCGACGCCGTAGCCCTGGCCCTGCGCACCAGCGCCTCGCCCGTTACCGCCCTGGCCCTGGTTTTCGTGCTGGCCACGGTGGCCTTCAAGATCGCCGCGGTGCCCTTCCACCAGTGGACCCCCGACGTCTACGAGGGCTCGCCAACGCCGGTGGTGGCCTTCCTTTCGGTGGGCTCCAAGGCCGCCGGCTTTGCCCTGGCCCTGCGCATCCTGGTGGGCTGCTTCGAGAGCTTTGACGCCCAGTGGAAGCTGCTGTTCACCGTGCTGGCGGTGCTGAGCATGGTGCTGGGCAACGTGGTGGCCCTGGCCCAAACCTCGATGAAACGGATGCTGGCGTACAGCTCCATCGGCCAGGCCGGCTTCGTGATGATCGGCCTTGTGTGCGGCACCGAAGACGGCTTCGCCGCGATGGTGCTCTACATGGCGGCCTACCTGTTCATGAACCTGGGCGCCTTCGCCTGCATCATCCTGTTCTCGCTGCGCACCGGCTCCGACCGCATCGCCGATTACGCCGGCCTTTATCAAAAGGATCCGCTAATCACCCTGGGGCTCAGCCTCTGCCTGCTGTCGCTGGGAGGCATTCCGCCAATGCTGGGCTTCTTCGGCAAGATTTATCTATTTTTTGCCGGCTGGGCCGATCACCAATACCTGCTGGTGGTGGTGGGCCTGGTCACCTCGGTGGTGTCGATCTACTACTACATCTCAGTAATCAAGATGATGGTGGTCAAGGAGCCCCAGGAAGCTTCAGATGTGGTGAAGGCTTACCCGGCTATCAATTGGTCTGTGGCTGGCATGCCCGCTCTGCGCACCGCCCTGGTGGGCTGCGTGATTGTCACAGCCGTGGGCGGCATTCTCTCCAACCCCCTATTCACCTGGGCCAGCCAGGCAGTTACCGGCACGCCGATGCTGGTTCAGGCCATTGGTTGAGCACAGGTTATTTTTTTAGAACAGGGCAGCGATTTGATGAGCGATCCCGTTGCCCAACTGCAGGGCGTAGACAAGGTTTATGGCAGCGGCGAGATGGTCGTCAAAGCCCTCGATGGTGTGGATCTCACCGTCAATCGAGGCGATTACTTAGCCGTGATGGGAGCTTCCGGCTCCGGCAAAAGCACGGCCATGAATATTCTCGGCTGCCTCGACCGCCCGTCCAGTGGCAGCTACCGGCTCAACAACACTCCGGTGGAAGAACTCAGCGATGACCAGCTAGCTGATTTGCGCAACCGCGACCTGGGCTTTGTGTTTCAACAGTTCCATCTGCTGCCCCAGTTGAGCGCCCTCGACAATGTGATCATGCCGATGATTTACGCGGGGGTGCCTGCGGCTGAGCGGCGCCAACGGGCCCAGGCGGCCCTCGAGCGGGTGGGGCTGGGGCAGCGGCTAAATAACAAGCCCAATCAGCTCTCGGGCGGCCAGCAGCAACGGGTAGCCATAGCCAGAGCGATCATCAACCAGCCCGCCCTACTGCTGGCCGACGAACCAACCGGCGCCCTCGATTCCCAAACCACCGCCGAAGTACTTGACATCTTCGATGCCCTGCATCGCGGCGGCATGACCGTGGTGATGGTGACCCACGAAGACGACGTGGCTGCCCGGGCCGAGAAGATCGTGCACTTCCGCGACGGCCGGATCCTCAGCTGACGGGTCGGGGCCGCTCAAACCTCTCCAGTAGCTGCCCCATCAGCAGGGCGATTGCATCGCTGCCGGCGGCACCCTTGCCCGGGTCTAAATCACCAGGATCCACCGCCACCCAGCCGCCGTCGCCGGGCAGTCGCAGCTCAAAGTGCAGATGGGGACCGGTGCTCAGGCCCGTGCTGCCGACCCTGCCGATTACCTCGCCCTGGCGCACCCGATCGCCCTCCTTGACGTAGAGCTCGCTGAGATGGCCGTAGAGGGTGCGACGCCGCGGCCGATCGTGTTCGACCTCAACCGCCAGGCCGTAGCCACCCGCCACGCCACTGCTCACCACCAAGCCGCCCAGGGCTGAAACCACTGGCGTGCCCTCTGGAGCCGCCAGATCGCGGCCCGCGTGCATCAGCCAGTTGCCCAGGATGGGGTGCAGCCGGTAGCCGAAGTTGCTGCTGGTGATCGCCGAGCCAATAAGAGGGAACAGCAGCTTGCGGTTGCCGTTGCCACCGATCGGAGCCGGGCGGGGCGTGACCCCAAAGACATCGGCAAGGCGGAAGCTACCGCCAGCGCCGGCCAGCAGGGCCGAAACCGGCACCGTGAGCGGCGGCGGCAAGCGACCTTCGCCGTTATGGCGGCCAAAAGATTCAGTGCCTGCTAGGCCGCCATCTACGCCGTTGTTGGTACGGCCGCGCCAGCGCACCACCACACCACTGCTGCACTCCTGCTGGGAAAGGGCGCCGCTGCTGCAGGCCTGCTGGTGAGCCGGCACGTTGAAGGGGGTCGTGCCGGAGCCCGAACGAATCCGGGCCCGCTCCACCGGACTAACCACCCCATCACGCACCAGCTCATCGAGGGAGACATCAAAACGGGCCGGCGGCCGGCTCGGTAGGGCAGCCGGATCGGGAAGCAGCGGCTGGGCCAGGCCCACTCCCAGCAGGGGCGCGGCAACAAGGGGCAGCATCGCCAGCAGGGCTCGGCCACGGCGCCGGGGGCTTGGGGCAGCAGGGTGCAGGGGGGCTTGCCCCGGTGGCTGGCGATCGCGCATAGCCACCATTGTAAAAATCCGGTCTAAACGGCGCCCATGCGGAGGAGCTGCCTCAGAAGTGGCGCTGCAGGGCCAGCTCCCGCCCCTGCCGGCTGAGGCGCAGGCGGCCATCGGCATGCAGACCAAGCACCTGCCAAAGCTCACCTTCGTGCAACCAGCCCGACGGCGGGCGCCAAAGCCGGGCTTCAGCGGCGTCGCGCACCTGGCAAGGCTGCTGGGCATGGGCCGCAGCCCATTCCAGACCGGCAAGCACCCTGGGCAACAAGCGCTCTGGCCGCGCCAGGGGGTGGCCCTGCCAGCAGCCGAGGGCCTCTGCCACCGAAAGGGCTCCAGGCGGCACCCGGTTGCAACCATTGAGACCCACCCCAACCTGGGCAGCGCTGATCCGCAGGCCCCGCAAGCGCATCCGGGGCAGCAGGCCCGCGATTTTGCGATCCCCTACGAGCAGATCGTTGGGCCACTTGAGTTGCACCGCAAGCCCCAGGGCCTCGAGCTGCTGGGCCAGACCCACAGCCACCGCAAGGCCAAGGGAGGCCGTTCCAGGCAAAGCACCAGCCCAAGGCATGGCTGCACTTAGCCAGAGCCCGCCCGCCGGCGACAACCAGGGCCGCCCCTGCTGACCGTGGCCAAAACGCTGGCGCCGAGCTGTTACCGCCAGCCGCTGCAGCGGCAAGCCAGCAACCTGGCGCTGCTGCAGCCAGCGAGCAAGTTCGATCTCGGTGCTGGCACACACCGGCAGGCGGCGCAGCTGCCAGCTCAAAGGGTGGCCAGCCAGGCGCCGATGCGGGCCGCACCAGCCTCGAGATCAGCCACCGGATGCACCAGGGCAAGGCGCAGCCAGCCCTCGCCTCCGGGGCCAAAGCCATTGCCAGGCGTCAGGGCCACGCCGGTGGCCTCAAGCAGGGCTGCACAAAAAGCTTCGCTGCTCCAGCTGCGCACACGCGCCTGGGGCGGCAACTCCAACCATAAATAAAGCGCCATTGAGGGCCGCCGCACCGGCCAGCCCACCTCCTCCAGGGCATCAGCCATGCGATCGCGTCGCTGCCGGTATTCCTGCCGCAACTGCTCAGGCCAATGCGGCGCCTGCTCAAGCGCCGCAATTGCCCCGGCCTGCAGTGCAAGGGACTGATTGAAATCCACCACCCCCTTGAGCTGGCGCAAGGCGCTGATCAACCACTCGGCGCCTATGGCGAAAGCCAGCCGGTAGCCCCCCAAACACCAGCCCTTGGAAAAGGAGAAAAACTCAATGCCGCAGTCGCGCCAATGGGGGGTACGCAACAGGGCCGGCGCCTCGCCATCGAGGGCCAGATCCACGTAAGGGTTGTCGTGAGCCAGCACCAGGCCATGGCGCACCGCCCGCGCGGCGGCTTCATCGAGCCAAGCCTGCTGACCCGTGGTGGCGGTGGGGTTGTGGGGGTAGCCGAGCACCATCAACTTCAAGTCGTCCCATTGCTCAGGGCTGAGGGCATCAAAATCCGGTCGCCAGCCCGCTTCGGGATCGAGCGGCAACAACACCGGCTCAGCGGAAGCCAGGTGCAAACCACCCAGGTGGGAGGGGTAGCAGGGGTCGAGCAGCAGGGCCCGATCACCCGGGTTGAGCACGGCCAGGGGCAGGTGGGCCGTGCCCTCCTGGGAACCGACCAGCAACAGCACCTCCGTCTCCGCATCCACCTTCACCCCAAAGCGCCGCTGGGCCCAGTCGGCCACTGCTGAGCGAAAGGGCAGGGTCGCTGCGTGAAGGCAGTAGGAGGCACTGGCGGGCTGACCAAGCTGGGCCGCGATCGCCTCAATGGCCGCCTCGGGCGGTTGCAGGTCGGTGGAGCCGAGTGAAAGATCGAGCAGTGGGGGCAGACCCCGGCTGGCGGCAAGGGATGCGTAGGCCGATTTGCGCTGGTCGTTGCGGGCGAAAACGCCGCTGCCAAGACGGGACAGGCGCTCAGAGATGGGCATCCACAAAAGCCTGAAGCTGTGGTTTGGCCATGGCACCCTCGTGGCGAGCCAGTTCCTTGCCATCTCGGAACAAGATCAGGGCGGGAAGGCCCTGGATCTGCAAAGCATCGCGAATGGCTGGGTTGGCGTCTGCCTCGAGCTTGCCCACCACCAGACGACCCGCATATTCAGCAGCCAGCCACTCCATCATTGGAGCCATCAGCCGGCAGGGACCGCACCATTCGGCCCAGACATCCACCAATACGGGCGTAGAACAATCGGTCACCTCAGCTTGGAAATTGGCATCGGTGAGATGAGCGACAGACACGACAGCAGCCCTTAAAAACGTATGCGTATGGCGATTGTATTGAGACGGGTTGCCAAGCCGCTCAGAGCTTGTCGATCGAACGCTTGAGCTCCTCGAGCTCCGGGTCTACCTCGCTCACCTTTACAGGCTCGAGCTGGGGAGCGGCTGGGGCGGCCAGGGGCAGGGATACCGGTGTGCCACCGGCCAGGCGATTTTTTAGAGCCGCCAATTCATCGTCAACCTCCGGGGCCCCTTCAAGCGCCGCAAACTGACTCTCCAGATCTGCTCCAGCCAGTTCAGCGGCAGCCTGGCTGCGAGCCTCCAGGGTCTGCACCTTTTCCTCCATGCGCTCAAAGGCGGCCATGGAGCTGTTGGTGCCCAGGCTGCCTACGGCGCTCTGCAGCTGCTCCTGGGCCTGGGCCGCCTGGGCCCGGGCCTTGAGCATGTCCTTTTTGGTTTTGGCCTCGGCGATCCTGCTCTCAAGAGAGATCAAGCTCTTTTTGAGCTGCTCCACCTGACCCGCCTGGCTCTGGAGCTGGGTGCTGAGGGCAGTGGCGGTGTCCTGGCAGGTTTTGCGGCGCCCTAGGGCTTCGCGGGCCAGGTCTTCCTCACCCTTCTTGAGGGCCAGTTCAGCGCGCTCGTACCAGGTTTTGGCCTGGGAATCGGCCTGCTCCGCCTGGTTCTGGATGCGCTTTTGGCTAGCGATCGCCGTAGCTACCGCCTGGCGCAGCTTGATCAGGTCCGACTGCATGTCGGCCACCGATTGATCCAAAATCTTGGAAGGGTCCTCCATCGCGCCTACCGCCGCGTTGGCGTTGGCACGGATTAGGCGGCTGAGGCGGTCAAAGAAGCCCATCGGAGGCTGCAGGGGCAAGGCTCGAGGTTAGCCAGGGTTTGGCTTGGTTCAGCAGCGGGATTGCCGCACCGCCGATAGGGTCGGGCAATGGCCAAGGCCCCACGGCAGCAAACCCGCCAACTCGGCAATCTGAGCCTGCTGATGCCGCCACCCCGTCAGCCCGCCAGCGCCCTGGCCAGCTGCCTGCGGGAATTGGAGCAAAGCTGGCAGCAAGGGGGACACCTGGCAGCCCTATGGCAGGCCTGGCCCCGCATCGCCGGCGCCCAGCTGGCACCCCACTGCCGACCCCTGCGACTGCACAGCGGCCTGCTAACCGTGGGCGCCGCCCCTGGCCCCTGGCTGCAGGCGCTCCAATACAACCGCCACCAACTGCTCGGGGCCCTGCGCGCCAACGGCTTCACCGTGCGCGACATACGCCTGGAGCAGCACCACCCCAGCGCCGCCGTAGCCCCCGGCCGCCAGCAGGAGGAAGAAGTGTGGAGCGTCCATCCCAGCCGGGTGGATGTGCACGGCATGGCCACCTGCCCCCGCTGCACCAGCCCTGCCCCCGCAGGCGAGATGGCCCGTTGGGGCCATTGCAGTTTCTGCCGGCAAAAGGAGCTAAGCCAGTCTTTAGAAGGCACGCCGCCTCAGTAGCGCTCGGGTCTCGGATCGCGCCAATCGGGGTTGAAACCCTTTGCGCGCAGCTGGGCCGCCCGCTGCTCAAGGCGACTGCGCTCCAGGCGCCAGAGGGCATAGATACCGCGGCGATTCAGCAGCTGGGGTTGAAGTCCCTGCCAGTGGGGCTGGGCGGCGGTGCCGGAATCAATCACCACAAGCACACTTGGCTGCTGCGCCGGCGTGCTGGCGAGCTGGCCCGGGCGGCTCTCCTGCCGCAGGCGATCGGCCAGGTTCACCAGGTGCTGGGGCTCATCACCCTCAAAGATCACCACCCGGCGGCTGTAGTAATGCAGCGAAGGCTTGAGCATGCCGAGCATCGCCAGCGGCTCGCTGGGCCGGCGGGCGGAGCGGACCTCAGCCGCAAGCTCCCGCACCGGGGCGGCCCGCAGGCGATCCCCCAACTTCACCAGCGGCAGCAACACCGCCGCCACAAAAACTGCCAGCGGCAGCTGCAGGGCCAGCAGGCCCGACAGAGCGTCCTTGCGCCAGCCCACCCAGGCTCCCAGAAGCAGGGCCAGGGCCCAGAAGGCCGCGGCCAGGGGGACCCAGGGCGCGGCCAACAGCTCCGCCACCAGGGTGGGCATCTCGGGGGCCACAATCAGCGGCAGCCACAGGGGGCCTGCCGCCAAGCCCCCGGCCAGCAGCGCCGTGACCAGCAGGCTCAGCCCCCAGGCCCAGCGACCGCTCCGCTGGGCAGCCAGGGCCACCAGCAAGCCCGCCGCTGGCGTGGCCGGCAGCCAGTAGCTAGGCAGCTTGGTGGCGGCCGCCGTGAAAAACAGCAACACCGCCAGCAGCCAGCAGGCGGCGAAGCGCTGCAGGGAGAGCGCAGGAGCCAGTGGCTCGCGCAGGCGCCCCAGGCCCTGGGCCAACCCCAGCAGAAGCAAGGGCGTGACCGGCAGGCTGGCGATCACCAGCACCGGCCCGAAGAACCACCAGGGCGCCAGGTGGTTGTTCACCACCGCGGTGAAGCGCTGCAGATTGTGGTAGCCAAAAAAGCTCTGCCAAAACGGCCCCCCCTCCACCAGCAGCGCCAGGCCATACCAGGGCAACGCCACCAGGGCGGTGAGTGCCAGTCCAGGCAGGGGCCGCAGCCGCGCCCACAGCCCGCCCAAATCCGCCTGCAGCCAGCCAAATAAAAGCAGCGTGAGCCCCAGCAAAAGCACCGCCACCGGCCCCTTGGCCAGCACCGCCAGCCCCAGCACCAGCCAGGCCTGCCACCAGCGGCGCCCGCCTGCGGCGTAGCAGCGCCAGCTCAACAGCAGGCTTAACCCCAAACACCCCGCCAGCAGAGCATCACTCACGGAGATGCGGCCCCACACCAGCGCCAGGGGCGAAAGGCCGTAGGCCAGGGCGGCCGCCAGCGCCGTGGCCCCTGGGGCTCGGGAGCGTTGGGGCCAGCGCAGGAGCGTGTGGGCCAGTCCCAGCATCAGCGCCACGCTGGCCAGGGCCGAGGGCAGCCGCGCCGCCCAGGTGCCCAGGGGGTTCCAAGCCTGCTGCCCCGGTAGGGCATAGAGGGCCCCCATCAGCCAATACACAAGCGGCGGCTTGTCGTAGCGGGGCAGGCCGTTGACGCGGGGAATCAACCAGTCGCCCGTTTCAGCCATCGCCCGCGCCGAGGCGGCAAACAACGGCGGTGTTTCATCCACTAGCCCCGTGCTGCCGAGCTGCCACACAAACAGCACCAGCCCGATCGCCAGGGTGCAGAGCAAGACCAGGCGATGGCGGGGAAGCTTGAGCTGTGGCAGAGAGCGTTTTGCCGAATTGCTCAACGTACTAAAGCGACGTGCGATCGCTGGATGGCAAGCCAGACCTGGCCTCAGGCGCCCTCAAATCCAGCCCCGCCATCAACCACGCTTCCACCCGCTGCGCCAGCACCGCCCGCGAGGCATGGGCCTCCACCCAGGCCCGGCAGGCGCGCCGCTCGATCGTGCCCACCTGCGCTACCGCCGCCGCCAGGGCCGTCACGTCGTCCGGCTCCACCAGCAGTCCAGTGAGACCCGGCTGCACCAGCTCGCCGGGGCCGCCGCGGCGATAGGCCACCACCGGCACACCGCAGGCCAGCGCCTCCACCACCACGTTGCCGTAGGCCTCATTCCACTTGGGGGTATTCAGCAGGGCCTGGCAATGGCCGAGCTGCTGCTGCAGCTGATCGGTGGGCAAGAAACCCCGCCACTGCAGGGTGCCAGCCGGCACCGACGCCTCCACCGCTGCCGCATAAGCCTGGTCTTCCACCAAACCCCACACCGCTAGGGGCAAGCCCAGCTGGGCCGCCGCCGCCGCCGCGTCCTCCAGCCCCTTCTCCGGCGCCACCCGGCCGGCCCAGCCGAGCAGCGGCTCAGGCTCGGCGCAGAAGCCATAGGCGTCTAGGTCAAAGCCATTGCCCAGCACCACCGGCGCCTGGGGCAAGCCAAAATCCTCCGCCTGCACGCGGGTATGAAAAGCGAGGCGCCGCTGATCCCAAGCCGCCAGCTCGGCAATCGCCAAATCCATCGCCTCACTCACCGAACCCATGCTCACCAGGTGAAACAGGGGCAGGGGCGCTAGGGGCGTCAACCAGAGAGGCAGCCAGTCGTAGGCCAGGTTGATCACCGCCTCAAAGCCGGCCCCAGGCCCCTCCAAGAGAGCCCGCCGCCAAAAGGCCTGCAGCAGGCCATCGGCCGGCATCGTGATCGCGGCACTGCGCTGCTGGTGCTGGGCGCTGGTCTGGGAGCTGCCGCTACAGGTCCAAAGTTCGGCGGCGTGGCAGCAAGGGGTCAGCACGGATCCCGCGGCCGCCAGCACCGTCACCCGGTGGCCCCGCCCCAATAACCCCGCCACCAGGGCACAGGCCGTGAGCTCCACACCACCGCCGCGGCCACTGCCCAGGGCTCCCACCGGAGTACTCACCACCAGGATCCGCATCAGGGCCGCTCCAGCAGGGAGGTGCCGCGCCAGAGCTGCTGGCGCCGGTTGATCAACAGCACCGACACCAGGGCCAGCAGGGCCCCGAGCCACTGCAGCGGCTGCAACTGCTCACCAAGCAGCCAAACCCCGCAGAGCAGGGCGAAGACGGGAGTTAAGAATGTGAGAGCGGTGAAACCTGTGAGGTCACCACTGTTGGCAAACCAGAAGAAGAGGCCATAGGCCAGGGCGCTGCCGAGCACGGTGGCGTAAGCCATTAATCCCCATTCTCCCAGACTCCAGCTGGGCAGTAGGGGCCCCTCCCAGGCGACCCCGCCCAGCAGTGGCAGGCCACCCAGCAGAAGGTGCCAGCCGGTAATTGCCACCGGATCGCTCTGGCGGCTGGCGTAGCGACTCAGCACCGTGCCGATGGCCATCGCCGCCGCCGCCGCCAGCATCCACAGCTCCCCATGGCTCCAGGCCTGTTCGCCGAGGGCGACCGGACCATCGAGCCACCAGTGGCGCAGCACCGCTGCCGGCAAACCAAGGCAAAGGATGCCGAGCAGCCCCAGCAGCAGGCCCGCCCAGCCCACTGGATTGATCGCCTCCCCAAACAGACTGCGGGCCAGCAGGGCCACCAGCAGGGGCTGAGAATCGATAAGTACCGAACCCAGGCCCGCTCCGGTCTGGCCCAGGCCCCGAGCCAGTAGGCCCTGGAAGAGGCTGCCGTCCACCAGGGCAAAGGCCAGCAACCAGGGCCAATCAACGGCAGCCACCCGCAGCGAGCGGCCCAGCAATAGGGCGGCCAGCAGCACCAGAACCCCCGCGGGCAGCAGCCGCAGGCTTGCCACCTGCAGGGGACTGCCGGATTCCAGCAGGGGCCGCATCGCCGCCATCGCCGTGCCCCACAGCGCAAAAGGGAGCAACATCAAGGGCCATCGCAGGGCCTGGGGCATGGGCTTCCTGGCCGGCGAAGGCTTTGTTTTTAAGATCCAAACACTTCACCTATCCCAAATGCCCTGGCCCTGGCGCCGCAAGACCCGTCGCACCCTGGCGCGCATTGCCATCGAAGGACCAATCGCCGGCCCCACCCGCAGCCGGGTGCTCAAGGCCCTGCGCCAGGTGGAGCAACGGGAGTGCCCTGCTCTGCTGCTGCGCATCGATAGCCCCGGCGGCACCGTGGGCGACAGCCAGGAGATCTACAGCGCCCTGCTGCGGCTCCGCGAGAAGGGCTGCAAGGTGGTGGCCAGCTTCGGCAACATTTCCGCCTCAGGCGGGGTCTACATCGGCGTTGCCGCCGAAAAAATTGTGGCCAACCCAGGCACGATCACCGGCTCGATCGGCGTGATTCTGCGAGGCAACAACCTCTCCAAGCTGCTGGAGCGGCTGGGCGTGAGCTTTGAAACCGTCAAGAGCGGCCTCTACAAAGACATTCTTTCGCCGGATCGCGCCCTCAGCGAAGGCGAACGCAAGCTGCTGCAGAGCCTGATTGATTCGAGCTACCACCAGTTTGTGGAGGCCGTAGCAACGGGAAGGGGGCTTAACCAGGAGACGGTGCGCGGCTTCGCCGATGGCCGGGTGTTCAGCGGCGCCCAAGCCCTGGAGCTGGGTTTAGTAGATGTGCTCGGTGACGAGGAGACCGCCAGGCGCCTGGCCGCCGAGCTGGCCGGCCTTGACCCTGAGAAAACCCGCCCAACCACCTTTGGCAGCCCGCCCAAGCGCTTTGGCGGTGTGCTGCCTGGCCGCAGCCAACTGCGCCAGCTGATCGAGAGCTTCAGCTTGGAACTGGCCTGGAGCGGTCAACCCCTGTGGCTTTACAGGCCATGAGAGCTGGTTTTGTGCTGCGGGCCCTGCGCGGGGCCACCACCGCCGAGCTGAACAGCGCCGAGGCAATTCAGGCCTGTGTCAAGGAGCTTGTGGATGCCCTGATGGAGCGCAACGGGCTCCAGGGAGAGCAGCTGGTGTCGGTGACCTTTTCAGTAACCCGGGATCTGGATGCCTGTTTCCCGGCGGCCATCGCCAGGCGCCAACCGGGATGGGACCAGGTGGCCTTGCTCGATTGCCAGCAAATGGAAGTAGCCGGCGATCTGCCTCGCTGCATCCGCCTACTGGCCCATGCCTGGCTGCATCCGCAGCAGTCACCGGTGCACCCATACCTGCGCGAGGCAGCTGGCCTGCGTCCCGATCGGGCTCAGCCCTAGGCCCACCGCCACCTTTTGGGCCGGCCACCTCAGGCACCGGGGCAGCAGCTCCCTGCTGAGAATCAAATCACTTATTGGTGCAGCCCTGATGGGTTTCCCTCGCCTTCGCCACCAACTCGCCCTCCCGGCCCTAGCCGCGAGTGCCGCACTCGTTACTGGAGCATTTGCGCTTAGCACCGGATCCCAGTCGAGCCTGGCCCAGGGCACGCCCAGCTTGATGGAGTTCCGCTGGGATAACACCAAGGACTACCGCAAGCTCTACTTCTTCATGACCGACACCCAGCGCCTCAAGCGCTCGGAGTACTACTTAATACTCAGGCCAAAAGATCGCAAGACAGCAATTCTCAAACTAAGCATCACCGTGCCTAGCTATTTCGATGCCAAGATTGACCCCAAGCGAGTCAAGCTCTGCAAGATGAGTGAGGGCGGCATGATGTCACGCACCAAGTGCCAGGAGATCATCCCAGCCACGATCGAAGTGGCGGCCAATGGCGGTGCCATTGAGATTTTCCCAGACACGCCCGTACCTGACACCGGCACCATTGGGGTGTACATGAACATCTTTAATCCCTTCAACATCGGCATGTATCAGTTCAACGCTCTAGCGCAAGCCCCCGGCGACGTGCCGATGGCCGGCTACCTGGGCAGCTGGCTGATTCAGATCGATCCGCCTAACAACTGATTGGGGGCGGTACTGATTGGGGGCGGCGCCAACCCCGCCTGATAGGTTGGCCCTTACGCCCATTACCGACGCAATAAGCGCAGCGAAGAGCCAGCCATGACCAAGCGCACCCTGGAAGGAACGAGTCGTAAGCGCAAGCGCGTTTCTGGTTTTCGTGTGCGCATGCGCAGCCACACAGGCCGCCGCGTGATCCGCACCCGCCGCCGCCGCGGCCGGGCCCGCCTCGCCGTTTAAGAGCCTTGGCCCTGCCCCAGTGCCACCGGCTCAAGGGGCAACGGGTCTTTGACCGTGTGTATCAGAAGGGCCGCAAAACGCACGGCCCTTTTTTGTTGCTCCGCGTTTTGGACTCCCTGCCCCAACTCCTGCCTGCCAAGCAGCAGGCAAGTCCGCCCAGCACCTGGCGCTGCGGGATTGTGATCAGCAGCAAGGTGCACAAACGATCCGTGCGCCGCAATCGCCTGCGCCGACTGCTGCACGAGCACCTACTTGCCCAGCAAATCGGCGATGGCCAGCGCTGCCTTTGGCTGCTACTCAGCCTCAAACCCGGTAGCGCTGAGCAATGCCCCCAGGCCTTGCTGGGAGAATGCAGCCAACTTCTTCACCAAGCAGGCCTGACGCGATGAGCACTGCCCCCGCCTCCTCCATTCAGGAAAGCGTTTTCTACGAAGGCGGGCCCGCCAAGGGAGACCTGATCTTCAACTTGGTGCTCGGGCTCACCCTCATCGGCATTCCTTTCGCAGTTGGAGCGATCGTGCGGGCTCTATGGCTGCGTTTCCGGATCACCAGTCGCCGCATCGAGGTGAATGGTGGCTGGCTGGGACGCGACCGCACCCAGGTTGTGTACAGCCAAATCAGGGAGGTCCGTAGTGTGCCCCGCGGCTTCGGCCTCTGGGGCGACATGGTGCTGGTGCTAAATGACGGCTCCAAGCTCGAGATGCGCGCAGTGCCAGGGTTCCGGGACCTCGAGGCCTACATCGAGGAGCGCCGCCAAGCCAAAAGCTCCACACCCAAGGGCATGGCCGCCTAGACCATCAGTCACACTGAGCCCACGCTCCCCCCTACCCCGAGAGCCCCTCTGCCGTGATCGGCTACATCTCCGACAACCTGCTACTCCCAATCCTCGATTTCTTCTACGGATTGGTGCCCAGCTATGGCCTGGCAATCATCGCCCTCACCGTGGTGATCCGCCTGGCCCTGTTCCCACTCAGCGCCGGCTCGATCCGCAACGCCCGCCGCATGCGGATCGCCCAGCCCGCCATGCAGAAGCGGCAGGCCGAGATCAAGGCTAAGTACGCCAGCAACCCCCAAAAGCAGCAGGAGGAGCTGGGCCAAGTGATGAAGGAGTTCGGCAACCCATTGGCGGGCTGCCTGCCCCTGCTAGTGCAGATGCCGATCCTGTTTGCCCTGTTTGCCACCCTGCGGGGCTCACCTTTCGCAGATGTGCCCTACACGCTCAACCTCAAGGTGCTGCCTGCTGAGCAAATCGCGGCAGTCGAACCAAAGCCTTTCAACAGCGCCAGCCATTCGATCTTCGTTACCGAAACCAACCACGTGCCGGTGATCGCCAGCCTCGAAGGCGGCACCAAGCTGGGGGTGGGTGATTCGGCTCAAGTGAAGCTGCACACCAAAGACGGCTCGAGCTTTGCTTCGGTGCTGCAGGGCATTGACAACGGCGACGCCTACACACCCGCCTGGAGCGTGACCAAGGGAGAAGGCGTCGTGAGCGTGGCAGCTGATGGCACGATCACTGCCCTAAGCACCGGTGACGCCACAGTCGAAGCCAAGATCCCCGGTCTGGCAGCCCGCAGTGGCTTCCTGTTCATCAAGGCTCTCGGCCAAGTGGGCTTTATGACCGATGGCGCCGTCAACTGGGACATCGCCATCTTGGTGGCTGGTTTTGGCGCCAGCCTGTTTGCCTCCCAGATCCTTTCTGGCATGGGCATGCCCGCCAATCCTCAGCAATCCACCGCCAACAAGATCACCCCGGTGATGATCACCGGCATGTTCCTGTTCTTCCCTCTACCAGCTGGGGTGCTGCTCTACATGGTGGTGGCCAACATCTTCCAGTCCCTGCAGACCTTCCTGCTCAGCCGCGAAGCCTTGCCTGACAACCTGCAGGCGATTCTTGACCAGCAAATGGCGCAGCAACCAGTGACTGTGTCAGCCAGCGGCGGTCGCCTGCCCTTCGAACCCAAGGGCAAGAAGTGATCCGTGTCCAATTCACCCCAGCCAGAGCACGCTGAGCCGATTGTCGGAGAGCGGCTTCGGCCTGTTCCCCTCTCGGATCTGCGGCACCTGGAAGCTGGGCGCCATTGGCAAATCGACCAAACCATCGAGGGTCTAGCCAGCCTCACACCAGTGCGCGGCCAACTGCACGTCAGCCATCGGGGCAACGTGCTCGAGGTGGTAGGCAAAGCTGAAACGATCGTCACCCTCTGCTGCGATCGCTGCCTCCAGCACTTCAACCATCCCCTGCGCGCCAGCAACCAGGAACTGCTGTGGATAGGCGAACCCGTCCCCATCCCATCCGACTCGATGGCAATCGAGGGCGAGGCTGACGACAGCGGCCTAATGGAGCAGCTCGATCCCAGGGGCAATTTCGATCCAGAACACTGGGTATTTGAGCAACTAAACCTGCTGCTACCGATCGTTAATCACTGCGGCAAAGACTGCCCCGGTCCGGCCACCTGGAGCAGCGACGGCGACGGCATCGATTCCCGCTGGAGTGCCCTGCAGGGCCTGAACCCCTGAGCCTCCCACCGTGACCGACAGCTGGGCCGACCAACTCGATCTACTGATCCGGGCCCGCACGCCGATTCTGTGGATCCGCAGCCTCGAGGAGGAACGGGTTGATGGCCTGCTGGAGCAAGCTGCCCAGCGACTGGGCGGCCGCACCCTGCTGCGCTGGGACTTCATTGATGGCTTGAGCGGTGCCCCAAACCGCAGCGGCGAGGCCACCCGCAACCCGATGGCGGCCCTGGCCTGTCTCGACACCCTGCCGCCCGAGCAGGGAGCCCTGCTGGTGCTGCGAGATTTTCACCGCTACTGCGAAGACGCCGGCGTCTGCCGCCGGCTGCGCAACCTGGCCTCGAGCCTGCGCCAGGCACCCCGCACCCTGGTGATCACAGCCCCCGACTGGGCAATTCCCAGAGAACTGGAAGACAGCATCACCCTGCTGGATCTCCCCCTGCCTGATGCCGAAGAGATCCGTCAACTGCTCAGCACGATTGCTGGCGCCAGTGGCTACCCGATGGCACCGGCCGTGTGCGAACAGCTCACCGCCGCCTGCCACGGCCTCAGCGAGCAGCGGGTGCGCCAGCTGGCCGCCCGAGCCCTGGCGCGGCGCGGTCAACTCGGGGAGGCTGATTTAGCCGAGGTACTTGAGGAGAAACGTCAGGCGATCGCCAAGAGCGAGCTGCTGGAGTACTGCCCGAGCGAGGCCAGCCCCGCCGATATCGGTGGACTCGACGCCCTCAAGCACTGGCTGGAGCAGCGCCACATGGCCTTCAGCGAAGAAGCGATGCGCTACGGCCTGCCCCTACCCCGGGGCGTGCTGCTGGTGGGGCCCCAGGGCACCGGCAAATCGCTCACCGCCAAAGCGATCGCCCACAGCTGGAGCATGCCCTTGCTGCGCCTGGATGTGGGACGGCTTTTTGCCGGCTTGGTGGGGGCTTCAGAGGCCCGCACCCGCGACATGATCCAGCGGGCGGAGGCGATGGCGCCCTGCGTGCTCTGGATCGATGAGATCGACAAAGGCTTTGGAGGCGATTCCCGCAGTGATGGGGGCACCAGCCAGCGCGTGCTGGGCACGGTGCTCACCTGGATGGCGGAGAAAACCAGCGCCGTGTTTGTGGTGGCTACAGCCAATGGCGTCGACAAACTGCCAGGCGAGCTGCTGCGCAAGGGGCGCTTCGACGAGATTTTCCTGCTGGATCTGCCCAGCGCTGACGAGCGCCGCTCCATTCTCGATCTGCAGCTGCGACGCCGCCGGCCAAAGCACAGCATCACCCTAGAGGTGCTGGTAGATCGCACTGCGGGATTCTCAGGCGCCGAACTGGAGCAGACCGTGATCGAGGCCATGCACCTGGCCTTCGCCGAGCAGCGGGAATTCGGCGAAGCCGACCTCATCGCTGCCGCTAGCCAGGTGGTGCCCCTTTCGCGCACCGCCCGGGAGCAACTGGAGGCTCTGCAGGCCTGGGCCAGCGGCGGCCGGGCCAGACCCGCTTCCCGCGGCTAAGGAAAGCTGGCGTTGATGTCGAGGCGTAACGAACTCCGACGTCTGGTAACAAGCTCGGCGCCAGGCAAAGAATCAAAAGGAAATCACCTCTACGTTCTGGCCAAAGCCGCCGGAGCATCCATGAGCCCCACCCCAAACAGCCGCCCTGAAATGCTTAGCCAGCTGGCGGTGGCCTGCCTTGGGGCAGGGATCGTGACCACCGTGGCGGTGGCCCAGGGACAGAACCCACTCACCGCCTTAAGCATCACGCTGTTTTCTGCAATCGCCGCCGTAATGGTTGGCCAGGTGCTCTAGTTTGCGCCCATCGCCAGAAGAATCCTGGGCACGGGGAGGTGCTGGTGTGGGTGGAGGGGTGCACCGCCAGCTTCAAAAAAACGGAACAATCGTAAAAACCAAGAGTGGCGTCAGATCTGGAGTCGGTATTGCCAAAAATTCATAGCTTGAACTATTCATAGCTTCAGGGATCAATCGACCAACCGTTAATGCAATGCCAGGATCCGAGCAAATAAACGCTCCTGATGCCAGCTGATTTCCGCGCCCAATTGCCCGCCCTAGCCAACAAGACCTACTTCAACAATCCCGCACTACCAGAACGATTTGCTCAAATCTATTGGGCTGCAACAGTTTTGGGCGAGAAGCAAAACAGGCTTTAGTTACGCCATTAGTCTCAGGCAGAACGAGGAGCTGTCGTGACCGGCTGAGGTCAATTTGCCGCCCATCTGATTAAAGGATCTGGAAGAGCAGCCCCAATGCCTGACTAGGACGCTCAGGAGAGACCAGCTCAAGGCACGGTGAGTGGCTTACTACCTGCCATGCAAGACCTACTGCTCCTAGTGATCGCAAGGCCACCAGCAGGAGTAGAGAAACCGACTAGCAGTGCGCAGCTGCTGGTCTGATCTCGATAGCCAGAGATGCCCACTGACCATCGAAAACCAAACCGACACCCCGGCACGGGGGAAGAGCGGGGCAACCAAGAAGCGTTCCTGGCCTCGAAAAATTACGACTAAAAACAACGCTTGGGTCGGATTAGCCTGGGGTAGGCAGCTGGTGGTGAACGAGCCCAGCTCACCCGTCCATCCCGAGCCACCCCGCAAACAGCTTGCGACGAACCCTGGCCGTCGAGCAGCTCTGCAGGCACTCCTGACAGCCTTCCAGAGGGGTGCTGGGCCCTGGCTATGTCCTGGGCATGGGCAGCGCCTGTTCCTTCTCGATCCCGAAGCCATCACAGTCGGAGAAGAAGACTGCGAACTGGAGCATGCGGTAAGGGCTGACACGGGTCAACCTGCGCCATTGACGGACAAGCCAGTAGGCGAGTGGTAAGAGAAATCAAGAGATGGAGCATGAATTACGCTTGGCTATTGGTATTCTGAAGCAGCAGTACAGCCATACGGGAATAGTCCCAACTTAAATAGCAAGTACTGTTAAGGTGATGATACATCTATGCCTCACTTCCGCCTGTACGCCAAATCCTAGCAACCTAAATATTTATACGGGGTAAGCGCTCATCCTCTATCACATCCCTGTTCCCGTATTCAGCCAGCTTGCAGAGAGATCAATGCAAATCCTTGCTTGCTGCAAGAAGCCTCTTAAGACGCCGCCTGAACAAGGCAATCGGCAGATCGGCTTCAATTAGATTTTCAGAATTCCCGCGCAAAGGCGTATCGTCAGTATTTATGGACTCAATAATATGACGATCTTGTTCAATCAAGCTGCGTTCAAATTCAAGCAGTTGTTTGATACCAACATCCTCTTCGCAGTCATTCCTAAAATAAAAACGGTTCATGACGCATGATTTATGATCAATGGGAATGGCATATTGAACGATTCTTTGCCAGAGACCATGCGACCAATCGAGCTCCAAACTGATTCCAAAAGGGGCCAGCCAACACACCGTACGTTTGACCGTGACGAAAGTATTCAAGTGGCCCAAGGCGCCGCTCAGTTTATTGCTGTTTTTGAGTTTTAAAACCGTTGAGTAGCAGAAGCCATCGTCCGACTCTTCGATACCACTATCGATTGGTGAAGGAATCGGTGTGACTGTTTCGAGGAGACCCGAATGAACAAAAAAGTGATGGTAGTTATCAAGACCATTCTCAATCAGGCGATAAGCCGAACAGTTCCACACCTCGTGAAATCCTTGTATTTGGCGTATTTTGGGGTCGCCTGATTCCGGAAAACTAGGTATAAACGTCCGTGAGCTTCGGTCGAATTTAATCCAAACATAGCCGTAGCGCACACTGGCGGCATAACTTCTGACACTGCACGAGGGAGGAATAGTTTGATCAGGACATTGCGGTCTGGCCCTGCACTCACCCGTCGGATCAAAGCGCCAACCGTGATAAGGGCAGCTGAGTAAGCCATCGCTGTGAATCTCTCCTTGGGACAACCGGGCTGATCGATGGCTGCAGCGGTCCTCAAGGGCGCCAATCGTTCCGTCGAGAGTAACCCAAACTACCAGGTGACGTCCAAAGACTGTGTAGGACAGCGCTGCTTTCTGGTTAAGAAGATTGCTCGGGCAAAGAGGAAACCAGAAAGCCTCCAAGCGATTTAAGGTCTTAGCCATTACGTATTCAGGTTAGATAGGACAGGCTTTTTATGTGAATGTCAAGGCTCGGGGTGACATGTTGAACTAGGGACTTTTGCCCAAGCGACTGCAGCGACGGCCAAGCTGGAGAAAAGTGTCCATACAAGAGCGTTGTTTTTGCAATGTTCATTGAAGTTGTTCAGACTTCAGCGAAGTCCATCTCCTCGCTTTCATGTCGTGCCGGGGAAGAGAGCCAATCGGTACCGACTCAACCTTACATCGTATGGTCATCGCTGTAGCAATAGCCTGCTGGATATTATTCAGAATATCAGTGGCCTGAGCATCAGGTTTAAGTTCAATTTCTATGTAGATTTCGGTCATGACTGAGCGTTGATCGACGATGACTCGGTACTCAGCTGCTGCAGCAAATCTTCGTACCAGTTCTTCAATGGCGCTCGGATAAACGTTGACACCGCGAACAATCAGCATGTCATCGCGTCGCCCACGGATTCCGCCGACCAAGGGCAGATGGGGACTCCCGCATGGACACCTGCTCTTACTGGCTCGAACCAAGTCACCAGTTCGGTAACGTAGCAAAGGAGAACTGTAACGATCCAGGGTGGTGACAACGAGTTCACCTTCCTGATCTTCTTCCAGGACGTGCTGATTTTCTAGATCTATGATCTCTACAAAATAGGATTCTTCATCAACATGTAAAGTGTCCTTCTTGGATGGGCATGGATAAGTGATAGGGCCTGTCTCAGTCATGCCATGATGGTCATAGACCCTTGCATTCCAGGACCTTTCAATCAGAGCACGAGTTGCTGGAATTGACCCACCAGGTTCTCCAGCCACAATGATGCGCTGAATATGGGATGTTTCTATTGGCAGCTTGGCTTCTTTGGCTACCTCTGCAAGGCGAAGAGCGTAGCTAGGCGTACAACAGAGAACCGTTGATTGTGTATCCAAAATTAGTTTAATGCGCGCTTGGCTACTCATTCCTCCAGTTGGAAATGACAAGCATCCGTATTGTGTTGCCGCTTCAAAGGCTGACCAGAACCCTAAAAAAGGTCCGAATGAGAAGCTGAAGCAAATGCGGTCCACAGTGGTGACGCCAGCAGCCTGATAAATACGGTGCCAGCAATTTAGTATTGCCTGCCAGCTTTGATCAGTATCGAGCCAGCGGAGTGGGGCTGCCGTTGTTCCGCTAGTTTGATGCATTCTTTTGTACTGATCCAATGAACATGCAAGGTTTGTTCCATAGGGTGGATGCAGTAACTGATCATTTATTAATTGCTGTTTTTCTGTAAATGGTGTGTTAGCAATGTACTCCTCGAAGCTTTCTAGCGTGGATATATTGGCGAAGGATTTCAGGACTTGACTATAAAATTTGTTGCCAGACTGCAGCGCCAGTAGTCTGCCCAGCTTGTGAAGTTGGATATCTTTGAGCCTTGCCTGGGGGCTGATTAATTCATCTGTCATCACTGTCTTGCCGGAGGTACTGAATGGGCTCGTTATGAGTATCGAATTCAAGGCTTTTCATACATTTTGAAAGTTCTTCAGGTAGATGTGCAGAGCGAAAGCCACCATCAGAATTGTGAATGACGCATACTGTCGTATAGCTCCCTATGGCTGCAATAGTTTGGTCTGATTTTTTGACAATTGAGAATTCATAGCCAATTGAGCGGGTACTAATCTTGTTGAGTCGAAGTCTGATTTCGAGCTCATCCTCAAATCGTAATGGACTCAAAAACTCAGCAGCAACCTTAACCCTAGGCCAGCCGTACTGGAGATCTCCGTACTTCTGCGCAACACTAAAGCCAAGTTTCCGAAAGAATTCGTGCTCAGCAAACTCTATATAGCAAAAGTATTTTGAAAAGTGTACAATCCCAGCCATATCTGTGTCACCAAAGTCCACTCTTCTAGACGCACAGTGATGCCAAGTATTCATTTAACGTCTCACGGCATGAAGCGCCGTGCGCCCATGGGGAAGTGACGCTGGCAGTTCACATTGCTCACTAATTGCGACAAACAACGAATCAAAACTCTTCCATAAATTACCAACTAAACAGTCAGTCAGGTCTCCGTGTACTTCTGGGTGTGTGCGGAGCAATTCTGCAAAGCTAAACCCTTCTGTGTAAAACGCATAAATTAATTTTCTCATTCTCTCAATCCCCTCACACAGCTCCTGGCCGTAGGCTTGAAACTGCTCGCCGCCGAGCTCATTCTTTGTTAAAGCTACATCTACGGCATCAGCTGCCATCACCGCACTTTGTAGGGCTAGAAAAACCCCTGAGCTAAACATAGGATCAAGAAATGCAAAGGCATCTCCAGTCAAAATGAGCCCATCTGCAGCACAATATTCAGATCGATAGGAATAATCATTTGTTACCTGACAATCGGATATGCGTTCCGCTGATTGAGTGTGGCTGAAAATCCATGGCT